>JBEKGJ010000118.1:0-2723 GCA_050012855.1 Verrucomicrobiota bacterium | reverse complement strand
AAGGCCAGGGTGAGGCCGCCGTAGCAGCCGCGGCGCTGGCCGAATTGCGGGGCGCCCACGCCGATGCCGGAGCCGTCGCGCAGTTCGTAGATTTCGTCGAAGACGTTCACCACGTCGAGGCGGGCGATGAGTACCCGCCGGCCGCCGAGTTTGAAGGTGTGTTGCGCGCCGAGGTTGAGCGGATGGTAGGCGGGCAGGTGTTCGGTGTTGGCGAAACCGCGGCGCAGGCCGCTGCCGTAGAGCAGGTCGGCGTAGATCACTGTGCCGCCAAACCGGTAGGAGCCGCCGGTGGACACGCTCACCGTCTGGTCGTGGTCGAGGAAGACGTCGTGCGTGGCAATGTAGGCCAGTTCATCCGGGCTGAACTGGAACTCGCCCGAAACGATTTCCCGGCCGGTGGCGCGGCTGAGGGCGAGATTGGCGTACGCGGAGAATCCGTCCTGCGTGTAGTTGGTGGTCAGTTCGACGCCGTCGACCCGTCCGCGGCGGTAGTTGAACGGCGAGTAGATGAGCGCCTGGCCGAACTGGCCTTCGTCGAGCTGGTTGGCGGCGCGCTTGTAGTAGCCGTCGAGCGTGGCGGTGAAGGAAGACGTGAACTGGTGCGAGAGGCCGGCGTCGAAATAATGGGCGCGCTCGGAGCGCACCGGCGAGCTGACGTCGACCTCCGGCGCATTGGTCGTGCCGTTGAACTTGTTGATGCTTGACGTCTGTACGAGCTCGAGCGGCGGCGGCGTGAAATAACGGGCGTAGCCGGCATGCATGCTGGTGGCGTCGGTCAACTGGTAGACGAGATTCACGCGCGGGCTGAGCTGGCCTTCGGTGACATAGGCGCGCGAGAGATCGGCGCGCGCCCCGTAGTTGATCGTTAACCCGGCAGCGGGCTTCCACTCGTCCTGCAGGTAGGCGCCATAGAGCCAGCCGAGCTTGCGCTGGCTGTCGGGAAGGTCGAAGGGCGTGGTGGAGGTTTGGTCGCCGTTGGCGTCAGCCGGAAAGACCGACGTGGTGGTGCGCGTGCCGGCGTTGATGCCCGTGAGGAGCAGGCCGCCGCGCACGGTGTGCGTCGCGGCGGCGGACCACTTGAGATCGGCCTCGAAGCCGCCGCCGGCCTGGTCGCGATGCACGGCGCTGGCCACCCCGTTGAAAATGAGGTCGCCGGCGTGATCGGGCGTGAACTGCACGAGGCTGTAGCGGGCGAAAGCGGAGAGCTGCGCGCTGAAACCATCCACGGTCCTCTGGTAGGAAAGGATGGCGTAGTCGTTTTCTTCGCGCTGGTTTTCGTCGAGGCTGGCGGAATCGAAACTGCTGACGCCGGCCAGCGTGAAGGCCGCCTCCTGTCCGGGATTGTTGGGAATCTGAAAGCGGGAGGAGGAGCCGCTGATCATGAGGTTGAGGCGGCTGGTGGAATCGATGACATCGGAGAAATAGCCAAACGCCTTGAACTGGTCTGAGCGGTCATGCAGCGGATCGCGACTGGCGGTGGGATTCTCAATGCCGATGCCGCTGGTGCTGTCGCTGGCGGTGACGTAGGCTTGGAGCTTGTCCATCGATCCGGTCGCTTCCACGCTGGCGCGCAGGGTGTCGAAGCTGCCGCCATAGAGGGAGACATCGCCCGCCTGTGCTGATGCGCCGTTCCGGGTGTGGATGTCCACCACGCCGGCCGTGCGATAGCCGTATTGCGCCGGCAGCGAACCGGTGAGCACATTCACCGTGTCGATGAAGCGCGTGTCCAGTTCCTGGCTAAAGCCGCTGATCCCCTCAGGCAGCGTTACTTCGTTGATGCGATATTGAAGGTTGGCGTGTTCGCCGCGCAGGTGGACCTGCCCGAAGGAATCCTGCGCCACGCCGGGGGCGTGCAGCAGCACGCCGCTGAAATTGGCGTTCGCGCCGATGACTTGGGTGTCGATCTGGAGCTTGTCGATTTGATAAACGGTGGCCCCGAGGCTCGGCACGATGTCTTCGCGGGCTTTGTCGAGCTGACCGGTGATGACGACGAACGGGTCGAGAGCCACCGGGGTCTGGTTGACCGGATTGTCGTTGGAATTGTCGTCGGCGGCGAAGGCCGCGGCGGTGAAGAATATAAATGGCAGAAGAAGACGGGGAGACATGATGCGGCTGAGTTGAATTGAACACGGGATGACCCGGACCGGCGGATACCGCCATTGGTCCGATGGGCAGGCGGCGGACGCACGCATGCGTCCGCCGCGAAACAGTGGTCAACTCAGCACGCCGGAGGGGCGCGTCCGGGGTACAACCAGTAGCGGGGCGGGGAGAGGCGCAGCTCCGCCGGTGCCTGCGGAACCCGCGCCAGCAAGACCCGCGCCACCACCACCAGCACAACTTCGGCCGCCGCGGCGACCACGCCATGCTGGTAGAGGGTAATGACGCACTCGTGGTCCGTTTCGCCGGCATTGCTGTGCAACCAGGCATGCAACCCGGGACTGGCGGCCAGAACGCTGAGCAGCAGCACCAGCGCCACGCCGCCTGCGGCCAGGAGGCGATGCAGGAATGGAGGAGAAGCGCGCAAGTGAAGGTTGGTGGCCGTCATAAGGCGGTCGGCCGGAACCTATGCACCGATGGGGCGGACGGCAAGCGCGCAGGCCGGTTTGCCACTCCTGCGCGCCCTGTTTTCGGTGACGACAAAACGGCGTTGCTCTGCTAGGCATCCGGCCGCGAACGATTGCCATCGCGGTTTATGATCTCACTCATCCTCCAACAACTCATTC
>JBEKGJ010000117.1:0-2777 GCA_050012855.1 Verrucomicrobiota bacterium | reverse complement strand
ACAAGCCACTTTCGTTTGCATGCCAGGGTGTTACCAAACAGGCGAAAGGAAGTCCCGCAAAAAATGAAAAAATCTTCCGGCGACCTAAAAACTCACCGTCATCTCGCGATTGCGCCCCAGACCCACCAGCTTCCCATTTGAGGCTTGAGGCATGCTGCGGTCCTGTGCATCATCCATCAGTCCAGGCCGCGGTCAGCGTTCTGGAAAAGCCTGCGGCATTGCCGGTGCGGCCCATGTCCGAGATAACCCAACTCAAGGCGGCGGTCGAGCGGGGCGAAAGCCGCGCGGAAGTCGAGATCCGCTCTCGCCCCCATGAATCGCTGCCTCTTCGCATCTAATGAAAAAGCGTTTTGCCGGCAAAGTAGCCCTGGTCACCGGCGCCACTAACGGTATCGGACAGGCCACCGCGGTGCGGCTCGCGGCGGAGGGCGCTCTCGTGGGCGTGAACCAGCGGCCGACGGGCGACCCCCGGGAAACCTTGCGGCGCATAAAGGAGGCGGGGGGCGAGGGGTTTCCGGTGGTGGCCGATATGCGCGACCCGGAGCAGGTCATTAACATGGTGCAGGAAGTTGCCCGCCGGGGCGGGCGGCTCGACTACCTGGTCTCCAACGCGGCGATCAATCCGTTGATCGAATGGGATAAAATCACTCTGGAGGACTTCAATCGCCTGTCGGAAACAAATTTCCGCGGGACGTGGGTCGTCTGCACCGAGGGCGCGAAACAGATGATCAAGGAAGGCCACGGCGGGGCGATCGTCATCGTGAGTTCCATTTCGGCGCACGTCGGCGCTCCGACGCAGACTGCGTATTGCGGGACCAAGGGGGCGATCAGCATGCTCGGAAAAGCCCTGGGGTCGGTGCTCGGCGGCCAGGGCATCCGGGTCAACGTCGTGGAACCGGGGGCGGTCCGCACCAACATGAGCGCGCCGCTGCTCGATGCGGCGCCGGAGGTCCAGAAATATTACAACGACCGCATCGCCCTGCACCGGATCGGCGAGCCCGAAGAGCTGGCCGGCCCGATCACGTTCCTGTTGAGCGACGATGCCAGCTACATCACGGGCGCGGCGCTCTTGGTTGACGCCGGTTTCATCGTCAACGCCGAGCTGTAGCGGAGTGAGGGGAATCGAGAACGATCATTGAACCCGCTGCCCCATGCCAGAAACCACTCTGCCCGCCGCCCCGTTGCCACCCCAGGACGGCCCCACCGCCGTGCCCCGGCTCCGGCGCGTCCTCACCGTTTGGGACCTGATCTTCTACGGGATCGTCGCGGTGACGCCCAGCGCGCCCGCGACGGTGTTCGGCCTGGCGCAGGTGCGCTCGCACGGGCATGCGGTCGTCACGATTCTGGCCGCGATGGTCTCGATGGTGCTGACCGCGGTCAGCTACGGCCGGATGGCGGCGCTGTATCCTTCGGCCGGCTCGGCCTACACCTACGTCGGCCGCGGACTGCATCCGTATCTCGGGTTCGTCGCCGGGTGGGCGATGACGCTCGATTACGTGATCAGCCCCTTGTTCTGCACCATCTACGGCACGCTGACCTTGCAGCGGCTGATGCCGGCATTGCCCTATCCGGCCGGCGTCGCGTTTTTTGCCGGGATCATGACGTTCTTGAATCTGCGCGGTATCCGTTCCACGGCGCGGGCCAACCAAGTGTTGCTGGTGTTTATGTTCGCGGTGCTGATCAGCTACGTGGCGCTGGCGGTTCGTCTTCTCGTCGCGCGCGACGGCGCACCGGGCCTCTTTTCCACGCTGCCTTTCTACAATCCGGCGACCTTCAACCTCCGCGACCTGGCCGGCGCGACGTCGTTTGCCGCACTCACGTATCTGGGCTTCGACGCGGTCACGACGCTGGCAGAAGATGTCCACAATCCGCGCCGCAACGTGATGCTCTCGGCCGTCGTCGTGTGCGTGTTCACGGGCGTCTTCGGCGGGCTGCTGGTTTATCTGGGCCAGCTCGTGTGGCCCGACTACGCCAGTTTCGCCAACGTCGAGACCGCCTTCATCGATGTGACGCGGAAGGTCGGCGGCGCCGGGCTGTTTCAAGCGATGGTGCTCCTCCTGGTGCTGGCGAACATCGGCGCCGGGCTGACGGCGCAGGTCGGCGCGGCGCGGCTGCTCTTCGGCATGGGGCGCGACAACGTCATTCCGCGCCGCTTCTTCGGCACGCTGCACCCGGTGCGCAACACGCCCAACCGCAACCTCTGGCTCATCGGCGCGCTGGCGTTCGGCGGCGCGCTGTTCCTGGACTACGAACTCACGGCCGAGTTGCTCAACTTCGGCGCGTTTCTCGGCTTCATGGGCGTGAACCTGGCTGTCATCTGGCAATTCTGGGTCCGGCGAGTCGAGGGCCATCGACGAAATTTCGTCACCGATCTGGCGCTGCCGGCTTCTGGCTTCCTGATGTGCACCGTCATCTGGTTGGGTCTGGGCACGCCCGCCAAAGTCGCCGGCGGCCTCTGGTTCATGGTCGGCCTGATTGTCCTGATCACGCACACCCGCTGGTTCCGGCAACCGCTCGCGCTCCCCGATCCCGCAAGCTACAGTTGACGCTCCGCGTCGGCGATCCTCCGGGTCTAAACCCAATGCCTTTCGGAAATTCCCTCGCCCCGATCGGCGGTCTTTGTCCCGAAGGGACATTCGAGAATAGCCCAGCGTTTCAACAGATTTCTCGGAGGGGCAGTTGATTAGACACTTTGGCTATTTGAAGCGGAAGTCGAGCTTGAAGTTGTAAAGCCAGGGCACCCGCGGATCGACCCCTTCGCTCTGCAGCCGTTGGGG
>JBEKGJ010000116.1:0-3159 GCA_050012855.1 Verrucomicrobiota bacterium | reverse complement strand
GGCAGGCAATGACGCAGGCGTTGCAGCCGATGCAGGTGTTGAGGTCGATCGACATGCCCCACTGGTGCAGGCCGTCGAACTTCGGCGTGGTGTAGAGCGAATTGCCGCGCGGAATCTCCGTGGCCTTCTCGGCCAGCGGCAGCTGCGCGCTGGCCTCGTCGTAGGGCGGACTGTGCGGCTCCAGGCCGAGGGCGGTGACAAACGCGGGGTTCGCCTTGAATTCTTCGACGTTGGCCTCGCGGATGATGTCGCGGCCTTCCATCGACCAGTGCTCCTGCGTGTTGGCGAGGGCGTACCGCCTGCCCGGGACCACCTCGATGGTTGCGCCGACGGCGATGTGCATCGCCTCGCCCGTGCGTAGTGCATAGGCGTTGAATCCGGCGCCGGTGCCCACGCGGCCGGACTGCGTGCGCCCGTAGCCGAGCGGCACGATGATGGTGTAATTGGAAAGCCCCGGCTGGATGTGCAGCGGCCCACGGATGGTCCGGCCGCCGAGCTTCACCTCGCCAACCTGGGCCTGCTCCTTGCCGAGTTCGAAGTCGGCGGCCTCCACGCGCGCTATTTCCAACGGCGAACTGGGGGGAATGATGCCCAGCTCCTTCGCGAGACGCGGCGAGACGAGGATGGCGTTGTCCCAAGTGAGGCGGGTGATCGGATCGGGACACTCCTGCAGCCAGCCATTGTTGGCAAAACGGCCGTCGTCCGTCTTGGAGTCGGCGACGAAACGCACCTCGAGGGCCTTCGCGCCCACGGCGGGGATCCGGGACGCACCGGCGAGGATCGCGGCGGCGGCTTCGGCCCGCGGCTGGAGTTCGCCGACCGGCGGCCAGGCCGTATCATCGAGCAGGCCGTCGTGCAGGAAGCGGCGGAAGGTTTTCTCCGGCTCGCCGCCCGCCAGGCCGGTGATGGTATTGAAGACGAGGGTGTACGGATCGGTAACCGCATCACCAAGGATCCGGGCCAGCACGGTGAGTTCATTCATCCCCTCGAACAACGGGAGGATCATCGGCTGCACTGGCACAATGGTGCCGTCGGCCGTCCGCGCGTCACCCCACGACTCGAGGTAGTGCGTGGCGGCGAGGTGTACGCCGGCGACCGCGGAGGTCTCGTCAACATAATAGCCGTGCCGGATGACCTCGGGCACCGCTTTTTGCAGCGCCGGCCAGTCGACATCGGCCGGCGCGTTGTAGACCGGGTTGCCACCGAGGATGAAGAGCGTCTTGACTGAACCGGTCTTGATGACGGCGGCGAGCTGCTGGATGGTCGCCGCGGTGGACGGCTCAGCGGCGACGAAATCGATCGTCCGGCCGATGTTGCCGAGCGCCGCATTCATCAGGTAGGCGAGCGCGTGCGTCGCAGCCGGCTGATGCGCGCCGGCCACGACCAGGCTTTCACCCTTGTGCGCGAGCAGATCGGTGGCGCACTCGGCGATCCATTCCGGCTTCACGTCGAGGCCCGGCGTGAGCGCGGCATAGGCGTCGGTGCCGAGGATGCGTCCGGCGAATGCCGCGGCGAGCGCCGGCACGTGGCTGCTGGCGATGCGCAGCCGATGATCGGCCATGGCGCCGGTAAGCGTGAGTCCGCTCTCCGCCACATACAGGCGGTTCATGCGGTCGGCCTCGTCCTTCGAGGTGACGCGGCGGCCCTGGGCGAAGCCGCGCGCATAGGCCAGGGCAGCGGGTCCGGTGTGGAGAAAATCACCATCGAGGCTGAGGATGCGCCGGGCCCGGGCGAAACGGTAGACCGGTTGGAGATCGCGGCCGAAAGCGGCCCGCGCGGCCTCCACCGGCGGCTCATCGACGATGGGTTCATACTCGGCCCAGATGGCCTCGGGAAGTTTGCGCTTCAGTCCGGCCACGAGCGCCGCCCGCGTGGGCGAGCTGGACGCCTCGGCGAGAAACGCCAGGCCGGCGCCACGGCCGACCGCATACTTCCGGCTGATCGCATCGAGCAGGTCGTTCGCCGCGACCGGAGAGAACTCCGCGCCGTTCTGCAGGTGCATGGTGGCGCGGTCGGGATCGTAGAGATCGAGCACCGAGGCCTGCGCGAGGAGGCTGCTGACACCGCCGTGGGGCGCGTAGGAGGGATTGCCCTCGAGCTTGGTAGGGCGGCCCTGATAGGTCTCGGCGACGAGCGGAATGGCCGCGCGCCGCAGCGGCATGGCCGTGGCAAAGTACAGCGGCAGGCCGTCCTTCACCTCCTCCACGGACTTGCCATACGGAAGCACATAAGCTTCCGGCCGCCGGCAGCCGGCCAGACCGACGCCGCCGAGGGCGAAGGAGGCCGCCATGAGCTTGAAAAACTGGCGGCGGTCGACGCCGCCAAGCTGCGCCGCGCCCGCGGGGAACTCGCGTTCGAGGTATTCGCGGAAAGCGGGCGTGGCGGCCAGCTCGTCCAGGCTGCGCCAGTAGCGCGGGCCGGTCAGCTCGCGTTCGGAGGGGGCGGGATGGGCAAACTGGCGCTTCATCGGTGGCAGCCGGAGCAGCTCTCCGGCGGTTTGATCTTCCAGTCGCGGACGAACCGGGCGGCGTCGGTGGCGCGCCCTTGCTCGACGAGGGTCGGCGCATCGAGGTTGTAGACGTCCGCCGGGGCGCGGAGGAACTGGACGGGGTCGCGGTGACAGGTGAGGCAGAACTTCATGCTGAGCGACTTGGCGTGGTAGACCACGGGCATCTCGTTGATCTTGCCGTGGCACTCGACGCAGCCGATCCCGCGGTCCACGTGCGCCGCATGGTTGAAGTAAACATAGTCGGGCGCCTTGTGCACCTGCACCCACGGCACCGGTTCGCCGCTTTCATAGCTCGCGCGCACGACGGCCAGCAACGGGCTCTGGGGCTTGACCTGCTTGTGGCAGTTCATGCACGTCTGCGAGGTCGGGAGGTTGGCGAAGCCCGACTGGTCGACATTGCTATGGCAATAACGGCAGTCGAGGCCGAGCTGCCCGGCGTGCAGGCTGTGGTCGTAGGGCACGGGCTGCACCGGGGCGTAGCCGACGCGGAGATATTTGGGCGTGCAGTAGTACGTGACCCCGACCGTGACCGTCCCGCCCAGGACCGCCAGGTAGATGATGATCTGCAGCGGGAGCGAGTTGGACCACTTCGGGAAAACGTGCGACATAGGCCAGGTCGTTTCCGGTTGAACGCCGGGAGGAACGGCTAA
>JBEKGJ010000115.1:0-3454 GCA_050012855.1 Verrucomicrobiota bacterium | reverse complement strand
CATCGAGGCCGGCTGCAAGACCCTCATCGGCTCCCGCTGCAAGCAATCGGGCATGTTCTGGGGCAAACCCGGTGCGGAAAATATCCTGGCTTTACGCTGTATCCATTCCAGCCGCCGGCTGGATCAGTTCTGGAAAGAGCGGCTCAACGCTCAGGCTGCCCGCAACGACTGCCTGACGCTGGCCGAGCAGCCGAAGAATTCTGTCGTGCGCCCCATTCAAACGGCAGCTTTGTCTGGCGCGGTGAGCCGGAGGAGACCGATTAGTCCCCGTTCCTGCGCAAGGGACCGGGGTTGCCGATGCCGGAGTACGCCGGGGCGGGTGCCGATCCTGAGCCGGTGAGCTTCACCGGGAGCCCGGTTTGGCTGCGGTGGCAGGCCAGGGGCCGCTCCACTCAGCACCTTACACGCATCTTCCGGACCCTGCTTGAATTCCCGCGAGGGATAGTTCACCTAACCAGGTTGTTTCATAGGGTTTCACTAACTGAAAGGTGTGGCGCAGGCTTCCAGCCTGCCGTGTCGCGGATTTCCAATCCGCAGATGCTCCCAAGCAGGTACAGCCTGCCGACTGGAAGTCGGCGATACAGCAGGTGGAAACCTGCGCTACGCAGCCTCGCGAGTCGAAGATGCGCGCAAGGCGCAGGCTCCGCCAGAGCCGCCATCCCAGGTTCCGGCGGCCAACGTCCAGCATCCCCAGTTTCACCAGACGAGCAGAGACTCCTTACGTCGTCTCCTACAATGGTTTGCGGAGAACTTTATCACTGGTCCTGCGCCCGGCCCAGGGAAGGCGCGACGCTTTATTTTTTGCCGTCGTGGAATATATTAGAATCATTGCTGGTCTGTGAGACTGTGCCAGCCAGCCGGGACGAGGGAGCACAGCGTGAAGTTTTGAGAGGCGGACGATGATGAATGATTCACATCCGATGGGTCAAGTTGCTCGTCAGCGCGCAAGGCCGGCGCCGCCGGAACACGGGGGGACGGCCGGCGCGCCATGGCGCCCGGAGAAGGCGGAGGCGCGCATGACGGAAGGCAAGCAAGGCGCGACGGGATTGACGGCGGATTCCCCGTGGTACAAACGCGGGGTCATTTACGAGGTGCATGTCCGCGCGTTTTACGACAGCGACGGCGACGGCACGGGGGATTTTCCCGGATTGACGCTGAAGCTGGATTATTTGCGGGACCTCGGCGTGACGGCGCTGTGGGTGCTGCCGTTTTACCCGTCCCCGCTCAAGGACGACGGCTACGACATCGCCGATTACTACGGCGTGCATCCGCATTACGGCACGCTGGCGGATTTCAAGGTTTTCCTGCGTGAAGCCCACCGGCGCGGGCTGCGCGTCATCACCGAGCTGGTGCTGAACCACACGTCGGACCAGCATCCGTGGTTCCAACGCGCCCGCCGCGCGGCGCCCGGGAGCCGCTGGCGCGAGTTTTACGTGTGGAGCGACACCGCCGAAAAATACAGGGGCGCGCGCGTGATTTTCAAGGATACCGAGACCTCGAATTGGACCTGGGACGGCGTGGCCAACGCGTACTACTGGCATCGCTTCTATTCCCATCAGCCGGACTTGAATTTCGATCAGCCCGCGGTTCAACAGGAAATGTTGAGGGTCATGGATTTCTGGCTGGCGTTGGGCGTGGACGGGCTGCGGTTGGACGCCGTGCCGTACCTGTTCGAGCGGGAGGGCACGAGCTGCGAGAATCTCGCGGAAACCCACGAGTTTCTGAAACGCCTGCGCGCACACGTGGATGAAAGGTTCGCCGGGCGGATGCTGCTGGCCGAGGCGAACCAGTGGCCGGAGGACGCAGTGGCGTATTTTGGGGCCGGGCGCGGCGACGAGTGCCAGATGGCGTTTCATTTTCCGCTGATGCCGCGTTTGTTCATGGCGCTGCGCCTGGAGGACCGGATACCCATTGTGGACATTTTGGAGCAGACGCCGCCCATCCCCGAAACCGCGCAATGGGCGCTGTTTCTGCGCAACCATGACGAGCTGACGCTGGAAATGGTGACCGACGAGGAGCGCGATTACATGTATCGCATTTATGCGCGGGCCCACCAGGCCCGGCTCAACCTGGGCATCCGCCGCCGCCTGGCGCCGCTGCTGGGCAACGACCGCCGGCGCATCGAGTTGTTGACCGGGCTGCTCTTTTCGCTGCCCGGCACGCCGGTGATTTACTACGGCGACGAAATCGGGATGGGCGATAATGTCTATCTTGGCGATCGCGACGGGGTGCGCACGCCCATGCAATGGAGCGCGGACAAGAACGCCGGCTTTTCGCGCGCCAACCCCCAAAGCCTCTACCTGCCGATCAACCTCGACCCCGAAAATCACTACGAGGCGGTCAACGTGGAGGTGCAGGAGCGCAATCCGCACTCGCTGCTCTGGTGGATGAAGCGGCTCATCGCCCTGCAGAAGCGATGGCCCGCCTTCGGCCTGGGCACCTTGGAATTCCTGCACCCGGAAAACCGCACGGTCCTCGCGTTCGTGCGGCGCACGCCCGCCCAGCGCCTGCTCGTGGTGGCCAATCTTTCCCGGTTCGTGCAACCGGCGGAGCTGGACCTTTCCTCCTTCCAATCTCTCACGCCGGTGGAACTATTCGGCCGCAAGGAATTCCCAGCGATCGGCGACCGGCCCTATTTTTTCACGCTGGGCCCGCACGCGTTTTTCCTGTTTTCCCTGGAAGCCAAAGGGCCGGCGCGGTCGGAACCTGCCGCCTCGCCTGCCGAGGCCGAGACCCAGGCGGTGCTCAACGTCCAGGAAGACTGGCAGGAGGTTTTTCACGAACGCAATCGGGCGCCGCTGGAGCGCGCGCTGCAGGACTGGCTTCGGCTGCAACCGTGGTTCGGCGGCCGGGGCAAAGCGATCCATGCCACGCATCTTCAGGACCTGATTCCGGTCGGGTTGGACGGCGGGATGGCCGCTCTGGCCTTCCTGCAGGTCGACTACTCCCAGGGCGAGCCGGAGCGCTACGTGCTGCCACTGGCCGCGGTGTTCGGGGAAGAGGCCCAGGCCGTGGCCGGCCGCTGGCCTGGCCTGGTCCTGGCGCGACTGGTTCGGCAACGCGCGAATCAAACCGGGGTTCTCCACGAGGCGCTGGCAAGCCCGGCTTTCTGTCGGGCGCTCCTGGGGCTTTTCTGGCGCCGCCGCGCCGTGGCTGGCCGGCGGAGCGAGCTCACCGCGACGCCCGCCGCCCTGCTGCTCCAACTGCGCCGCCAGGGTGCGGAGGCCTTGGAGCCGTCAGCCCGCCCAACCGGGCACCACAACGCGTTCATTATCTATGGCGAGCGGCTGATTTTAAAATGGTTCCACCGGCTCGAGGCAGGCACGAACCCGGAACTGGACCTGAACCGCTTCCTGACGGGGCGGCAATTCCCGCACACGCCCGCGTTGGCCGGGGCGCTGGAATACCGCAACGCCCAGGACGAGACCTTCACGGTTGCGGTGCTGAGCGCCTT
>JBEKGJ010000114.1:0-3629 GCA_050012855.1 Verrucomicrobiota bacterium | reverse complement strand
AGAATCTGAGCGCGTTCGGCCGCCACGGTGCGCTGGCGACGGCGAGGAGCCTTGGATGTGTTCATTACCCCGGCGTTTACCACGCCGGCTCGCCGCGCACCAGACGGTCCCCGCTTTACCGCTTACCACTGTTGGATGCATTGCAGCAATCGAGCGGGTTTCCCGTCGTTCCCATCGGCTTTCGGTTGGCGGCTTGTCGGCAGCCCCTTTGGCGAGCAAGACAGTTGGCCTTTCCGAATTGGAATGTCGTTTGGGACGGATATGGCGAAAACGCTTGTAAACGAGGTGGTTGCATCGAGTTTGCAACTGCGGAGAGGATTGCGGCAGTTGTGGATGCCGATTTCCTGGGTGTTTGCGGGCATTGCTGGAACGTCGGCGGCGATTTCCTGACCGCGTGGGGCGATTTCTGACCCGTTGACGCCAATTACCGGGCTGTCGGCGGCGATTGCACGGATGAAAATGCCGATTGCTTGAATGTCGGAGGCGATTGCGCCGAAGTAACTGGCGATTGCCCGACTGCGCCCGGCGGTTGTCCGGACGTAAATCCCGGTTGCCTGGCTGCGGGTTGAATCCGGAAGTGGTCCGCGGCAAGGGCCATTGGGGCTCGACTCGCTGGAAGACCGCGAGCTTGACCCGCACCGGGACGCAGCCCATCGTGATCTGAGCTTATGCCACTGCCGCCCACGTTGCTCGCCCGCCTGCGGAACCTGCTCGGCCCCGACAACGTCCTCACCGCCGCCGAGGATCTGATCCCCTATTCCTTCGACGGCACCGCCGCGCTGCGACAGATGCCCGGGGCCGTCCTTATGGCCACCACGACGCCCCAGGTCGCAGGCATCCTGAAACTGGCCGCGGAAACGCGAACGGCCGTCGTCACGCGCGGCTCCGGCACCGGTCTGAGCGGTGGGAGTCTGCCCACCGCGGATTGCCTCGTGCTCTGCCTGGCGAAGATGGACCGCATCCTCGAACTCGACCGCGCGAACCTGACCCTGCTGGCCGAAGCCGGGGCGACCACGCAGGCCGTGGCGGACGCGGCCGCGGCGGCGGGATTGTTTTACCCGCCCGATCCCGGTTCGATGAAGATTTCCACCATCGGCGGCAACGTGGCGGAAAACTCGGGCGGCCTGCGCGGCTTGAAATATGGCGTCACGCGGAATTATGTCATGGGTCTCGAGGTGGTGCTGCCGGACGGGGACATCGTTTGGACCGGCAACAAGTGTGTGAAGGACGTTGCCGGCTATTCGCTGCGCGACCTGTTCATCGGGTCGGAAGGCACACTGGGGGTGATCACCCGGGTGCTGCTCAAGCTGATTCCCAAGCCGGCGGCGAAGAAAACACTGGTCGCGACGTTCGCGCAGATGGACCAGGCGGCCCAGACGGTGTCGGACATCATCGCGGCCCAGATCATTCCCTGCACGCTCGAGTTTCTTGATCGCACGACGATCCGGTGCGTCGAGGAGTTTGCACAGATCGGCCTGCCGCTCGACTGCGAGGCGCTCCTGCTCATGGAGACGGACGGGCATCCGGCGGTCATCGAGGCGGAAGCCGCGCAGATGGCGGAAATCGCCCGTAAGAACGGCAGCACGGAAGTGCGCGTGGCGGCCACCGAGGAGGAGGCCACGCGGCTGGCCAGCGCCCGCCGCTCCGCGTTTTCGGCGCTCGCCCGCGTCGCCCCCACCACCATCCTCGAGGACGCGACCGTCCCGCGCAGCGAGCTGGCAACCATGATCCGGTTCGTGGCGGCAACCGCGAAGAAATACAACCTCCGCGTCGGCACGTTCGGGCACATGGGCGACGGGAACTTGCATCCGACGTTCCTGACCGACGAGCGAAACACGGAGGAGATGCACCGCGTCGAGCTGGCGTTCCAGGAGATTTTCACGGAGACGATCCGGCTCGGCGGCACGATCACCGGCGAACACGGCGTCGGCATCGCGAAGAAAGGGATTCTGCCACACTTCGCCGGCGACCCGGCCATGCGCGTCATGCGCGCGCTGCGGCGGGTGCTGGATCCCGCGGGCATTCTGAATCCGGGGAAGATGTTCGACTGATCATCACGGCGGGCGGCCGCCCACCCTATGAACCACGCTGCGCAATCTGGATTCACCCACGGGCGAAAACAAGTGATCGGCGGGCTTTGGTTTGCGACTGCGTCGCTGCTGGCCTGCTTCTTCCTCGCGGCGGCAGCGCTCGCCGGCAGCGACGAAGCGGCCCGGCCCTTCCTGGAAGCCGAACTCATTTTTCCGCTCGAGGTCTGGCACAACCACGCTTCGTGCATCGTCGAAACGCCAACGGGCGACCTGCTGGTTTGCTGGTTCCACGGTTCCGGCGAGCGGACCGCGGACGACGTGAAGATCGAAGGCGCACGGCTTCGCCCCGGCCGCCGCATGTGGAGTCCGCGGTTTACGATGGCGGACACCACCGGGCTCCCTGATGGCAATCCCTGCCTGCTCGTGGACCCGCGCGGACGGCTGTGGCTGTTCTACACCACGATCCTCGCCAACACCTGGGAGAGCGCGCTGCAGAAATACCGGATCGCCTCTGACTACCATCGCGACGGCCCGCCACGCTGGGAATTCTCCGATGTCCTGCATGTGAAGCCGGGTCCCGAGTTTACCGCCGGCATCCGCGGGGCGCTGCCGGGAATGGAAACCGCCGTCGCCGGGCTTCACCTGTCCGCCAGGGCGCGCAAGGAAGCGCAGGATTATCTCGACGCGATGCGACAGCACGCCGGCGACAAGCTCTACAACCGGCTCGGTTGGATGACCCGCGCGCATCCGGTCCTGCTCGACGGCCGGCGGCTCATTGTGCCGCTCTACCACGACGGCTACTCCTGCTCGCTCATGGCGATCACCGACGACTGGGGCGCAACCTGGCACACGAGCGCGCCGCTGATCGGCGGCGGCAACATCCAGCCAAGCATCGTGCGGCGCCGGGACGGTTTGCTCTACACGCTGATGCGCGACAACGGCCCGCCGCCCCAGCGCCTGATGCAGAGCGAGTCCCGTGACCGCGGCGAAACCTGGTCACCGGTGACGGACAGCGACCTGCCGAACCCGGGCTCCGGCGCGGAAGTGATTGCCCTGCGCAACGGGCATTGGGCGCTCGTGGGCAACGACACCGAACAGGGCCGTCACAGCCTCGCCGTCCAAATCTCCGGGGACGAAGGCCGGACGTGGAAATGGAAGCGACACCTCGAGTATGACGCGCCGGGACCGGAGGCAGGCTCCTATCATTATCCGTCCATCATGCAGGCGCGGGACGGCACGCTCCACGCCAGCTACAGCTACCACCTCAACCGTCGGCGCCTGCCCAAGGATGTGGATGGCGATCCCGCGGCCAAGGCGATCAAACACGCCCACTTCAACGAAGCGTGGGTCCGGCAAGGGGACGCGAAACAACCGTGACCATTCCGCTGGTTGAGCCGAACAAACGACCGCCCTACTCGGCGGCCTTCCAGTTGCCCACCACGAGTTTTCGGTCGTTCACACTGACCTCGATCCAGAGGTCGAATTTGCCTGGGTTGTGAGTCGGTTGCGTTGAGACGTAACGCCACGGACTGATGGTGAAAGCCATCGAGGTCTCGGGGTCCACTTCCTCCGGCAGGGGGGCGAAGACGAACGTCCGCA
>JBEKGJ010000113.1:0-3683 GCA_050012855.1 Verrucomicrobiota bacterium | reverse complement strand
CTTTACGGCGGTTCGATGAAACCGGCCAACGCGCCCGATCTGCTCGCGCAGAAGGACATTGACGGCGGCCTCATCGGGGGCGCCTCGCTCGAGGCGCGCTCGTTCCTGGAACTGATCAACGCCGCCGCCGCGGCGCGGTAGGGCGGCCAGCGGGCGGCCGCCGATTCAAGAAGGAAGATCGAAGACGCAAGATCTGCAGGTGCGCCGGCCCACTGGTCTTTTATCGTGTAAGGTTAGTTTACTCGGCGCGGAGAGCTTCGATCGGATTAATGCGAGCGGCGCGGCGGGCGGGCAGCCAGCTGGCGAGCAGCGCGACCACGATGAGCAGGAGCGCGGTGCCGACCAACACGGCCGGACTGTTGAGGCGCATGGCGGGAAAGCTGGCGGCGAGGAGGCGGGATACGCCCAGCGCGCCGAGCAGGCCGAACGCGGCACCGGTGAGGGCGAGTTTCACCCCGGAGGTCAGGACGATGCGGGTGATGTCCCGGACGCTCGCGCCCAAGGCAAGCCGGATGGCGAATTCGCCGGTGCGCTGGGCCATCGTGCGGGCGATGACGCCGTAGAGGCCGAGAGAGGCCAGGCCGAGCCCGAGCACCGCAAAGGAGGAGAGCAAATCCCGGAGAACGCCCATCTGGAAGTTGGCGCCATCAATGGAGGCGTCGGCCGGCTGGAGTTTGCGCACGGCCAGGTCCGGATCGAGATCCGTCATCGTCGTGCGAATGGCGTCGATCAGCGCGGACGACGCGACGCCGACGGTGCGCACGGCGATCTCGTTGCGGGCCCGGGGCTCCTGCGCCATGGGTTGGTAGAGTTGATAGGTGACCGGACCCGGGTCCGGCTGAATCGATTTCACGTCGGCCGCGACGCCGACAATCTCCCCCCATTGCAGGTTCTCACCTCCGGCTTGGGCCAGACGATGACCGAGGGGATTTTCATGGCCGAATAGAGCCGAGGCCATGGTTTGGCTGATGATGAAAACCTTCGGCGCGGCCAGAGCATCGCGCTCGTTGAAGGCGCGGCTGGCGAGCACGCGGGTGCCGACAGTCTCGAAATAACGGGGGCTGACGTTGTTCACGACCGCGGCGGGTTCATGCCCGTGGGCGGGAGGTTCGCGGCCCCCGACGACATATTTGCGGGAGTCATACCAGGCGAAGAAGGGCGTGAAGGAGGAGATGCTGGCGGAGGCGACCCCGGGCAGGGCTTCCAGTCGGTCCACGGTGAGACGGTGGAAGGCGGTAATCCGGTCAGCGTTGGGATAACCGGCGGCGGGGAGGATGACCGTTCCGGTCACGAGGTGCGCCGACTCCCAGCCGGAACGGCGGCGATTCAAATCATCGAGTCCGCGGATAAAGAGCGCGGCGCCCGCGAGCAAAACCATGGCGAGGGCAAACTGACCGACGATGAGCAGGTGGCGAAAGCGTTGGTGACCGCGGCCACCCGTCGTGCCGCGCGCGCCGCTCTTCAGCGTGTCGTTCAGGTTGAGCCGCAGGGCGAAGAGCGCCGGGGCGAGGCCGAAGGCGAGCGCCGTGAAGAGCGCGGCGGCCAGCGCCCAGCCGAGCACCCGCCCGTCGAGGGCGAGGATGACCTGTTCGCCGTTGTCCGCGGTGGAGCGAGCGGCGAGCCAGTCGCCGACCCAGACCGCGACGAGGACGGCGCCGCCGCCGCCGGCGAGCGCCAGCGCCAGCGACTCCGCGATCAGGGGGCGCAGCACCTGGGTGCGCGAGGCGCCCAGGGCGGAGCGCACGGCGAACTCCTTGGCGCGGGCCATCGTGCGGGCGAGGAGCAGATTCGCCAGGTTCGAGCAGGCGATGAGCAGCACGAAACCGGAGAGACCGACGAGCATGGACAGCGTCAGCGTGGGGGCCCCCCCCACCACGCCGTCGTTGAGCGGAACGGTGCGCCAGGTGCTCCCGGCGTTGGCTTCGGGAAAGTCGGTCGCGAGGCGCGCCCCGAAGTTGGCGATGAAGCCCTCGGCCTCGGCGCGCGAGATGGTGCCGGAGCGCCGGCCGATGAGTTGGAGCATCGTGGCGCTGCGATCGACGGATTGCCCGTTGTCGAAGGCCAGGGGCTGGAAGAGATCGACCCAACCCAAGTGGCGCCAGTCGTTGAACGAGGCGGGAAGCACGCCCACGATCTCGCGGGGTTCGCCATTCACGCGCACGGTGCGACCGATGATGTCGGCCCGGCCACCGAAGCGGTTTTGCCAGTAGCGTTGGCTGAGGATGAGGACCCGGTCGTTGCCCGCCACACCTTCCCGGGGCTGGAAATCGCGCCCGAGTTGCAACCGGGTTCCGAGCGTGGAAAAGAGATTCGGGGTGACGAGGAGCGAGCGGGGCATCTCGGCAGGCTGGCCGGGCTCGGACAGACTCATGTTCGCATACGCGTAGGCGGCGATCTCGCCGTAGCCGCCCATCTCCCTCTGCAGGTCGCGGAAGTCGGCGGGCGAGACACTGCCCGCAGGGCTTTGGGCGGTAGTGCGGTAGATGCCGTCCAGATGCGCGAGGTCGGGGTAGGGTAGCGGTTTCAGCAGCACCCCATTGAGTACGCTGAACATCGCGGTGTTGGCGCCGATGCCGAGGGCGAGCGTGAGGATGGCCAGGAGTGTGAACCCCGGGGACCTGACCAGCTGGCGCAGCGCGAGACGGAAATCCTTGAGCGCGCGTTCCAGCCAGCCCCAGCCCCATGTTTCCCGCGCGCGTTCTTGGAGGCTGCCCACGTTGCCAAATTTCCTCTGTGCGGCGAAGCGCGCCTCCTCGTCAGGCAGGCCATCGGCGGCATAGTCCGCGGTGCGCTGGTCGAAGTGGAAACGCATCTCCTCGGCCATCTCGGCCTCCGTCTGCTGGCGGCGAAACAGGTGGCGCAGGCGGCGGGCGATACGGCGGAGGCGCGTCATGGCGAATCCCGGCTGAAGATTACCTGATCAGGTCGGGTGCATCACCTGCGCGATGATGGCCGACATGCGGTCCCAGTTCTCCTGCTCGGTCTCGAGCTGTTTGCGGCCCGCGCGCGTGAGCATGTAATACTTCGCGCGACGGTTGTTCTCGGTCATCTTCCACTCGGCCTCGATCCAGCCCTTGTCTTCCATGCGGTAGAGCGACGGGTAAAGGGAGCCTTCATCCACCTGGAGCGCGCGCTTGGAAAGTTGTTCGAGCTTGAGCGTGATGCCCCAACCGTGAAGTTCGCCCCGGCTGAGGATCCGGAGGACCAACATATCGAGCGTGCCCTGCAGGAGGTCTGATTTTTGTGTCACGGCCGTTACTTAGAGCGTCTAAGGCAGAAAGCAAGCACTTTCCTTAGACTGTCCAAGGCTGGGCGGGTCCGGCACGGCCGCGGAGGCGGGTGGGGCGCGGCCGCCGGCGATTCAAAAAGGAAGAACGAAGACGCAAGATCAGCAGTGCGCCGTCCCTCTGGTCTTCCATCTTGCTTCTTGGATCTTCAATTGCAGCCGCCGCGCGGCGGCGGCCGCGGGCCGCAAAAAGTCCTTGCGCTTTGAGGGGTGCGGCGTGAACTAAACCGCTTCTTTTGCGTCGGTGGAGTAGCGAAGTGGCCAAACGCAACTCACTGTAAATCAAACCCGTTTCTCGCAAGCCAATGGCTTACGAAGATTATTTCCGCATATCCCATGGCATTTTGTGGCAGCCTGTGGCACGGAAACTTGAGCCTTGACGGGCTGCGGGCGAACC
>JBEKGJ010000112.1:0-3785 GCA_050012855.1 Verrucomicrobiota bacterium | reverse complement strand
GCTGGTGTGCCCGGCCATCTCCTCGCCTACTGCTCAGACCATATACAACGCCAACGACAATGGCGTGACGCCGCCAAAGGTCGTTCGACACGTCTCTCCTCCGTATACCGACTCGGCTCGAAACGCTCGCAAGGAGGGAGTAGTGGTTTTGGCAATGATCGTATTCCCTGATGGTCGCGCGCATAACGTCACCGTTGTGAGGAGTCTCGATCCAGGGCTTGATCACCAAGCCATTGAGGCGGTGCGGCAGCAGTGGCGCTTTTCCCCTGGAAAGCGCAATGGCAGGCCCGTTGCGGTGCGCTGCTTCGTTTCAATCGACTTCCGATTGCGGTGAACACGATTAGCGACCGGGAGTGAACGGCTGGTAAACGTTAGCCCTCTATCGGAAGTGACGCGGCGAGATAGGATTCGGGGGTGAGCGAGGGGAGACCGCCGCGTCACTTTCGATAGAGCCGTTTGAAGTGAGCCGCTCGCGGTTGCGGCGGACGCGGCAGCGACAGATATGGCTGATGTTTGGCACTTTGGTACTGCCGGGGGGTATATTGGCGTGCCTGAGGACGAGCCCGGCGGCTGGAAGCGAGGCCGGTAGCGGCCAGGTATTTGACCGGCGCCGCTGCTGGAGGCGTGCGTCGCGCCCGCAGGCGAATGGCCGGACACACGTCGAGCGTCCGGGCCGCAGGGCCTGCGTGTTTGGCCAGGAGGTGGGTTAACTCAAGAGGAGTCCTCCACATACTTTCGCTGCTGCGCAAGGCGCCACAACTGCTGGGGCGTGAACTTTTCCTCCACGATGACGGCACCGCCGCAGCGCGGACAGGTTCGCGATGGAGTCGGCGGAGACGTTGTCGGCAGCGGGTCCGCTTGCAGCAGCCAGCGGCACAAGGCGGCCAAGCGGCGGCGGCAACGGTTCGCCATCCAGCCGAAATGGCGGATGCGCACGAACCCGCGCGGCAGCACGTGCAGCAGAAACCGCCGGATGAACTCGTGGGCGGTGAGCGTCATCTTGCGCTTCTTGTCGCCGTGGGCATAGTCCCTCCAGCGGAAGGCGACCTTGCCGTCCTCGAAGTTCACCAGCCGGTGATTGGAAATGGCCACGCGGTGCGTATACTGCGCGAGATACCGGAGCACATGCTCGGGACCGCCGAAGGGCTTCTTGGCGTAGACCACCCAGTCATGCCGATGCAGCGTTCGCAGGAACTGGGCGAACACGCGTGGTTCGGCCAGGAGTCGCAGCGATCCGTGGAACCGGAGCTTGCGGCGGCGGAACAGGTTCTTCAGGCCATCGATAAACTTGCCCCGGAACTTCTCGCTGAGCGCCTCAACCGGAAGGAAGAAGCGGTATTTCGGACGAATCCAGGCGGAGCGGTCTGGAGTAAAGCCGCCCTCGGGCACGACGTAGTGGACGTGGGGATGGTGCTCCAGCGTCTGGCCCCAGGTATGCAGCGCGCCGAGAAATCCGATCTCGGCTCCGAGGCGCTCCGGCTCGCCGGCCAGTTCCGTCATGGTCTCGGAGCTGGCCTGGAACAGCAGAGAGTAGAGCGCCCGCTTGTTCTGCAATATCAGGGCGGAGAGTTGATGCGGAACCGTGAAGACGACGTGGAAGTATCCGAGCGGAACCAGATCGCCGGTTCTGCGGGCGATCCATTGGTGGCGCGCCTGCCCCTGACACTTGGGGCAGTGGCGGTTGCGGCAGGAGTTGTAGGAGAGGCCAAGATCCTGGCCGCATCCGGAGCAACGGTCGCGATGGCCGCCAAGCGCGGCGGTACGGCAGCGTCGGATGGCGCGCATGACCTTCAGTTGCGGCCATGCGATGTGCGACTCGTTGCGGTCGATGAAACTGTCTCCGGATGCGCGTAAGATATCGGCCACCTCAAGGGCGGGCCGGCTCATTTTTCGGGCGGCTCCGCGGTTGGCTCCACGGCGAGGTTCAGGGCGTCGAGCGGATTGGTCGTGGCTTTCAGATGGCGTGTCGACAAGTGCAGGTAGAGGGCGGTGTCGCGCACCTCGGCGTGCCCTAACAACGCCTGGATGGCGCACAGGTCGGCGCCGGCTTCCAGCAGATGGGTGGCGTAGCTGTGGCGCAGGGTGTGCGGGTGTACGGGCTTGGCGATGCCGGCCCGGCGGGCGGCTTCGCGGCACGCATGCCAGATGGTTTTGTCTTTCATGGGCTGGCCGGCGTAGCGGGTCTGAATGCTGGGGAACAGCCAGCCATTCTTGGGCTTCAGCGAGCGGTAATACGCGCGCAGTTGATCGAGCAGTTTCTGGCTGAGGGGGACGTCGCGATCCTTGCCGCCCTTGCCCTGGCGGATGTGGATCACCATGCGCTCTTTGTCGATGTCTTCGGTCCGCAGGCGGCACAACTCGGCGCGGCGCATTCCCGTGGAGTAGAGGGTCATCAGGATGGTGCGGTGCTTGAGATTGGCCGCCGCCGCAATGAGCCTGGCTACTTCGTCCTGGCTGAGAACGGTGGGCAGGCTGCGCGGCGCTTTGGGGAGGGGCAGATCGTCCCGCCGGAAGTTGCGTTTCAGGGTTCTCAAGAACAGGAAGCGGAGGGCCGCCATCTGGATCATGACGGTCCTGGGGTGTACCTTGCGCTCCTGAACGAGGTGAAGCTGGTACTGGCGGACATGCTCGGGGCCAAGTTGATCGGGCGAGCGGTGAAAGAACTCGGCGAACCGCCGGATCGCGCCGACATAGGTGCGTGCGGTAGCCTGAGAGTAATTACGGCGCTCGAGTTCCTCGAGCACCCGTTTGCGAAGATGGGTCACAGGGACCTCCTTGTGACCCGCACTCTACCGCGCGACGGCCTCGGGAAGAAGCCACGCGTAGCGTCCGCCGCGCGAGCGGCTTAGTTCAAACGGGATTCCTGGAAACCACGATCGCGCGGTCGCGGACATCTGCAACCTTCGGCGTTCCACATGGCCGCGTAGCCGCCCGCTCGTGGAAGCGCCGGCAGCCTGCGCCGGGCCGATGATCGCTGCGGGTAGTCGCCCAGCGCTTACCGACACTCCCGCCCCGCCCGGTTAGGCGGCGCCCTCTGACTTCGGCATTTTCATCCACTCTGCCCTCCTACGTCTACCACCGCGCTACGCGCACATTCGGCCCGCGCGGGGCCCACACCGCGGGATCCGTGGGCCCGAACAGCGCCAGCACGGGCGCGCCCGCGGCGGCGGCCAAATGCGTGATGCCACTGTCGTTGCCGATGTACAGCCTGGCGCCGGCCAGCCACCGCGCCAGATCGTAGAGATCGTCCATGCGCACCACCTGCGCGCCGGGCAGGCTCGCGGCCAGCAGGTCTTCGAGGGGCGGATCCTCCGGGCCGGCGCACCAGCGCACGGGCATCACGCGCTCCAACCGGCGCGCCAGTCCCTGAAACTTCTCAAGCGGCCAGTTCTTCTTCGCACTGCCCGAGAAGGGATGAATCACAGCGCAGCCGTGGCGAGGCGCGTCGCAAGGAATGCGCGGAATGCCGTCGCACTCGCAAGCCGCGATCGTGCGCGCCTGTTCCAGGTAGAAATCCGTGGCGTGAACGGCCGCGCCCTCGGCAGGCAGCGCGGAGAAAAATGTGAATGGCAGACCCAGCGCTCCTGCGAGGTCGCGGAACTCGGGGCGGTTGGCGCCATACCACGAGACGATGGAATCGAATCCGCGCAAGTCTTCGATCAGGCGCGCGGGCGGATCCGTTACGCCCAGCCGGTCGAGGCCGGTGGATGCGATGGACCGCGCCCGGTCTGCGAACCTCGCCAAAGGCACGTTGGGCGCGGCGGCCCACACCTCGTAGTAGTCCG
>JBEKGJ010000111.1:0-4006 GCA_050012855.1 Verrucomicrobiota bacterium | reverse complement strand
GCAACAAACGCCAAGCGACCCTTCAGGGCTTTTACGATTTCATGGCTGCCCGAAACGCCCGCAAGGCCTTCTCCCTCGTATCCGCCTCCAAATCCTCCTGGTTACCTCAATGAGAAATCCGCGCTAGGATGTCGCTCAAGTGATACCGTTTGACTTGTTTTCCGGCGAAAACTAGATTGCATTGCCATGCTGGCTGCTGACACCAAAGCGGCGGGGGCTTTTCTGGCTGCTGCGTCCTCCCCGGAGGCGTTTGTGTCCTGGAAGCAGATCGCCCAACCCGTAGAGCCATTCCTGCACGCTGTTTCGCTTCGCCTGGCGGAACAGGTGCAAGCCTTTGAGCCGGAAGTGGCGAGCTACGCCCGCTATGCGCTTACCAATCAGGGCAAGCAGCTTCGACCGGCCTTGGTGGCCCTGTCCGCGGAGGCGACTGGCGGCCTTAACGACGAGTTGGTGACCGTCGCCACCATCATCGAGATGGTTCATCTGGCAACCTTGGTGCACGACGACGTGATGGACGAGGCGCGGCTGCGTCGTCGCCGGCCCACGTTGGCCGCGCGGTGCGGCAACACGCTGTCGGTGCTGGTCGGTGATTGCCTATTTGCCCAGGCCCTGCGCCTGGCGGCGGGGTTCCCCACGACGGAGGTGTGTCGGGCCGTGTCCTCAGCGACCAAGACGGTGTGTTCCGGGGAAATCCTGCAAAGCGCCCACGAACACCGGTTGACCACGACGCGGGAGGAATATTTCCGGGTGTTGCAGATGAAAACGGCCGAACTGTTCGCGCTGTCCTGCGAGATGGGGGCGGGGCTGAGCGGCGCGAGCGGCGCGGAGCGGTCCGCGTTGCGGGAATACGGCACCGCGCTGGGGACGGCCTACCAGATTTACGACGATTGTCTGGACTTGTTCGGGAGCGAGGCTGAAGCCGGCAAATCGCTCGGCACGGACCTGGTCGGCGGCAAAATTACGCTGCCGATTCTGGTGATGCTGGAGCGTGCCGGTGCGGCTGACCGGCGGCTGATCGAGGGTTTGCTGCTGCATTGGGAGCCGGCGCGCTTGCCCCGGCTGCGCGAACTGATGCACGCTCATGGCGCCCTGGCCGAAGCGGTCGAGGTCATCCAGGAGTGGTGTCGTGCGGCGCGGGTGCCGCTCACGGCCTTGTCGCCCGGCGAAGGTCGCCAGAGCCTGGCCTCGGCGACGCAATTCATCGCCCAGCAGACGGAACTTTTGGGAACCAGCGCCTGACCGGCCGCTGAACCGGGCATGACCGCGACCTTGAACGTCAACCGGCCTCATTCCCCTGATACGCGGCCAGTGCCCGATGACCGGCCGCTGGTCGAGCGGGCGCGGGCGGGTGATTTGACGGCTTTCGACGAGTTGGTTCGTCGTTACCAGGAGCGGATCTACGGCACGGTGTACCACATGACCGCGAATCATGAGGACGCCAACGACCTGACGCAGGAGACGTTCATCAAGGCCTACCAGGCGCTCCGGTCCTTCAAGGGGAATTCGAGTTTCTTCACGTGGGTTTACCGGATTGCGGTGAACCGGACGCTCAATTTTCTGAAGCAACGGCGCAACCGGACCCACGTCAGTTTGAACGATCTGGATTTCAACGCCGAGCATGACCCGGATTTGCTGGCGCTGATTTCGGAGAAAACGCCCCGGCGCGAGGCCAACCTCGCGGAACTGCAGGAGAAATTGAACGCTGCCATGCTGCGGCTGTCGGAAGAGCACAGAATGGTTGTGACTTTACATGACATCCAGGGCCTGCCGCACGACGAAATCGGCCGTATCATGGGCTGCAATGTCGGCACGGTGCGGTCGCGGCTGTTTTACGCGCGCCAGCAACTCCAGGCCCACCTGTCTGACTACCTGAAGTGACATGAACCCTCCGTCCGATGATTTTGAGGCTCTGCGCCGGTTGCTGGCGCTCAAACGCCACGAGCAACCGCCGCCGGGTTACTTCGACCGCCTCGCGGACTCGATCATGGTTCAGATCGAGGCGGCGACACTGAGGGTGCCGTGGTGGAAGCGCCTGCTGGGCGGCCGGGAACTGGCCCCGGCGCTGGCCGGGGCCTTCGCCCTGCTGGTGGGTGGCGTTTATTTGTTGGGTCTGTCTTCGGCGGATCACCCGGACGCCGCGCCCGCGGCGGGCGGCGGTTTCGTTGCTGCTGGCGCGCCGGAATGGAGTCCTGCGCCGGAGCTGGCGGCGGCGCATTCGTTGATCCATGGAACCGCTGTGCCGGTGGCAGCCGGTGCTGGCCTGGACAACGGTTCGGTGGGGGGGGCGGGTCTGGCTCCGGTGGGAACACTTTCGCCGGCGTCCCTGTTCGCCACGCCTTCGCGCTACGCGGACACGAACCCGGTCGGGACTGCGAACTTCCGGATGCGTTGACGCGGGCAGGTGACCGGCTAGCGCACGAACACCATCGTCAGCCCCCGCTCCAGCCCGGGCACTTCGGTGGTGAGCAACAACCGGTCATCGTCCACAACGGCCTGGGCGGTGGCGGCATGTTCTTTTTGGTCCTTGAGCGTGACCTTGTAGTTCAGGCCATCGCGTTGCCAGCGGCCCGTGCTGGCGAGGTTGAAGTTGGCAAGGGCGGCGTCGGGATTCGGCTTGGGCTTGGCGGCGGTCGCGGCCGGGGCCGCCTGGGTGTTGTAGCGCGCTCCATAGCGCGCCCGCATCCGTGATTGGTCCGGGGCCGCCGCCGCATCCGGCGCGTTGGGGTCCGGTGCCGCCGGCTTGGCGGCAGCGGTCGCGGCCGCGATCAGCCTCTTCGCCTCCTCCGGCAGTTCCATCTTCATGATTGCCTCGTTGTCGGGCGTGGTCATGAACGAGACGCGCGTCATGAAGATGGTGATCAACTTCTTCATTTGACCCATCTGTGACACGGACAGGTCCGGGTTCTTCCGCTTGACGGCCACCAGCGTGGCCGAGGGATCCATCCGCCAGCGGCCAAGGATTCTCTCCTCGTCATACTTGGCGGACTTCCCGCTCTGGAGGTACTGGGCCAGGTCTTTCAGGTCCACCTTCCGGAGCTGGTCCATGATTTCGGAGTTGTTGACGATGGCGAGAATCTTCGGGTGGTTGATGATGTTGATCAGCGGGGCGGAGGTTTGCAGCAGGTTCTGCAGGTCGGTGTCGGTCGCGATGTCCTTAAATTCCGCCCGTTCGCTCAACGCGAGGAAGGCCGGGTAATCGAAAAGCCGCTCCTGGAGCATCGAGAAGTTGTGGTAGAGCAGGCCGAGGATGTCCGTGGCCAGATAGTAATTCTCCGGCATCGGGTCCAGCGAAGCGAGGGTGCGGTCGAGCCCCGAGGAGTGCAGGTCGTTCCGGGCGTTGCTCAGGTAGCGCTGGAGGGCCGGGCTTTCATCGCTGGTCACCTCGGTGGCGGGGTAGCCGAAGATGTAGATGACGAGGCTGATGAGCACGAGATAGATGGCCCCGGCGGCGAGGCCCACGCAGGCGCCCAGCCGCTGGTTCAGTCGCTCCCAGCGAATGCGCGTGTAATCGTCGGTCGCGTACTTGAAGTGCAACGCCACCTTGCGATGGACAAAGAAGCCGATCACCCCGAAAATCAGGACGAACAGAAGGAAGACCACCACGGGGGGCACGACAATGGCCCACAACGGATGTACCAGACCGACCTTGGGCACCAACGGCCGCAGGAAAGGTGCCAGCGGCATCGTCAGAAACAGGGCAAAAAAAAGGCCGACGAGGGAAACCAGCGCGCGGATCGCTCCCTGGTAATAACCGGTCACTCCCACGACGCCGAAGATCACGACTGCAATCAACCAGATCGTCATGCCGCTAAACTACGGTCGGTACGCCGGAAAGGCACGGAAAAAATGCGATTCCCACCGGCGCCGCCCGTCCGGCGGGCCAGGGCGGATTTCCGATGGAGCTAAGTGACGGAGGGGGAGGTGGATTGGCGAAAGAGCTGGACACCCGCGGCGCACTCTTTTACGCTGGTGGGCATGAAACCATCCACCAAGCCCCTGTTGAGTG
>JBEKGJ010000110.1:0-4018 GCA_050012855.1 Verrucomicrobiota bacterium | reverse complement strand
TTCTGGGCTGTGGCCCAGCTACCCTCCCCACCCCAGAATCGCTGGCCGGAAATCTTGGGAAATTACTCCCTCTGACCTTTCTCCTTTTGAACTCGCACAGGATTCTCCTTTTGAACTCCCGCCGACAGTCGCCTCCATTGGTCTTGAGTCCGAACCCGAGCCTGGCTTAAGGTGGCGTCCAGCCATGAAGCCAATTGTCCCGTTGATCCCGGCCTGTCTCATGGTCCTGATGACCCTCGCCGCGCACACGGCCCCGGTGCCCGTGTTCCAGTTGCGTCTGGTGGACCTCGAACCTTCCGACCAGGCGGCGCGGATGATCCTGGTCCACAAGAACAAGGAGGTCACCTACAACGAAGTGCTGTACGTGCAGAAGGAAGTGCTCCTGGACCAGTCCGCCTTGCGCTCGGCCGAGGCGGTCAACGACAAGCAGGCGAAGCGAGCCACCATCACGATCACGTTCACCAACGCCGGCCGGAAGGAATTTGCCGACGTGACGCGCCGGAACATCGGCAAACGCCTGGCCATCGTCATCGGCGGGGAGTTGCTCACCGCGCCAACGATCCGGTCCGAAATCGCGGATGGCAAAGCTGAGATCACGGGGAGTTTTACCTACCCGGAAGCCAGGGAGATGGCCCGCAAAATCACCGCCGCCTTGTCCAAGCGATAGGCCCCGACCGGCGCTGTAAAGGAATGCCGCCGGTTTTACCGAGCAGTCCTGCAGCAGCGTCCGTTGGCCGTCGCGGCCCAAGCGGTCCGCGATCCACCATGTGGCCGTTTGCAGCACCTCACCCGCCACAAACGGCACAGGCGACGCGGGGCAGCAATGCCTGGGTCAAGTTGATCTGCCGGAGTCGTTCCGCCCGGGCCACGAAGCACGCCGGACAATCGGCGAACCGCTGCAAATCCCAAAGGTCGCCCAACACGCGTCCCCGTCGGAGCGCCAACCCTGCCTCCAGCGCCGCCTCGAACGTCGCCAGCCGTGGCGGCGCGAAATCGCCGCGGGCCGCCAGCACCTCCAGCGCACCGTTGCCCGTCCGCGTCGGAATGAGGACCGCCGCGGTCGCCCCGCAATCGAACGCGAAGTCCACCGAGCGGCACGCCCATTCGACCGCCCCGGTGGCGGGAAGAAATGGCGGTTGAACCAGGATGAATGCGCGCAGCGCCAGCCCGTTCTCGCGCAGCAGGTGTGCGGCCCGGCGAAACTGGTCGAGCGTCATCCGCTTGTTCAATTTCGCCAGCACCTCCGGGTGGGCCGTTTCCAACCCGATCGCCACTTCGAGCACCGGCGGCGTCACTCGCCGGACCGTCGCCTGCGCGGCCAGGCGGGCGCGAAAATCCCGCGTCCGCCGCCCAACCAATGTTGGATGACTTTCCACGATGACGCGGTCGAAGCCGGTCAACTGGCCGGCAATGACCTCGTAATCCGCTGGCGGCACAGCGCGCGGATCGAAGAAACTCCCGGCGTTGTAAAGCTTGATCTGGGTTGGATTCCGGCGGGCGAGCGGGTCGCCCAAGGCCGCCCGGAGTTGCGCGGGAATCGCCCCAACGGGAATGTCACCGGGCACCGTCCCTTGCCAAAGATCACACATCAGGCAGCGCCAGGGACATTCACGGCTGGTCAGAAGGACGGTGAGCGTGGCGGCGATCGCCCCGGCCGCCGTGCGCTCGTCCTCGAGCAGGACGCCCTGGGGGCGGAGCACGTCATGGGTGGGGCGGAGGCCGCGGTGGGAGCGGATCCACCGGCTGCGCGCCGCGGTTTCGGCGGGATAGGACGGCTTGGGTGCCCGCACGGAACGAATGGTACCGCCTGGCGGCGACAAGCCAAGCCGGCGATGGTCTGGATGCTCTTGCCGGATGGTTTTGCTTTGACAGCCCGGCATTTTGGCGATGCTATTCTTGCAGCCCGCAGGACCGCCGTGCGACCAACGTCGCGCGGCGGCGGGCAGAATCGAGCGAGCATTCATGAAACACTGGACACATTTGGTGGGTAGCGGGCTGGCGGTGGCCGCCCTGGCAACATTGACTTCTGTCACAACCCTGGCTGAACCGAAAATCCCCGACGAGTATAAGACCGGCGGGTTCGCCATCGGCTGTCAGGCCTATTCGTTCAACCGGTTCACGGCGTTCGAGGCGATCGAAAAGACCGCCCAGGCCGGCGGCAAAGTGATCGAGTTCTTCCCCGGACAAAAACTCAGCAAGGAGGACGGCAATCTGACGGTGGATCACAGTTCGCCGCAGGTGGACGCCGTGGTGGCCAAGCTGAAGGCCAAGCTCGCCGAACACAAAATCATGGCGGTCAATTACGGCGTCGTCGGCATCTCGCCGAACGAAGCGGAGGCGCGTAAGGTGTTCGAGTTCGCGAAGAAACTCGGCCTGCGCGGCGTGACCACGGAATCCACCGACGCCATCAACACGATCGAGAAGTTGGTCAAGGAATACGACATTTGCGTCGGTTACCATGATCATCCGGGCAGCTTCAAGAACCCGGACTACAAGGTCTGGAATCCGTATTACATCGCCGGCCTGGTGACCGGCCGCGACAAACGCATCGGTTCCTGCTCCGACACCGGCCACTGGACCCGCTCCGGCGTCAACCCGGTCGAGGCCCTGCGCGTGCTCAAGGGCCGGATCATCAGTCTCCATTTGAAGGATCTGAACGAATTCGGCAAGGGCGACGCGCACGACGTGCCCTATGGCACCGGCGTGGGCAACGTGAAGGGCGTGCTCGACGAACTCAAGGCCCAGGGTTTCAACGGCAACATCTCCATCGAATACGAATACAACTGGGACAACAGCGTGCCCGAAATCACCAAGTGCATTGATTTTGTGCGCGACTACGGCAAATAAGCCCCACCGTCCTGCTGATCCCCGGCTGCCGGCAACGGCAGCCTTTTTTGTTGGCCCCAGAAGCCGGCCGGCCAGCGACCGCTTGCGTGGTGTCTCAGAATTGCCTGCCCATCGGGGTGCCAAAGCGCCAGAGGGCTGGCGCACTCCAAAACGCTGGCGCGCCCTCCAATGTGCCGGAAAACGCGAAGCGTCTTGGAGTGCGGTAGTCTTCTACCGCTTTCCACAGCCGGCAAAAGGTACTGGCGATTCTGAGACACCACACTGGCGTCAGGCGCGCGGATGGGCCCGGTCGTAGGCCTGTTTGAGCCGCTCGGTGGTCAGGTGGGTATAGACCTGTGTGGTGGCGAGGTGCGCATGGCCCAGCAGCTCCTGAACGCTGCGGAGATCCGCCCCGGCGTCGAGCAGGTGGGTGGCGAAACTGTGCCGGAGTTTGTGAGGCGTCAGACACGGGTCAAGGCCGGCCGCCGCCAGGTAGCGCTTGAGGCGCGCCTGGACCACGCGTGACTGGACCGGCTCCGGCCGATCCGGATGCGCCAGGAACGCCGGCAACGAACCCGTCGGCGGCGACGCCAGTCGCTGCCAGTAACGGCGAATCGCCTCCAGGGCCGGCGCCCCAATCGGCGAGTGCCGCTCCTTCTTCCCCTTGCCGCGCACCCGGACGAGCTGCTCGTTCCAATCCAGGTCCTCGGCGCGCAGACCGCACAGCTCGCTCACGCGCAATCCGCAGGAATAGATCGTCTCCAGAATCGCCGCGTCACGGAGCCAAATCGTTTCAGCGACCGGGTGGTCCGTCTGCCGACAGAGCAACTCATGCTCCCGGACGGGAGCCGCCAGAAGGGCCGTCATCTGGTCGGCAGTCAGGAACTGCGGCAGCCGCTTCTCCCGCTTCGGCAGCGCAAGGTTGCGGATGGGCGTAACCTCCACGACCCCGCGGCGGGCAAGGAACCGGTAGAAGGACCTCAGCGCGCTGAACCGAAGCTGGATGGCCGCCCGCCCGAGATTACCGCGACCGAGCCGGCGCAGGTAGGCGCGGAAATCGTCGCGCTGAAGCTGGTCCCAGGCGGGCGGTTGCCCGAGTTCCTCGACGTGCCAGCGCGAGAACTCCGCCAGCGCCGCCCGGTAGTTCCGCTGGGTGTAAACCGACGCGCCCCGATCCGTCGCCAGGTGCGCC
>JBEKGJ010000109.1:0-4057 GCA_050012855.1 Verrucomicrobiota bacterium | reverse complement strand
CGATGCCGACGTCACACACGCGGTTCCTGCAGTGACGTCCCGGTATTTTCGCTTTCGCTGGGACCCGGCTGAGTCGGAAGCTGGCGCCGAGGATCTCGATTCCGCAAAATGGAAACCCGTCTTGAAGCTGTGCGCCGTCGAACTTTCCGGCGAGGCACGCATCAATGGCTTCGAAGGAAAGTCGGGCGCGGTCTGGCGGATCGCGCCCACAACCACCATGGCTCAGGTGCCCGCCGCGAACTGCGTGCCCGCTGCCCAGATCGTGAATGTCACGGATCGCCTGGATCAGGAGGGGCGCCTCATCTGGGATGCGCCTCCCGGGCGTTGGACGGTGTTGCGCATTGGCCACACCTCGACCGGGCACACCAATCACGTCGGCGGCGGCGGGCTGGGGCTCGAGTGCGACAAGTTCAGCCCCGACGCCGTGCGTCTTCAGTTTGACCATTGGTTCGGCGAAGTCGTCCGGCGCGTCGGACCCGACCTCGCTGGACGGGTTCTGCAGGTCTTCCACGTCGACAGTTGGGAGTGCGGCAGCCAGAACTGGTCGCCCGTCTTCCGTGACGAATTCATCCGGCGGCGCGGTTACGATCCCCTGCGTTACTTGCCGGCAATGGCCGGAATTCCAGTGGAAAGCGCAGATGTTTCCGAACGTTTTCTGCGCGACGTGCGCGAGACGATTGCCGAGCTCCTCATCGACAATTTCTTTCGTCCGCTCGCGGCGCTGGCGCATGGGCACGGCTGCGTGTTCAGCGCCGAAAGCGTCGCGCCGACGATGGAAATCGACGGCATGGCGCATTTTAGCGTGGTCGACATTCCTATGGGCGAATTCTGGCTGCGCAGCCCGACGCACGACAAGTTGAACGACATTCTCGACGCAGTCTCTGGTGCGCACATCTACGGGCATCCGATCACACAGGCAGAGGCTTTCACCGAGCTGCGCCTCTCGTGGGACGAGGCCCCGGCATTGCTCAAGGCCCTTGGCGACCGAAATTTTTGCTTCGGTATCAATCGTTTCGTCATCCACGTCTTCGCGCACAATCCGTGGCTCGACCGGCGGCCCGGCATGACCCTGGAAGGGGTGGGGCTTTATTTTCAGCGCGACCAGACATGGTGGCGGCCTGGCCGCGCGTGGGTCGACTATCTCGCGCGCTGCCAAGCGATGCTGCAGCTGGGGCGGCCGGTCGAGGATGTCGCGGTATTTACAGGCGACGGGGAGCCGCGCCGTGCCTTGGTGCCCTGGGCCCTAGCCGACACGCTGCCTGGCTTTTTCCCGGTGCCGGATAACCGGCGGTCACGGCAGATCCTTGAAGCCGGGGACTGGGTCGATCCCCTGCACGGCTTTGCCTACGATTCTGTCAACCGCGATGCCCTGTTGCGTCGGGCACGGGTGCGCGATGGTCGGATCGAACTACCGGGCGGGCCGAGCTATGCCCTGCTGATCGTGCCGGCGCCCAACCGCTTCAATCCCGCGGCTGATTCGTTCACGCCGGAGGTTGCCACTCGGTTGCAGGAGTTGGTGGCCGCGGGCGCTACGGTCCTGCTCGGCGCGCCGCCCACGCGCCGTTCGCCCACCTTGCAGGACTATCCGCACTGCGACGAAGCGGTCGCGCAGGCGGTGAACGCACTCTGGCCCGTGGATGCGCCGGCGGACGGAACCATTCACCAAAAGGGCGGGGGGCGTGTCATCACCGGGCCTGTGGCCGCCGCCTCGTTCGAGCGCTTTGGCCTGGCGCCCAGTTTTACCGCCACGGATGCCGCAGGGGGCAGGGCGGACGGCATTGCTTGGACACATCGGGCCGGCGAAGGCTGGGACTTTTATTTCATTTCGAACCAACACGACGCCGCGCGGGAAATCGACGTTTCGGTCCGCGTGACCGGTCGCGTGCCGGAACTGTGGGATCCGGTGACCGCGGAACGGCGCGTGGCTGGCACCTGGCGCATGCGCGATGGTCGTACCGGTCTGCCGCTTCGCCTGCCGCCCCACGGATCACTTTTCCTCGTTCTGCGTACGCCCACCACAAAGGAGGAGGAGAATGGCGCTCCTAACTGGACGGAGCCAGCAACCGTGCAGACCATTGCGGGCCCTTGGCAGGTGGCATTTGATGCTGCCCGCGGGGGTCCAGTGGCCCCAGTGCCATTCGAGCGACTAGTGTCATGGACGGAATCGACCGTGGACGGCATCCGGCATTACTCAGGCACGGCGAGTTACACGCGTTCATTTTCTTGGCAACCGGCCGGTGCGTCACCGCATCGCGTCTGGCTTGACCTCGGCCGCGTAGCGAACCTCGCGGAGGTCTCCGTCAACGGCATTCCGTGCGGCGTGGCGTGGACGCCGCCCTATCGCGTAGAGGTGACGGCGGCGCTCCGTCCGGGTGGGAATCAGCTTCGCGTGGATGTCACCAACACTTGGTTCAACCGGCTTGCGGGCGATCAAAAACTCCCGCCGGCGGAACGGTGGACCTGGACGACCGCGCCCGACAGGACCGAAAAGAAACCACTGCTCGACGCCGGGCTGCTCGGGCCGGTCACGCTGCGCCGGGATTGAACACAATCGATTGTTTATGAATTCAATTTGGAGATTTCTTTTCTCGGCAACGGGACTGCTCCTCGTCGGTCGGATTTCATCCGGCGAACTGGCCGCCGCGGTCCTACCGGCGCGTGCGGCGATCGCCGCCAACAACGTGACGGACGCGGAACTCCAGCGTATATACGACGAGGTCAAAACACCCTTCAAATACGGCGTGATCCTGCACCCAGGCCCAGGCGAATATTTCGATTGCCCCAGCATATTTCGCCACCACGACCGGTGGTATATGCTCTACGTCGCGATCAAGGACAAGGTCGGCTATGAAACTTGGCTGGCGGTCAGTGACGACCTGCTGCATTGGGAAGCGCTGGGCCGCACGCTGCCGTTCGCCCGGACCGGCTGGGATGCGTGGCAGGGCGACGGCGGCGCGGCACTGGTGGATTGCATTTGGGGCGGCTCGGCCGCCCTCCAGCAGTTCGATGGCCGGTACTGGATGAGTTACATCGGTGGCGCGAAACAAGGCTACGAACCGGATCCGCTGGCCATCGGCATGGCCTGGACCACGACCCCGGACCGGGCGGCACCGTGGACGCGGTTGCCGCAGAACCCCGTGCTATCCACGACGCAGCCAGATGTGAGGCCGTTCGAAAGCGTGACACTTTACAAGAGAACGATCATCCGGGACCCCGACGAGACGCTCGGATTCCCATTCGTGATGTTCTACAACGGCAAGACGCAACAGGGACATCACGAGGCAATCGGCATGGCGGTCTCGCGCGACCTGACGACATGGGCGCGCTATGGTGCCGAGCCGGTGGTCGACAATGCGCCAGGGTGGCCCGCCAGCTCCGGTGACCCGCAGATTGTGCGCTTGGGCGACTTGTGGGTGATGTTCTACTTCGGATTTCGCTGGGCGCCCGGAGCGTTCGATACGTTCGCAGTTTCGCGAGACCTTGTGCATTGGACCAAGTGGTCCGGACCGCCTCTGGTGGAACCGAGCGAGACATGGGACGAGACTTTCGCGCACAAACCCTGGCTACTCAAACACGACGGGGTCGTTTATCACTTCTATTGTGCTGTTGCCGGGGACCAGCGCACGATTGCGCTGGCGACGTCCAAGAATTTGCGTGCGAGTAAGTAAGCCTGTCGTGCGATCCAGCAATCCCCGGTAATGCGCGCAAAAACTCCTTTCAGGGTGGCTAATGGTGCTGTTGCCTGCCAGCAGCCCCTCGCCGGGCGCGCCAAGGAGGAATGGTGGGCCGGCATGGAGGAAGTGTTCCACCTCGACTGAAGCCGCCGGCCGATCACCCCTCGCGGCGTCGGACCATGCAACCAGCGTCCGCCAGCCGCGGCGCTATGCTTTCCCACCCCGTAACCCGGCGGCCGCCAGCCGCGATACTCCATTTCCTCTCATGATCAAAGATCTCATCAGTCTCCTGGGGCCGAAAAACGTTCTGACCGCAGTGGAGGACATTCTGCCCTATTCCTTTGACGGCACGGCTACGCTGAAACAGCGGCCGCAGGCCGTCG
>JBEKGJ010000108.1:0-4214 GCA_050012855.1 Verrucomicrobiota bacterium | reverse complement strand
GGTGATTCGGGCCGGCAGCCCATCCCATTGGCTGGGGGAGAGAATCTCCGATTGCTGGCAATTTCTGGTCCAAACAAACAGGCCGTCGTTTGGGCCCAGGCGCCGGGCCTTGCGAAAATCCACGCGGCGGCGTTGATGCAGACGGGCCACCCCATCGACGCCTCGTTGGGGCAGTCCCGCCAGCGTGGCCTACTCGCCCTAGCCGGTGCCCGGCCCGTGGGCTGTGGACTTTCCCGGCGGCGGGCGACAGCATCCTGGTGCGGCCTCAATTGCTCTGGCTCAAGAACTCGGCGAATCGTCTGGCCTGGCGGCGGGCCTGCCAATCGCAGATCTCCGCCAGGTCGGCCACGGGTTGCCCGGTAAAGGGCTGGACCGGTTCCGCCTGCCGATCCGCTACCACGTCCAATAGCCACTACTATGCCAACCTCCTTTTTGCCAGTTCCCGGTTTGGTGCGCATCGCGGTGCAGGACATTGACGCGGCGCGCGAAGCGCGGCGGCAGTTTTACGCGGTGTGCGATCGCGCCCGGGCGGCCGACGAATGGCGGTGCCATTTGCGGACGACCTCGCGAGCCGTGGACATCCGTAGCGCGGCCCGCATTTTGCGCCAGGCGCGGACCGTCGCCGCCCGGAACCAATGGCCGTGGCCGGAGATCCTGGCCGCAGCCATAGAACGCCTCGTGCCGGGTCTGACTTTGCGAAAGGGAGCGCGACCGGCCCTGGTCGCCGTCTTCGGCGTCCCGTCGAAGACTTCTGAGCTTTCCCCGAGCCTTGCGCGCGACGCGCAACGCAGCGGGCGCGGACGCCCGCGCTCGTGCGCCTGAGAGCGCACTTGGATAGCAGGGTGGAAGTCCCTGACCTGGCCGACACTGTAGGGCCAGTAACCGAAAGTAACTGCGCCGGGGCGATACCCCCGGGTGGGAAGCAACTGGAAGTGAACGAACAGTCCGTAACAAGGACCCCCTGTTGGGGGCAAGGTGAACTCGATTCGGTCGGCGGTTTTGGCGAGCCTTCGAGTGAAAGGCGAAGCCCGAACAAAATAGAGCGGCCAGCGTAGAGGGAGTGGAGCGCGTCTGGACGAGAACCGTGGATGGTTGGAGACGGAATGTTGGGAAATCCAAGTGACGTGAAGCAGGGAACCACGGCTGGTGGCGAACGGGCCGGTCGGGGTCAGAGTCCTCGTAGTAGCTGGGAAGCGGGTAACGACCGTGGAGCCAAGGGGGACAGGGACGTGGTGTTGGGAGCCATGGGAACTCCATCCCAGAAGGGTCCGGGTAGTGCCGCAAGGCTGTGCGCCCGGATGCACCGGAGCACCGGGCCTGGAGGACCACGCCGACCTGACAGTGGACCGCCTGTGAATCAGGTGAGCGGGGCGCAAGCCTGCGCGGCTGGTGCGACTCTTCCAAGAGCCCTGAGTCGAGTGCCTGAGCCAGTCCATCGGGAGCCACGAACTGGAGAGCCGGATGCGGGAGATCCGCCTGTCCGGTTCGGAGGGGTCAGGTTCAAACCCTGATCCCTACCCCTATCAAACTCCGCCGGCAACAAGTCCGCAGCGATGGCCGTGCCGGTTAGGCGCCGACCGTCCATGGCGCGGATTTCCCAGCGCCCGGCGCGCAACTTGACGGTGATCGAGTCACTCTCGCCCGTGCGCAGCACCGTAGCGCCGGATTGCGCCAGCCGCGCACACAGGGCCGGCGAGGCCCGCTCGGCAACCAGGTGCTCCGCGTCGCTGAGGATGATCACCCGCGGTCGCACGGCGGCGAGCAACGCTTCGTCCAGCGGTTCGCCGCGGCCCGGCAGGCCGGCGATCACAATCTCCGCCCGCAGGTCGCCTCCACGTTCCAGCAAGGCCGCTTGACCCGCCTTGCCCAAGTCTGACAACAGCAGCACGCGCACCCCGTTGAACTTGCCGCGCAGGACCAGCGCGCCGTCATCCGCCTGCGCGAACTCGCCACCGGCCTCGGGGTGCAACACAGTCCAGCCAGCGAGCACGTCGCCGCGCTGCAACCGACGCCAGCGGGCGGGCTCCGTGTCCATTCGTTCGAGCAACCGCCGGTAACCGGGCGAGCGGAAACGCGCGCCGCTCGTGGCCACCGTCCGCGGCCGGAATTCGTCGAACACAATTCGCCAGCCGTCCACATGCCGGACATCGCCGTGGGTGACGACAAGGCACGGCAGCCGGTTGACTCCCTGGCCGCGCAGGAACGGTTTGACGACGAAGCCGGCGGAGGATTCGCTGCCGCAGTCCACCAGCAGGTCGCCACCGTGCGCGGGCGCGTGGACGAAATGCGCCGAGCCGCCACCCAAGGAGAGCACGGTGATCTCGGTCGCGCCATGTCGCCACCAAGCGCCCAGGCCGAATCCCAATGCGCCCAACGCCAGGCCAAGGGCGAACCACTTGCGCCGGGCCGGCGCCAGCAGCCAGCCGCTCAGAACCCCGATCAGCAGGCCATACCATGCGACGAAACCGATGACGCCGGGCGGCCGGACACAGAAACATGCGCCGGGCAGGTCCTGCGCCCATTCGCTGAACCGAATCATCGCCGTCATCCACAGCCACGCGCTGTGATTGAACAGGTCACCGAGCCACGGCAGCCAGTCACCGCACGCGAGGCTGCCCAGGTTGGCGGCGAGCGCGAAGCTGCTGAGCGGCACGATCACGAGGTTGGCGAACAGGCTGACGGGCGTGACGAAATGGAAATAGAGGGCGATGAGCGGCATCGAGCCCAGCCAGGCCGCGAGCGACACGGCCAGATTGAAGAGGAGCAGGCGCATGACCGTGTTGAGCCCGCGCCGCCACCGCGGCAGCAGTTCCCGCGGCAGCAGCGGGTCGGTTTGCAGCAGTCGGTTGAGCCGGGCCTGGATCGGCGGCAGAAACAGGGCGAGCGCCAGCACGACAAAGAACGAGAGCTGGAAGCTGGCCTGGAACACTTGCTCGGGCTGCCAGAGCAGGATGATCGTGCCCGCGGCGGCCAGCGAGTTCAGCAGGTTGCCGGGCCGGCGCAGGGACCAGCCGAGCACAACCACGGACATCATGATCGTCGAGCGGATGGCCGAGGATTGCCAGCCAGTCACCGCGGTGTAGAGCCAAATCAACGGGATGACCACCACGCCGCAGGCGCCGCGCGGCACCTGCAGAACGCGCAGCAATTGCACCAACATGCCGGCGATCAACGCGATGTGCAGGCCGCTGATGGCAAAAATGTGCATGGTGCCCGTTCGCATGAACGGCTCCGACACTTCGTCGGTCAGGCCCGTTTTCCAGCCAAGCGTCATCGCCCAGAGCAGTCGCAGTGGTTCATCCTCGACCGGCAGGCCGCGGGCCAGCGTGCGGTGCGCCCACGTGAGAAACCGGTCGGTCCGCGGCGGCGACCCGGGCGGGCTGAGGCGGGTCCAGTCGTTCGTGCTGCGGGTGTCGAACTGATGATAGACCCGTTGCCAGGCGAGGTAGGTGCGATAATCGAACAGGCCTTCGGCCGCCGCGCGCGGCGGGGGACCGATCACCCCGAACACTTCGACGCGCGTGCCCGTGAAAAAGCCGGCGTCCAGGACGCCCAGAACGGTTGCGGCCACCGTGCCCCGCGCCGGTTCCCAGCGGTCGTTGCGCTGGACCGCCTCGGCTTCGATAAACACGAGCGACCGGACGGACTCGACCGCGTCGCGCACATGGATGGTCTGAGTGGGTGTTGCCGCCAGAGTTCCACGCAGCCGCACGAGCTCGGGCTGATCGCCAATGACGAGGCGCAGGTCCGCCGGGGAGAGCGCCGTGGTGTGCGTGGCCAGATTCGTCCAGCCGGTGAAGAAGATCAGCGGCCAGAGGAGTTTTGGCCGCAAGCGCGCGGAAATCAGGGCGGCACCCGCCAGAGCCAGCGCAACGACGAACAGCCCGGCGAGCGGCGGGTGGCACCAACGGGCCACCAGGAGGCCGCTGACGTAAGCCAAAGCCACCGGCACAAACGGATGGCGCATGACGGGAGAGGTCGCCGCGGTTGAATCGGGACAGAACGTTTTGAGCAAACCTCAAAGCCGGCGGCACGGCAAGCGGTTTAGCGGCTGCCAACCCCGGGAATGGCCCCCTAACGAGTTTTGGGTGTCGGGGCGGGAACAAAAGGAGAATGGCGGGAGTTCAAAAGGAGAATGGGGTGGTGTCTCTGACCTTGGTCGCTTGGTCGAGGGTCTGAGGAAGCCTGAGCGTAGCGAAGGCTGACGAAGACCC
>JBEKGJ010000107.1:0-4314 GCA_050012855.1 Verrucomicrobiota bacterium | reverse complement strand
AAGAGCACGTATGGACTGGCGGCGCTGCCTCTCCACAATGGCCGCCTCTCGTAAAGGTGGACTTGCTTCAACGACAATTCGACGATCTAACTCCTCATCTGATAATGGTTGGAAATCCATACGCGGAGGCTAGGCCGAACATTGTATTGAGCGACGCCGACGGCGGGTTCGTGTTGCCATATTAATGGGGCGACAGGTTTCTCCTTTCGTCAACGTGCTGGCGTTCATGGCGTTGCAGTTTGGCCCGGTCGCGTATTACGGGACCGAGGCGACGGGGCGTTTTACGAGGGCAGTCTGTGCCGGGCCTGAAATCTGTCAAGGGCTTTTGGGCAGATCCGGCTGCCGCCACCGGGCCGGTGGCATGGTTTGCCCGCTGGCAGCGCGCGGAAATCCGCGGCGGAAGGCGCGGGCTTGAGTTGCGGCCGGTATCCGCTTACGTTTTGCGCAATGAACCGGTGCCGACTCTGGGGATGGCTGGGTGGGTTGATCGGGCTGCTCCTGCTGCCCGCCGCCGGCGCGCACCCGGCCCGGGTCATCCTTTTGCGCCATGCGGAAAAGCCCGCCGAGGCCGCCAACCCGCATTTGTCGGAGCGCGGCCGGCAGCGGGCGCAGGCCCTGGCGCATTGGCTGACCACCAACCCGGCGCTGACCAACGGCGGCCTTCCCTCGGTTTTATTCGCCAGTCAGGCGACCGATCACGGCCACGGACAGCGGCCGCGGGAGACGCTGGAACCGGTGGCCCGGCAGATGAACCTGCCCGTCCGGACTCCCTTCCGGAGCGAGGACTCCCGCGCGCTGGCGCGGGAGGTGTTGGACCGCAAGGATTACCAGGGAAAGGTGGTGGTGATCTGCTGGACGCATGAGCATTTGTCCGGCCTGGCGGCGGCGCTGGGAGTGAAGCCCGCGCCCGCGCCCTGGAATGGCAGGGTCTATGACCGGGCCTGGGTGGTGGACTGGAAAACCAACCAGCCAACGTTGCACGTCGTGTTCCAGCAACTGCTCCCGGGCGATCATCGCCGGTGATCAACCTCGAAGGGGGAGCGGGAAAGGTTGTGATTTGAATCGTAACGCAGCCTGGCGAGGCTCGCTTTTGGCGGTCACCGGCCACCGGGAAGGCCGGGCCAGTTGAGAGGGGTGATGAGTTGAGAGTTGAGGCGGTCGGGCTTGACGGTTTCGGCGCTTTGCCAACACACTGCCCCATGTTGAAAATGATCGGCGGTGATGGCCGTGAATACGGCCCGGTGAGCGCGGAGCAGCTCCGCGAATGGATCGCCGACAGCCGCGCCAACGGCCAGACCCTGGTCCAGCCCGAAGGGTCAACCGAATGGCGGCCGCTCTCGAGCTTCCCCGAATTCGCCGAATCTCTGCGTCCTGGGGTCGTGGCGTCGGCCCTGGCGGAGGACGCCGGCTCCACTGCGGAACCGCCGACCGGACTTTCGGCCGAGGCCGCCCCCGGCGCGGGCCAGTTGGACGTCGGCGCGTCGCTGGGCCACGGCTGGGCGTTGTTGGGCCGCCACCCCGGTCTGCTGCTGGGCGCCACCGCGTTGGTCTGGCTGCTGACAACGCTGGCCGCGTTCCTGCCGGTGATCGGTTTCCCGATTGCCTATGCGATTACGGGTCCGCTGTTCGGCGGTCTGATGCTGGTTTACCTGCGAACGGGACGCGGCGAGGAAACCCAGATCGGCGATGTGTTTGGCTGCTTTGGTCCGCGCTTTGTGCCCCTCATGCTGGTCTGGATCGTCACCGACCTGGTCAGCAAGCTGGGCATGGCGTGTTGTCTGATTGTGCCCGGGCTGCTGCTCAAGGTTTTCTGGGCCTTCGCCCTGATGTTGGCGGCCGATCGAAAACTCGATTTCGGCGCCGCGCTCGGCACAAGCTGGCGGGCGGTCAGCCGCCAGTTCCTCCGCGTCGCGGGTCTGCTTCTCGTGTCCTGGCTGCCGCTGATCGTCTTCACGATCTACAGCGTATTCGAGGTGAACCAGTACATCATCCAGGCCGTCGGACCGATGACGCCGGCGAAGCTGGACAACCCGCTGGCCACGCTGATGGAGATGATGCGCGTCTTCACGAAACCGGAACATCTCCAGTTCTTCGCGAAATTGGAACTGGGGCAGCAACTCGTGTTGCTGCTGAACCTGCCTTTTGCCCTGGCGGCCCTCACGCACGCCTATGAAACCATTTTCCGGCCGCAAGCCGCCCAAGCTCGTTGATCGGTCCACGGCCTGGGCCTGCCTGCTGACCAACCTCGCCTCGCCGGGATTGGGCAGCCTCGCCGCCGGCCGCAAGGTCGGCTACGCGCAACTCACGGTGGCGCTGACCGGCTTCGCGCTGAGCCTGGTCTGGATGGGCTGGTTCCTCCTGGATTGGTGGCGCGAGGGCGAGATGCCGGTCGGTTTTCGCCCCAGCCTGTGGGTGGGGCTCGCCGGCGTCGCGCTCTTCGCCACCGGCTGGACCTGGGCGTTGGAAACCAGCCTGGACCTGCTTCGCGCGGCGCGAAAGCCCCCGCGGCCTCCCCATGACGGCACCCCACGTTCCTCCGCAGATTGAGCCGCCCCCGCCGTGGAAACTGTCACCGCTGCCGGTGCTGGTGTTCGGCGGACTGCTGCTGGCGTTGGCCGGGGCGCGGATGATCGCGACCTGGCAGGTGCCCATGCCCCGCTGCCTTTTTCGCGAGTTGACCGGCATCCCCTGCGCGTTCTGCGGTGGCACGCACTGCCTGATTGCCGCCGCGCACGGCGATTTCCGCGCGGCCTTCGCGTGGAATCCGCTCGTGTTCCTTGGCGGCGCGGGGCTGGCGGCCTGGTTTGGCGGCTGGCTGTTCGCCCTGGTCACGGGTTGGCGACCGCCGCAAGCCTGGGTGCGGCATCTGCGATCCTGGCCCTGGCTCTGGCTCCTGTTGGCCGCAATCGCCCTCAACTGGCTCTACTTGGGATTCGCCTTTCCGCGATGAACCGCGGCGGCTCCGGGTTCACGGCGCCGCCGGCCTCAGCACCGAGGCGCGCGCCTTGATCCACGCCAGGTCGCGGCTGCCGGGCACGTAGAGCGTGAAGTGGTTCGGAAACCAGGCCTGCTGCGCATTCGTGATCGTCGAGGCTTCCACCCATTTGTGCGACTCGACATGCCCATCGGTAAACGACACGACTCCCGCGAGGTCGTGCTCCACCGAGGGCAGGTGAAAAAACAGGTCGGTCAGGCCGCCGAGTTCGGTCACGAAACCGGACATGCAGATGTTGCCCGGGGCGACGTCGAGAAACAGCATGATCTGCGACGGGTCGGCCTGGGCGAGATCGGAACCTTTCTGGAAGTTCCAGTAGCGGTCGCTGTTAAACGAAGGCACAAACGGCGCCCAGCCCACGTAGGAATTGAGCGAGTAACTGCGCAACCGCGGCGAGGCCACGCCGTTGATATCCACCGTGCTGTGCTCCGCCGGGCACTTGTAGATCTTCGGGTCCGCGAGGTAGGCGGCAAACAATGCGAACCGCGGGTTTACCAGATAGTCGCGGTTGGTCATCGCGGGTGGATCCGTGTGCTCATCGCCCACCACCCAAAGCTGGTTGCCGGCCAGCGTCTGGGCGGAGCCAAAGCCATTCGCCGGCAGGGCGTCGTTGTTGTCGTTCCCATAGAGCGCCGCGGTGATGGCGAGTTGCTTGACATTGTTGACGCAGGCGATCAGCCGCGCCCGGGCCTTGGCGCGCGCGAGGGCCGGCAGGAGCAGACCCGCCAGGATCGCAATGATCGCGATGACGACCAGCAGCTCGATCAAGGTGAAAGCGGAGGCACGGTTACCCTCCGGGGGGGACCGGAAACCCGACGCCGGCTGACTTTGATTCCTCACGCTGCCCACCGGTCAACCTACTGCGAAGTGCCACGGCCTGCACCTCGAATTTTGTCCTCCGCGAGGGAGAAATGCAAAAATCGCCGGCCCTGACCTGTGCGGCAGGACGCAGCGACGTTCGCAAACGAGAAATGAACTCGGATCGGGGAGAGGCCGGCCAGCCCTGCAAAGTCCAGCCCGGCGACCCGGCTTCGCCGCCTTGCTCGAAATCGCCATTGATCAGCCGCGAGTTTAGTTCCCGGGCCGAACCGAGAGCCGGGAGTACCAGCATGGACGCAAGGCCAAACCATCGGCACCTGCCCGCCAAGGCCTCTGGGAGCATGGGGGCACCCTCCCCAAAGCCTGGCGGACTACAAGCTCCAGCACCCTAACCCGACTTCCGCTACTGGGGCCAGGGGAGGATTGGGAAGGTTGATTTTGCTGGGGTTTTGAGATGGCGAGAGGCAAAGGTCGCCACTACATGGGGGCGGGGATTAGTT
>JBEKGJ010000106.1:0-4847 GCA_050012855.1 Verrucomicrobiota bacterium | reverse complement strand
ATGTTTGGTCAGCCACCGGGAGGCTATCCGGTACTCTGGCAGTGTTCCAAGTGCGGATTTAAAGCGCCTTTTGCAGGCACACCAGTGGCCTAACAAGCTGGATTGTGCCAACGGCTGGCTGCCTTTTGATTCAGTTTTCATGTTTTCCTACAGGTTGTGGTCGGTTGAGTGAAGTACATAGCCCTATCGCGAATTGGCATCGGTCGGACCCGGTGGCGGAGTACCTCCAACCGTCAAACCGCCCCACAACCGATCCTGAGCGTCCGGCGGTACGCCAGGCAGGGGGTGAGGAAAGCCAGTTGGACGAACTCCAGAGCTCGCTTTGGGCGGTGATGCCGTGGCTGCCGTCGTCGTTGAACTGGCGGGGGCGAATCCGGATTCCAGCACCGCCTCAGGGTCGGAAGGCAAACCCGCCGGTTCATGGGGCGAAGATCGCCCGGTTGCTGAACACCACCCGCGCCAGGACGGCCCCGTATTCGCAGTACTTCTGTGAGCCATCGGGCGACACGGAGCCGTCGGACTTCAGATGATAGCGTTCGCGCCAATAGCCATCCGTCTTGGCGGCCCGGCACACTTTGCGCACCGAATCCACCAGTCGGCCGCGGGCCTTCATCCGCTGGCACGCCATGGCCTCCAGATACCAGACCCGCCCCATCGCGGCCACGTCGTTGAGTGGGTCGGCTGGACAATCCGACGACCGGCTGGATTCCCATTTCGCATAGGCGAAGGGTTTCGTGACGAGCTGCGTCGGCATGTCTCCCGCCCAGAACGCCGGCTCTTTCATCAGGCGCGGCCAGAGCCGTTCGCGTCTCCGAGCGTCCGCCAGGCCAAACGCCACCGCCGCCCAGTTCACGTCGGACAGACCGTGTGCGTCCACCAGGCCGTGTTCCGGGTGGACGTACTCGCCGAAATGATCGTCCCGCCAAAAAGCTTCCAGGAACGCCTTCGCCAGTTTGTCCGCGTGGCCGGACCAATCGGCCGCCTTTGCCCTCTCTCCGGCCGCGCGGAACAGGTTCGCCAGTTTGCGGAAGGCGTGGACCGCGTAGCACTGCGTGACGCCGTCGCAACCCTCCCGCGGCGGCGCTTCGACGTAGAACCCCGAGCCGCCGATCAGCCCAGGGTTCTTCCGGAGCGTCATCAGAAACCGGGCGGCGGATTCCAGCGAGCCGAGCCGCTCCTTCAACCACGGCCGTGAACCGGTGGCGTCGAAGATCTCCGCCGCCGTGAGCAGGTAGCAGACGGGGGCCAGCGTGCTGAGCGGATAGCCTTTCGTTTGCCAATGCTCGAACAGGCCGATCCACGGCCGCGTCTCCTGGCTGGAGGCGGGCAGGCCGTCGCGCTTGGGCGGTTGGTAGGTGAAGACGTCGTCCGGGTATTTCAAGCCCCGCAGACAACCGCCGGGGCGGGTGTCGCCGTTGAAGATGGCGAAGGGGATGTTGCCGTCCTTCCGCTGGGAGGCGCGGACGAAATCAAAGTAATCCAGGACCAGGCGTGTGCGTCCCAGGAACAGATAGGGACCAATCATTTGCCACGAGTCCAGCCCGGGCCAGGTCGAGTCGCTGCCGTAGCCGCCGCCATCGGCGTTGATCGTGAAGTGGCCCGGATAGACTCGTTCGGTGGCGGCGGGAAGGAGGTTCTTGAACACCGCGGCCTCCACGCCGGCGCGGATTTCCGGATCGGCGATGCGGTGAACCCAATCGGCCCCGGGCTGCGGGGCATCGGCAGCGTGCAACCATGCGGGCGCCAGGCTCAGGTCGGCGGCCGATGCCAATCCGAGGCCGGCGGCTCCCGATCGCTGGAGGAAGAGCCGGCGTGAAAATGGGTGGCCCGGGTTCATTCCGTTGTGTGGGTCGGAATCACTTCGATGGCCTGGATCATCGCCTCATGACCGGCAGAGGAGGTGAAGCGGAGCTCGATGATGCCGTTCCGGGGACGGATACCGGGAAACTCACGGACGCAGGCCCGGAACGTTCCGACCGCTTCCCGCACGTTCAGGTTCTCGATCACCTTCGTGCCATTGATGGCGACCGTGGTCGGTCGCGAGACTGCCTCCCACTTGCCTTCGCGTTCGACCCACGGCGTTTCCGGCGTGTCCGCCCAGTGGAGTCGCACCGTGTAATCGCCCGGCGCGACGGTGAAGTTGGCCCAAAACTCCGGCGCATGAACTCCATATCGGTAAATCTCCTCATCCTGGGTTCCGCCAATGAACATGCTGCGACGACGATGCCACCACGTGCGGTCAACCGTGTCCACGCCGAATCCGAGGCGGGTTACGAACTCCGTGCCAGGCCGCCAGGCGTTGCCGTGGGTATCAAGGTAGTCCTGCCGCCCGAGGTAGCCGAAGATGCAGCGCTGAGATTCCCGTGGCCCGCCGCCGGAGCCGTACCCCGCGTCACCGGTCGCGGCCGAGTATTGAACGGCATCCACCTTGATCTGAGCACCGCGGGCGAGCGGGTTTTTCTCGCCTCGAACGACCACCTTGAGCTCGTGCGGACCCTGAGCCAGGCCCTTCTTCATGAAGATCGGCTGGCGATGGCGGACGGAAGGATTCCAACACTCCACCAGCGTGGGTTCCCTGGTTCCATCAATGAACGCATCGGCCCAGCCGCCGTCGGGGCCCACGATCCCCAGGAGCCGGACCTGGTTGCCGGTGAAGTTGAAGGCCAGCGCGGCGCCGGGCGCGTCTGCCGTCTGGAATGACCCCCCATACGCAGCGGCGTCCGCCACAGTGCGCCAGGCTCCCGTGACCTTGAAAGCGGAGTCGTCAGCGACGGATTGGGGATCGTCTCCTTCAATCACGACTCGCTTCCAACCGTCGTGTCGCACGGTGACGATGCAATCGCCGTTCGAAAGCGGGCTCACGGTGTAGCCGCTGGCGTTCAGGTCAGCCCTCTCCCTGAGCCGGCGGTTGTCGGCTTTAACGGCCGTTGGACGGAACGCGAGTCGCAACACTTGCTGCACGCCCTTCGCGGCGTCGCAGGTTTCGTACGCGATGTGGCCCTTTTCGTAAAGGATCTCCCTGACGACCGCGGTGGAGCGCACGAGGTGATTCTCCCGGTTGGGCGCAAACTCATGCGGAAGCCAGGCGATCGCCTCCATGACCTGGCAGAGCGGCCAGGGATGAGCCAGGTTCGACCATTCGCCGGTGGCTACCTGTTCGCCGAACAGGCCGTCTTTGACCACGCCGTTGGGCAAGCTGTCGTAGGTGGCCATGATCATCATCCGGCGCCCGATCTCGCGCGCCCAAGCGCTGCCGGCGAGCACTCCGTAGCGGATCAGCGTGGGCGCGGCCGTGTATTGGTTGTAGGAAAGCGAAGTGCCGCAGCAGACGGACGATTCCGGGAACGCCCAGGCTCCGTGATAAACATCGCCATGCGATGCCGGATCGGCCCCGTTGCGATTCCAGACCAGCGACAGGATGTTCCGGAGGTCGGTTCGCCAGTGCGGATAGGCCTGGGGATACTTCATGATATGGTCGGCGCACATGGACGCCATGCCGCACATCATCGGGTTGTCCCAATCCCAATACGTGCGCCCCCAGGTGTCATTCACCCACCAGGCGGGCAGCATCTGCTCGTTGAGAAAGCGCCGGCCGGCGTCGCGCGCCTTCACGATCCGGCCGTCTTTCCCCGGGTAACCGTCCTGGATCAGGTCATCGAGGAAATCGACAATGATCGCCGTGGTGCCGGTGAGCACGTCCGACCACCCGACAACGGACGGATCGCTATAACGATTCCACGGCGACACCGTCGGATCTTTGAGCTGACATTTGTCGGCAAAGACATCCCCCCAGTGCCGGGCCATCGCCAGGTACCGCGGGTTGCCGGTGAGCTGGTGGGCGCGCAGCACTTCGATGCCGGTGATGGCACAGAGGTCAAGCTGGTTGCGTCCGGTGGGATCGCACTTGCCGTAGGCTTTTCCCTTCGTCGGCGTGCTGATCGGGAACCGCGGCCAGTCGGCTTTCTCGTCGGTCAACCCGTAGTCGAGGATGTAGTCCACCGTGAGCGGGATGTAGAGGAATGCGATCGGGTCGCCGCTGTACTGGTAGTAGGCCGTCAGTCCCTTCACGGTGCTCCAGGCCCGCTGGCAGAGATCGCCGCACATCCAGTCGGTGGTCGGGGGAATGAGGATCGTGCCATCGGTTTGGATGCTCCAATGAGAATTGTACACGAAATCGGGCGCCGCCATGACCGCCTTGGGCTTCTCCACCCAGGGATACCGCTTGAGGACACCCACCGCGATCTGGAGCCGCTCGTCCAGTTGTCCATTCAGTCCTTGATGCCAGGGCGCAATCACCCCGAGCGCGTCTGCGACCGTCGCGTGGGCGTAGTACGACGGCAGGTTGGTGGCGGCGGATGCGTTTAAGAGCAGGGCGATGGCGGCAAGGCAGACCTTTCCGGCCATCAAGACCTCGGGCCCGCTGCGGCACTGCCCGGATCGTCGAGACTGGAAATTAAGGGCAGCGGAGGGAACAAGGCTACAGCTTCGGCGCTTTCGCTGTCTGCGCGTGGAGAAAGTGGAAGCCTCCTCACGTCGGTTGCGATCGGTCGGATGGGGTTTGCGCGGGGCTTCCATAGGCGAGCCAGCAGGCCGAAGACGGTTTGCGCTGTTGCGGGTCCGTTCGATTTCCGGCCGGCGACACGCTACTTTGCGTTCGCTTCTTTGACCCGCTTGGCCGTCATTTCCTCAGTGATGGAGCCCGCCAGCGTCCGCGTAAACTTGATCTCGTCACCCATGATCGTGCCTTTGTAGTTAATGGAGATTTCCTGGCCCTGGAACTTCACTGTCTCCACGAACGAGATGTCCGCGCCATTGACTTTCCCTTGTCCGATCTCCGTTTCCGACTG
>JBEKGJ010000105.1:0-5118 GCA_050012855.1 Verrucomicrobiota bacterium | reverse complement strand
AGCCGAGGATACGGAGAACTCGCGAGCGACGCTGAGATTCAGAACCACCAGAGTATCCGACTGCATCGTTCGCTGGGCTTCACCGAAGTCGGGAGATCTGTGCATTTCGTGAAGAAGCTCGGGTCAAAAAATGCCTGACCAACACCTGAGGTGAACGGGCACGCGGGAAAAAGAGTTTCATGCGGATTTTCCCTCGCATGGAAGCCTGGTCGTAAGCGCGAGCCCTTCGACAAGCTCAAGGCAGGCCCTTCGACGGATTCGACATGCTCACCGCAGGCAAGCTCAGCGCAGGCCCCTGGAGGGCCGGGTTGCGGTCTCTGGGGGAGCGCAGAGCGAAGGCGTGCGGCCGTGCCCGCAGCGCAGGCCGGCCGGGATTTGGGTTGAAATCTCCGGTCATTCGCACGCATTACGGGGGGCGATGGCTGTGGAAACCACGCTTCCCCCCGGCTGCGGGATTCTCGTGCTCGAGGACGATGCTCCCCTGCGCAAACGGCTCGCCGCGTACCTGCGCGGCCTCGGCGCCGAGGTGACCGAGGCGGCGCGCCTGGAGGAGGCCCGCCGCCTGCTGCGCGAGCTGCGGTTTGAGTTTGCGCTGGTGGACCTGCACCTCCCCGACGGCGAGGCGCTGGAACTGCTGCGCGAAGGCGCCTTTTCCGAAAACACCGGCGTCGTCGTGATGACCGCGTTCGGCGGCGTGCAGCGGGCGGTGGAGGCGATGCGGCTCGGCGCGGGCGATTATCTCGCCAAGCCGTTCGAGCCCGAAGAGCTGCCGCTGGCGTTTCTCCGCTGCCGCCGCACGCAAACCGCCGCGCGGCGCGAGGAGCACCGCGCCGCGGAGACGGCCAGCGAGGCCGATCGGATCTTTTTCGGCCGGAGTCTCGATGCCGTGCGCACGCAGCTTGAGACGATCGTCGCGACCGAACGCCGCCTGGAACGCCGCCTGCCGCCCGTGCTCATCGAGGGCGAAACCGGCACCGGCAAGAGCGTCCTCGCCCGGTGGCTGCACCGCCAGGGCCCGCGCGCCGCCCGGCCCTTCGTCACAATCAATTGCGCGGCGCTGCCCGAGGCGCTCGCCGAGGCCGAACTCTTCGGACACGAGCGCGGCGCCTTCACCGATGCCAAACGCGCCCGCATCGGCCTGTTCGAAGCGGCCGACAGCGGCACGCTGCTCCTCGACGAGATCGGCCTGCTCGCCCCGGCCACACAGGCCAAGGTGCTCGGCGCCGTCGAGGAAGGCACCATCCGCCGGCTGGGCGGCACGCGGGAGATCACCGTGGACACGCGGCTCATCGCCGCCAGCAACCGCCCGCTGACCGAACTCATGCGTCAGGGCGCGTTTCGCGAGGACCTTTACCACCGCCTCGATCTCCTGCGCATCACGCTGCCGCCGCTGCGCGAGCGCGGCACCGACATCGTGGCGCTCGCCCGTCACCTGCTCGCGCGGATCGCCGCCCGCCACCGGCTGACCGGATTGACGATCACGCCCGAGGGCGAGGCGCGCCTGCTCGCGCAACCGTGGCGGGGCAACGTGCGCGAATTGGCCCACGAAATCGAACGGGCCGTGATCTTCAGCGGCAGCACCGCGCTGGACTTCGCGCACCTCGAAGGTGCTGCCGTCGCGCCCGCGGGCGGCTGGCGCAATCCCGCGTGGAGACTGCCCCAAGCTGGTTTCTCGATCGACGCGCTCGTGAACGAAATCATTGCCGAGGCCTTGCGGGAAACCGGCAACAACGTCTCCGCTGCCGCGCGCCGTCTCGGCGTCACGCGCGAGTTTGTCCGCTATCGACTGTCACAGCAGAAATCTGACCGTTGAGCCGCCGGGAATTCCGGCGTTGGTTGCCATCCACCAATGATCGACCGCCAGCAACTCAGAGTTGGTTGTGATCAGCCAATTCGCTTGCCGCTCCCGGCGGCCCGGGCCGGCGCCGCGCGCGCCAACCCACGGACGGACCGGCGGTTCGAACACCAACGGCGCGGTTGGCACGCGGCTGGCATAATGGGAGGCAACTCGTAATCTTGTCCCATCAATACCATGAAAACAACGTCTCCTATTTCCCATGTGCTTATCGCGCTGCTCGCGGCCGGGTTGGCGGCCGAATGCCAGGCCGACCCTTGGGGCGGCAAACTCCAGATGGCGGTGGTCGCCGAGCAGGCGGATCACGCCGTGAAACTCACGCCGCCCACGGCCGAGAAGCCCGCCTATTACGTCGCGTATGACGCCGGCTACATCGAAGAGGGCGATCCGATCGCCGGCGTAAACCCGCCGCCCGCCATCGCGGTCACCCAGGCATTATCTGCGGCCCTGGCGTCCCAACACTATCTGCCCGCCCCCGCCACGTCGGCTCCGTCGCTCCTGCTGGTCTATCACTGGGGATTGCTGAACCGGGATACCCACCAGATCAGGAGCATCTTCAAAATACAGCCGAACCTGAAGGCCCGCATCGACCTCATCGCGCCGAGTAAATACGCCCAACGGATGGAGCAGGACATCATGGACCGCCGGCAGCCCGTGTCGGTGCATATTCCGATCCTCGACCCCACCGAACAGAACCTCCTGCAGCTCGCCGGAGACGACCGTTATTTTGTCATCGTGTCGGCGTACGATTTTGCCGCGCTCACCCGCCGCGAGACGAAGCTGCTCTGGCGTTTCAAGGTGAGCACCCGCAGCGCCGGAGCCGCGATGGCCGAGGCGCTGCCGACGCTCCTCCGGGGCGGCGCGCCTTATTTCGGCCGCGACCTGGCGGACACGCAATACGCCACCGAGCCCCTGGTTCCGGAAGGCCGGGCTGAGGCTGGCACGCCCAAGGCGGAGGAGTTCCTGCCGCCGCCCGAGATCGCCCGGCAACTTGACGAAAGCTACCTGCACAACCTCATGTATCAGGAGCACGTCGAATTCTCCGGGATCTACGCCTCGGATGCCAAAGAGAGCAACTATTCGCCGCCGAGCCGGTCCAGCCAATGAAATCACAGCCGACGGAATTCGGCGCCCGCCCGGCCAACTCCCCATCCCCCGCAACCCATCGCTTCTGAAGGCAACTGCATCGAAACTGGCGATCCCATCGCCAACCAGAGGCCGCCGGCCACCCGCCGCCCCAGCGTCTGACGATTAAACCGTTAACCAGCCGCGCCCGTAATCGGCACGCCGCTCGCAAGCCGGCAGGACATCATCACCCCATCATTCGTCATCCATGAGCACACGAATCTGCATCCTTCTCGGGCTGACCGCCGCCCTCGCCATCAGGCCGGCCTTCGGCTCTGGCGCTGACGACAAGAAATTCTACATGGTCGTTGTCGCCGAACGAACCGATCCGGAGGCGAAATCGGCCCTGCCGACGGGGGCGCAGCCAGTCTATTACGTCGCCTATGATTCAGGCTACGTCGATGCCGGCGACCGCATCGCCGGCGAGAACCCGCCCGACCCCGCCGTGGTCGCGCAGGCCTTGCGCCAGTCCCTCGCGGCCCAGGGTTTCCGGCCCGCCACTGTCCAGTCGCCACCCTCGGTGGCGATGGTCTACAGCTGGGGACTCCTCAGCTCGGACACGCTCGCAGGTCGCAGCAACTTCCGGATTAAACCCAACCCGCTGGCCGGCGTCACCGTCGTGGCTCCGGGAGAATACGCCGGCAAGGTCGACCAAGCTAGTCTCGCCGGCGCCAGGCAGCCGCTCCCGGGACTCACTCATATTTACAAACCCTACACGGTCGATTTCGCGGTGAATGAACGATATTTCGTCGTCGTGTCGGCCTATGATTTTGCCGCCCTCAACCATGGAGAGGCCAGACTGCTCTGGCGCACCAAAATGAGTACGCGCGCAGCGGGCGTGGCGATGGTCGACGCACTGCCGGCCCTCTTGAGTGGGGGCGGACCGTACTTCGGTCGCAACCTGGATGACCCACAGAATCTCCACGCGCCGCTGTTTCCCACACGGAGCGGGTCGGCGGGCGTCCCCGGCGAGCCGGAAACTGCGCCGCCGGCCGAAATCACCCAGCGGGTCGACGAGCAGTTGCTGCATAACCTGCTAGCCTTCGAGCACTGCGAGTTCTCCGGGGAGCCGCTCAAGGTTCGCTCCAGCAACGACTCCCTCCCCGCCGCGGCGCCATCCGGGCCGGCGGCTCTGTCATTCCTGCCGCCGGCACTCGCGGCCCGGATCAACGCCTACGAGCATGAGAAATCCGCCCTGCAGGACGCGCTGACCGCCCTGATCAAGAAGCGCACGCCGGGCGCGGACACCCGCCAAGCCATCGACGTCTTCAACCAGGAGAACGCCGGGCGCATCGCGTCGCTGACCCGGGAGCGGGAGGCGATCCGGGATGAACTCGCCGGGCTGGCCGCCGCCAACACGAATGCCGCAGCCGGCAAATCATTGAACACGCTCCTGAAGGAATTCGCCGACGGCGTCCAGGAGATGGCAACATCGTCCAGTCCCGACTTGTAGTGACGCCATGCGGCGCCCTGCCGCTGAAACGATCCCTCAACTCCACCGCATGAATCCGCGGCTCTCGCGTCTCGCCCTGCCGGCGCTGGCCGCCGGCACCCTGCTGGTCGCCATCTTCGCCGTGATGGTCGTGCGTTTCCGCGCCGAGCTCCGCGCGGAAATCCGCCAGACCATCATCGACCGCGACGCCGCCGTGCTGCGCCCGGTGGCGCTGCGGCAGCTCGCGCAGCGCGAAGCCGCCCTCGCCGGCCAGCCCGCCGGTCCGGCCGACCTGCTCGCCGCCGTGCTGGAGAGCGCGCAGCAGGAGGGCATGCTGGCCATGGTGATCTTCGACGCCCAGGGCCGAGTCCTGCGCGTCGCGCCCGAGTCGCTGCTTTTCGCCGAACTGCCGCTGGACGACTACCTCCGGCTGCTCAAGCTCGAGCCGATCAGCCGTTATGATCCGGCATTCCCGCTCGACCGCTATTTCCTTGGCGTCGGCGGCACGCCGGAGCAGCGCCGGACGCCCGTGCTCGAGGTGCTGCTGCCGCTGCACGGACGCGACGCGACGAAAATCCTCGGCTTTGCCCAATATTACATCGACGCCCGGCCGCTGGCGCAGGAACTGGCGGCCATCGACGAACGCGTCAACCGCCAGACGGCCGCCACGCTCGGCATCGGCGGGCTGCTCATCGCCGCCGTCGTG
>JBEKGJ010000104.1:0-5172 GCA_050012855.1 Verrucomicrobiota bacterium | reverse complement strand
CTAACCCGCCGGTTAATCCCGACGGGTCGGGACTCTGCCATTGAGCAAATGGGCTCGAATCCAGCGGGCTGATTTCATCGCCTTAATTGCGCGTTCGCGGGCCATGGCCGAAGGCCGCGTCGGGTGTGGCTCGTTCCACACCAGTTCCCAGGGACCGTTCTTGCGGGTGAATTTGCCCAGCGATCGGTCGTTTCGATTGTGGGAGTGCAGGCGGGTGAGGAGGTGGTCGGTGTGGCCGATGTAAAACTGGCCGGCGGGATTTTGGAGGATGTACGTCCAAAACATGGCGCGCAAGGAAATGGCTCCAGAGAGAGGGCTCGAACCTCTAACCCGCCGGTTAACAGCCGGCTGCTCTACCATTGAGCTACTCTGGAACCCAGCGGCCCGCCAACCTACCGGCTCGCCACTGCACACGTCAACGGTTTTTCCGGCCATTTCCGGGGGCAGGTCGGACGCCGGGTACCCGCTCAAGCCACGCCCATGCGTCAAATTCGCTTGCGTCGGGAGCGGGAAAACCGTTCAAGTCGCAGCCAACACATTCGCTTATGAATCGAAAGCTCCTGGCCCTTGCCGCCGGTGCCTGGCTCGCGCTCGCGGGCGGGGCCTGTGCCGCGGAAACGAACGTCTGGCCGTTCTTCCCGTTCTGCATTGACTGGCATGACGCGAAAAAACGCAACCCCGAGCAGCAGGCCGTCATGCTCAAGGAACTCGGCTACGCCGGCGTCGGCCACATCTGGCTCGACCGCGTCGAGGAACGACTGAAGACCCTGGATGCCGCCGGGCTGCGCCTGTTCCAGATCACCATGACCGTGGACCTGTCGCCCGACAAGGCGCCCTACGACACGGCGCGGTTCAAGGAAGTGCTCGCGCTCGTGAAGGGCCGGCACGTCCAGTTCGACCTGTTGATCAACGGCGCCAAACCCTCCGACACGAACGCCGACCCGCACGGCGTCGAGGTCCTGCGGGTCATGGCCGACCTGGCGCGCGACTCCGGTTCCCAGTTGCTGCTTTACCCGCACGTCGGCTGCTGGGTCGAACGCATCGAGGACGCGATCCGCGTGGCGGGCAAGGTGGACCGCCCCAACGTCGGCGTGATGTTCAACCTGTGTCACTGGCTGCGCGTGGACCCGCAGCGCGACTACAAACCGCTGTTGCAGTCGGCTCTGCCGCGGCTCTGGGCCGTCTCGATCAACGGCGCCGACCCGTTCGATGCGCAGCCGGGCTGGGACCATTACATTCAACCGCTGGACCGGGGTTCGTTCGATGTGGCCGGTCTGATGAAAACCCTCAAGGAACTTGGCTACCAGGGGCCGGTCGGGTTGCAATGCTATGGCATCGGCGGCGATGCGCGTGAGCACTTGGAACGCTCGCTGGCGGCGTGGCGGCGGATGACGGCGAACCTGCCCGCCGGGTCCAAGCCGGCGGCGCGCTGAAGCTGGCCGCCGAGGACGGCCTACTGGCCGCGGAATTGGCGGACCAACTGGCTGACGATCTCAGGTCCGTTCTCGTAGAAGATCAGCGCCACGCCCATGAGCGAGCCGCCGGCGATGATCCCCGACGCCACGGGATAAGTGTAGTCCTCCGCCTTCTTCGGCGAGGCCCGGGCGGCCAGCCAGGCGAGCCCCGCTCCCAGGCAGAACAGCATGCTGTAGTACCAGTGGAAGGTCCACGCGAGCCCCACTCCCGCCGCCGACGGCAGGTAGGGTGCCTTCTTCGGGAAGAGCACCGGCAGGAGCGCGAGCACGATGCCCACCGCGGCACCGACCCCGATGGAGGCTTTCTTGAGCGGGTGGAGGTCGCCGGTGCCCTTGCTCATGGCGAGGGCGACCGCCCGCCAGCTCTGCGCTGCCGGCGCGGGAAAGGTGTCCGAGCCCAAGATGTCCTTCTTCTGCGTGATCGCGCTGAACGCCAGCACGGTGGCGAGGGTGCCGACGAATATCCCGAAAAACTGGGCCAGGAACTGCTTGCGCGGCTGGGCGCCCAGGAGGTAGCCGCTGCGCAAATCGCTCAGCAGGTCGGCCGAGGCGATGGCGGCGCCGGAAACCACGTTCGCGCTCATCAGCGTGGTCGTGGGCACACCGGGATGCAGCGCGCCCACGGTCATCTGGGTGAGCTGGCCGACGGGACCGACCGGGGTGGTGTTGGTTTCGCCGGTGACGCGACAGGCCACGAGGGCGAGCGGGAAGGACATGAAGAACGCGAGCACCGCCAGCCAGAGCGGCATGTCGAAACTGCGCCTGGCCAGGTAGGCGATGGCGGCCAGGGACACGATCTGTCCCACGAAGAACCAGGAGATGGGCGTCTCGATGGCTTCGAGCGGGTCGGCCGTGGCGCGGCCGCGGCGGAACATCGAGCCCAGGTTGCGGAAGGCGCGCAATGAACTCCGCCATTGCAGCAGGAAACTGAGCAGGCCGGAACTCACCATGCAGGCGGTGCCGCCCCAGAGGGTCCACGCCACCACCTGGCGGTAGCCCGCGTCCGCGGTGATCAGTCCCTGCCCCTGCACGATGGGCACGTAAACCGCCCAGCAGAGCGTGCCGCTGATCAGGAGGCTCAGCCCGACGCGCACGCCGATGATGCCGCCGGCCGCGATGAAGATCGGATCCCAGATGAACATCACGGTCCGCCCCATCCACGCCTTGCCCAGCACAAAGGTGTTGGCCTGCGCCAGCAGGGAACCGATCTCGAACTTCGCGAGCGAGGCGCTGATCAGGTGCAGCCCGTCCGAAAGGAACGTGCTCAAGGCGGCGAGCCCACCGGCGATTCCAAGGGCCTTGGCCGCCCGCATCCCCGACTCGCCCTTGGCGTACAGCGCGCGCAACGTTTCCGCCGCCGCGGTGCCGTCGGGAAAGCGAAGTTGCTCGATATTGATGAGCTGCCGTTTCATCGGGATCGCCATCGTCACGCCGAGCACCGCGATGCAGAACACCCAAGCCATCGTGAGTCCCACCGGCAGCGGATGGCCGTTGATGAGAATGTAGGCCGAGAAGGCGGAGACCAGTGTGGTGCCGGTGGAATAGCCGGCGGCGCTGGCCGTGGATTGCATGCAGTTGTTCTCGAGAATCGTCATCGGCGACCGCACCAGCCCCAATTTGTAGAAGGTCGTCCAGACAGCGTAGGAGACGATGCTGGCGGTGATGGCCACGCCGAAACCCCAGCCCGCCTTGAGGCCGATGTACAGGTTGGTCAGCGACAGCACGCCGCCCAGCACCGAACCCATCACTACCGCCCGCAGGGTCAATTGGGCCATCGAATCGCCGCGGCCCCGATAAACCTGCTCGAACCACTGACGCTCGATCTCCTCCGGCGTGCCGCGAAACCCTTCGATTGGCAGCGGGGCGTCGTCGCGGCTCACCGGCAGGCCGGCGGGTGAGGCGGGTGAAGGAGCGGAGGCGTCAGGTGCGGGCGAGGGCATTGGTCAGGCGGGTTCGGGCGCGGCCGGGTTACCGGGATGGCGGTCCGCCCGCGGCGCGTTGCGGCGGTCCGTCGGCGGCATCCGGCGTGCATGGGCGGACTATAGCCATCCGGGGCCGTTGCGCCAGTGCCGTCTTCCAGCCTGGCGCGGTGGGTCGTGGACCGCCGGGCCGCGACGAACTGACTTCATCATTCGCCCTTCGCATGGGCGGGCAGTTGGGGTAGGGCGCTGCTGCGACGGCGCCCCATTTTATTGTACAATGGAGGTGGATATTGTACAACGGAGGTGGAACAAGCCGTCACGGCTGCGGTCCGAACCGATGCCCTGCCTTGGCTCCAGGCGTCGCTCCGCGACGCTCATTTTCCTGGGCTTGGCGGACCATGGATTGAAATCCACGGCTACCCTCACCGCCTCGCTCCGCGAGGCGCATTCCGTGTGGGCTTTTTCCAGAATTCCGCGAGGACCGTTTTTCGGCGTACCAAGCAAAGGCAGATGACGTGGCGGCGCACCCGCAGTAGTTCTAAAAACCTTTGCCCTTCGTGCTGGTCTTGATGCGGCTGAGGACGGTGGGCGAGGTCATGAAGAGCGTGGAGCCGTCGTCGCCCCAGGCGCAGTTCGCCACGGTTTCGCCAACGCTGATCGTGCCGAGGTGTTTGCCCTCGGGCGAAAGCACGAGCACCCCGCCAGGACCGGTGGTGAAGAGGTTGCCCTTGGCGTCCACTTTCATGCCGTCGGGCACACCCTTGCCGCCCTTGGCCGCCAGGGGCGCGGCGTCGAAGAAAACCCGGCCCTCGCCGAGGGTGCCGTCCGCCTTCACCGGATACGCCATGATGACCGGCTTGGCGGGATCGGAGTTGGCCACAAACAACGTGTTGTCGTCGGGCGAGAAGGCGATCCCGTTGGGTGAGGTCAGTTCCTTGGTCAGCAGCACGACCTCGCCGGATTTGCGGACGAGATAGACGCCGTTGAAAAGCAGTTCCTTCGCCGGGTCCGCGTTTCCCTTGGCCAGGCCATAGGGCGGGTCGGTAAAGTAGAGGTCGCCGTTGCCGCGGTAAACGAGGTCGTTCGGGCTGTTGAGCCGGCGGTCGAGGTAGTAGTCGGCGATGGTGGTGAAGCGGCCGTCCTTTTCCAGACGGGCGACGCGGCGGTCGCCCTGCTGGCACAGGACGAGCCGACCCTGCTTGTCGAGGGTGAGCCCGTTGGACCCGGAACCGCCGGCAGCGCCCTGCGGACCGGTGTAGCCGCTGGGGATCAGGTAATCGCGGGTGCCAACGCCCTCCATCCATTCGAAGACCACGTTGCGGGGAATGTCGGAGAAGAACAGCGTTTGAGTCTTCGGGTTCCAAACAGGTCCCTCGGCCCATTGGAAACCGCTGGCGAGTCTTTCCACGGCGACGATCGGGGGAATCAGGGCATCCAGGGCCGGGTCCAGCCGCTCCACCTTGCCGCCGATGGGATAGACCTTTTTGAAGGGCTTCAATACCGGTCGGGCGACCGGTTTGGCAGTAGGCGCGTTGGTGGGTGCCTGAGCCTGGGCGGAGGCGGAAAAGGTCGCGGCGCAGAAGAGAGCGAGTCCCGCTGCGAGCCAGGTTTGAGAATGGTTTGCTTTCATAAAGCGGAATGCGCGCAGCATGGGTGGAAGGGCGGCGGGAAGCAAGCAAAAGGGGGGCTGAGGTCGCGGTCCGGGACACTCACTCAGCGATGCGTCGCCCACGGCGGACATTTGTCTGCGACTCAAGGCCGGAGGTTTCAACGGC
>JBEKGJ010000103.1:0-5374 GCA_050012855.1 Verrucomicrobiota bacterium | reverse complement strand
AACTGGAAGGCGGCTCGTCCCTCGCAGCTCCCGCAGGCGGCCTGAATCTGCTTCAGCGTCCAGCCAACCCTCCATCCTATCACGCCCGTCCCGCCGGAACAGGAGGACCCTGCTTTACCGCTTACGATGTGACCGCAGACGTCGAGCTTTGATTGCTGATATCCGCGCCTTTGAAGACAGGTCCTCCTTTGCCATGCGGCGCGAAAGCGCGTCCATCGGCCAGGCACCAATCATTCATGTCGGAGATGAGCACGAGGCCGGCGGGATCGGTCAGCAGTTGGGGCGAAATCCAAGGGGCGTACTTCGTCGAAGGCACGTACCATGGCGTATTCGTGTGGCCGCCATGATAGTTGTAACCGATGACGTAGCCGTAAGACCATGCCTCCAGCTCGAATGAGGCCTTGGCTGTGAAGTAGGCGGCAAAACCGGGACAATGCAGCATTCTTTGGCTTCCCAGATACCGCACGAGCGAGTTACTGGTGGCGGAGCTGATTACTGGCAAATGGGCCGTACCGGTGGACAGCCATTGCTCGTTGTCGTCGCCGTACAAATGCACCGCGAGGATGATCTGCTGCTCGCAACTCAGACAGTTGATCCTCCGGGCGCGTTCCTTGGCGCCCGCCAGCGCCGGCAGCAGCAGCGCTGCCAGGATGCCGATGATGGCAATTGCCACCAGCAACTCGATGAGCGTGAAGGAGGCTAGGCTCATGCGCGGGTGCTCACGCGTTCTCATGCAGTTTCCTTGCATCGCAGACAGGTTTCACTACCCGCCTCCGTCCCGGATTGATCGCGCTGGAACGGCGTTTCCTCCCGCGATTCATCGCACACCGGCGATGACCCGGTGCAACCTGGGTCTGACCGACTCGTCCAGGTTGGAGGCTGTTTCGAGGGTCAAAGCAGCATTACCGATGCCAGCCGCGCCCCAGCGCGTGCAAAGAACCGATGGAAGTTGCCGCAGAGGTGTGCCTTCCGGCCGCTGAGCGGTGTTCCGGGGCTCCTACGGACGAATTCACAGGCACGCGGCGTCGCCCAGGTATGACGCCCGTGCCGCCCCGGGATTAGGCAGGGATCGCCCCCCCATCACACGGGCGCAAGGCGCATTGCATGAGTCATCACCCAGCCAGGAGTATGTCCGCAGCTAATTGGAGGAGGAAGAAAAGGCAACCCTCAAGGCAGGCTGATGCGGAGACGGTAGAATTTCGATCGTCCCGTGGCGTCGAAGTTGGCGAGCGTGCGTTCCACACCGTTGTCGCGAACACCGTAGCCGGTCAGGGGATTCCACGAGCGGCCGCCCAGGTCCGTGGTCCAAAGCGGCGTTCATGGCCGAAAGGCCCGAAGAACCGCCCGGCGGGAATCAGAGCGTCCATAGTAGCGACGAAGCGGGTAACGACCGCCTGCCTGTGACTCACAGCAGACAGGTGGAGCCAAGGGACGCAGGAAAGTGGATCGTGGTTTGCCCGCGATGGGCGGCTGTCCTTGGCAGCGGAACACGCGTGGACGCGGACAATCGTGGCAACACGAACCCACTGACTGGAGAGCCGGATGCGGGAGATCCGCCCATCCGGTTCGGCGGGAGGGGCCAGGTTCAAACCCTGGTCCCTACCCCTATCGGGGGCGGCAAACGGCGTGCGACTCGGCGAGTCGCAACAGCTTCACCCTGATGGCGGCGGTGGCGGGAAAATTCCAATGCGGCGTTGCCTTCGGTTCTGCTGCGGGTCACAGGGCCGCGCCCCGGGGGCCGTGCGCGGAAGCGCCCGGCGGGCGGGGCGATTGCGTTTGCCTCGGCTTTCGCCGGGCGGTGTAATGCGCGCATGAAAGAAACCGCCTGGGCTGGCGTCCTCGCGGCGAGCGCCGATGCGGCGCGCGCGCGAAAATGCCTGGCGCTGCTCCGCGACGCCGGCGCGGGGGACGTGCTCGAACGCGCCGGCCGCGAATCCGCCCGCGTGCTTGCGGCGCTGCTGGGCGGCTCCCAGGCTCTGGGCGAATGCCTGGTCGCGCATCCCGGCTGGTTGCCGCCGCTGCTCGATGTCGAAGGGCTGCGCTTTCCCCGCACCGACCAGGGCTTGCGCCGCGAGGTCGAGGCGTGGCTGCGGCCGGCGCTGGCGGCCCGCGATTTTGCCGGGGCGTTCGCGAAGCTGCGCGAGTTCAAACAGAGGGAAACCCTCCGCATCGCCGCCCGCGATCTCGCCCGGCTGGGCGCCCTTACGGAAATCCTGCGTGAGCTGTCCGATGTCGCCGACGTCTGCCTCGATGCGGTGTCAAGGATGTGCCGCCGGCAACTGACCGACCGCTTCGGCGAACCGTGGCATCGCAATGCCGCCGGAGACTGGCGGCCGACGGCGTTTTGCGTGCTGGGCATGGGCAAGCTCGGCGGGCGCGAGCTGAATTACAGCTCGGACGTGGACGTGCTCTTCGTTTACGAGGAGGCGGGGTTTGCGTTCAAGGAACCGCCGCGCGGCCGCAACCCGGGCGGCCCGGGCCTGGCCAGCGCGGCGTATTTCCAGCGGCTCGCGGAGGCGTTCATCGCCGAAGTCGGCCGGCTGGCGCCCGAGGGCATGCTTTACCGGATTGACCTGCGGTTGCGGCCCGAGGGCAAGGCGGGTCCACTCGCACGCCCGCTGGCCGGCTACGAAAGCTATTACGAGCAATGGGGACAGACGTGGGAGCGGATGATGCTGATCAAGGCGCGGGGCGTCGCCGGCGACGCCGCGCTGGCGGGCGAGTTCCTCGAGATGGTCCAGCCCTTCCGTTACCCGCGCTCGCTCAGCGAACAGGTGTTGCGGGACATCGCCGACATGAAGCGGCGCACCGAGAACGAGGTGGTCCGCGCCGGCGAACTGGAGCGCAATGTCAAGCTGGGCCGCGGCGGCATCCGCGAAATCGAGTTCATTGTCCAGACTCTCCAGATCATCCACGCCGGCAAGGTTCCGTTCCTCGCCGATCCCCAGACGCTCGCCGGGCTCGACAAGCTCGTTCGCTACAAAATTCTTCCCGCGGAGGACGCCGAGGCGTTGACCGCCGCCTACGTCTTCCTGCGCGAAGTCGAGCACCGGCTGCAGATGGAAAACAACCTCCAGACCCACACGATCCCGGAGGCGATGGAAGGGCGCACGCGGCTGGCGCGGCTGATGGGCTGCGCGACGGTGAAGGCGTTCGACACGCGCTGCGCGGCGCATCGCCGCACCGTGCGCGGCCTGTATGATCAGTTGTTGCAGCAGAAGGACGCCGGTGCCGCGGATGCGCTGCCGGACCTGGCCACCGGCGAGGCGGCGTGGACCGCTCTGCTGGCCGCGCGTTCGTTCCGCGAGCCGGACAAGGCCCTGCGACTGGTGCGCGCCTTCATGCTTGGTCCCGGTTTCGGCCACACCTCCGCCCGCACCGGTGAATTTGCCCGCCAGATGCTCGGCCGGCTGCTCGCGCTGTGTCCGCTCCGCGACGACCCTGCCGCCGGGGACGCGCAACGTTTCCCCGACGGCGATCCGCAATCGCGTCGGCTTTCGGATCCCGACCGCGTGCTCGCGCGGCTCGACACGTTCATTGCCGCCTACGGTGCCCGGGCGCTCCTGTTCGAGACTTGGGCCAGCAACCCGTCGCTGTTCGATCTGCTGGTGCTCCTGTTCGACCGCTCGGAATTCCTCGCCGAAACCGCCATTCGTACGCCCGACTTGGTGGATGATCTCGAATTGAGCGGCCACCTGGCGCGATCCAAAACCGCCGCCCAAACGCTCAAGGACCTCCAGTTTGGCCGTGGCGACGCCGACCAGCGCCTCTGGCTCCGCCGCTATCACCAGACCGAACTCATGCGCATCGGCCTGCGCGACATCCTCGGCCTGGCGGATTTCGAGCAGAACCTCGTCGAACTCTCCGCGCTCGCCGACGCCTGTCTGCAATACGCGCTCGAGGTCGCGCTGCGTCGGTGCCGGCTCAAGACCGCGCCGGTGGCGATCATCGGCCTGGGCAAGCTGGGCGGCGCCGAACTGAACTACGGCTCCGATCTCGACATCGTGTTGGTCGCCCGCGACGGCGTCCGCAACCTGCCGGCGCTCCAGCGCGTGGCGGTTGAGGTGATGGACCTCCTTGGCAGCCACACTGAACTGGGCGTGGCGTTCGAGGTGGACGTGCGGCTGCGGCCCGACGGCGAGAAGGGCCTGCTGGTGAACACGCTGGGCGCATATGCGGATTACTACCGTCGTCGCGCCTGGCTCTGGGAGGCCCAGGCCATTTCGCGGGCCCGCTTCATCGCCGGGAACGCCGCGGTGGGCGGCGAGTTCGAGAGGCTCGTGGCCGAGCTGGCCGATTTCAGCCATCCGGAGACGGCGGCGGCGCCGGCGCGCGATCCGGGCTGGCGCGCCGAGATTGCGAAGATGCGCCGTCGCATCGAAAAGGAGCGCACGCCCGCCGGGCAGGACACCCTGGCCATCAAGACCGGCGAGGGTGGGTTGATGGACGCGGAGTTCATCGCGCAGACGCTGTGCCTGGCGCACGGCTGGCACGAGCCGAACACGCTGCGTGCCTTGCAACGCGCCCGCGAGCACGGCGTGTTGCCCGCGGCCGACGCCGACCGGTTGATCGAAAATTACCGCCGGCTCCGGCGCGTCGAGGGAATTTTGCGCCGGTGGAGTTACGAGGGCGAAACGGAGCTGCCGGCCGATCCCGCGCCGCAGTATCGCGTCGCCGTCCGCTGCGGCTTCACCCGCGCCGCCGACTTTCTCCAGACGGTGGCGCGGTATCGCGCGAACCTTCGCGCGGTCTATCGAACGGCTTTTCCCGAAGCGGCCTGAGCTTCGGACAACGGAGCCTGCTCCGCCATTGTCTTCCCGCTCGGCTGGCGTCCCACGGCGACTGCACAAGTAGCCGTATGCGAGACGCCAGTGAAAAATCTTATTGACTTTAAACCTGTGGCAACAGAAGGTAGGTCGCAGTTTTCGATTTGAAGAGTTAATTGGCGCCCGGGGGGTTTTCGCGCTTGGAGTTGTCCCCTAACGCGCAATCGTCACATCTCTTAGAAGACTGAGCAGGCGCAAAAAGCGTGTTATTGTCGATAAGCTTATGAAAAAATTCATGCTCCGGTCGTGTGGGCACGGCAAAGTTACAATCCCGTGTCATTTGCGTGACGATGCGCGCGGTCGGAGATTTGTGCGATGGTTAATGACCTTTTTTGTTGTATTTGGCGTTTCGCTAACTGCCAAAGCACAACCGCTTCCGGTTGTGTACCAAGGCTTGACCAACAGCTCGTTGGGCAATGCCACGCTGGCGGTTTCGGGCAGTCAACTGGTGGTCTCCAACCTGGGCAGCAGCGGGCAGGATGGAGTGTCCATCGCCCTGCCGGGCAACCTGTCGGCGTTGGAGACGCATTGGCAGGCGTTGGATGCCG
>JBEKGJ010000102.1:0-5667 GCA_050012855.1 Verrucomicrobiota bacterium | reverse complement strand
AAATGAGAACCTGCGCGCCCTGGACAACCACCCGCTGGTTCGCAGCTACCCCCGTGCTCACGAACCACCCGTCCTCCACGCGATGGTCGAGGGCTATTTCCCGGCGCGTGAAGGTGTCCTCACCGGTTTGCAGATAGACCCAACCCCTGCCGGCGTGCCGCACCACCGCGGAGTCGGGAACGATACAGCCGCTCACGGGTTCGCCCTCGAATTGGAGGTAGCCGCTCGCCGCACTTCCCGGAGCGAGTCGCTGGGAATTCGTTTTGACGAGAAACAAAAAGCCCTGACCTTGCATCTGTGGGTCAACATTCGGCGCCGGCCCCAGCCATTGCGCCGGAATGGGAAGGCCTTCAACGGATGCCAAGACGATTCGCGCGCCGGCGGGGGTCGCTTTCGGCATTTGGCCCGCGGGCAGGTCAATCCGCACCAACGCGCTCTCCAGCGAAGCCAGCGACCGCACAAAAACCGCGAGGTCCGGCTGCTCCGCAATCGCCGTCCCCCACGCCGACACCAGCCGGAGATGTATGGATTCCACGGCAATGTGATCGCGTCGCGCAGTCGCTTCCACCGCTTGCAGCGCCCGGTCGGAAGCATTCGCCTGGTCATTGAGCCGCTTCACTCGCTCGAATTCCTTCTCTGACGCCGCCAGGGCAGCCTGAGCGGAAGCCAACTCCGCCACCCACGCGACGAGCGGCGCGGGATCCATCGTGCGCGCAAATCCTCTTAGCTCCGGGCGGAATCTGGCTGGTCTGAGCGGTTCGGCACGCAACGCGATTCTTGCCTGAGCTTCTCGCTCCAACGCCAGGATGGTTTCGCCGTTCGCGCCGGACTTGACGCGTGATTTCGCCACGACGGCCTGGTCGCGTTCCGCATGAGCCTCTCGTTCCTTGCTCGTTTCCAGATAGGCGAAGATCAAGCCGCCGACCACGCCCGTCGCGATGAGCAGAACCAGAAAAGTTCTCAGCGTCTTTTTCATTGAGTGACGGGCCTATGGTGTTGCTCCCGGCTCTCAAAGTCCAGTTCAACTCAAAGGCTGACCGGCTTATGTGTTGGGAGCGGAAGACAACTGGCCGGGCGGGCGAGGTCCACGCGACAACGGCAGCACCGCCCGGGGTGCCTATCCTGGTCAGACTGCGGGGCCGAATCGTTGCCACACGGCGAGATCCGGTTCGCAGCGGAGCGCCTGGAGGCACTTGGCATTCCAATGGGGAATGGCAAACGAATCCGGGGGAGATTTGCGAGTCGCGACCTGGTCGGCGATATCCAGGAGTTTGCCGCCCGGCATCTCGGGCATGCGGTGGTCGGATAACACCAGGTCCGGCGGCTGGGCTCTCACCGCCGCCAGCACGGCGGCGGCACTGGTAAAGCCCTCCACGCGCCAAGCCGGATCAAGGCTCTGCAATGGAAACTTTCGTGGTTCGTCACGCCGGACAATCATACCCGATGCCAAATTGGCGGCCAGAGGAAAATGGGAGGCGCGAATGCGCGAATGGGGCGCACCGCCCCTGTGCGCTCGTCGTAACTGTTCAGGTGGGGCAGACCTCTGGTCTGCCGGTTAGCCGGGCCTCTGGCCCGGTGTTCCGACCGCGCCAGGTTCACGGAGCCGGAGGCTCCGTGAACTGGCAGACCGGAGGTCTGCCCCACACCTGAACAGTTACGCCGACGTTAAGTCACATATCGTCTTGTTTATCTGACACTAACAAACCGCTTCTGCTATTTGTGTGCCGCCCAAAGGAGCGGCAGCGGCAGGCCATGCAGGTTGGCGACAAACGGAATGACTTCAGTTCCGGTGTAAAGCACCACTCCGCGAAGCCAACGTTTGCCCGCCACCTTGGCCATTGCTTGCAAACCCCGAACGTCGTTTCCGCGCACTGTGGCGCCAGCTTTTATTTCCAGGACTGAAACCAGGCCCTGCGGCGCAGTTGGGTGTTGCGGTCGGATGATAATCAACCACGATGTGGATGATAATCAACCACTTTTTGGTTGCAGGGCAGGCCACGGGCGCATCCCGGCCTTGTCGAGCGCGGCAGGCACCGCGGCGCGAAAACCGTTAAAACGCGCCACCCCCTCCAATTTTCAAGCCTCGCCAACTGAAATGAGCATCTCCTTCTCCAAGGCTGGATGCACAAAAAAGCGCGCATCGGCGCGCAAACGTGCGATTTCCTCCCGCAACGACGCAATGTGGCCGGGAAGATCAATTCGCCGAATTGCTCGCGCAGCAAATCGAGCCGATCGAGGATCGCCAGATTGGAGAGTGGCGAGGTGTTACTCACCACGAGCATACTGGAGGTCGGTCTTCAGATCCTCTGGTGTGTAATGTCGGGGAATATTGCGGCGGGCCAGTTCATCGCCCAATTGAAAACGGTCCAGCCCGGCCAGTTGAGCCGCTTTGCCGAGGGCGAGGCGGTTTTGAGCGTACAGAGCGCACGCCAGTTCAATCCGCAAATGGCGCGGCACATCGGCCGCGGGCACGTGCAGCGCCTCGGCGAGCAGTTGTTCGCGAATCTCAAGCGTGACGCTCATATTTCATTGCTCACAATCATGTCGTTTGCCGCCAAGAAGTATCGCCGGAATTCGGCCAAAAGCCAAGCGGGGAGGACGTGCGTCTAAACTCACGCTCTGCTCGCACCCGGTGATCCTCGCGGATGATGGTGCGGCAGGGGCAGGCCGAGGCCTTCCTGATTCCCGCGGCGCAGGCGGTCGACCCGGAATGGCCGGAGATCATGGCGGCAGTCTGGAGGGCGCAGAAAAAGCCGGGGCCAAAGCACCCAAACCCGATTTTGAAGGAAAGAAGAGCCCGCAACTATGCCGCTCGTTCACGCTGACACGTCCGCCCTGTTCGCGCTTTTCCACCCCAAGGATCAGTTATTTGGCTTGGACAAGTTTTAGACGTGCGACGAGGAGCAGTCGAAGGCCGCCGGAGCGGCAGGGCTGCAGGTCCGTTTGTTTGCCCTTCGAGCTCCCTCAACCTGCGCTCCGCAGAAAGTTCAGTTCCTCGGCCCCGTCTTCTCGGCGCCGCGACTCCATCCGCTCCCCAAACGCCCGCCGCCGTCAATGCAGTAGTACGATCTGATTAACCGACCCCTTCATGGGCGTGCCTCACGGTGCAACCGCGGCGCGATAGAATCGTAGCGAGAAGAGGTCCGCGTTCGATTCGATAAACTCGAACGGCGCGGGGTTCGTCGCCACAGGAATCCACACGGGGCCTGCAAGGTTGGTGGCAGCGTACACAACGTAGCTTGTCCCTGCGCTGCCTGTTACCGTGCAACGGAACTGATGGTTAGTGAAGGACAGGAGGGAGAACGCCGGTGCGAGAGCGGGCGTCAGCACTTCGGTAATCGTGCCTTGCAGGGCAAGGTCGGGCGCAGTCGTGCGGAGGCTGTTGTAAATATACCAGGTACCTCTGGAACTCGTGCCGCCAAAGTTCACAATCCGGAAGGTGACATTGGTGTTGGGGCCGACGTTCTGCAAGGCCGCGAACCCCGCGAGATCAATCGCGCCGATGGATGCCCCCGCGCTGACGGTCGGGTAGGAAAGATTCGCGATGTCAATGAATTCGCCCGAACCAACTTTGAACTGCAGGACGCCATTCGGCGGGCCGGTCGGGGAACGGTAGTAATCGAAGCGAGGAATGCTTAGAAAGGAGACTTTGTAACCGCTGTTGGCCGTGATGGTGAAGGTGACAAACTGGCCGGAAACGACGGCGGCAGCGGCGCTGGGACTGCTGAACGCCACCCCGCCCCAGCCGCCAGCGGCAGCTGTGTAGCTGGTGCTCACGCCAGTGCCGCGCGTCAGACCGACGACGGAAAGGTTCGCGGCGTTGGTGGTCGCGGTGAACGGAGAAGGGCCATAGTTGTTCACGCCACCCGGCAGCCCGCTGACATCCCAGGCCGCGAGCGTGCCAGTATAAACCGTGCCGCCGTTATTCAGCACTGTGAAGGTGTTTGTGCTGATGGCGGTGCCGCTGGGCGTGGTGACGCTGATAAAACCGGACCCGGCATTGGTCGGCACGGTGGCGGTGATTTGTGCGCCGGAGTCCACGGTGAAGGCCGCGTTTGCGCCGTTGAAGGCCACGGCTAAAGCTGTGGGGAAGTTGGTGCCGGTGATGACGACCGTACTGGAAGTCGCGCCGCTCGTGGGCGAGAAAGCCAAGATGGTTGGCGGCGGATTGGTCTGGCCGTCCACTTTGGCACGCAAGGCGGCGGCGACATCGGCGGGTAATGCGGTAAAGAAGGTCAGGCTGGTGTCCACCTGAATTTGATTGCCGGAAGTGATGAAGTTTTGCCAAACGCCGCTAACGCCGTTGGTGTTGGGAACCTTGATTGCGATCACGCGGTTGGTGGCGGTGATGCGGTTGGTGGCCGAGCCGTCGCCCGGAGGAACCACCACGACGATTTTCCAAGTGTAGGAGGGAATGGCGACGTAGCCGTTGGTATTGATGCGAGCGCCGGTGAAGCCGCTCGGGCCGCAGATGATGAGCAGTTCGTAGTTGTTGGTCGACTGGACCAGCGAGCGGCAGTATCCCTCGAATGTGGCCCAAACCCCGGAATTGTTGTCCGGCGCCTGCGGCATGATGTTCGACATGTAGAAAAGGAGGGCGTTGTTGTTGGTGGTGTCCGTGCGGTCGGCCGAGGGGCACAAGTGGCCGCGGTCGTAGCCGGAGCCGCTGTATTCACCGGTGCCGACGCGGTAGAAGTTGGGCGGCAGGTCGGTGTCCACGAAGAACACGGGTGAGCGGTCGGCGGAACCGAGGTCAGCAGCGGTGAGGTCCCAGCTCGCCCAGTTTGGCTCGCCCAGATTGTCGCTGTAATCAATGGCCTCCACCGCGCGCTCAAGCAAGTAGTGGTCGTGGTTGTTGGTGTCCGCGCTGGCGCCTGATGGTGATGGGTTGCCTAGTTGCATCTGGTAGGGGGCGCCGATGATGGCCCGGGCGGCAAACGCCACAAGCAACAGGCACAAGGCAAGGTCGCGAGCAGCCTGTGGCTTTAACGGCTTAAAAACGTCTCCAGACACTTGTCTTGTGACTATGTGCCTCTGCCGGGGGCATGGCAAGCGCGAGTTCACCCGCCAAACGCGCCGCGCCGGCCGGCCGAAACAATACACTCTCTCATTAAAGGCCCCCTCGATGCTTCCCAGAGGCCAACAGACGCGCCAGGAACGATTCTGTTGAAACCCGCCCGCCCCGCTGCCCGCATGGCGGACACCATCCCGGCGAGAACCATGTGACAACGACGCCGGAAGGCACTTAGCGATATCAGTTCACCCGCGCAGCGTCAATGACCGGCGGCGCGGGGAAAAACCAATTTCTTATCAGTTGGCAAACCTTCCTGCGGGCGATACACGGCGCGTTAGCTTGAAGAGCCCGGTGCGGGAAAACTGCACGCCGGGATCTGCGAGGGGGGCGCCGGGCAACCGGTGTCCCTACCTCGACATCAGCAGTTAAACACAGGAAGCGGCAGCGGGCGGGCGAGTCCGTTACGCAGTGGTGACCTGCGGCGACGCGATTTGGAGGCTCGAAGCCCGTCGCCGCCGCTCCCGCGTTGCTCTGGCGGAGCGAGCATCGTCAAGGGTGTTGCTTCGGCAACGATGCGTGCCGGGTTTCGGTCGCCAGCATAGTCTTGCTGCCAGATTATGGCAGCGAAGAGAGCAGCGGTGTCCGACCCCGCC
>JBEKGJ010000101.1:0-6407 GCA_050012855.1 Verrucomicrobiota bacterium | reverse complement strand
CGTGCTGCCCCAATTGCCCGCCAGTCCGGCCAGCGTCGTCACCACGCCCCCCGGCGTCACTTTCCGGATCGTGGTGTTCCACGCGTCGGCCACATAGACGTTGCCCGCGCTGTCCACCGCCACGCCTCCAGGTTCATCAAACCGGGCGGCGCTCCCCGTCCCGTCCGCGCTGCCCCAATTGCCCGCCAGTCCGGCCAGCGTCGTCACCCCGCCCGCCGGCGTCACTTTGCGGATCGTGCTGTTGTATGTGTCCGCCACATAGACGTTGCCCGCGCTGTCCACCGCCACGCTCGCAGGGTAAGAAAACTGCGCGGTGTTCCCCGTCCCGTCCGCGCTGCCAGAACTGCCCGCCAGTCCGGCCAGCGTCGTCACCCCGCCCGCCGGCGTCATTTTGCGGATCGTGTGGTTGCCTGTGTCCGCCACATAGACGTTGCCTGCGCTGTCCACCGCCACGCCTCCAGGTTCATAAAACCGCGCGGCGCTCCCCGTCCCGTCCGCGCCGCCATAGCCGGCCGCTCCGGCGAGGGTAGTGAAAGTGTAGGGGGTGGCGTAATTGGCCTGCCCGAGAGCCGCCAGGGGCAGGACGGCCAGCAAGAGCACGACGCCCGGCAAATTCCCGGCCAGGCGGCAGAGATCATTTGGCTTCATAATGTCAAATTGATACGATTACTCTTTTGACGCGGTGCCGGTTGAGGGACGCTGCGTGGGCGAGCGAGAATGGCCTTTCCCGCGCGTTCATTGGAACGCCGCATCCTGCGATTTCGCGGAGGAGGGTGTCAAGCGGCAGGTTTTTCCTGAAACGCAGGCACGCAGGCGGATCGCCGCATGCCGGCCGTGCCCGGGGGGCATCCGTGCCTGGGACCATGGGCAGGCAATGCTTGCTTTTCCGGGCCGGCGGGCGTGAATATCGCGAGTGGGGAACCGGTCAAATCCGGCGAGGGTCGCGGTGGGTGGATCCGGCCCCTGGACGGCCAAAGCCGCCCCCCGACCCGGCAAAATGAACGAGCATTCAGTCATGAACCAGCGGGCGGGCGGTTGAATCCGGCCGGGCCCGTGATAACTTAACGCATCCGGCATTTCTTCTTATGAAAACCAAGGCCTTTCCCGTCGCTTGTGTCGTGCTCGGGCTGGTGGGTCTGAGCAGCCTGACCGGTCGTGCCAGCGAACCCGCTGCCCCGCCGGTTGCCAATACCAACGCGCCGTCGGTTCCCGCCGTTGATCCGCCCCTGGCGGTTTCCCCCGGCACCAGCACGGTCGCGCCCACCAACGCCCCCCTGGCCATGCTCCCGGCCCAGCGCCCGGCCCTGCCGCCGGGCGTGCAGGCGGTCGTGGACATGGCCCAGGCGCACGTGGGTGACGCCGTCCTGCTCGAGTTCATCAAAGGCTCGACAAGTTCGTTTCAGCTCAACGCGGATGAGATCGTTTATGTGCGCGACCTCGGCCTGTCGGAGGAAGTGATTACTGCGATGATCCGCCATGGCGGCGAGCCGTCGGCGGACGCTTCGGTCCCGGCGCCCGCTCCGGCGACATTTGCCCCGCCGGCCCCCGCACCCGATGTCGCGGCGCCAGCAACCCCGGTTTATGCGACGCCCATGGCCACCGAGGCGCCACCGCCGACCGTCGTGGAACCGGCGGTGACGTACAGCACCTACTATGATGCGCTCGCGCCTTACGGGAGTTGGGTTGATCTGCCGGCCTACGGTTGGTGCTGGCAACCGACGTGCTCCGCCGTGGATGTGGGCTGGCAACCCTACTGCCAGGGCGGGCATTGGGTTTACACTTCCTGCGGATGGTATTGGGCCTCGGATTATTCCTGGGGCTGGGCGCCGTTCCACTACGGTCGCTGGTATCGCCATCCGTCCTGCGGTTGGGTCTGGGTGCCGGGCTCGGTCTGGGGGCCGGCGTGGGTCACGTGGCGGAGCTATGGTAATTACTGCGGTTGGGCGCCGCTGCCGCCGGAGGCGGGTTGGACGGCTGGGGTTGGCCTGACCTGGCACGGCTCGCATTTCGGCGCCGGCTTCGGCTTCGGCCTGGGGTGGAATTGCTTCGCGTTCGTCGGTTTCCACGATTTCTGCGGGCCCCGGCCTTACCAGCATTTGGTGCCGCGGCGCGAGGTGGTCGGCATTTACAATCACTCCACCGTCATCAACAACATCACCATCGCCAACAACACGGTGGCCAATCACGGCCTCGCTCCGAGCCGCATCAGTGCGGTGACCCGCCAGGAAATCCGGCCGGTCGAGTTGCGCGATCTGCCGTCGCGTTCCGGTGTGGGGCAGCGCGCCGAGGTGCCCATTCGCAACGGCAGCCAGCTCGCGGTCTATCGGCCGACGATCCGGCCGGACGCGAAGCCCACGCCGCCGGCGCAGGCGCTCAAGAACAACGCCACGCTGGTGAAGACCAGCATCGTCGCCAACCAGCCCATGCCGAGCCGGCGTCTGGCTGGGCCGGCCGCCGCGCGCACCTACCAGCCCCCCGCCCGGCAGGCGGGAAGTTCCACGTTGACGACGCGCAGTGAGGCACCGGTTACCAGTCGGTCCGGCAGCACGGTGACGCCGCGCGCGAGCACGCCCGTCTCACGGCCGACCGTGGTGTCCTCGCCGACCACCCGGACCACGGCGACGCCGGTCACCTCGACCAGGATAATCCCAGACACCCGATCTTCCGGCGCTGGCGAGGTGAATCGTGGCGAGGTTCGGCGCAACGAGGTGTCCTCGCCCACTTACGCCCCGTCGAAGTTTGCCACCGCGCCGCAAGCGTCTTCCACTTATCAGCAACCGGTTTCGGTTCCCGCGCCCGTGTCGCGCGCCCCGGCCTACCAAGCGCCGTCGTATCAGGCGCCGGCACCCGCACCCGCTTACTCAGCCCCCGCCCGCCCGAGCGCGCCTGAGCCGCGCGCCCCCGCCGGTCCGGCGCCGAGCCGTGGCTCGGACACCACCAAACCGAAGTAGTCTGGACCGCGGCGCAGGTTCGAAAGTGCCTGTGCCGCTTCGAAGTTTTTGCGTCCATGAAATGGCTGTGCCAATTGTGCGTGCTCACGGCCGCGATCTGGACCGGCGTCGCGCAGCCGGCGGGCAACGGCGCGGCACGACGGGTCATCTACTTCACCGGCTTCGAGGTGACCGAGGGTTACCCGGCGGCCAGTGAGAACACCGACCTGGTCGGCCAGGGGGGCTGGGTGGGGGACGGTTCCGGCGGGAATGGCATCCTGACCAATTTCTTCGATGGCGAGGGCCAGCAGGCTTACGCCGGCTTCAACCCGCCCGCCGCGCCGAAGGATGTGTTCCTCAACCTCTGGCGGCCGCTCGATGTGGCCACGCCGGCCTCCGGTGATTCGGTGATCCGCTTCGCCGTGCTCATGCAGGTCGTGGATTCGACGAACAAGCAGTATGACGATTTTCGCTGGAGCGCCTACAACACCGCCGGGCAGCGCCTGTTCACGCTGAACTTCGACAATTACACCGCGGACATCGGTTACGCCCTGGACACCGGCGGGATTGTTTCCACGGGGTTCAAGTTCAGCAACGACGCGATGTACGAGCTTGAGATTTTCATGAATTTCGCGCGCACCAACTGGACCGCCCGCATGAACGGCGTGGTCGTGGTGGACTCGCAGCCGCTCACCACCACCGGCGCGCGACTCGACCTCAGCGACGTGGACGCCGTCTGGGCGCTGCATCAGGCCGGGTCGGCGGGCGACAATTACCTGCTGTTCGATAATTACGAAATCGACGCCGAACCCGGCGCGACGATTCCCTCGCTGCTGGAGTCGGTGGGACGGGATGCCCAGGGCCGGTTCAACCTCGTGCTGCACGGCGAACGGAACATGGCCTACGCGATCGATGTCACCGGCGATTTTAGCGCCGGCTGGACGCCGCTGGCGACGAACCGGCTCGCCGCCGGCCTTTGGAATTTCACGGACACGACGGCGACCAACTACGCGCGGAGCTTCTACCGGGCCCGCGAGGTCAGGCCGTGAACACTTTCTTGCGCCGGCCGCCGCGCGGATGCTGTCCGGTCAATAATGGACATCCGCAGGTCAAGAACCCTCATGAAAATCGGCATTCCATTCCGCCGTCCGTGTGTCAGAATCGGCCGAACCCATCATGGGACTCAACTCATGCCAAAGATGCTTATGACGACATCACGACAGGTCAAGAAACTGGCCGCCGCGCTGCTGCTGGCCGCGGCCGGCGCGCTCGGCGCGCAGGCGCAGGCCGCGAAGCCCGGCCCGGTTTCCATCGCTCCCGGGCCGTTCCAGGGCAACATGGACTCGCTCAAGCAATACCGGTGCCCGGAGTGGTTCCGCGACGCCAAGTTCGGCATCTGGGCGCACTGGGGGCCGCAGTCGGTGCCCATGGACGGCGACTGGTATGCCCGCGGCCTGTATGAGCAGGGCAGCGGCCACAACAAGTATCACCTCGAACATTACGGCCATCCGACCGAGTTTGGTTACAAGGACATCATCCCGCTCTGGAAGGCCGAGAAGTGGGACCCCAACCGCCTGATGGCGCTCTACGCGAAGGCGGGCGCGAAATACTTCGTGAGCATGGGCTGCCACCACGACAATTTCGACCTCTGGAACTCGAAGTTCCATTCGTGGAACGCTGTCAACATGGGGCCCAAGCGCGACGTCGTCGGCGAATGGCAGAAGGCGGCAAAGAAGTATGGTCTGCGCTTTGGCGTGTCCGAGCACATGGGGGCCAGCTTCACCTGGTTCCAGGTCGCCCACGGGTCCGACAAGACCGGGCCCAAGGCGGGCGTGCCCTACGACGGCGCCGATGCCAAATACTGGGAGCTTTATCATCAACCGGCCGCGCCCGATGACAAGGACTGGTACAGCAAGAACCCCGACTGGCACCGGGAGTGGTACAGCCGCGTCACGGATCTGATTGCCAACTACCATCTCGACCTGCTCTACACCGACGGCGGGGTGCCCTTCGGCAACGAGGTTGGCCGCAGCATGATTGCCGATCTCTACAACACGAGCCTGAAAGACCACGGCGGCAACCTGCAGGTCGTCTATTGCTGCAAACAGAAATCCGACGGCCGCTGGATCGAGGACCTCGAACGCGGCGTCATGCCGAAGATCAACCCCGATCCGTGGCAGACCGACACCTCCATCGGCGACTGGTTCTACAACCGCAACTGGAAAAACCGCAAGGCCGACTGGGTCATCCGCTCGCTGGTGGACATCGTCAGCAAGAATGGCAACCTGCTGCTTAATATCGTCCAGCGCCCGGACGGCTCGCTCGACCCGGACGCGGAAGTGTTGCTCGGCCAGGTGGGCGCCTGGATGAAGGTGAACCGCGAGGCCATTTACGGGACGCGGCCCTGGGCCACTTACGGCGAAGGTCCCGCCAAGGTCAAAGGCGGCTCGTTCAAGGAGGACTTCGGTTTCTCGGCGAAGGACATCCGTTTCACAACCAAGGGCAAAACGCTTTATGCGTTCGCCCTGGGCTGGCCCGAGGATCGCCAGATGACCGTTCGCACGCTCGCGCAACCGGCCGGTCGCATCACCAGCGTGAAGCTATTGGGCTATTCCGGGAAACTCCGCTGGACGCAGACCGCCGAAGCGCTGGTGGTGACGCTGCCGGAGAAACCGGTCTCCGATTTCGCCTGCACGCTCAAGATCAGCGGCCGCAACCTCAAGCCAGCGCCGCTGCCGCCGGCCGCCACGGAAGTCATCCAGCCGGATGCCAGGGGCAACCTGACGTTGTCCGCGGAGACGGCCGACCTCCACGGCGACCAGATCAAGACGGAAGACCAAGGCGGCCAGCCGGGCATCGGTTTCTGGGATCGCAGCGACGAATGGGTTTCGTGGAAGGTGCGCATTGCGCAACCGGGCCGGTTCAAGGTGGGTGCCAGTGTCGCGACGGTTCATCCCGAGCCGCTGTTCGTGGTGGCGGCCGGCGGACAATCCCTCGGCGGCAAGGCCCGGCAAACCTCCGGTTGGGCGGATTTCCGCGTCCTCGATCTCGGTGAGATCGAGATCAAGCAGGCCGGCGAACAGACCGTGACCGTCAAGCCGCAGGACGCGGCCACGTGGAAGGCGATCAACCTGCGCAACGTGACGCTCACGCGGGCGGAATGATAGCTCCGGCCGCAAGGGTGTGAAGTTCTCCGGGCGGAGTCGGGCTGCTCACCATAGAGCTATACAGCCCATGTCACCCATGTTCTCCGAGCCGACGTGGATCTGCATTTGGCGCACGGGTTTCCAAGAGGCTGAGCCGTCCAGCAGCCCAACATTTCCCCCCATTGCGCCAAGTTGTAACGATGTGACGTAAGCGGTAAAGCGGGGACCGTCTGGTGCGCGGCGAGCCGGCGTGGTAAACGCCGGGGTAATGAACACATCCAAGGCTCCTCGCCGCCGCCAACGCACCACGGCGGCCGAACGCGCTCAGATT
>JBEKGJ010000100.1:0-6511 GCA_050012855.1 Verrucomicrobiota bacterium | reverse complement strand
AACAAACGCCAAGCGACCCTTCAGGGCTTTTACGATTTCATGGCTGCCCGAAACGCCCGCAAGGCCTTCTCCCTCGTATCCGCCTCCAAATCCTCCTGGTTACCTCAATGAGAAATCCGCGCTAGTGAAAGTTTGCACGAGGGGTTTTCCTGTTGCCAATCGGCAGTAACCGGGTAAATTACTGGTTTCGAGTTTGAAAACGAAGGAACACCACCTTGAATAGCGAACTGTGCAGGAAGGCCTTGGAAAAAGTCGGCAACCCCAACGTGCTGGTGAATATTGTTTCCCGCCGTCTCCGGCAGTTGACCTCGGGGGGGGGTGCCGGCAGCCGGCCGCTGGTTGCCAACGCCGATAATCTCGGCGCCGCGGACATTGCCCTGTCGGAGATCATCGAAGGCAAGTTGCAGTGGGATATCGTGGTTGAACCGGCGGGTACGGAAACCACCAAACGCAAACGCCGGCGGTCCTGAGCACGAGCTTCCGTGCTGGCTGCTGCCGGCAGGGCCGCCTGCCCGCAGGTCTGGCTTATGGCCGACATCCTGACGAACGCGAAGGCCCGCCGCGACTACCTCATCCTGGAGAGCTTCGAGGCGGGCATTGTGCTGCGTGGCACGGAGGTGAAATCGCTGCGCGCCGGCCAGGGCCAGATCGCCGACGCGTTCGCGCGCGTCGAGAACGACGAAGTGCTGCTCTACAACGCCCACATCGACGAGTATGTCTTTGGCAACCGGGAGAACCACCAGCCCAAGGCGCCGCGCAAGCTGTTGCTGCATCGGTCCGAGATCCGCAAGCTGGCCACCTTGGCGGGCGTGAAGGGCACCACCCTCGTGCCGCTCGCCTTCTACTGGAAGAACGGCCGGGTGAAAGTCGCGCTGGGGGTGGGCCGCGGCAAACAGCAGTTCGACAAGCGCGAGGACCTGAAACAGCGCGAAGCCGACCGTGAGTTGAAGCGGATGACGATGCACCACCTCAAGGGTCGCCCGGCGTGATCGCCGCCACCTGCCCGGTGGTTGGTGCAGCTTTGACAAGCACCCGCCGCCCGGCTAGCCTCGCAGCGTGGAACAACTGCATGCTCCGTGGCGGATTGAATATATCCTGGCCCCCAAACCACCGCCCAGCGACGAGTCGCTGTTCACCCGCCTGGCGCAATCACAAGACGACGAGGCCGCCCACATCCTCGTCCGTGAGCGAACCTGTTTCGCCGTGCTGAACACGTACCCGTACAACGGCGGCCATCTCATGGTCGTGCCTTATCGCCAGACCGCCGACCTGAACGAGCTCACGGAGCAGGAACTCGCCGACCTGATGTTGTTGACACGGCGTTGCGTCAATGCCCTCAAGGCCGTGATGCGGCCGGACGGTTTCAACATCGGGGTAAACCTCGGCCGCGTGGCTGGCGCCGGCGTGGACAACCACCTGCACATTCATGTCGTGCCCCGCTGGAGCGGCGACACCAACTTCATGCCGGTGCTGGCGAACACCTCCGTAGTCCCGCAGGCCCTGACCGAAGTGGCGGCGCGACTGCGGGCCGCCCTGGCGTCGGCGGGCCCGACCACGAGCGCTTCCTGACGTGCCGACCGAGACCCTCCATTTCGAGAGCGCCCGTCTGGCGCAGCAGTTGTTCAACAACGAACCGCGCAACCTCGCCGCCCTCGAGACTCAGCTCGGCATCAAGGCAACCGCCCGTGACACCTGGATCAAACTCGACGGCGACGCCGAGGCGCTCGGTCGCGCGCGGCACCTGTTTCAAGTTCTCGAAAGCACGATGAAAGACGGCGGAACGGTGCGCAACCACGACTTTCTCCTGGCGCTCGGCGTGGCCCGGAACGAGGGCGGGGCGGCCCTGCAAAGCCTGCAGGCCGAAACGATCCGGACCTCCACCCGCAAGGCCGCGGTCACCCCGAAGACGCTCGGGCAACGCAAATACGTGCTGGCGATCCGGCAGCACGACATCACGCTGGGGATCGGCCCGGCCGGCACCGGCAAGACGTATCTGGCAATGGCGATGGCCACGGCCGCGTTGCGCGACAACAAGGTGGGACGGTTGATCCTGACGCGGCCGGCGGTCGAGGCCGGCGAAGCGCTGGGCTTCCTGCCCGGCGACCTCCAGGAGAAGCTCGCGCCGTACCTGCGTCCGCTCTACGACGCGCTGCATGACATGCTGCCGGCCGAGGAGATCCAGCGGCACATGGAACGGGGAACCATCGAGATCGCGCCCCTGGCCTACATGCGCGGCCGGACCCTCAACAACGCCTTCATCGTTTTCGACGAGGCGCAGAACTCGACGGCCGAGCAGATGTTCATGTTTCTGACCCGGCTGGGCCACGGCTCCCGGGCCGTGATCACCGGCGACCTGACCCAGATTGATCTTCCGCGCAGCAAGCCGTCGGGCCTCCTCGAAGCCCGGCAGGCCCTGATCAACGTCGAAGGCATCGCCATCGTTGAGTTTCAGAAGAAGGACGTGATCCGCCACCCGCTGGTACAACGGATCATCGTGGCCTACGAGGAACATCGCGGGCGGGCGAATGAATGAGTTGACGCTGCGGAACCGCCACCCGCGCCGGCGCGTGGACTTGCGCGTCCTGCGGCGGGTGGTGGTGGCGGCCCTCGCGGAAACCCCGATCCGTCTGGCCGGCGCCGGGGTGCCGCACCATCTTTTGGGCCTCTACCTGGTGGCGGCCAACGCCATGACCGCCCTCAACGAAACCCACCTCGGTCATGCGGGCTCCACCGACGTCATCACCTTTGATTATGGCACGCCGGAAACCGCCCCTCCCGGCGAGGACTGGCTGCGGGGCGACCTCTTCATCTGCCTCGACGAGGCGCAACGGCAGGGCCGGGAATTCGGCGTTCCCTGGCAGGCCGAACTGGTCCGCTACGTGGTTCACGGTCTGCTGCATCTGCGCGGCTTCGACGATCACACCACGGCCGCGCGACGGGCGATGAAGCGCGTCGAGGAGCGGGTCTTGCGCCGGCTCGTTGCGCGCTTCGGCTTGAGCCGGCTGGGTTCTGCCAGTAGGCTTCCGCCATGAAGCCGACGCTGCTTCGCTGGCGGGCCAACTTTTTAACCGGGTTGGCAGTGGTCCTGCCCGCCGTCATTTCCATCGCCATCTTCCGGTGGTTGTTCGGCACGGTGTCGAACGTCACCGACACACTGCTGTTCTTTGTGCCCCGGGCCTGGACGCACGCCAGCGACGGCGAGGGGCCGCTCTGGTGGTACTGGAGCCTGCTGGCGCTGGTCCTCGGCCTGGTGCTGGTGACCGTTGCCGGCCGGCTCGCGCGAAATTACCTCGGCCGGGAAATGATCCGGATCGTTGACCGGCTGATGTTCCAGGTGCCGTTGTTGAACAAGATCTACGGCACAGTGAAGCAGGTGAACGAGGCGTTTTCGACCGGCAAGAAATCCTCGTTTAAGCAGGTGGTGCTGGTCGAATACCCGCGGCATGGCATGTATTCCGTCGGGTTCATCACGAGCGACGACCATCCCGAAGCCTCGGCCAGGCTTGGCCGGAAGGTCGTCAGCGTCTTTGTGCCCACGACCCCGAATCCGACGGGCGGCTTTCTTCTGGTGGTGCCGGAAACGGACGTCATCCTGCTCGACATGTCCGTGGCCGACGGCATCAAGTACATCATCAGCCTCGGCGCCATCGTTCCCCGCTACCTGCCGCCCACTGCCGGCGCCAAGCTGGCGGACACGCCGGCGCAGCCATGATTGAACGCGCGACCGGGCTCGTGTTGCGCACCCGTCCGTTGACGGAAACGAGCCTCATCGTGCACTGGTTGACGCCGGAGCTGGGCCGGGTGGCGACGGTGGCGAAGGGCGCCCGGCGCCCGAAATCGCCGTTTCGCGGCAAGCTCGACCTCTTTTACTCCGCCGCGTTCAGCTTCCAACGCAGCCGGCGGTCGTCCCTGCACACGCTGCGCGAAGTGATGCTCCAGAGCCCGCACGTCGCTCTCCGCACCGATTTTGCCAAACTCCGGCAGGCAACCTATGCGGCGTTGTTGATCGAACAGGTCACGGAGGAGGAAACGCCCCTGCCCGAACTGCACGCGTTGCTCGGGGAATTGCTCGACATCTTGGAAGCGAACCCGGCGCGGCCGGAATTCCTGCTCGCGTTCGAGTTCAAGCTGCTTGCGCTCTCGGGCCTGGCGGCGGGCGGTTCGACCCGCCGGTTGAGCCGCGCGGCCAGCGCGTTGGCGGAATCCCTGACTGCGCGAAGCCTGGCGGAGACGGCGGGATCACCGGCTCGGCCAGCAGAACTTGCCGGGCTCGCTCAATTTCTGCATGGGTTCATGATTTACCATCTGGGCCGGATACCGTCGGGGCGGGACCGGGCCCTGGGCGGTTGAGCGGCGGATGACCCGGTGCCGGGGTTCGGCCAGATCCTGTATAAAAAATGGACCGACGCCGGGCCGGCCCGTTGGACAAAACAGAACAGCGCGGTGCGTGTCAATTGCTGGCGCGACCGGTGGTGCCCTTGGCGCCCTTGCCGATTGTCTTGGCCAGCTCCTCGGGACGGAGGGCACGCACCGCGGCGCCGGCGCGCCACATCTCCGAGTCGTGAATGGCAGCCAGTTCCCGGGCGAGTTGCTCCTGGTAATTGGGGGCGCCGCAGGCCTGGATGACCCGCACGGCTTCCTTGCCGGACGACACGCGTTGGTAGAGTTCCTTGAACACCGGCAGCACCGCCTTGCGGAATCGGGGCTTCCAGTCGAGCGCGCCGCGCTGAGCGGTGGCCGAACAATTCGAGTACATCCAGTCCATGCCGTTCTCGTCCACGAGACGGATCAGGCTTTGCGTCAGTTCCTCGACCGTTTCGTTGAAGGCCTCGCTCGGGGAGTGGCCGTGGAGCCGCAGGACCTCATACTGGGCTTCCATGATGCCGGCCAGTGCGCCCATCAGGACGCCGCGCTCGCCGGTCAGGTCACTGTTGGTCTCGTGCTCGAAAGTGGTGGGGAAGAGGTAGCCCGACCCAATGCCGATGCCGACGGCCAGGCACCGCTCCTTGGCCCGGCCGGTGGCGTCCTGCCCGACGGCGAAGCTGGAGTTGATGCCGGCGCCGGTCAGGAAGTTGCGGCGGACGTTCAGGCCCGAGCCCTTGGGCGCGACCATGATGACGTCCACGTCCTTGGGCGGCACGACCCCGGTCTTCTTGCAGTAGGTGATGGAGAAGCCGTGCGAAAAATAGAGCGCGTCGCCGGGCTTGAGGTTCCTTTTCACCGCCGGCCAGATGACTCGCTGGGCGGCGTCGGAAACCAGGATCTGAATGATGGTGCCTTTCTGAACCGCCTCCTCAATGTCGAAGAGCGTTTTCCCCGGCACCCAACGGTCCTTGACGGCGCGGTCCCAGTCACGCTGGAACTGTTTGGCCTGGCCGATGATGACATTGAAGCCGTTGTCGCGGAGGTTGAGCGACTGGGCCGGTCCCTGGACGCCATAGCCGATGATGGCGATGACTTCATGTTTCAGGACCTTGCGGGCCTTCGACATCGGGAATTCCTTGCGCGTGACGACTTCCTCCTTGGTGCCGCCAAAATCAATGAGTGCCATGACTGTTCTTTCCTGGTTGGGATGCGCGTGGCGCACCCGGGCGATGTTGCTTGTTTATGGGTTTCTCAATCCAGACGCGGTCACTGTACCGGCGATCCGCGTCCCGTCAAACTCAAAGCCCTCATTTCCGGGGCAGGGCCACCTTGCCCGTGCGGGTCAGTTCGAGGATGCCAAACGGCCGCATCAAGCCGATGAATTTCTCGATCTTGCTCTCGTCGCCCGTGATCTCGATGGTCAGGCTGGTCGGCTGCACGTCAATGATTTTAGCCCGGAAAATCGTGGTGATCTGCATCACCTCGGCGCGGGTCGCGGACGTGACGCCGACCTTGGCCAGGACCAGCTCGCGGTCCACGCTTTCGCCTTCGCGGAAGTCCAGGACCTGGATGCTGTCCACCAGTTTGTTCAACTGCTTGACGATCTGGTCCACCGTGGCGTCGTCGCCCCGCGTGGTGATGGTCATGCGTGAGACGGTGGCATCCTGCGTCGGGGCGACATTCAGCGTGTCAATGTTAAAGCCCCGGCCGCTAAAGAGCCCGGCCACGCGGGTCAGCACGCCGAATTTGTTTTCCACCAGCACCGAGATCGTGTGTCGCATACGATTCTTTCCAGTTTGACGGCGGTGATTCCGCCGCGCGCGTTCGCCGGCCGCGCCGGCTCCCGCAAGAATCAAAAACCCGCGTTCCTGCGGGAACCGCGGGCGACCTGAGAGCGTCGAGCCGGGCCCTCCGGGTCGCGTCAGTCGCGAACGGCGACGACGACCAGCAGAAGAGCAACGGCCAACCGTTTCATCGCGGCTAATGGTAGCGACGACGGCGATGACGGGTCAACGGTTTTTTCCGGCCGCGTTGACTCAAATGAAAAGGTAACCCGGGGGTTTTTGCCTCAGGCCTTCGTTGACTCATCAATCAGGTTACCGGCGCGGAGTTGATCGAACAGGTTTCGGAGCTGGATTTCAAGCTC
>JBEKGJ010000099.1:0-7038 GCA_050012855.1 Verrucomicrobiota bacterium | reverse complement strand
TGTTCCCTCCGGTTATACCGGAGAACCTGCCGCTAGACGGCTCAAATCCGGCTCTCGGGCCGGCCTGCCCAACCGACGCCCTATGGCACACTACATCTTGTCGGTCTGAGGCAACGCCTCGTTAGAACTTTGTTCGGCAATGGCCAGAGCATTGCGATACAATGACTCAGACCGTGACCACTCCGCGAGGTCTGTCCAGCGGCTTCCCATTTGGTTTAGCAGCCAAGCGGATCGTGGATGTTGTTTTTCTTTCCATAACGTCGCCAACGCGGTCAGCGGTTCGAGTTCCCAGGACGAACTCTCCCACCCCGCCGTTCTTTCCAATACGACAGTGCGCTGTCGAATCAAGTCATCCACAGCCTGCTGTCGTTCCAAGCAGGTCTCGGCCGGGCAGTCGCGCAGTATCAGTTGTTGCACTAGCCGGTGGACGCGCAACACGCGCGGCTGGCCGTCAGCGTCCATCTCATCGGTGGCCTGAATCAGTCGCAGGCTGAACAGACGGCGGAGAACCTTTCTCCAAGGGTCAGGGTAACCCGGCTCGGCGTCGCGTTCCATTTCGGGAAATTCTGTTGCCAGCAGCGCGCGCAGCCACGGTAGCGGCACTTGGTCGGGCGGCAGCAGGGCGGCAAATTCCAGCGCCAGTTTTTCCGCCGCGCCCAGGCGTTCCAGCGTCGGCTGAAGCGTCGCACTTAAACGCTTTTCCCCGTGCAACACGCCTTCGCTGCTCTGGCCGGCGGCGGTGTCGAGTCCTTCCAGCCCTTCCTTTTTCAGGCGCGCGAGAAAGGCGGCGCAGGTCACGTCGTTCGCAAACTGGCCGAGATACACGGCGGCGGATTCCACGGCGAGAGTGAAGCTGCCGAGCAGCCGCACGATCTCGCGCGCCGCGTCGCGTTCCGCCTCGCTGCGGAAACGTCCGTCGGGCTGGTAGCTTTCGATGAGCGCGAGGGCGTCGTCCGGCGGCAGTTCGTCAATGGCCAGGAACGAGCGGTCGCGGTGCGCGCCGTGCAGTTCGTTTTCGCCCAGCCGCGTGGTGGCGAGGACGTGGAGCCAGTCGCCGCCGTTGAGCCGCGCGACCTGCGCGGGATCGAGCAGGCCGGGCCGGTCCACGTTGTCGAGGAGGAGCAGGCAGCGGTGCGGTTCGCGGGCGTCGGCGAGTTTCTTCAGCTCGCGCCGGGTGCGCTCGAACTGGAGGTCGGCGTTTTTCTTTTCGTCGTCAGTGAACTCGAAGCCGATGGGCGTGGCGAGTTCGGCGAGGGCTAGGCGCAGGTCGTCCTTGCCGGCGCAGCGCACCTGCCAGCGTCCGCCGCCGTATTCGTCGGCAAAGGCGTGGGCGTATTCGATGGCGAGCGCGGTCTTGCCCAGCCCGCCGACGCCGTTGACGGCGGTGACGACGCCGATGTGTCCGGGCTTGACGAAGTTCTCGCGCAACATCCGCAAGTTGGCGGTGCGGCCGATGAAGTGCGGATTGTGCGCGTCAACATTGCCGAGGCTTTTCTCGGCGCGTTCGCCGCGCGTGATGGTCTGGACGATTTGCTGGTTGAGCTTGCCCATGCGCTCCTTCACGGCGGCTTCGCGCAGGGCTTCCTCGCCTTGGTCGTGCCACGGACGCAGATCGAAATACTGACGCTTGCGCAGCTCGGCCACCCACGCGGCGCATTTCTGCTCGAAATCCTTGTCCGTCCATCCCGGCACCTCGACGAAGTAAATCGGCGCGACGCCGTTGAAACCGTGAAGGTGGCCGATCTCGTATTTGAGGTATTCGACAAACTCCCATTCGCAATACCCGCTCTGGAGATACGCCGGGGAAAGACACGCAAGCAGCAGGCGCGATTCGCGGAGGCCCTGCAGGATGCGCTGCCGCCAGTCTTGCATCCCGCCAATTTCCTGCTGGTCAAAGAACGGCACGAGTTCGCGCTTCGCAAAGGGCGCGAAGTCGGTCTTGATACGCTCGACAAGTTGCGTCATGCGGCCCTGCGCGTTGTCACGGCGGGAATAGGAAATGAAAAGGTCGTAGGGCATGGCGACTGACGGGTTATTTTTTCTTGAGCAGTTTTAGCACCTGTTCCGCCAGCGCCGGTTCCTTAGCGGCGATGAAGGGCATTCGTTTGGGATGCTGGGGATCGCTCCGGAACGTGGCGATGATGTCTTCCAAGTCCAATTTTGAAGTGATGGGATTGCCGGACAAATCCACAATCGTCAGCCCGGCCTTAAGCCCGATGAACAGTCCGGGCAGGATGTCGTAGGTGGCGAAGCCCTTGGCGAACTCAATCGCCACATCCGCGTAACCCGCCGCCACCTGGATGAGGGTGTTGGAACCCCACGCGAGATTGACCCGGCCGTCCGCCTCCCGGAGCGCATTCATCAGGGCAGTTTGATCGGCCAAGGCCCGGTAGCGTTCCACCTTGGTGGTGAGCACGTTGATCCGCGCGCCCTGAAGGTTGGTCTTCGGCGTCGGCCCGCCGTCCAGCCGGAACCAGGAATGGGTGATGAAATCCAGACCTTCCGGATAGCCGCTCTTCGAGGCCCAGTAGATGCGGTCCAGAAAAATGTCGCCGGCCACCGCCGCGATGACCTCATCCGCCCGCCGGTCATACACGGCGATCAATGACCACCCGCCCTGAAGGGCTTCAATGAACTCCGTGCCGTCAATCGGGTCAATGAAGACCACCAAGTCGGCCTCATGTTCACTGGCGCCTTCGGGGAACGTCCTGATCCCCAGTTCCTCGGAAAACACCATGTACGCCTTGATGCCCGGCAGCTTGAGCAGCTTGTGCTGGAGGGTCTCGACGATGAGGTCTTCCGCGTCGCGATCTACGGCCTTGGTCAGGTTTTGTGCCGATTTCTGAAGCTGCGGATCGGCGACGGCGCGCTTGAAATTCAGACGATTCTCGCCCCGCATGGCGCTGCGCACATGATCCATCGTCTTCAAGATGATTTGGCGGCAGTAGCGGAGGACCAGATGATCAAGTTCCAATTCGGCCATGGAGGTTTCTTTCGGTTAATGACGGATTACTTTTCTCGTGATGACTTCGCTCGCCTTGCTGCGGCGAGGTTGGCGGTGAGACGGGCGTGTTCTCTGGCGAAGGGTGGGCGGATTCCGGTTGGCCCAACTGTTGGTATTCCGCGCCCAGCAGCGTAACTGGCAGCCGGGATTGACCTGCACGTCCACCTCGGCAAACCCGCGCCGCACCCGGAAGCGCTGCCCGTCCAGCTCAAAACAGTCGTCGGTGTGCGGATGGCGTGCGGAAAAGGGAAACCGGCTCAAAATGGCCACATGGACGTTCGCATCACTCCCGGTGACATGCTCCCAATGCGGGAAGTCGAGACCCTCCGCTTTCAATGCCGCCCGAAACTCCATCAAAGCAGCGACACTGCCAACTTCTTGCAGGGCGAGCACATCCGGGCGGAGCGCGCGGATGCACTTACGCACCTTGGCCTTGGATTCAGCGGATTTGACGCCTCCCCTTGACGAGCTGGCATCGAGATAGTTTTCAACATTGAACGTGGCGACCCGCCAGGTTGGCGCTCCGGGAGTCGAGTCGCGCTGTGGCGGGGGGGCCAGGCCGGGCCGGGGATTTGAATCATCGCTCATGCTCAATGCAACGGCGCGGGACAAGGCAGGGATCGGTTGTTCATCGCAGTTGCGGGGTGAGATTACCAGCCGACGGCGAAAGACGGCGAGATCTTTCAGGTCGCCGGGCGCGACATTTGAGTGGCGTCCACCGTTCGGCGGTCGGATGCTCCGCCATGATTTTGCCCGACGCGCCCGTGACGTTCACCCCGGACCAGATCGCCCAACTCAACCGGCAGTTGTCCCAGATGCGGCATGACATCAACAACTCCCTGTCCCTGGTCATGGCCGCCGCCGAGATGATTCGGCTCAAGCCCGAGCTAATCGAGAAAATGACGGCCACACTCCTCAGCCAGCCGCAACGGATCACGGATTTGGTGCAGCAGTTCAGTGCGGAATGGGAGGCCCTGGCCCGCATCCGGCGCGAGTGAAACAGCGCCTCCGATCACGCGCCGGGCGTGCTCGTGGAGCCGGCCTTTGCATTCTGTTGGCACTCGACGGCACTGCGAATCTTGGCGGCCAGTTCCTCCATGCGAAAGGGTTTCGTCACCAGAAAAACACCCTCGGGCAGAGTATCCCGATCCTTATCAACCGCATAGCCCGTCATCAGTCCACAGGCCAGATCAGGCTGGAGCCGCCTGGCCTGGTGCACCAGATCGGTTCCCGAGCCACCAGGCATCATGACATCGGTCAAGAGCGCGTGGTAGGAACCGGATTTCAGCCGGGCGATCGCCTCGGCCGAGCACGCCGCCGTATCACAATCCGCCGCGAGGAAACGGCCGAGCACGATGACGACGATCTGGAGAAGCAACGGCTCATCATCCACCACCAACACCCGTAGCCGCGGAGCGCCTGCGGCGGACGGCACTGGGAGGGTCATGGGGGCGTTCCCTCCGGTTTCGCGATCCCGGGCACGGCGCCCCGCAGGCCGCTCATGAAACGCGCCAGTTCCTCCGTCCCCGCCAGCGTGGGTTCCGCCGCAGCCCGGAAGAACCGATGCGACCGGACATCGAACGGCAAGTTCTCCAGTTCGCACGCCACGAAGAGCACGAACTTGTTCAGCGCCACCGCGTAGCCCGCCTCGAAATACACGTTGGCGTTCTGCCGGGGCGCATACACCACGACGAACTGCGCCTGCTGGATGCGCTTCAGCAACTCGGTGTTGATCGGCTGGGTGTGCGGGATCTGGTCCATTCGCCGCACGGCGTAACCTGCCGTTTGCATGGCCGGCACCAGCACCTCCCGGAACCACGCGTCCCCCGCCGGGTCGTTATAAGGCATCACCACAAACCCATACTGCTGCTCCACCAGCGAACGCATCCGCCCCAGCAGGTCATTCTCGACCCACTCGCGCAGGTCACCCGTCGCCGCCGGTTTCGGCAGAAACGTGAACTCGGGATTGTAATGCGCGACTTCACCGCGAATGTCATACTGCGACATCAGCAACACCGCGTTGATTCCCAGGATGGCACTCACTTCCTCCGCCAGGATCAGCCCGCCCAAGCCCGCCCCGCGATGGGGGATCTTCGCGTCCACCACCACCACATCGAACAGGCGGTCCCGCACGTGGCGCAACGATTCCCCGGCAAAATAGCAGGTCTCCACCAGGTGCCCCCGGTCGGTCAGCAACTTCTTGTAGAAGCGCGAAACCTCGGGCTGATCATCCACGATCAGGATCGAAAGATGGTCGGTGCGGATCATGAGCGGACCGGGAAATGAAACGGCAGCAACACCTCGACCCGCGCGCCGCCCGCCTCGCGATTCGACGCCAGCAACCGCCCCTGCAGCCGCAGCGCAATCTCGTTCACGAAATACAAACCATAGCCCCCCTTGACTCCTTCGGCCGGCGGCTTCACGTGCCCGTTGCGAATGGCCGCCAACTGCTCCCCTGGAAAACCCGGGCCATCGTCCACCACCGCGAAGGACACCGAGTTATCCTCCGGTTCCGCCGCCACGGTCAGGTCCACGCGATGCCCCGCGCCGCCCTCGCACGCCCGCACTGCGTTCTGCAAAAGCTCCCCGGCCAGGAACAGCACCAACGCCTCAGGCAGATTCGAATCCTCCACCCGCGCATCACACGCGCAGTTCACGGCCAACCCCGGCGACGCCGTCCGCAGCCGGGCCGCCAGTTCCGCCACGCGCTGCGCCACGCTCAGATTCGACCGTGGTCCGGGGGCGTAGTAATCCCGCGCCAGGTTCTGCATCAAGCCCACCACTTGGGCCACATGCTGAAGGCGGGCGTGGAACTGCACATCCCGCAGCAGTTCCTGGATTTCCGCCCCGGACATGGACCGCCCCAGTTCCGCCGACAGGAGCAGCGCGGTCAGTGAATTGTTCACGTCGTGCAGCAACCCGCCCAGCAGGTAGGGGAACAACGGGCTGATCGGCCGGACCACGGGCGGCGGGTCGGGCCGTTCGGCGACAACCGAATCAGGAACTGCGGGAGACATTGACCCGACTTTAACCTCCGGCGACCTTGGCGACAACCTCCAATTCACCGCAACTCACCACGCGCTCGCGGTCACATTCCTGGCAGTATGCTTGAGAAAGGCAACACCGACGACGCGCGCGTCAACTTCCGCCAACGGCACGACCGGCACGCGCGGCGTGCGCCACCGAGGCTGGCGCGCTTTGGTTCCAATACTCTTCGATCTGCCCCCGGATAATCTGCGTCAGCCGGTTTTCCACATCGGCGCATAGTTGCGCCAGGTGGTCCGTCGTGACGTCGGCGGTGGCTGGCCTTGGTTGTCGTGCTCGGGAACGAGCCGGGCGGAACGGGCTTAAAACACATTCGCGCTGCCCAGCCGCGTGCGTAGCGCTGCCTTCAGCCGCTCCTGTTCCACCCCCAGTGTGGCATCTACTCTCCCGGACGGTCCAGGTCAACGAAGTCCTTGAGCTGTGCCGGTTCGGAGAACTCACCGACGTTCTCGATCTGCCGGAAGAACGCCAGCACATGCTCATGGGCGTCCGGAACGCGCAGCGCGCCATGCCAGATTTCCTGCTCGGTGGCGGAGGCCTGAAAGCCGACGGTGGGTGGTGGCGAACCTTCCGCCAGCGCCGCCTCGTCGAACCGCCCCCGCAATTGCTCCGGCGGCTGGGCGCGATTGATGATCTCCCACAGGATGGCTTGGATCTCGTTCCAAGGCGCATCTTGCGTGTAGTCCTTCCCATCCGACAGATTCTGCCTGCGGGATTGAAGCACATATACGCCCGAACCTCCTGCTGAATGGCCGCGAAGGAGCACAGTGCAGAGATCGCAGAGACAGACACCTGCTTTGTGTACTTTGCGCTCTCTCAATCGCTGCCTCCAGCCACAAACCAAACCTTGATCCGACAACTCCTCTAGAGTCCTTGAAGTTCAAAACATGGAGTGGACAGGTCAAGTTTTCAGGCGGCCAGTTGTTGCTGGAAGTAATCGGTCAGTTGAGTGTGGAAGGCACGGAAGCTCTTGGCCAGGGGCGGGGGCT
>JBEKGJ010000098.1:0-7140 GCA_050012855.1 Verrucomicrobiota bacterium | reverse complement strand
TTCATAGGCCGAAATCGTGCTCAGGAGGACTTCGAACGTCAAATGCGTCACATCCTTCTTCATGCGCAAGTCATTCGGAAATAGAACCTAACAAAGAATCATCAGATGGTTAACCGGACACCCGTGAAACTCTCCTGAATTCTGTGGCGCGCTTGCGCAAGCTCCGTTTCGACGGACGTCATTCCTGCGTGTTGCGCTTCGGCCTCCATGAGAACTCCCAAGATTGGCCGTTGGCTTCGACCAGCGCCGTTCCCGCGACGGCGTCTCCGCTGATCTTGCCCCCGTAATTCGCCATCCATTTCGTGAGCCCGTTAGTGTTCTTGACGGAGAACGATAGTTCGGGGCCCTCGATCTTCCCGTTCTCGATTTCCGCCACAGGCTTGCCGGTGCGGTGGAGTGTACCAACGATCATGCTGTTGTCGGTGAAGTTCAATCGAAGCGCATCTTCGATTCGCGCCCCGTTCCAGTCATACTCGAGTCGCCACGTTCCCGATGGGTTGGTGGTCGTTGCCTCGTTTCGCTCCGTCGGAGCCAGCGCCTGCACCGTGATCGCGTGATCGGGGCCGTTTCCGACGGCGATGCGATGCGGGCCGGGGGACAGGTTGGTGACGGTGAGTTGCGCCTTCGAGGTTGTGCCGCTCTTGACGGCGAGGCGCACGTAGCGCAACACGTTGCCGTCCACGCGCAGGGGCATCGGCCAGGTCGTCCAGCGCGGGCCGGCGGAGCCGCGTTGGGTTCCGGAGAAGTTGACCTGGACACCACCGTCGCCGCCAATGACTTCGCTGCGGGTCACCTGGAGTTGCAACGGCGTGCGCCGGCCGGTGGCGAGGTCGGTTTCCGTGGGCAACGCGTTCCAGCCTTCCAATATCAGGTGAGGCGGCTTGTCATGAAGATCCCTGGTGTGGAACCGCACGGTGAGGTTGCGTCGTTCGCCGGGCAGGAGCAGGAGGGCATTGTCACTCCAGAAACTCGGCAACACTTCCTCGCCCTGCGGGCCGCGCAAGACTTCCAGCCAGACATTGACCGCGGGAACGCGAGAGGTGTTCTGCGCGGTCAGGTGAAGGACGGTATCGCCGGCTTCCTGGAATCGCTTCAGCACGCGGGCGGTGACCGTGGCGGGCGACAACGCGAGCAGTTCATGGAAGCGGCAGTCGCGCTGGACAAAGGTGGCGGTGCGGTCCAGGTCGAAACCCTGCGCGTCGCGAAGTTCCAGCACCAGGAACCGAAGCCGTTCATCCTGCACCAGGGGCGGCAACACGCCCAACGACACGGTGGCATCGGCGGGTGCCGTGACGATTCGTTCTTCGCGGTATTCGATCCGGCCGGACGTGTCGGCCAGCGTGATGCGCAGCGTGAGGTTTGAGCGCGACTCCGGCAGCGTGCTGACCAATTGGAGCGAGTGGTCGTCGGCGCTGTGTTGCACGTGCAGCGGCCGGCACGCCGACTTCATGCTGTAGTAACCGGCGTTGGGGCGCAAACACCAGTCGAAGACCTGCCACATGAAGCTTGGCCAGGCGGCGTTGACTTTCCAGAGATGCGTGCCGGCGTTCTGCGGGCGGGCCTTGTTGGCGGCTTCGAAAATCGCTCGGTAGGTGGCGCCGTTGTAGAGGTCGCCCATCGCCAGGTAATCGCTCAGGCACGCCGGCTCGCCCAGGTCCGCGCGCATGATGTTGTCGGTGGCGCGCATGATGGGACCCGTCGCGTCATGATAGCCCATCGTGCGATTCAGCGGAAAAGAGGCGCCGTCGGACTGGTCGTGGTCAGGCAGAAACCGCGCGAGGGAGTTCATCGTCGGTACGGAGGCCAGACCAATCTCGTCGCGCGCCGTGAACTGCGGATTCCTGGCGTAGAGCTTGAAATACTCCGGCAGGCGCACCATGTGCCACGGGCCGCCGGTCCAAACGCACATGGGCTCTTTGGCCCATTGGGGTTCCTCGCTCGAACTCGGCAGCCATGGACGCGTGCCGTCGAGCGCCGGCAGGATTTCGTTTTGCATCGGCGCACCGAGGTTCTCTTGCGGCGGAGCTTCGTTCGACCCGCACCAAACCAGCAAGCTGGGATGTCCGCGCAGGCGCAGCACACAATCCTCCATGTTCGCCAGCCACAACGCCGGGTCGTCGCAATCCACGGGATACCAGCCTTTGCGGCCGTCCTTGCGATAATCGCCCGTCATGGAGGTGCGCGACAAATCCTGCCATACCATCACGCCTTGCCGGTCGCACGCGTCGAAGAACACGTCCGGAGGAATGATGCCGCAGCCGTTCACGCGCACGACCGTATGGTTGCCCGCGGCCATTAGGCGGATCTCGTCGCGGTAACGTTGCGCGTCCCATCCCATCAGGAAATCGGGAATCCACGCCCCGCCGGTCAGACGGAGCGTGCGGCCGTTGACGGTAAACGCGCGTCCGCCGCTCGGCAGGATGAAACTGCCGACCTTGCGGACGCCGAACGTCCGCACGGCGCGATCGCTCAATTGGCCGTTTACGCGGGCCTCGACCGTGAGCCGATAGAGCGGCTGCTCGCCGTAGGTCACGGGCCACCAAAGGCGCGGCTTCCGCATCATCAGCGCAGGATGCGCGTTCGGCTTGAGAACGATTTCTGTAAGTGTGCCTGCTGCCAGCGTGACGTTGGTGCAAACTTTTATCGTATCACCCGCAAAGCCTTCCGGCGTGATGCGGGCGGCGAGTTCGACTTTCTGTTCGAGCGCCGCCGCGTTTTCGAGCTGGAGGCGAAGGGTGACGGCGGCCGCGTCGCGGTCGGGCAACCGCACATCGGTGAACGCGGCCGGCTCCCGCACCGCCACTGGGCCGGTGGCCTCCAGCCAGACGTGCTGCCACAAACCGATGTTGCGGTCCCGCGCCGCCGGCACCCAGTCCCAGCCGATGGCGCAATACTGCGTGACATTTCTCAGGATTTCGCCGTCGCCCCCGTTGGGGCCGAACCCGCCCGGCAAACCGTCGAGTTGCTCATGAACGGGATCGCCGGGATGGTCGAGCGGATGGATGCAGATGGCGAGCGCGTTGGCCCCGCCCGGCCGGACCCAGCGCGTGGCATCAAACCGGAACCGCCGGAACATTCCGGCCACGTCCTGTGCTTGGGCGATCGGATGCCCGTTCAGCCAGACATCGGCGCGGTAGTTGATGCCATCGAGGTGCAACCAGACCACCTTGCCCCGGTAGTCATCGGACAAGCGGAACTCGCAACGAAACCACCACGGCTTTGCCCACGGATTCGATTTGTCCGGCAGATGGCTGAATCGGGCGAGATCAAACCGTTGGTTGTGATCGTCGCTCGCGTCGGGGATGAGCATGTTGTTCGTGCCGACGTAGGGGTCGGGATACACACCGAGTCGCACCAACGCGCCGAGGACGGTGGTCGGAACATCGGTCTTATGCCAGGTGCCACGAGGCTGGCCGGGCAACGAAAGTACCGCGCCGCCCTCGCTGACGATCGCTGAGGATTGCATCTGCCAGCCCTGGTCCAGCACCAACGCGCCACGCGGGACTGTGCCGAGCGGGTCGCTGGCAAGCGCCAGGGTCGTGATCCCTGCCACGATGACGACAGGCTTCAACATAGGCTGCGGTCTTCAATGCCCGGCCGGCTCCCGCGCCTGGATGCAATAGAGCCGCGCCGCGGTGCGGATGAGCAGCCGGTCGCCGACGAGCGCGGGCGTGGCCATGCACATGTCGTCGTCCGCCAGTTTGTTGGTGTGGAGCAACTCGAACTTGTCGCCGGCGCGGAGCACGTAACAAACACCGTCTTCGTTCAGGCAGAAAACTCGCCCACCCGTCGCCCAGGGCGACGCGGTGAAGGCAAAACCCTCCGGCAACCGCGCCCGGTCGTACAGTAACTGGCCCGTCTTCGCGTCGTGGCAGCTCAGCAAACCGCGGTCATAGAGCACATACACGCGGCCCTCGTAGAAGACCGGCGACGGATTGTAAGGCCCGCCGACCGGATTCGACCAGGCGATGAATTCGTTGTTGGTTTCACCCGGCTTGAGCGTGATGTCCCCGCTGGCGCCGGGGCGGACCGCGTAAACCGGCCGGTGCATGTCCAGCACGTAACCGGAGCTGACGAAGAGCAGGCCGCCGCCCGCGAACGGTGTTGGGATGACGATGCTCGACATGCCCCGGAACGACCACAGCAGTTTGCCGTCGAGATCGTAACTGCGGACCGCGCGGTTCCCGGCGGTGATGAGTTCGGTACGCTGGCCGTTTCTCCAGATGAACGGCGTGGCCCAGTTGCTCTTCTCGTCACGGTCCTCGCGCCAGAGTTCCTGGCCGGTCTTGGCATCGAGGGCGAGCAATTCCGAGTGCTCATTGTTGTCGTTCACCAGGAACAACCGCCCGTCATGCAACGCCGGTGACGCCGCAGTGCCCCAGCCGGAGCTCATTTTGTGCGGCTCGAGGCGCTTCGACCAAACCTCTCTGCCTTCGAGCGTGAAGGCGAACACCCCAACGTTGCCGAACAAAGCATAGACCCGCTCGCCATCCGTCACGGGCGTCTCCGCGCCATAGCTGTTTTTGAGATGGATGGGAGTTTGCGGCGCACCTTGATGAACCGTTTTCTCCCATTGCACTTTGCCGGTCACGAGGTCGAGACAGAGCACCTTCCAGAGATGCTCCGCCTTGGGCGGCTCCGGACGATTGCCCCCGAGATAAAGCCCCTTCTTCGGCGGTTCGGATGCGCCTGAGTTCACAACCGCGGTGAGGAACACGCGGTCGCCCCAGACGATTGGCGACGACCAGCTCCGTCCCGGCAGATCGGTCTTCCACGCCACGTTATTCGTGGCCGACCATGTGTCCGGCAGGTTGGCGTTCGTGCTGATGCCAGCGCCCTCCGGCCCGCGGAATTGCGGCCAGTTCGCGTCTCCGGTTGCGGCGGCGTGCGACGGGTCTGACACAGCGAGACAGATAAGCAGGGCGAGGAGGGTGGGTGTTTTCATGTTCATCAGTGTTTGCGGACTCTCCGCTCCCGAAAGGACGGTCCCGAAATCTAGCGCCGGGCGGTGCGTTTGCCAGACCTGGTTCATGGCCGTTGGCCTACACGCGTGCCACCGCGCGAGGCTGGTCAATCAATTCTCATCTTCTTGATCGGATCGCTGGCCAGCACCTGGGCCGAGAATTCCGCCAGCAGCGCCCGGTCCTCCAGGGTGTAGGTCGTATCCCCGGAGAGGGTTTTGATGTTGGCATCAATTTCTTCCTTCAGACGCATGCCGACGTTCAAGAGATCAATGCGCTTGTCTTGCAGCACATGGCGAATGGCGGCGGCAGGCAGTTGTTTCAAACGCACCTTGTCGAATCCCGGCACAATGTATCCCGACCAGGCGCCGAGCATGCCGGCGCCGATGACCTTCATGGCGACGATTCCCATGCCCAGTTCATGGGCCTTCGCCACACACGTATTGCGCAACTCGAGCATTCGGGCCGAGTACACCTGGTCGTAACCTCGCGGGAGATAGCCGTAAGACAGCATGCACTGGTCGAATCCGCCGGATGAAATCAGCGACAGCGCCTTGTCGAAGTAGCCATGCGCGGAAAACCCGATGAACCGCGTGACCTTTTCCTCGCGCAGCTTGGCCAGTTCGGCGTGAATCTTCATCGCCTGTTCGACACTCATCTGCTCGAGCCCCGGCGTGCCGTGGATCAGGATGAGGTCAAGATAATCGGTCTGGAGTTCCTTGAGGGACTGCTCCACCGCCTTCCGCACCTCATCCGGCAGAGTCGTGTCAACTTTCGTCACCAGACACACGTCGCGGCGCCGGTCTTTGAGCGCCTCACCAAGAATCGCCTGGCTCTCCATGTAGCTGGCGCCGGCGGTGTCGAAGTAGCGCACTCCGCGATCGCAGGCGTAGCGGACCAGCTTGACGCGGTCCTCGTACGAAAGCGGGTTAAGCCACGCCTTGGGCAGCGCCGCGCCGCCGTAGCCGAGGATCGGCAGTTTCAATCCGGTTCTGCCGAGCACGCGGCTCGGAATGGCGCCAGCCCGGTCGCTTGTCTTCTCTTCTGGCGCGGCCGCCGAGGCCATGCCTGCGGAAACTGCCACGGTTGCCGCCGCTTGTGTCGCCTTCTTCAGGAACTCTCGCCGTCCCAGTTGCTCGCTTCGTTTGTTCATAATGCCCAGTTCTTGAGGTGCTCGTCGAACCAATCGAGAGCGAGTTGCTGCGCTTCCTGGCGCTTCTCGTTGTGCATGCCGTCGTGCTTGATGCCCTTGACCGTGACCGGTTTCTTGATCCCCGTCGCCCGGTGGTGCTTGAGAATGGCGTGGTCCCTATTGTCAAACAGCTCTTCGTTTTCGGCAATGATGAACAGCTTGGCAACGTGCTCGCCGCGGCCAAGGTCTCCAATCGGCGCGTAGCCCATGAGCTTCTCCAGGACCGGCTCGCGGGTTGGCGGGCCGAACTCCTCGCCGGGTTTCGGATACCCGATCTGGCCGTGGGTACCGGCGGTGTCCTGGCCGAACGTGCAGCTCCGCATCTGGGGGGTGCTGATGACCCATCGGCCATCCATCGAACCTGCCCTGCATTTCTGGTCCTTCTTTCGCCAACCATTTGTGTTGCGCCGCCTCTCGTCTGAGCGGCGGTCGCGAGTGTTTCCCTTCAGCGGGATGCAGCCGATAAACTCGGTCACAAGAATCCCGGCGTGCTCCACAACCACGACAAGGCCCTGGTCTGGAACATCAGTCCGTGGCGGAAAAGCTCTGGAACTTGCGGTCGGAACAAGCGCCTGCGCGCCTTTCGGCCGTGGCGGCCGCGAATTGACCGCAGTTCGTTGGAGCTTCGTAGCCGGAAAATGCCCGGCTTCCTGGCTAAAAAGAAACCCTGACCGCCGCTGAAAACCAACGGACGATCAGGGGAATTCCCAAACCAACGACGGCGTTGAGTTTCCTGGTGGCGGTTGATCCGGTCAACCGACCCACGCGTAGGTGGCCGGGGCGACCTTCTTGATCTCCTTCACCTTCTTGCCGGTGTTGCCGAACCAAACGTACACGCGTTGGGGTTTGACGCCCAGTTTGCGGGCAACCTCCTTCACCGTGATCCCCGCCTTGCCGCTGGCCTTGAGCAAGGCAATGATCGCTTCCTTCGCCGCACCATATTTCCCGGCCTTGGGTTTTTCCGCTTTCACTGCCGCCGCTTTTATG
>JBEKGJ010000097.1:0-7540 GCA_050012855.1 Verrucomicrobiota bacterium | reverse complement strand
ACCCGGAACTGGACCTGAACCGCTTCCTGACGGGGCGGCAATTCCCGCACACGCCCGCGTTGGCCGGGGCGCTGGAATACCGCAACGCCCAGGACGAGACCTTCACGGTTGCGGTGCTGAGCGCCTTTGTGCCGGGGTGCAAAAACGCCTGGGACGACACGCTGGACACCTTGAGCCGGTTCTATGAGCGGATTCAAACGCTGCCGGAGGCGAGTCGCCAGGCGCGGCCGCTGTCCGGGACCTCGATCCTGGGGCTGGCCCGCGCCGGGCTGAGCGAGGCGGACCAGGATCTCATCGGCACGTACCTGGAGCACGCCCGGCAGATCGGCCGGCTCACGGCGGCGCTGCACCTGGCGCTGGCGTCGGAGCCGGCGGACCCGGATTTCGCGCCCGAACCATTCACGCCCCATTCACAGCGCGGCGTGTTCCAGTCCATGGCCAACCTGGCGCGCCGGAATTTGCAACTGCTGGGCGGGCGGCTCAAGCGCCTGCCGGCGGAGCTCCAGGCCCCGGCCCAAGCGGTCCTGGGCCGTGCATCGCGCATCCTCGAGAAGTTTCGCGCCCTCTGCCAGCGCGACCTGCGCATGGTGCGCATCCGCGTGCACGGGAATTACCACCTCGGCCAGGTCCTCCACACGGGCAAGGGTTTCTGGATCGTTGGCTTTGAAGGCGCGCCGGCCGCCGCGTTGAGCGAGCGCCGGCTCAAGCGCTCGCCGCTGTGCGACCTGGCGGACATGATCCGGTCGTTTCATTACGCGGCACACGTGGCGCTGCGCAAACAGGGCGCGCAGGGGATGCTGCAACCGGCGCAACAGGCCGCCCTGGCGGCGTGGGCGCGCTTTTGGTCGCTGTGCGTCGGCGCGGCCTTTTTTGCGGCTTACCGCCAATCCGCCGGCGCGGCGGCGTTTCTGCCGGCCGAGGATGCGGACCTCGAGGTGGTGATGGAGGCGTATCTTCTGCGCCGGGCCGTCTATGAACTGGGTTACGATCTGGAGCACCGGCCGGACTGGGTCGGGATTTCGCTGCAAGGGCTCCTGGAATTGGTCCAACCGCTGGAACCCAGATGAACAAATTCATTTGCATCCACGGGCATTTCTACCAGCCGCCGCGCGAGAATCCATGGCTCGAGGCGATCGAGTTGCAGGATTCCGCGTTTCCCTACCATGACTGGAACGAACGCATCACCGCCCAATGCTACGCGCCGATGGCCTACGCGCGCTTCGTGGACGGGGAGGGCCGCATCGAGCGCATCGTCAGCAATTACTCGCGCATCAGCTTCAACTTCGGGCCCACGCTGCTGGCCTGGATGAAGGACAGGGCTCCCGACATCCACCAGGCCGTCGTGGCCGCGGACCAGGAAAGCCGGCAGCGGTTTTCCGGCCACGGCTCGGCCCTGGCGCAGTGCTACAACCACATCATCCTGCCGCTGGCGAGCCGCCGCGACAAAGTCACCCAGGTGTTGTGGGGCCGGTGCGATTTTGAAGCCCGCTTCGGCCGCGCGCCCGAGGGGATGTGGCTGCCCGAAACGGCGGCGGACAACGAATCGCTGGATGTCCTGGCGGAGCTCGGCCTCAAGTTCACCCTCCTTTCGCCTCATCAGGCCAGCCGCGTGCGGCCGCTCGAGGGCGGCGATTGGCGCGACGTGAGCGGCGGCCGCCTCGACCCCTCGATGCCCTACCTGGTGAGGTTGCCCTCGGGCCGCTCCATCGCGGCATTCTTCTATGACGCGCCGATTGCCCGAGCCGTGGCTTTCGAGGGATTGCTGAGCAACGGGGAGAACTTCGCCCGCCGGTTGATGCAGGCGTTCGAGGAGAGCCGCGGCCACCCTCAACTGGTGAGTATTGCCACCGACGGGGAAACCTACGGCCACCACAACCGTTATGGGGAGATGGCGCTGGCATACGCGCTGCATGCCATCGAGGCCGGCAAAGACGCGAGCCTCACGATTTACGCGGAATCCCTCGAGCGGCATCCGCCCACGCACGAAGTCGAAATCCACCAGGCTAGCTCGTGGAGCTGCATGCACGGCGTGGACCGCTGGCGCAGGCACTGCGGCTGCAACTCCGGCGGGCATCCCGGCTGGAACCAGCACTGGCGCGAGCCGCTCCGCCAGGCGATGGACTGGCTGCGCGACCAGCTTGCGCCCAGGTTTGAAACCAAGGCCGGCCAGTTCCTCAAAGACCCGTGGGCCGCCCGCGATGATTACATCGCGGTTATCCTCGACCGTTCGCCCGAAAACACCGCCCGGTTTTTCGCCCGGCACGCGGCCCGCGAACTGGACCCGGCCGATCAAGTCACGGCCTTGCGCCTGCTGGAAATGCAGCGGCATGCGCTGCTGATGTACACGAGCTGCGGCTGGTTCTTTGACGAGATTTCCGGGCTCGAAACCGTGCAGGTCATCCAATACGCCGCGCGGGCGATCCAGCTTGCGCACGACCTGCTCGGCGAGGATCTGGAGCCGGCCTTCCTGGACATCCTGGGCCAGGCCCGGAGCAATTTGCCGGAGCATCCCAGCGCCCGCCACGTTTATGAGCAATTCGTCAAGCCCGCCATAATGACCCGGGAAAGCGCGGGCGCCCACTACGCCATCAGTTCCCTCTTCGAATCGTATCCCGAAGAGGCGCGCATCTACTCGTTCACCGTGCGGCAGGAAGACCGGCAAATGTTCAGCGCCGGCAACGCGCGGCTGGCCCTTGGGCGGGTGAAGGTCACCTTTGAAATCACCCGCAACTCCGATGCCGTCACCTACGCCGTGGTCCACATGGGCGACCACAACCTGAATTGCGGCGTGCGTTTCGACGGCGAGCCCGAGGCCTACGCGGCGCTGGCGCGAGAGATGCGCGCGGCCTTCGAGCGCGCCGATTTCCCGGAGCTGATCCGGCTCATGGACCATCATTTTGGGGCCGTCCATTACTCGGTGAAAAACCTGTTCCGCGACGAGCAGCACAAGGTGCTCAATCAGATTCTGGCCGCCACGCGCGATGAAATCCACAACACCTATCGGCTGATCACCGACCGTTACGCGCCGCTGATGCGCTTTCTGGCGGATTTGCGGGGGCCGACGCTCAAGCCGCTCCGCCTGGCCACGGAGTTCGTCCTCAACAGCGAGCTGCGCCGGCAGTTCGAAGGCGACAATCTGAATCTGCAGCGCGTGCGCACGCTGCTGGGGGAATGTGAAGCCACAAAGATCCCGCTCGACACCGACACGCTCGCCTACGCGCTCAAGGGGCACCTGGACCGCCTGAGCGACCAACTCCTCAAATCGCCCGAGACGCTGGACTTGCTCCAACGCTTCACCGACGCCGCCGACCTGGCGTGCAATCTCCCCTTCGAGATCAGCCTGTGGAAGCCGCAGAATGCCTACTCCGGCTTGCGGGCCACGGTGGTGCCGGACCTGCGGCAGCGCGCCGAGGCCGGCGACGAAACCGCAAAGGCGTGGTTGGAGAAGTTTCTAGTGCTGGGCGAGCGCCTCGGCTTTCGTGTGAACCGGGATTCCCAATGAGGCCCCGCCATGTCTGCCGAAGTCCAACCCCCTCAGACTGACGCGCGGGCGCCCCGCGCCACCTACCGGCTGCAGTTCAACGAACGGTTCCGGCTGTCGGACGCGCTCGCACTGGTCCCGTATCTGCACGACCTGGGCGTCTCGCATGTCTATGCCTCGCCCCTGCTCAGGGCCCACCCCCACAGCACGCACGGCTACGACGTCTGCGATTTCAGCCGGTTGAATCCCGAGCTGGGCACCGAAGCCGAGCTCGAGAAACTGGCGGCGGCTTTGCGCGATCGCGGCATGGGTCTGGTGTTGGACATCGTGCCCAACCATACGGGCATCGGCGGACCGGAGAACCGTTGGTGGTGGGGGGTGCTGGCCCGCGGCCAGGACAGTCCGTTCGCGAGGTGCTTCGACATCGACTGGCAATCGCCCGACCCAAGGTTGCGCGGCAAAGTGCTCGTGCCCGTCCTGGATGCGCCCTACCAGCAGGTGCTGGAAAAGGGCGGACTCCAAATCCACTTCGACGGCAAGGCCTTCACGCTTCGGTACGCCGAGCTTCAATTCCCACTGGCGCCGGAATCAACACCGGAGAAACTTTGCGGCGCAGTGCCCGCGGCGACGGCGGCGATGACCGAGGCGGTTCGTCAGCTCAATGCCAGCCCGGACGCACTGGACGCCTTGGTGCAGCGGCAACATTACCGGCTCACCTGCTGGCGAAACGCCGACACCGAGCTGAACTACCGCCGCTTCTTCAACATCCCCACCCTGGCCGGCCTGCGCGTGGAAGATCCAGCCGTTTTCAACGACATCCACCAGCGGGTCCTCGCCTGGCACCAACGCGGGTGGGTGCAGGGATGGCGCATCGACCACATCGACGGCTTGCGCGAACCGGAGGAATACCTGCACCGCCTGCGCTCGAGGACGCCCCACACCTGGATCGTCGTTGAAAAAATCCTGGAACCGGACGAACACTTGCCCGGCGCGTGGCCTGTCGCCGGCACAACCGGTTATGATTTCCTGACGCGCGCCACCGGGCTGTTCATCGACCCGGCGGGCGAAAGGCCCCTTACCGATTTCTACGCCCGCTTCACTGGCGAGACCGCCGATTACCCGGCCCTCGCGCTCGAAAAAAAGCGGCTGGCGCTCCGCGAGTTGCTGAACGCGGAATTGAACCGGCTCGCGGCCCTGGCGCTGCAAATCGCCGCGCGCCAGTGGCGCGCGCGGGATTTCTCACCGGACGAATGGCGGGCCGGCTTGATCGAACTGGCCGCCTGCCTGCCGGTGTACCGCACTTATGCGCGGCCGCACGCCGGCCAGATCTCTGAAGCCGATGCCGCGCGCATTTCCGAAGCCATCGCCGCCGCTCGGCGGCAGCGGCCCGACCTTGACCCGGACCTGTTCGATTTTCTGGGCGAGGTGATGCGGTTGCGCGTGCACGGGGACTTGGAAGGCGAGTTGGCAATGCGTCTCCAGCAAGTCACCGGCCCGGCGATGGCCAAGGGCGTCGAAGACACGGCGCTGTACTGCTTCAACCGTTTGATTGCGCTCAACGAGGTCGGCGGCGACCCCGCCCGATTCGGCACTTCGGTGGAGGAATTTCACCGCGCCTGCGCCGAGGCCCAGTCCGAGCGGCCGCACAGCCTGCTGGCCACCTCGACGCACGACAGCAAATTCAGCGAGGACGTTCGCGCCCGGCTGGCCCTGCTTTCGGAAATCCCGGAGCCCTGGAGCGGCGCCGTCCGCCGTTGGGCGGCGATAAACGAGCGGCATCGCCGCGGCGGTTTGCCGGACCGCAACATCGAATACCGCTTTTATCAAACGCTCGCCGGCGCGTGGCCGCTCAAACCGGAACGCGCCTTGGCCTGCCTGGACAAGGCGGCGTGCGAAGCCAAAGTCCGCACCAGTTGGGCCCGCCGCAACCGCCAGTATGACGAAGCGCTCCGGGCCTTCATCACGGGCGCCTTGAGCGACCCGGAATTCATGAGCGACGTGGAACGATTCGTCGCGGGGCTGGCCGAGGCCGGCTATGTCAACTCGCTGGCGCAGACGCTCCTCAAGCTCACGGCGCCCGGCGTGCCGGACTTTTATCAGGGCTGTGAGCTTTGGGATTTCAGCCTGGCGGACCCTGACAATCGCCGGCCGGTGGATTTCAAGCGGCGACAACGCGCGATGGCGGAGCTGCCTTCCCTTTCGGTTGGCGAAGTGTGGCGGCGGCGGGCCGAAGGATGGCCCAAGCTCTGGCTTATTCGCCGGGTGCTGAGGTTGCGCGCGGAGCGGGAGGATTTGCTGGCCGGCTCAAGCAGCTACCGGCCGCTCTTCGCGCGCGGCGCGAGGGCCGGCCACGTCGTCGCCTTCCTGCGCGGAGAAAACGCCATCACCGTCATTCCGCGCCTGGTGCTGGGACTGCACGAGGACTGGGCCGACGCCACGCTCGAACTGCCGCTCGGCCAGTGGCACAACGAACTGACGGATGAAAGCGGCCTGGAAGGGCCGGTGGCGCTGGGCCGGTTGCTGCGCGAATTCCCGGTCGCTTGGCTGACGCGAAAAGAGAGGGAAGGATGAAGACGCTGCGCGTGTGGGCGCCGCTGCCACGAAAGGTCGAAATCCAGGCCGGTCGCCACGTGTTTCCGATGAGGGCCGGCGCCGACGGTTGGTGGACAGCGGAGACGCCCGTCGAGCCGGGCGGCGATTACGGTTTCATCCTCGATGGCGCCGGGCCTTTTCCCGATCCGCGATCACGCTGGCAGCCGCAGGGCGTTCACGGGCTCTCGCGCCTGGTGGATGACGGAGCGTTTCGCTGGCGCGATGCCGGCTGGCAGGCGCCGCCACTCTCGGCCGCGGTGATTTATGAACTGCACGCCGGCACGTTCACGCCGATAGGCACGTTCGCCGCCGCCATCGAAAAGCTCGGGCACCTCGTTGCCCTGGGAGTGACGCATGTGGAACTGATGCCGGTGAACGAATTCCCGGGGGACCGTGGCTGGGGGTACGACGGCGCCGACCTGTTCGCGCCCCACCACGCTTACGGCGGCCCGCGCGGGTTGAAAGAACTCGTGGATGCCTGCCACACGCGAGGTCTGGCCGTGCTGCTCGACGTGGTCTATAACCATCTCGGCCCGGCCGGCAATTATCTGGGCCGCTTCGCCCCCTACTTTACGACGCGCTATTCCGCTCCGTGGGGTCCGGCCGTCAATTTCGACGGTCCGGACAGCGACGAGGTGCGGCGTTTTTTCTGCGACAACGCGCGGATGTGGCTGCGGGACTATCACCTCGACGGCCTGCGGCTCGACGCGGTCCACGCGATCTTCGACACTTCCGCCGAACCGTTCCTCGAACAGCTTGGCCTCGAGGTCAGACAACTGGAGGCCGAGCTGGGCCGCCGCCTGGCGGTGATTGCGGAAAGCGATTCGAACGACCCGCGCCTGCTCTGGCCCCGCGAACGCGGCGGCTTCGGACTCGACGCGCAATGGAGCGATGATTTTCACCACGCGCTCCACGCCGTCCTCACGGGAGAACGGAACGGGTACTTTGCCGACTTCGGCACTTTGGCCCAACTCGGGAAGGCGTTGCGCCAGGCTTACGTATTGGACGGTGGCTACTCGGTCCATCGCCGCCGCCGGCACGGGCGCGCGCCGGTGGGATTGTCCGGCCATCGCTTTCTGGCGTATCTGCAGAACCATGACCAGATCGGCAACCGCGCCCAGGGCGAGCGCAGCGGCAAGCTGATGAGCTTGGGCCGGCTCAAGGCCGGCGCGGCGCTGGTGTTCACCTCACCCTTCGTCCCGATGCTTTTCCAAGGCGAAGAATGGGGCGCTGAGACGCCGTTCCTTTACTTCACGGACCACCGGGAACCCAAGCTGGCACAGGCCGTGCGTGAAGGGCGGCGGCGAGAGTTCGCCGCGTTCGGTTGGCGGCCCGAGGAAATTCCGGACCCGGAGGCGCGCGAAACCTTCGAGCTTTCCAAACTGAACTGGTCCGAGATTCCCGCAGCGCCGCACCTCGAATTGCTTGCCTGGCACCGGCAACTGATCCGCCTGCGCCGCGCCGAAC
>JBEKGJ010000096.1:0-7944 GCA_050012855.1 Verrucomicrobiota bacterium | reverse complement strand
GGAACTGGATGCCGACGGCGTCGGCGAGCTCACCCATGACGCCGCCGAGGGCGTCGATCTCGCGCACCAGGTGCCCCTTGGCAATGCCTCCGATGGCGGGGTTGCACGACATCTGCGCGACCAGGTCGAGATTCATGGTGACCATGGCGGTCCGGAGACCCATGCGCGCTGCGGCGCGGGCGGCTTCGCACCCGGCGTGACCGGCGCCGATAACCACGACGTCGTACCTCTCGTGCATTGATATGATTGTAGCGAAATGAGAATCCTGATCCTGGGAAGCGGCGGGCGCGAGCATGCGCTGGCGTGGAAACTGGCGCAGTCGCCGGGGGTATCGGTGTTTGCGGCGCCGGGGAATCCGGGGATTGCGAAGGTCGGGACGTGTGTCCCGGTTGCAGCGGGCGCCTCCTATCTGGAGATTGCGGAAGCTATCGGCGCGGACCTGACGGTAGTAGGGCCGGAAGCGCCCCTGGTGGCGGGGGTGGTGGATGCGTTCCGGGCGCGCGGGCGGAAGATCGTGGGACCGGACCGGAACGCGGCGCAGCTCGAAGGCAGCAAAATTTTTACAAAGAACTTTTTTGTACAAAGCAATATTTCCACGGCGGAGTTCGTCACCGTCGAAAACGAGACCGATGCGCGCGGGGCGCTCGACCGTTTCGGTTTTCCGGTAGTATTGAAAGCCGACGGGTTGGCGGCGGGCAAGGGCGTCATCGTCGCGCACGACCGCAACACGGCCGAAGCGGCGCTCGGCACGCTCAAGGGCCGGCTGGTAATCGAAGAGTTTCTACGCGGCGAAGAGGTGAGCTTCATCGCGCTGTGCGACGGGCGGGACGTGGTGCCGCTGGCGCCCACCGAGGATCACAAAGCGGTCTTCGACGGCGACACGGGCCCGAACACCGGCGGGATGGGAGCGTATTGCGACGGCGCCATTCTCACCGAGGCGCAGACGAGAGAGATTCTGGATGGCGTCATCTATCCGACGGTGGAAGCGATGCGCTTCACGGGTTTCCTTTATGCGGGCTTGATGATGACAGCGGCAGGACCAAAGGTGCTGGAGTTCAACGTGCGGCTGGGCGACCCGGAGACGCAGCCGCTGATGCACCGGATGGCGTCGGATTTCGTGCCGGCGCTGATGGCGGCGGCCAGCGGCGAGTTGGCGGGCGTGAAACTGGAGTGGCGCAGCGGTCCGAGCGTGTGCGTGGTGCTGGCGTCGGGCGGGTACCCGGGCGCGTATGAGACCGGCAAAGCGATCCGCGGAATCGACGCGGCGGAAGCGACCGGCGCAACGGTATTTCACGCGGGAACACGGATGGGCGCGGCCGGCCTCGAGACGGCGGGCGGGCGCGTGCTCGGCGTGACGGCAGCGGGGCAGGATTTGGCCGGCGCCATTCATGGGGCGTATGAGGCAGTCCGGCGGATTGACTTCGAGGGGATGCACTACCGGACGGACATCGGGCGGAAGGGGCTGGAACGGCGGTAAGGCAAAGAGCCCGCTACCACGCACCTCCCCAGGCCAGTTGGAAGCAGGCCGGCGGCGGCGACTACTTCGACGAACAGCTCGCCCGCATCCACGATATCCGTTCCTCGCAGCGGGCGTTCTGAAGGAAGGTCCTCGAAGCGGCCTCGCAGAAGTTCTTTGCCGTGGTTCAGAACACGGTGCACTGGGCGCACGGTCATACTGCGCCACGCGGTAGAATAATCGGCGCGGTCTTCCGCGCGGCGCCCCTTATTGTGAACCATGCCCCAAGTCATCATTCCGAATCCGGTTCTGAACTCGCCATTTGACGAGCCGACGCGCCACTTCTTTTTTGACGAGGACGGCATCACCGACAAGACCATCGAGTCCCGGCGGTTGAGCAGCTACTTCGTGCCTGTCCCCCAGCCCAAGAAGAAGGGCAAGCAACTCGCACTCGGCACCGAATGGACCCAGGACCGCATCGAGGAAAACAAGTTCATCAACGCCGTCAGGAATGCCGTCGCCAAATGGCGGTTCGGCGGGTACGAGGGCGTAACCGCCGCCACCCGCCAGTTGCTCGAATACTGGCGCAATCCCGACCGCGAACGGCGGCTTTTCTTCTGCCAGATCGAAGCCCTGGAAACCGCGATTTATCTGACCGAGGCCGCCGACCGCCAGGGCGGCGCCTGGATCGCGCGCGATCTCAAGGCCGCCAACGATTCCCATAACCCGCTCTTACAGCGCATCGCCTTCAAGATGGCCACCGGCAGCGGCAAGACCCTTGTCATGGCGATGCTCATCGCCTGGCACGCCCTCAACAAATTCGCCAGTCCCCAGGACAACCGGTTTGCCGACGCCTTTCTGATGGTCACGCCCGGCATCACCATCCGCGACCGGCTGCGCGTGCTGTTGCCCAACGACCCCGAAAACGACTACGCCAAGATGGACATTGTTCCGGAAATGTCGCGCGAACCGCTCAGCCGGGCCAAGATCCTCATCACCAATTACCACGCTTTCCTCCCCCGCGAGAAAGTCGCGGTCGGCAAGCTCACCAAACAGGTGCTCGGCAACGGCAGGATCGACGCCTTCACCGAAACGCCCGACGAAATTGTGCGCCGCGTCTGCCGGGGACTCGGCAACAAGAAGAACATCGTCGTCATCAACGACGAAGCCCACCACTGTTACCGCGGCAAGCCCGAAGAGGACGGCGAGAAGCTCAAAGGCGACGAGCGCAAAGAAGCGGAAAAACGGAAACAGGTAGCCCGTGTCTGGATCACCGGCCTCGAGTCCATCAAGCGAAAGACCGGCCTGCGCGCCGTCTACGATCTCTCCGCCACGCCCTTCTTCCTGAAAGGCTCCGGCTACCGCGAAGGCACGCTATTCCCGTGGGTGATCTCGGATTTTTCCCTGATCGACGCCATCGAGGCCGGTATCGTCAAGGTCCCGCGCGTGCCCGTAGCCGACAACGCCATGACCGGCGAGCAGCCCACCTACCGCGACCTATGGGGCCGCATCCGCGACCACTTGCCCAAAAAAGGCCGCGGCACGGATGCCATTACAGGCGAGCCGAAGCTCCCCGCCGAGCTCGAAGGCGCGCTGCAAAGCCTCTACATCAACTACAAGGCGTCCTTCAAGCAATGGGAGCAGGACGCCGGCGCAAGCCTGCGTGGTGGAACCCCGCCCGTCTTCATCGTCGTCTGCAACAACACCAACGTATCCAAGCTGGTGTTCGACTTCATCGCGGGCTGGGAAAAGAATCTGCCCGATGGCGCCGCCGTGCTGGTCCCCGGCAAGCTGAGCCTGTTCAGTAATGTCGCCGATGGCCGCTGGAGCGCTCGCCCCAATACCATTCTGGTCGATAGCGAGCAGTTGGAATCCGGCGAGGCCATGAGCGACGATTTCCGCAAAATCGCCGCTCGCGAAATCGAGGAGTTCAAGGCCGAATACCGCACGCGCTTCCCCGAGCGCGATCCCGAAAAGCTCACCGACGAGGATGTCCTCCGCGAAGTCATGAACACCGTCGGCAAGCCCGGCAAGCTCGGCGAGCAGGTGCGCTGCGTGGTTTCCGTCTCCATGCTCACCGAAGGTTGGGATGCCAACACCGTCACCCACATCCTGGGCATACGCGCCTTCGGCACCCAGCTTCTTTGCGAACAGGTGGTGGGCCGCGGCCTGCGCCGCCGCAATTTCGCCCTCAACGACAAAGGCCGCTTCGAGCCGGAGTACGCCGAAGTCTACGGCGTGCCGTTCTCGTTCATCCCCACCGACGGCTCCACGCCCACGCCGCCTCCCACCAAGCCCGTTACGCGCGTTCGGGCGCTCGAAGATCGCGCCGCGCTGGAGATGCGCTTCCCCCGTTTGCTTGGCTACCGTTACGATCTGCCGCCCGAAAAGCTCGCCGCCAGATTCACCGCGGATTCGCGCCTGATTCTGACCACCGCCGACGTGCCCACCGAGACGGAGAACGCGCCCATCGTTGGCCAAAGCAGTTTCCACAGCCTTGCGGACCTCAAGCGCAGACGCGAGCAGGAAATCGATTTCGTGCTGGCGCGTCACCTGCTCGAAACATTCTTCCGCGACGGTGAACAAAACATCAAGCCGTGGCTCTTTCCCGAACTGCTCCGCATCGTGCGCCAATGGCGCCAGGGCGGATGGCTGGTTTGCCAGGACGACACCTTCCCCCAGATGGTGCTGTTCACGGAGCGCGCCACCTCCGCCGCCGAGAAAATATATCGTTCCATCGTGGCCGCGACGCCCGGCGCCAAGACCCTCAAGCCGATCCTCTACCCATACGATACGGAGGGCAGCACGCGGTACGTCGATTTCGATACCACCCGCCCGGTTTATGCCACGGACCCGGACAAGTGCCAGATTTCGCACGTTGTTGCGGATACGGAGTCGTGGGAGCAGAAAACCGCGCAAGCCTTGGAGAGCATGAAGGGCGAAGTGAGCGCGTACTTCAAGAATCATCACGTCGGATTCACCATTCCGTACGTGATGAACGGCCAGCAGCGGAATTACACGCCGGATTTCGTGGCGCGCCTCGCCACGCCCGCCGGCGAGTGGAACCTCATTCTGGAAGTCACCGGCGAGAAACGTCCCGACAAGGAAGCCAAGACGGCGACGGCTCGCACGCTTTGGGTTCCCGCCGTGAACAACCACGGCGGTTTTGGCCGCTGGGCGTTCTTCGAGGCGCGCGACCCCTGGAATGTGAAAACCGAAATACGCGAGTTCCTGAAGACCTTGCAGGCATAGAGAACCATGGCGACGAAAGCGAAGCACCCGAAAACGGCGCAGACCGATGTCGATTCGATCCGCCACAAGGACAAGCGGGCGAACATCCCCACCGAGGAGTTGCGGGACTTTGTGGCCGACGAGGAGAAATCGCCCAAGACGATGCTCTACCCGCGCGACCCGTCCCTCGATCCGCAATTGGTATGGAAAGGTAAGGACCAACAGGACGCCCAGGATCTCGCCGTGCCCGTTGTGCCGGTCTACATTCAGGAAAAGGTCCACCCCCAGGCACTGATCGAGGATTTGCGCGCGCAGACCATGAAGGGTGCGCCGGACCCGCAAGCCAAGCTGTTTGCCGACTTCAATGGCATCGAGTTTGAGCAGTACATTGACTTCTACCACCACGGCCAGAGCTGGACCAACCGCATGATCCTCGGCGATTCGCTGCTGGTGATGGCATCGCTAGCGGAAAAGGAGGGTCTGAAGGGCAAGGTCCAGATGATCTACATGGACCCGCCTTACGGGATTAAGTTCGGTTCCAACTGGCAGGTGAGCACGCGCAAGCGAGATGTCAAGGACGGCAGGGCGGAGGACCTGACTCGGCAGCCGGAACAGATTCGGGCTTTCCGTGACACCTGGGAACTGGGGATTCACTCTTATCTGGCATACCTGCGGGATCGGCTTGCGTTGACCCGCGAGCTTCTCACCGACACGGGCAGCGTCTTTGTGCAGATCGGCGATGAGAATGTACATCTGGTGCGCTGTGTGATGGATGAGGTTTTTGGGAGTGAGAACGCCGTCGCACTCATCCCTTTTCGTAAGAAACTGATGCCCCTTGGTGGCAAGACCCTTGAGTCGATGAATGACTACCTCATCTGGTATGCAAAGTCGGAGAGCTTAGTCAGGTGCCGCCAACTGTTTTTTCCATCAACGCCCCGTGTCGAGTCACGCTGGACGAGCGTTGAATTGGCTGATGGTGCCCGACGCAAGCTGACGACTGAAGAGCGCAAAGACCTATCGAAGCTGCCCACTGGTGCCCGCCCCTACAGAATCGTTAGCCAGACAGCGCCGAGCTACTCGGAGACTGGTGTCTTCACTTTCGAGATGGATGGCAGGAGCTTTCGCCCGCCCGCGGGCCAGTCGTGGGTAACGACGATTGATCGCATGAATGTGCTGCGCGATATTGGGCGCCTTGAGGTTGAACAGAGCCTTCCCGGTTTTGTCTTGTATCACGAAGACTTCCCCTTCTCAAAGATAACCTCCCCGTGGATGGACACTGCCCCTGCACAAAGTCCACGGTATGTCGTCCAAACCAACCAACAAGTCATCGAACGCTGTCTCCTGCTGGCCACCGACCCCGGCGACCTCGTCCTCGACCCAACTTGCGGCTCCGGCACGACCGCCTACGTAGCCGAGCAATGGGGCCGCCGCTGGATCACGTGCGATACCAGTCGCGTTGCGCTCGCACTCGCCCGCACGCGCCTGATGGCAGCGAAGTATCAGTACTACCTGCTCGCCGATTCGGCTGAAGGCATCACCAAGGAAGCCGAGATCACCGGTGTCCCGCCCAGTCTCGCGACTCAGCCGAAGAACGATATCAAGCGCGGCTTCGTCTACAAGCGCGTTCCGCACGTGACGCTGAAATCCATCGCCAACAACGATGAAATCGACGCCATCCACGCCAGCCATCAAGAGAAGCTGGAACCGCTCCGGCTGCAACTGAACGCCGCGCTCAGGCGGACTTGGCAGGAATGGGAAATTCCGCGCGAAGCCGATCCCGCCTGGCCTAAGGCAACCCGCGCGGCCCATGAAAAGTGGTGGGCGTTGCGCCGCGAGCACCAGCAGCAGATCGACGCCGCCATCGCCCGGCGCGCCGAAACCGAATACCTGTACGATCAGCCCTACGAAGATTCGAAGCGCATCCGCGTCAGCGGTCCCTTCACCGTCGAAAGCCTTTCGCCGCATCGTGTTCTCACGCCCGAAGACGAGGACCGGCCCGCCACGGAACGCGCGGGCGAGCGCCAGGACAGCGCCGGGGACTTCGTCACCGTCATCCTCGACAATCTGCGGAAGGCGGGCATCAAGGGGACGGAAAAGGGGCAGGCCATCAAGTTCGACCGCCTCGAACCTTTCCCCGGCGCCGCGCTCCACGCAGAGGGAGAGTACACAACGCCGGCCGGAAAGCGGCGGCGCGTCGCGGTCGCCATCGGCCCGCAGTACGGGACGGTCGGGCCGGACGACGTGAAGGAAGCCGCCAAGGAAGCCGTCCAGGGCGTGGGCTACGACCTGCTGGTGGTGTGCGGTTTCGCCTTCGACCCGCACGTTTCGGAGGAAGTGAAGCGCTACGGCAAGCTGGTGGTGCAGGCCGTCCGCATGAATCCCGATCTGCTGATGGGCGAGGAACTTCTGAAGAAGACCGGCGCCGGCAACCTCTTCATGGTCTTCGGCGAGCCGGATGTGGAGATCCGCAAGCGGGAAGACGGCAAGCTGGAAGTGGAAGTACGCGGCGTGGATGTTTACGACCCCACCACGCAGGAAATCCGCAGTCATTCCACCGACGATATCGCCTGCTGGTTCATCGACACGGCGTACAACGGCGAGAGCTTTTTTGTGCGCCACGCCTACTTTACGGGTGCGGACGATCCCTACGACAAGCTGAAACGCGCGCTCCGCGCCGAAGTGGACGTGGCCGCCTGGGCGTCGCTGTACTCCATAACCAGCCGCCCATTCGAGCGCCCGAAAACCGGCAAGATCGCGGTCAAGGTCATCAACCACTACGGGGATGAAGTTCTGAAGGTGTTCCGGACGGAGTGAAAGGCTCGAAGCGTCAGGCACTCGTTTCGGACCCGGGGCTGCGAATCCGCTATTCTAGGAGAAGGGCGACGTGCCCCAACCCGAAAGAGGAGAGCTGTTGACGCCGGACTCTCGGCCGATATACAATCGTCGTCAATTGTAGAACATATGTTGTGGAATATGTTTTGAAAAGGCAGAGCACGGTGCCGCCCCGTCCAAAACATCTGCCAGACTTCGACAACCCGCCGGTTGTCGAGACGGTTTTGTCTGTCCAGTTTGAGCCGTTGTCATCAATCCAGACCGCGCACCTTGGACTCCTCTGGGACGAGTACCGCGGAACCTTCCCTAAGTCCGAGGATCGCCCACCGCTGGATCCGGTGGTCGAGCAGTTCCCGGAAAGTCCAGTCGCTCGGGTCGGCCTCAAATTCCAGGCGTTGGAGAACTTTCCTGCCCCTCGGATCTGG
>JBEKGJ010000095.1:0-7963 GCA_050012855.1 Verrucomicrobiota bacterium | reverse complement strand
CACTCAACAGGGGCTTGGTGGATGGTTTCATGCCCACCAGCGTAAAAGAGTGCGCCGCGGGTGTCCAGCTCTTTCGCCAATCCACCTCCCCCTCCGTCACTTAGCTCCATCGGAAATCCGCCCTGGCGACATCCCGCCGCCCGCATCCCCGCGTAACCCAAAGTCCTTTTGACAAGCAGCCCACCTTGTGGTTTCTTTCCGGCGTCGTGAACAAATCATGACTACGATTGTCAACATCCAGAAATCGCGCTCCGGGGCACGAATGGCCTCCGGGCTGTGTGCTTGGCAGCACTGCCCCCGGTTGAGCGGCGGCGTGGAAGATCCATAAGAATCACGAGATTCGATTTACGGAACACCCACGATCGCCACCGTGATCGTGGGTTTTCTGTTTAACCGGACTTCGCCCCGGTCAAGCGGCGAAACAACAACAAAAGAACGGAAAGAAAACGCAATGAACGCAACCGATCAAACCACCTACCGGCGGGTGCCGACCCGGTTCGCCCGGCCCACCCGATTCAAGGTGCGCCCGACGGCGGCTCCGGCCGTCCGGGCGGCCTTGAACGCCCGGCTGGAACGGCTCAAGGACCGGCTCCTCGCCCCACACGTAAACGAGGCCGACGAATTCGCGGCGTTCCTCCGCCGCGCGGCGGATGAGGCGGCTTCGCTCGCCTGGAACACGCCCTATCCGCTGTTCATTCTGCCCGTGCTGCTCGAAGAGAAAGTCGCTGCCGCCCGGCGCCAAGCCGAGCGTCAAGCCAGCGTTCTCCGCCGCAGCCAGGCGCTGCTGGCGGAGGCCGCATGAGCAGGCGACCGATTCATCGTCACGCAGGGGGCTGTTCCCGCGGGTGTCGGCCTGCCGACATCCACGGGAGCGGCTCCCTGCCCCGTTTCCGGGTGGCACGGGCGGACTCCTGCCTGCCGGCAGGCAGGCGCCCGTACCGCCCGGCGGCCCGCCGGGCGGAATGAAGGAAAACGCCCGCAAACCAGCGGCGTCATCCATTTCCGGTCACACAGCCGTTCCGTTGGGCGGGTCGCCCAACGGCACAGGCCGGTGGCCTGTCCTACCAGGCGCTAAACCGCAATTAAGCCGGCTTGGGTTGCGTGCGCGCGCCGGCAATCCACGCTTGCCGCCTGACCGAACTCTGTCTAGGTTTCCGAAACCGGTTGCTGACGGTTCGATACTGTCGCCGGTATTGCGACATGTCAATTGCCCTCAACCGTTGGCTGGATCGCCGCGCATCCGCTGCGGCGTGGATTTGCCTGGGCCTGGCCCTGGCCCTGGCGGCCGGTTGCCGCATCACGAGCCCCAGCGGCGCCAAGGTTTCCGCGAGCGTCATCATCACGAACACGGCCGTCGCTGACATCAGCGTGGCCGCGATGGACGTGTTTGCGAAGGCCGGTTACAACCCCAAGTCGGCCACCTCGAAGACTCTGTTGCTGGAGCGACCCGGCGGCACGATGAACAACATCCTCCATGGCGCATGGTCGAGCAAGGGCACCGTTGAACGCGTTCGCATCCGCATCCTCGACTACCCGCCCAACGGCCATCTTGTCGAGTGCGACGCCGTGGTCGTCGAGCATCCGGACGAATTCGTAATGGAGGAGGAAAAACACGTCCTTGGCACCGGCGAATTCCAAAAACTCCTCGAAAAGGTCAAAGCCCGGTTCCCGTGAGCCGCGCCTGAAGACCCCTCAGCACGCCACCCCCGGGGCTGTGTTCATCGGCGGGCGACCCGCAGCTTGAACCCGCTGCCACCACCGGGCGTTGATCTTCGCCATACCGGGCACGATGAGGACCGACCGTCGAGGCAGTTTATCTCCAATTGGAGACATTGTCCCAACGCCTTGTGCAACGCGTTTGATGAGGAGAAGGAACCGACGGACCTGCCCATCGCCTGAGTCCCAAATGCACCGGTGCCCGGGCGCCGGGCGGCTCAGGCACCCGGGCGGGCCATGGTCGTGGGCCCGATGAGTTCCCAAGCTGGCACCGGCTCCTGATATCCCTTCAGGACGAGCGGCGCCACCGGGGTTGCCTCCCCGGGATCGGCCAGTTGGTCGCGGGTGGCGGAATCCAGCAGGATCTGGCCGGGCCGGGCCCGGTCGCAAAGGCGGGACGCCAGGTTGACACAATCGCCAATCACGGTGTAATTCGCGCGATCAACCGATCCGAGCAGGCCGGCAATCGCGGTGCCGGTCGCCAGGCCGATGCCAACCTCGATGGGACGGCCACACGTGCGGTTCAGGTCGGCCCGGGCGGCGATCATCTTCCGCGCGCAGGCGACCGCCTGCCGGGCGTCCTCGCCCTGGCTCAAGGGCGCGCCAAAAACCGCCATCAGAAGGTCGCCCACGAACTTGTCCACAAATCCCTGGTGTTCGCGGACCACCTGGGCAAGGAGGCTCATGTGTTCGTTGAGCATCCGGATCACCTCACCGGCGGGCAGGTCGCGGGTGAGAACCGTGAACGCCCGCACATCGCAGAAGAGAACGGTGACCCGTCGCGATTCCGCGCCGGGGAGTTCCTCGGTCGCCAGCAACTGGCTGGCAATGCGTTCGTCCGCGACGAGGTTGAGCACCCGCCGATAACGGTCCTTTTGCGCCAGACCGCCGGTCATCTCGTTGAACGAATGCACAAGCCGCCCGACATCGTCCCGGCTGCGGACCGGGACCCGCACCTGGAAATTGCCCTGGAGCACCTCGGCCGTGGCGGCGCTGAGCTCGCGCACCGACCGGGTGAGCGTGTTGGCAAGGAGGAGGCTGATGCCCGCGGCGGCCAGGAGAACGACCAGGCTGATGGAGAGGATCACCGACTGCAAGTCGCGCTGCGTTCGCAACGCGCTGGCGAGGCTGTAAAGATGCACTTGGTACGCCCGGGGAAAAGGCGAGTCCGGATTGAGCAGGCGCCCCAGGACCCGGAAACTCTCGCCGTGTTGCGCCACAACAAAACTGGGCGCACCGCCGGCCGTCCGCGCCGTCTCAGCCTTGAGCCCTTGAATCAACGCAACCCGCAGCGCGTCTGGAATCGTGCGGGTGTAAAGTTGCCCGTCCAGCCAGATGCCGGACACGATCTCGCTGACGTCGCGCATCTCCTCGGCGCGATCGAACAACGGCGATCCAAGCACGACGGCGCCCAAGGTCTTGCCCGTGCCCGGCTCCGTCACGCGGGTGGCCACCACCTCCAGGAGAACGGGGGCCGGGCGGTTGTCCGTCGGCGCCAGATAGACGACCTCCTGGGTCGCCCACGAGGACAAGGACCGGTTCAGCGCGGCGAGTTGGTCGTCGAACGCCTTCTCACGCTCGGCTGACCCGCGGCGCGGAGCCGGCCCCGGTGAATCCGCGGCCCGGAGGACATTACCCTCGGCATCGAGCACCCGAAGGTAACCGAACATCATGCCCGGGCCGCCCGGGTTTCGTCCCTGACCCGCGCCTTGGAAGCCGCCCCGCCCCGGGCCGGGTGACGATCCAGGCCCGCCGCCGGGAAAGCCAGCCGGCGGCACACCCGACGGACCGCCAGGTGGGCCGCCCGGCGGACCGTCTGACCCCGGTCCGCGGCCGTCACCCGGCAGGAAGCCGGCCGGGCCGCCAGCGGGTGCGCCGGGTCCGGCCGCGCCGCCGTTGTTGGTGCGGCTCGCGGCCCGAAAGGAGGCCGTGATCGCGCTGGTCAGTCCGGTCCGGGCCGCGGCCACGGCGGCGGCAGCGTCATGTTGGGTCAACGCGGCGCGGAGCGCCTCCGAGTCCGCCACTTGGGCACATTGCTCCTTGATCTCCTTGAGGCGGGAGGTCTGGCGCTCGGTAAAGTAGGCGATGTGCGTTCGGAATTGGGCCTGGAGCGCTTCCTCGTAGGTTCGTTGGAGGATCAGCCGGGTCGAGTAGAGCGTCGTGCCGGACACGCCGCCCACGAGCAGGACCATCGAGAGCAGGAGTTTTGCCCGAAAGCTGAGGGCGAAGCGGTCGGACGTGGTCAGCCGATCCGGCAGTGCGGCAACCTGATCATGGCTTCGAGGTGGTTTCATCTCTAACTCCGCAATGGTAACAGCAAAGTCGTGCTTCGGCACGTCAAAACAGTAGTGAAGCCCGGATTATTCCCAGCGATTCAAAGCGGTGGACGAGGCCCGTCCCCACCAACCATTCCCCTCCGCGCCGCGCGTGGCAACCGCCCGCGCGGCCGGGTAATGTCCGAATTTGACTTGTCGGTGGGGCGTCCCCGCGAGCCGGCTCGTCAGAGCCTCACCATGCGCCGGAATACTCGACTCCCACCTTGCGAACCATGACCGCCGAGTGCCCGGCAATACCAAATATGCCAATATCAAGAACCCCTTTCTGGGCAACAGGTCTTCTTCGATCGCTTTGCTCATGTTCATCCGCACCGTTTTGCTGGTGTCTTTTTTCCATGAGTCAACGACCCTTTTTTGTCCCGCCCAGCCCATCCCCCCGGTGTCTTTTAATTTGAGTCAACGCGCCGCCCTATATGGTGGCCGATTTTGCGTGCCGGCGGGAACCGGTGCTGTAACGTCTGCCGGAATCGGGTTCGGAAAGCCCGGTTCGTGAAAGCGCGGGCACATCGCCGTGCCGTGCCGAAGGGCGGACGGATGGTTACGCCTTGGCGAAGGCAACTGACTGGCGGTGAAGCCCGTCGTCGGAAGAAAGGAAGCCCATGTTTCGACAGATTTTGAAACTCGGTCTGCTGGCCGCGGCGGTCGCAGCACTGCCGGCCTTGGTCTGGAGCCAGGAAAAGGCCGCCGGCACGCCGGCAGCGGGCACGGAGGCCAGAAGCTTCAGCTTCACCAACAGCGAAGCCCTCGGCGGCTGGGCGATCACGGGTGACGTGACCATTGACCCGACCCGGATCCGCGAAAGCGTGGGCGGCTCGCTCAAGATCGGTCCCGGCGGCAAGGCCCTGTTCAAGCTCCGCGACCACGACGGTTCGGGAAAGATGGGCGTGTGGGTTTATGATGACGGCACGCACCCCGAGAACCCCAAAGTGAATCGCGTCGGTCCGCGCTGGGGTTTCGTTCAAAGCGACGGCCGCCTGCTGGCCATAGGCATTCTTTACGCGAGCTATCTGGGTGGCAGCGAGGGTTACACCGCCACCGCCTCCGACGGCAAGGACTGGTTCGACCAGTTGTTCTGGCTGGGGCTCAATCGCGCCCCCGCCCGCTGGCACCATTGGACGCTCGATTTCGATCCGGAAATCGGGCCGCGGCTCCACCACGACGACAAGGACCTCAACGTTGACCTCGGCAAGGCCGACCTGAAAGGGTTCAACGCGATCGCCATCTGGGGCGACAGTGGCCCGGGCAGCGGACAAACCGTCTGGGTGAGCGATGTCACCGTCACCTTGGGTGGTCCGGCCAACCTCGTCAAAAAGGTCGAAGCCGATCCCTATGACGCGAACGCGCGCGCGGCCGACGCAAGCCTCCACCGACCGGTCACACTTTACACCAAGGCGAACGCCCCGGCGGCCCCCAAGCCCGAAGACCTGCCGTTGAAAGAAAGCGTCTCGCAACACGGCATCACCTGGACATTCGCGCCGCCCGCGCGCGTCGGACAATTCGTGAACGGCGACTGGTTCGTGGTCGGGCCGGTGACGGTCCGGGCGATTGACCCGCGACCGCTCTACGGCGCCGAGATTCCGAGGCGCGAACTCGATCACATGGACCTCGAGCGGCCCGAGGCCCAGCGCGTTCGCAACGGTTTCATGCTCAATCCGCCCGCCGCGATGAAAGTCGCCTACGACAGCGGGGTGCGAAACTGGTTCGATTCGGCGCTGATCCAGAAACTGCCCGTGGCCATGAAACCCGGCGATTCGCTCGTCGCCACCATCAGCCTGCCCAAGGGCCTCGTGCTCCACGCGCCGTTGCGCAACAACATCGAGCGCGGCGAGGAGGACAGCAGCCCCATTCGGACCGCCGCGGTGCTGACGTGTGTGGACGCGCCGCCACCGCCGGACGCGTTTCGGCCGGCCTTCTGCGACCGCGCGCCGAAGGTCCATCTGGCGCGCGACCTCAAGCGCGAGTTGCTGCCCACCGCCGCCGCTCCGAAGAGCCTTCCCGACATTCAACAATACGTCCGGTTCACCCAACGACCGTGGGTGGGAACCTGCTTCTTTGGCTTCGAGGAACCCGTCGAGAACATGCCGCAATACGGACTGGAATACGGCCGCGTCGCCGGCATCTCGGCGCTGCTCCTCTGCACCGATCTTAAACCGCAGCAAAAAGAGCCGTTGCTGATCAATTACGTTCAGGTGGGCATTGATCTCGGCGGCATGGTCCGCGCGGGACATCCCGGCTGGACTTGCTGGGGCGGTCACGGCAGCGGGCGCAAGCTGCCAGTCGTCTTCGCCGGCCTGCTACTGGGCGACGAGCAACTGGCCAACATCAACGAGTCCTTCCCCAAGGTCAGCTTCGGCGAGGACGAGCAAACCGCCTATGGCAACGGCTGGACCGGGGCGAAGGTCGTCTTTACCGGGCACTCGGGAATTGACGTTGTGACGGGCGCGGGCCGCTCGCGCGGCAGTGGCTGGGGACCCTACGAGCACACGCCGCCGACGGCATGGAAGGACGGCCAGTACACGAGCGAGAGCTACCGCCGTTGCTGCACCAGCGTCGGCTGGGTGGCCCAGGCGCTCGCACTGCGCCTGATGCACGCCGAGACAGCCTGGCACCACGACGCGTTTCTCGATTACGTGGACCGCTGGATGTTCGAAGACGACGCCCAGTTCGTAAAAACGCTCAAGACGGCGACGGGTCGGGAGTTCGACCACGATTGGTCTCGCCAGGGCCAGGCGTGGGACGATTTTGTGAACGACATGTGGGCCCGCCACCGGCCGACCCTCGCGGCCCCCACCAACGGCTGGCAGCAACCGCACAATGACCGCTCCTATTGCGCGGCGGTGGAAAAGACCAACTAACCACTCAGGCCCTGATTGAATTGCCGGCGCGTTGTCGGTGGGGCGAGCGTCTCCGCGAGCCGGCTCGGCAGAGCCTTTCCCCTCGGCATCAGCACACTGCCCTTCGCGGAGCGAGGATATGAGGATAGCCGTGGGTTTCATCAACCCACGGTTGCCAAGGCCCGGAACAGGCGCATCGCGGAGCGACGTTTGGAGCGTAGGACATCGGTTCGGGCATCAAGCGTCGCCCCGCGACGCGTCGTCTCCCACGCATCCACTGTGGGCTGAAGCCCACGGCTGTCATCTCCCTCTGGCACTTCTGATAAGATCAATCTCGCTAAGTTTCAGGTGCGCGTGGGTAGGAGCATCCTGACTCTCCGCCTGTCGCTTCCGGGCTTGCGTTCAGCTTGTGAACGCGCTTCCGAATGTCTTCCCGCTCCAACACGGTCATGCCGACGGCGCGTGGAACATTATCACCGATCGCAAACATCCGCTCGCGCTTCCAATCTTTCCGAGTCGTGTGAATGCTTCGTGACAAGGTGCGGGGTGCGATTCCGTCGTTGGGCAATCCCCTCTTTGGCCGCTCTTCCTGATGTATTCTTCACGGTGTTACATCGTACTCCAGTCGGTAGAACACGGTCGGTGACGGCGGAGCGTTGGTGTCGGTGAAGACCATCGGCGCAGCGGTCCCGCGCAGCGGTCCGCAACCGGGCACATTGGCCCACGTGCCTGTGACCAGGTTGGTCCGCCGTTGGAGCGTATAAACCGTGGTCGTGTAGCTCGGGAAAGTTACCGAACGTGCGGGTTGGGCCGTAAAACCCGTGATGGGTATGGGCTGGGCGGTGACGGCAACAGTCCCCTTGACGGCACCACCCGTGTTTGAGCAGGTCACGGTAAAAACTCCGGGGATGGTGGCGGTGTAGAGGCCGTTGGTTCCGATGGTGCCGCCGTCGGCGGACCATGCAGGCTGAAAACTGAACACGTTTCCGTGTTGATCATAACCAAGCGCGGTGAACAGTTGTTGCTGGCCAATCATCAGGCTGGCGTTGGCTGGAGCCGGTTCGATGCGCGCGAGAT
>JBEKGJ010000094.1:0-8069 GCA_050012855.1 Verrucomicrobiota bacterium | reverse complement strand
AGAAGCTGACGTTTACGCTGACCAACAACAACAACGGGTTGTTCGCGGTCCAGCCGGCGCTGGGGACCAACGGGACGGTGACGTTCACGCCGGCGGCCAACAGCAACGGGGTGGCGACGGTGACGGTGGTGTTGAAGGACGACGGCGGGACGGCCAACGGCGGTCACGACACCAGTGCCCCGCAGACGTTCACGATCACCGTCGTAGCGGTGAACCAGGCGCCGAGCTTTGTGAAGGGTGCTGACATCACGGTCAACGAGAATGCAGGAGCGCAGACGATGGCCAACTGGGCGACGGGGATCAGCGCGGGATCGCCCAATGAGGCGGGGCAGAAGCTGACGTTCACGGTGACGAACAACAACAACGGTTTGTTCGCGGTCCAGCCGGTGCTGGGGACCAACGGGACGCTGACGTTCACGCCGGCGGCCAACAGCAACGGGGTGGCGACGGTGACGGTGGTGTTAAAGGACGACGGGGGCACGACCAATGGCGGTCACGACACCAGCGCGCCGCAGATTTTTACGATCACGGTTCGACTGGTGAACCAGCCGCCGGTGCTGGGCTCCATCCCGTCGCAGACGGTCACGGAAGGCCAACTGCTGACCTTCACCGCCACCGCCACCGACCCGGACACACCCCCGCAAAAACTCACCTTCACGCTCGGTACCAACGCGCCCGCCGGTGCGACGATTGACCCGGCCAGCGGCCTCTTCCGTTGGACCCCGCCGGTCGGGCTGGGCGGCAGCACGCTGCCGGTCACCGTGATAGTCACCGACAACGGCACTCCGCCGCTGAACGACCAGACCAACGTCACCATCACGGTCAATGTCGCCATCCCTCCCGCGGCAATCCATCTCACGCAACCGGTGAACGGCGAACTTTTCGTCGCGGGTACGGATGTTCTGATTGTCGCCGAAGCCAGCGGTGGCCAGACACCACCGCAACACGTGGATCTGTTGGCCAACGGGGATCTGCTCAAGAGCGCCGAGTTTGCGCCGTATAGCGTGCTCTGGACCGGGGTTCCGGCGGGCACCAACCAGATCATGGCCCGGGCCGTGTATGGCGACGGCACCACCCGCACCGATCAGGTCCAAATCGTGGTGGTAGCGGTCAGCAAGGACGTGGCCGTGGTGCATAACCAAGCGGACAATCCCGAACTCGCGACGATCACCAGCAGCCTGGACGGGATGAGCCTTGCCCGTGGCTACGACGTGTTCGCGCTCGAAGCCGTGAGTTTCACCAACCTTCTGGCCTACAACGTCATCATCTGGGATGACCTGACGGGCAAAGGATTGTCGAGTCAACAAGTGGACCTGTTCAGCCGCCTGTTCGCCGCCGGCCGGTCGCTCTATTTCATCGGTGGTTCCCTGACCGCCGCCAGCCAGTTGGATCCGGTGACGCTAACCAACTGGTATGCATCGATCCACCTCCAGCCCGGGACCGGTTCCGGCGGCGATGGCACGGTCCATCTGACAACCAACAACAGCATCACGATCAATCTTGGGCATGGCGAGGTTTACGATTTTGCCCTGCCGCCGTTGACCAACGTCGTCCAGGCCACCGGACTTCCCGGGGAGCAAGTCATCGGTCGGAGCGGGGATAGCGCCTTGTTGGTTACCTACCGCCCGTCCGAGGTCGGGCAACGTTCCTTCACCCAGGACATGCCGGTGGTGAGTGGCACCAACGATTATTCCTTGACCGAGCGGCAACTGCTCTTCGTGAACGTCGTGTGCTGGCTGTTGCCGGGAGGTTGTCCCTGCGCCAGCGGGCGGCTCTATTCCGACACTCGGTGGGTGCCGGAGTCGGCATTGGTTGGGGCCAGTGTGACGAATGTGATCAGTCTCTGGACCGAAGGAGAATGTCACCAGTTCACGGACGTGACCCTGCTTGATGAACTCCCCGACGGGCTGAGGCTGGTGGACGTGGAACCCGCCTCGGTTTCCTGGCAGCTTAACGGGGCCTTGTTAACGTGTGACCTGGGCACGGTCCCCGGGCAGACGACCGTGAATCTGATCGTGGTCCCGTTAAAGCAGGGTGCCTTCACCAACACCATCCGGATCCGCGCCGACCAATTCACCCAGGATCTCCAAACCAACGGGACGATCACCGTGCAGTGCAATGGCGCCCTCTGCGTCGTCACGCCGCCCCAGATCACGAGCCAGCCGACCAACCAGACCGTGCCCGTGGGCGGTTCGGCGACCTTCCAGGTGATAGCCGAGGGCACGCCGCCGTTGGGTTACCAGTGGTTCTTTAAGCAAACCAACGTGTTGGATGGGGCCACCAGCGCGTCGCTGCACTTGACCGGCATAGGCGCCAACCAAGCCGGACCCTACTCGGTGGTAGTGACCAACCTCGCCGGTTCCGTCGTCAGCCAGAACGCCTGGTTAAACGTGGTGGATGTGCAAGCGGGCTCGCTGCTTGCCGTGTTGAGCTTTGACAGCATTGCGCTCAAGCTGAGAGTGACCGGCGTCCCTGGCCAGGACTATGTGTTGGAGCGCTCGTCGGATCTGACGCGTTGGGATGCGGCGCAGACCAATCGCGCTGCGAACGGCGTGGTCGATTTCACCGAGGCACTTCCAAGCTCGAACCAGCGCTTCTACCGCGCCCGCACACTCCCATGACCGTGGCCAGGAAACCTCCCGCGCCTGCGCATGGGTTTCCCGACGTCGCCGTCCACTCGGTCGCGACCAGGGGGCGAGAATTCGGGTGACCGCTGCGTTCGGCGGTCGGGCCGCTGAACCATAGGAGTTTCGAACCGCCCGCACACCTCACGAGTTTCGTGATTCGCCTTCCGTCGCGGCCAAGAACAATTACACGAAAGTCCAGGGCGGCTGGGCTAAACTGCACTGCACGGCCCATCTCCAAGGTCAGATACCGTCCGGCGGGAATGTCCTTATGCTCGATGGCCACACCGAGTGGCGCAAATTCCAGGCGATGGTCATCCGTACCGATGGCACCGACCCTGCCTTCTGGTGGTAGCGGTCCCGATTGGCGCGATGCCGGCGTTGCCAGCGGCGCTGACGCCCAGGGATGCAGTGGGGCGCGCCGGCATTTTTTTCTGCCGCGGTCAGCTTCCGGTTGGCTTCCGCGCTTGACCTGCGCCGCTCGTTCGTGAAATAGCTCTCCCGATGAACACCACAAAAACGAACCGACGAGCCTGGTTGCTCTCCCTCGCCGTGGCGCTGCTGTCGTGCGCCCGCCCGGCAACCGCCCAAGACACCAACCAGGCGGGCGCCGCTGCGCAAATCACGATCAACGCCGCGGAGATCGGCGCCCCGATTTCAAAGTACATCTACGGTCAGTTCATCGAACACCTTGGGCGCTGCATCTATGGCGGCATTTGGGCGGAAATGATTCAGGACCGGAAATTCTTCTATGCGGCGGGCGCGAAGGAATCGCCCTGGCAGGCCGTGGGGAACCTCGATGCGGTGACCCTGAGCGGCGAAGGCGCCTTCGTCGGCGAACACTCCCCGGTCGTGACCCTGGCGGGCGATGGACAGCCGCACGGGCTGACGCAGTCGGGCTTGGGCCTTTTGGCGGGGCGGGTCTATGTCGGGCACATCTGGCTCGCGGGCGCGGCGGAGGCCGGCCCGGTGAGCATCTCGCTGTTCTGGGGCAAGGACGAGAAGGACCACCAAACCATCGTCGTAAAGCAACTCACGCCCGAGTTTGCGAAAACCGCCCTGCGGTTTGTGGCCGGCAGTGCCATGGATGATGGACGACTGGAAATTGTGGCCACGGGGCGCGGGAGCTTCCGCGTCGGCACGGTTTCATTGATGCCGGCCGACCACATTCATGGGATGCGGGCGGACACGATTGGACTGCTCAGGCGATTGCGGTCGCCGGTCTATCGCTGGCCGGGGGGCAATTTCGTCAGCGGCTACAACTGGAAGGACGGCCTGGGCGATCGCGACCGGCGGCCTCCCCGGAAGAATCCCGCCTGGCAGGGGATCGAGCCCAACGATTTCGGGCTGGACGAGTTCATGACGTTCTGTCGAGTGGTGGGCACCGAAGCTTACATCACCGTCAATAGCGGGCTGGGCGACTCGCAAAGCGCCGTCCAGGAACTCGAGTATGCGAACGGTGACGCCGCCACGCCAATGGGCGCCTGGCGCGCACGCAACGGCCATCCGCAGTCCTACGGCGTGCAGTTCTGGAGCATCGGCAACGAGATGTATGGCAACTGGCAGCTCGGCCATATAAGCCAGGACAAGTACATCGAGAAGCACAACCAGTTCGCCGGGGCGATGCGCGCCGCGGACCCCACCATCAAACTGGTCGCGGTCGGCGACGCGGGCAAGTGGAGTGAGCTCATGCTCACGGGTTGCGCTGACCGGATGGATCTCATCAGCGAACACTTTTATTGTCAGGAGAAGCCCGACCTGGCCGCCCACATTGCCCAGATCCCCGAGGCCGTGCGGCGGAAGGTCGAAGCGCACCGCGACTACCGTGCCCGGCTCGCCTCGCTCAAGGGAAAAGACATCCGCATCGCGATGGACGAATGGAACTACTGGTACGGGCCGCAGGTGTTCGGCGAGCTCGGCACCCGGTATTATCTCAAGGATGCCCTGGGCATTGCCGCCGGCTTGAACGAGATGGCGCGGAACAGCGACCTCATCTTCATGGCCAATTATGCCCAGACGGTGAACGTGATTGGCTGTATCAAGACCAGCAAAACCGCCGCCGCCTTCGAGACCACTGGACTGGTCCTGAAACTCTACCGCCAGCAGTTCGGCACCCTCCCCGTTACCACCACGGCCACCGGCGGCGTTCGCGCCCAGGCCGCCTGGAGCGAGGACCGCAAGGTGCTGACCGTCGCCATCGTCAACCCGAGTCTCGAGGCGACCAGGGTGACCTTGCAGATCAGTGGCGCCCAGCTTTCCGGCCGGGGCAAACGCTGGCAGATCGCCGGCAACGACCCACAGGCTTACAACGATCCCGACCGACCTCCGCAAGTGCTGATCGAGGAGGACACGATGAAGCTGGTTGACGGCGGCGTGAAGCTGGCCCGGTGCAGCGTGACCCTGCTCCGCCTGGCGGCGCATTGATCCGTGCCCGCCTGGCGCGGTTGTGCGCGCTTCGGTGCCGGCCGGCCTGCAGCTTTGGGAAAATTACGATATGAACAACCTGATTCGTCTTAGCCTCGCGGTGTCCATGCTGCTTGCGGTTGCCGCGACGCCGGTTGAACCCAAGATCACACCGCAGGCCGAACCGTTCGCGCTCGAGGACGTCCGGCTGCTGGATGGCCCGTTCCGCGACGCCATGCTGCGGGACCAGGCTTATCTGCTGCGCCTCGATACCGACCGGTTGTTGCACAACTTCCGGGTCAACGTCGGCCTGTCCTCGACCGCCAAACCCTACGGCGGGTGGGAGTCGCCGACGTGCGAACTACGGGGCCATAGCGTCGGCCATTACCTCTCCGCCTGCGCGCTGATGTTCGCCAGCACCGGGGAGCCGGCGCTGAAGCAGCGCGTGGATGCGATGGTGGCCGGACTGGCGGCCTGTCAGGCGGCCGCGCCGGCCAAAGGTTTTCATGCCGGCTACCTGTCCGCCTTCCCGGAGTCGTTCATCGAGCGCGTGGAGGCCCGCCAGCCGGTCTGGGCTCCGTGGTACACGCTGCACAAAATCATGGCCGGCCTGCTGGATGCCCACGAACAATGCGGCAATGCCCGGGCCCTCACCGTCCTGACCGGCATGGCGGACTGGATCAAGTTCCGCGTGGACCGCCTCACGCCGGAACAGATGCAGGCCTCACTCGACACCGAGTTCGGCGGCATGAACGAAGTCCTCGCCAATTTGTTCGCCGTTACCGGCAACCCCGACCACCTGCGCCTGGCCCGTGCGTTCGATCACCGGCGGATGTTCGACCCGCTGGCCTTGCGCGAGGACCGCCTGGACGGCTTCCACGCCAACACCCAAATCCCGAAAATGATCGGGGCCGCGCGCGAATACGAACTGACCGGCGAGGCGCGTTACCGCGAAATCGCGACCACGTTCTGGCAACGCGTCGCGCAGCACCGGTCTTACGTGATCGGCGGCCACAGCGACGGCGAGCACTTCTTTCCGACGTCCGAGTTCGCACGCCACCTCGGTCCCGACACGTGCGAGACTTGCAACACTTACAACATGCTCAAGCTCACCCGCCATCTGTTTGGCTGGGACACCGATCCCGGACTGATGGAGTTCTACGAGCGCGCCCTCTTCAACCACATCCTCGCCTCGCAGGACCCGGAACAGGGCATGTTCGTTTACCTTATGTCGCTCAAGCCGGGGCACTTCAAGACTTACTCCACCCCCGAGGATTCCTTTTGGTGCTGCGTCGGGACCGGCATGGAGAACCACGCCAAATACGCGGACACGATCTGGTTTCATGACGAGGATTCGCTCTATCTAAACCTCTTCATCGCCTCCGAGGTGACCTGGCATGAGCACCGCCTCACCATCCGCCTGGAAACGCGATTTCCCGAGGAGGAGACGGTGCGGTTGACGGTGAAATGCTCGGAGCCGCTGCCCGGCGCCTTGCGCATTCGCTATCCCGCGTGGGCCGCCGGCGCGATGAGCGTGAAGATCAACGGCCAGGCCGAGCCGGTTGACGCCGTGCCGGGTTCCTATGTCAGCCTGCGCCGCGAATGGCAGGATGGCGATCGCGTTGAATTCCGTCTGCCCATGGCCCTGCACACGGAACCGTTGCCGGGTCAGGACAACACCGTGGCGCTGCTTTACGGCCCGATCGTGCTGGCCGGACAACTTGGCACGGCGGGCCTGCCCAGTCCCTATGCCCACGATCAGGGTGACCTAAACCACATTCCTACGCCGCCGGTCCCCGTCCTGTTGTGCGACGCGAAGCAGTTGGTCGAGCGCACCAGCCCCGTGACAGGAAAGCCGCTCACCTTTGTCACGCACGGGATCGGGCAGCCCGCGGATGTGACCCTGGTACCTTTCTACCGGCTGCACCATCAGCGCTATTCCGTTTACTGGCAGCTCTGCTCCGAGGAAGGGTGGAAGGCAAAGGCGGCGGAGCAGGCCGCCGCTGAAGCCCGTCGCCGGGAGTTGGAGGCGCGAACGATTGACTTCGTCCAACCCGGGGAACCACAGCTCGAAACCGATCACAAGCTGCAAGGCGAGAACACCCAGTCAGGCGAATTGAACGGCCGCCGTTGGCGTCACGCGCCCGACGGCTGGTTCAGTTACGATGTCAAAGTGCTGCCCGACCAGCCCATCAGCCTCGGCGTCACCTACTGGGGGAGCGACGCCGGCAACCGCAGTTTCGACGTGCTCGTCAACGGCGAAACCGTCGCGACCCAGAGACTCGAACGCAACCACCCGGAGGAGTTCTTCGACGAAACCTATGCGGTTCCTGCCTCGCTGACCCAGGGCAAGGACCACGTGACCGTCCGCTTCCAGGCGAAACCGGGCAACACCGCCGGCGGCGTGTTTGGACTGCGCGTTCTGAAACCCGCCCCGGCCCGCTGATTTTGCCGCCGTTGGCGAGGGAAGCTCCCTCGACCTGGCGACCCTGCTCACCAGCAATGAACCGACGCGCGCGTGTAGCGCAGATTTCCAATCTGCGGTATCGCCGAGTTCCACCCGGCAGGCCGGGCGATCGCTCCCGAGGCCTCGGCTATTGAGCCATGACCAGCGGATTGAAAATCCGCGACACAGCAGATTGGGAATCTGCGCTACGAGCGGGCGGTTCATGGAAGCTGCGCTGCGGGGATTGCTCCAAACGCCCAAACCGCACCTCATCAAGTATTCCATCCCCAACCAGCTCGCCGGAACTCTCCAATCCGGTCTTCCCTTCGGTTCCACCCCGCCGCTGGGTTGATGAAAAAGACAGTCGAAAATTCTTTGGGCTTGTTTACTTCACAGACCCAACTTGACATCCACGCTTCCGATGCTGCCCTTTTCCCATGAAGACCAAGGAGTCTGGTGCGGAAGGAACTTAACCCGACTTCCGCTACTGGGGCCAGGGGAGGATTGGGAAGGTTGATTTTGCTGGGGTTTTGAGATGGCGAGAGGCAAAGGTCGCCACTACATGGGGGCGGGGATTAGTTGGCTTTGGGAAGGCT
>JBEKGJ010000093.1:0-8532 GCA_050012855.1 Verrucomicrobiota bacterium | reverse complement strand
CCAGCACCGCGGCAAGGCGCGGCTCGGCGAAGTAGCGCCGGCGATAGGTGATGACACTGTCGGCGATTTCCAGAAGGGATTCCAGCAGCAGCTCGCGCGTCCCGCTGCCGCGCAGGGCGGCTTCGACCAGGCGGGCAATGGCGGCGCCGCGTTCGATCCGCCGCCCGAGGTCGAGAAAAACCCAGCCGTGGCCGCGCGTCATGTTTTCCATCTCCATCCCGCTGAAGACGGCGAGGTCCAACACGAGCGTGTTGAGCAGCGAGCCGGCCAGCACCAGCGGCAGAGGTCCGGGGCGCTGCTCGGCATCGGAGTTGAGGCGGTTCAGGATGTACCACGTGTCGGCGGAAAGCCGATCGCGGACGCTGAAACTGGAGGTCTGGATGCGCCTGAGAAGTGCCCGGACACCCGGGTTTCGGGTATTCTCGTAAAGAACCGCCAGGAGGTCCTTCTGCAGTCGTTGGGGCTCGGCAGGGCCGGCTTCCGGTGAACCGGCCAGACCGAGGCGGCCCAGCAAATCCGCGAAGGCCGCGGACTGGCCTTTGGCGGATTCATCCGCGAGATGGCCCACCGCCGAACGACAGAGCCGGAGAAGCTGCTCCAGACGCTCGGTGTAGCGTCCGAGCCAGAAAAGGTTCTCGGCGGTGCGGCTTGGCAGGTCTGAGGCCAGGCGTTCGAGGGCGGGGGCGGGCGCCGCGGCCAAGGCCGCAGGCGCCGGCTTTTCTGTGTCGTCGGACAGGACCCAGACGTCTTTGCAGCCGCCGGCCAGCGAAAGTGGCGCTGTCGCCAGGGCGTCCTGCTCGATGATGTGCGCCAAGCCCCCAGGCACGGCGAAAAAGTCCTGTCCGTCGAACACCACGAAGACGCGGACCGTGATCGGCCGGGAATCCCTCGGCCAGGCCGGGGCGCGGGAAAGCCGGACCTGTTCCTGGCCCACGAACTCGTGCGGACGCTCGCGCAGCCGGGAGACCCATTCGGTGCGGCTTTCATCTGTCAGGCCGCCGGGCCCGGTCCGCGGGCCGGCGGTTGAAAAGGCGGGGCGGAGACATAATTCGTCGAGGTGCTCCTCGACGTGTGTTTGCTCGCGCGCCTGGCCGCACCACCAGGTTGCCACGGAAGGGAGTTTCAGCTCCTCGCCCAACAGATGCGCCGCCAGACCGGGCAGAAACGGGAGAAACGCCGGGCTTTCCACCAGGCCGGAGCCGAGGGCGTTGACGACCGAAACGTGGCCGGCGCGAGCGGCTTCGACGAGTCCGGGCACGCCCAGCAGCGACTCGCCGCGCAAGGCGAGCGGATCGCAGAAGGCATCGGTCACGCCGCGCAGAATCACTTCCACCAGGCGCAGGCCATCCAGGGTCTTGAGAAAAACCCGACGGTCGCGCACGGTCAAATCGCCGCCCTCGACGAGGGTGAAACCCGACACCCGCGCCAGGTAAGCGTGTTCGAAGTAGGATTCGCTGCGCGGGCCGGGCGTCAGCAACACGATGGCCGGGTGGTCTGTTTCGGATGGCGCCAGCCGGCGCAACGCTTCGCGGCGGATGCGGAAGGTCTCCGAAAGGGAACGCGGGCGCATCGCGCGCAGCACCTCGGGCAGAACCCGCGAGAGGACGCTGCGGTTTTCCAATACGAAGCCGAATCCCGCCGGGGCCTGCGTGCGATCCGCCAGCACCCGCCAGCGTCCCTCCGGCCCGCGCGCAACCTCAGCGGCGTAGAGATGGAGGTAGTTTCCCCCGGGCACGCGGACGGTCTGGCAGGCCCGGAGATAGGCCGGGTTCGCGTAAATGAGGGGCGCGGGGACAAAACCGTCGCGCACCAGGTGCTGCACGCCGTAGAGGTCTCCCAGGATGAGATTGAGCAACCGCGCGCGTTGGACCAGGCCGGTTTCCAGTTCGCGCCACTCATCCGCGCCGACCACCAACGGGATGTAGTCCAGTTCCCACTGCACTTCACGCTCTCCCTCCGGGTCCGACGAGAAGCAACTCGCGCCGTGCTCGCGCAAAATGCGGCGGCCGTTCTGGGCGCGGATTGCAAGTTCGTCGCGCCCGAGCGCCTCGAGCGACGCCAGGAGCGGCTGCCACTGGGGACGAACCTGCCCAGAGGCCGCGCGCGACTCATCCCACGCGACGCCGGCGTGGGGCGGCTGGCGGTGAAATTGGGTTTCGGCGGGGGGCATGTTGACGAAGCCGTTGGCGAGCGCGATCGCACCGTCAGCCGTTGGCTCACACATTCCGGAGGTCCAGCGTGAATGGACACTCGCGGTTGGCCGGCGGGATGCGGGGCTGCATCGGCCCCGGGGTGTGGCCGAAGCGGAAAAAACGCGCCAGCCGCCGGCTTTCGGCTTCGTAGGAGTTTACGGGGAACGTCTCGTAGTGCCGGCCGCCGGGATGCGCGACGTGGTAGGTGCAGCCGCCGATGCTCCGGCCGTTCCAGGTGTCCACGATGTCAAAGACCAGCGGCGTGTGGACGCCGATCATCGGATGCAAGCAGCTCGGCGGCTGCCACGCGCGGTAGCGGACGCCGGCCACGTATTGGCCGTTGGTGCCGGTGGGGTGGAGCGGGATGACGGTGCCGCCGACGCAGATGGCATGGCGTGAATCCACCAGGCCGCGCGCCTTGACCTGCACGCGCTCCAGGCTCGAGTCCACATAGCGGGCGGTGCCGCCGGGGCCGGATTCTTCGCCCAGCACGTGCCACGGCTCGAGCGCCTGGCGGAGCTCGACGTGGAGGTTCTTCACCTCGAGCTCGCCCAATTCCGGGAAGCGGAATTCGAAGTGCGGCGCGAACCAATCCAGTTTCATCGGGTAGCCGCTGGTTTGCAGGTCTTCGATCACGTCGCCCAAATCGCTCCAGAGGAAGTGCGGCAGCATCCAGCGATCGTGGATGTCGGCGCCCCAGCGGACGAGGTCGTTCTGGCAAGGCTGTTGCCAGAACTTGGCCACCAGGGCGCGCAGGAGCAGTTGCTGGGCCAGGCTCATGCGGGGGTGGGGCGGCATCTCGAAGGCGCGCATCTCCAGCAGGCCCAGACGGCCGCTGCTGGTCTCGGGCGAATAGAGTTTATCGATGCAGAACTCGGCCCGGTGCGTGTTGCCGGTGGCGTCAACCAGCAGGTTGCGGAAGAGACGGTCGACGAGCCAGGGCGCGCACCGCCCGCGATCCGGGACCTGCCGAAAGGCGACTTCAAGTTCGTAGAGCGAATCGTTTCGCGCCTCGTCGATGCGCGGGGTTTGGCTCGTCGGGCCGATGAAGAGCGTACTGAAGAGAAACGAGAGCGAGGGGTGGTTCTGAGAGTAGGTCACCAAAGAGCGCAGCAGGTCCGGGCGGCGCAAGAGCGGGCTGTCCGCCGGGGTCGGGCCGCCCAGGACGATGTGGTTGCCGCCACCGGTGCCGGTGTGGCGGCCGTCGAGCATGAATTTTTCGGTCCCCAGCCGCGAAAGCCGCGCTTCTTCGTAGAGTCCTTCCGTCTGCCGGACCATTTCATCCCACGAGGAGGTCGGATGCATGTTGACCTCGATAACGCCGGGATCGGGCGTCACCTTGAGCACGTTCAACCGCGGGTCATGCGTCGGCGTGTAACCCTCGATGACCACCGGCGTGTCCAGCCGCGCGGCGGTGTCTTCGACGGCGGCGAGGCACTCGAGATAATCCTCCAGGATGGCCGCCGGCGGCATGAAGACGTGCAGCCGCCCGTGGCGCGGCTCGACGCAGAGCGCCGTCCGCACGATCCACGCGGCCGATTCGCCGCGCCTCGGTTCACGGAACGGGGACCGGGAATCGGCGGCCGTTCCCAAATCGGCCGGGCGATTGGCGAGGGTCTCGCGGGCCTCGGCGGGGCTCCGGCGGGACGCCGCCAAAAAGGCCTGGCGGGGCGGCAACGGCAGGCGTGTTTGGAGGGGATCGCGTTCGATAATGGCAGGCTGATCGCCGGCGCCAGCCCAGGGCAGAGAATCCAGCGGCAGACGCAAACCCATGGGCGAATCGCCGGGGATGAGGTAGCACCGCTCGGGGCGCAGAAACCACGGCCCGCTGACCCAGCCGGGCGCGCCCTCCGCCTCGGCGTGGCGCAGCGGCAGCAAGAAGCCGACGGTCTTGTCGAGGCCCTGCTCGAAGACCTTGGCCAGCCGGGCGCGCGCCTCTTCCTCTTTGAGGTTGGACTTGAAGGGGTCCACGTTTGTGGGCAGCCGGCGCTCTTTCCAGAGGTAATACCAGGCGTCCTCGAATGCCGGCATGACCCACTTGCCGCCGCACCCCAGACGCTCTGCCAGCGCGTACATGAATTCCTCGGCGCGCTTTTCCCCGAAACCGTAGTTTTTCGCTTCGTCGGCGAAGAGCGATTCGCTTTCCCAAATCGGCTGTCCGTCCTTGCGCCAATAGCAGGCGAAGGCCCAGCGCGGCAGCGATTCGCCCGGATACCACTTGCCCTGGCCGTAATGCAGCAACGCCCCGGTGGCAAAGCGGCCCTTGAGACGCTTGATGAGACTGTCGGCCAAACGGCGCTTCATCGGACCGAGCGCCAGCGTGGTCCACTCCGGCCCGTCCATGTCGTCGATGCTGACGAAGGTCGGCTCGCCGCCCATCGTCAGGCGCGCGTCCGCTTGGGCGAGGTTGGTGTCGAGCCGGCGGCCCAGCGATTCGATCTCGCGCCACTGCTCCTCGGTGTAGGGCTTGGTGACGCGCGGCGATTCGTGAATGCGCGCGACCTTCATGTCGAAGCTCAAGTCGCACTTGCACGCCTCCACGACGCCGGTGATGGGCGCCGCGCTTTGCGGATCGGGCGTCGCGGCCAGCGGGATGTGGCCCGCCCCAGCCAGCAGGCCGCTGGTCGGGTCCAGGCCGATCCAGCCGGCGCCGGGCAGATAGACCTCGCACCAGGCGTGCAAATCGGTGAAATCGCGCTCCGGTCCGCTTGGGCCGTCCAGTGACTTCACGTCCGCCGTGAGTTGGATGAGGTAGCCGCTCACAAACCGCGCGGCCAGCCCGAGGTGGCGCAGCAACTGGCAGAGCAACCAGGCCGAGTCGCGGCACGAGCCGCTGCCTTCCTCAAGCGTCTCCTCGGGGCTTTGGACGCCGGGTTCCAGGCGAATGAGATACTTGATGTCACGCCAAAGCCGCTGGTTCAGGGCGACCAGGAAGTCATTGGTTCGCGGGCGCTGGTCCTGGGTCTCGGCGGCGTTGCCGGCGCGCCCGAGCAGTTCGCGCTTTACCTCGCCCAGGAACTTGACGAAGAGCGGCGTGGGCGGGTCTTGGAGTTGGAAGGGCGCCAGTTCATGATCCAGCGATTTGTCGTACTTGAACGGAAAACGCTCCGCCTGGGGTTCGAGGAAGTAGTCGAAAGGGTTGAACACCGCCATCTCGGCGACGAGGTCCACCTCGACCAGCAACTCACGGGTTTGGTCCGGGAAGATTAGGCGGGCCAGGTAGTTGGACTGCGGATCCTGCTGCCAGTTCAGAAAGTGCTTGGCGGGCGTGACGCGCAGCGAATAGCTCAGGATGCGCGTGCGGCAATGCGGGGCGGGCCGCAACCGCACGACCTGCGGGCCAAGGCCCACCGGCCGGTCGTAGCGGTAGTGTGTCTGGTGGTGGAGGGCGATGTGGATGGACATGGCTTGGGCAACTCGCCGCTTACTGCGCGGGGACGCGGGCTGTTTTCCTGCCCGGCCGCGGAGTTTTGAACGCGAAGAACGTCTCGACGATGCCTTGGCCGACCTGGTTGAGTTTGGTCTGCAATTCGTCCAGATACTCGTGCAGGCCGTGCTGCATCACCTCGTCCACCGCGGCAAAGGCAAGGTCCGAGCAGAGCTGGCCGAGCAGTTTCTCGGGCGCATGGCGGAAGGTGCCCAGCGGCGTGCCGCTGATGGCGTGGAGTGAATCGCGGGCGGCCAGGAGGCAAAACTGGATCGCGCGCGGAAACTCCCGGTCGAGCATCAGGAATTCCACGACCCCGCGGGGCGAAATCCGGCCATGGCGCTTGCGATACATCTCGAAGGCGGAAGCCGAGCGGAGCACGGCAACCCACTGGATGTCGTCAAACGCTGTGCCCACGTCCTGGGCCGAGCGGAGCAGCAGGAAATACTTCACGTCCAGGATGCGCGAGGTCTTGTCGGCGCGCTCGACCATCCGCCCCAGCCGGCTGAAGTGCCACGCCTCGGACCGCGCCATTGTGGCGTCAGTGATGCCGCTGAAGAGATGGCTGGCCTGCTTGACTTGTTCGTAGAAGCCCTCGTGTTGGTCCAGCCGGCCGCTTCCCTGCGCGGCGGAGTTCAACATTAGGTAGAACCGGTTCAACTGGAGCCACATCTCGGAGGAGATGATCTCGCGAACGCTCCTGGCATTTTCCCGCGCCGCGCGCACGCAGGAAAAGATCGAGTTGAGATTGTCCCCGTCGAAGGTGAGGAACTTGATGACGTTGCTCTCGGTGGCGGCGCCATAACGCCGGGCAAACTCCGCGTGGTCGCCCGTGATGGCCACCAGCGGGTCCCACTGCTGGTCCTGGCCCTCGGGCGCGTCGAGCATGAGCTGGAGGTTCACATCCACAAACCGCGCCACGTTCTCGGCGCGTTCAATGTAGCGGCTCATCCAATAGACCGAATCGGCCACGCGGCTGAGCATTAGGGCAAACCTCCTTCCAGGACCGGCTCGGCGCGGCCCTTGGCCTCTTTGCGCTCGACCGCCGGCGAATCCGCCAGGACCCACGTGTCTTTGCTGCCGCCGCCCTGTGAGGAATTCACCACGAGCGAGCCCGGCTTGAGGGCGACCCGCGTGAGGCCGCCGGGCAGGACGAAAATCTCTTTCCCGTAGAGAATGTAGGGACGCAGGTCCACATGCCGGCCTTCCAGATGATCCGCGCAGATCGTCGGCACGCGGGACAGCGCCAGCGTGGGCTGAGCGATGTAGTTGCGCGGATCGGCCTTCACCTTCTCCGCGAACTCCGCGCGCTCCGCTTTCGTCGAGTGTGGGCCGACCAGCATCCCGTAGCCGCCCGATTCGTTGGCGGCTTTGACGACCAGCTTGTCCAGGTTCTCCAGCGTGTAGCGCAGGTCCTTTTCCTCGGCGCAGATGTAGGTCGGCACGTTCGGCACGATGATTTCCTCCCCCAGATAGTGCTTCACGATGCGCGGCACGTACGCATAGACGACTTTGTCATCGGCGACGCCGGTGCCGGGAGCGTTGGCCAGCGCGACGTTGCCGGCCTTGCAGGCCTCCATCAGGCCCGGCACGCCCAGCATCGAATCGGCCCGGAAGCACTTCGGATCGAGAAAATCGTCGTCGATCCGCCGGTAAATCACGTCCACCCGCTCAAAGCCGTTCGTGGTGCGTATCAGCACCTGGCTGTCCTCGACCACCAGGTCGCGCCCTTCGACCAGTTCGACGCCCATCTGCTGGGCCAGAAAGGAGTGCTCGAAGTATGCGGAGTTGTAGCTCCCCGGCGTCAGCAGCACCACGTGCGGCGTGCCAACGGCGTCCGGCGCCAGAAACTCCAGCATGTCGCGGAGCTTCAGTGGGTAGTTGTCCACCGGGCGCACCTTGGAGGCCGCGAAGACCTCGGGAAAAAGGCTCTTCATCACCTGCCGGTTCTGCAGCACGTAGGAAACTCCGGAGGGACAGCGGAGGTTGTCCTCCAGCACGTAGATCTGCCCGTCACTGTGCCGCACGAGGTCCGTGCCCGTAATATGGCACCAGATGCCCCCCGGCGGGTCCCAGCCGGCGAGCTGCCGGCGGTAGGATTTCGCCGTCAGGACGATCTCGCGCGGCACGACGCCCGCCTTGAGGATCTCCTGATCGTGGTAAAGATCGTTGATGAACAGGTTCAGCGCGTGAATCCGTTGCTTGAGGCCCTTCTCCAACCAGCCCCATTCGGCGGCCGGGATAATCCGCGGAACGATGTCGAACGGGAAGATCTTCTCCACCCCGGCCTGCTCCCCATACACGTTGAACGTAATCCCCATCTGCATCAACGCGCGCTCGGCGGCCGCTTGCCGCCGCGCAAACTCACCCGGCCCCAGCGATTGGATGCCCTGCATCAGGTTGTGCGCGCAAGCGCGGGCCGCATTCGGGCCCGTCAGCATCTCGTCGTAGAAGTTACCGACTTCGTAACTGGCAAAATTCATGCGCGCATGACCACGCTCAACCGTGCGCCGGCACGGACCGCCGTCGTCACGAATCACTCCGCAATCAAGCCATATTAACTGACTCTTCGAGGACTTTCAAGGCTGACCCGAGGAAAATCGATGGAAATTCGTAAGGCCTCAGAAGGTGTGAAAAAATTGATTTCCCGACAAATTACCATGCATTTTCCTGGGAGATTTGCATGGTTTTTTCCCGCTTTTCCATTTTTTTCACACCTTCTCAGTGAAGGCGGAGGCGAGATCGCGGGCAGGCCCCTCACCCCATCGGATGGGGAGAGGGAATTCTCCGTAGCGGCTTGAAGAACCGGAGGCCCCTGGCGATTCAAGAGTCTGCCGACGCTTCTCCCTCTCCCCTTCGGAAGGGGAGAGGGCTTGGGTGAGGGGTCCGCCGGCGACTCCGTCTCCGCCTCCA
>JBEKGJ010000092.1:0-8900 GCA_050012855.1 Verrucomicrobiota bacterium | reverse complement strand
GCCGTTTTGGGAGCTGAATCACGACAATCCCCAGCAAAACCACACTCTCGCCTTCTGAAAAAAGTAAAATCTGGCTCCAGTAGCGGAAGTCGGGTTAACCTGATCAAGGTGGCCCGCGAATGCGCCGATGAGGACAAGGCGCGGGCGCTCCTAGAGTCCCTCCGTTGGCCCAGTGGCCTGATGTGCCCGCATTGTTAGGCCACCGCCCCCTACGACTCAAGCCGCGGCCCGAAAGCCGCCGGTGGGCCCGACCCGGCGTTTACAAGTGGCGCCGGTGCCGGAAGCAGTTTACCGTCGTGGACCGCCAGGCCGCGACAACTGCCCGTCCGGCAGTCGGACCGCCATCCGAGGAAGTGTCGGATCCGCCCGGCCAGTGGGGTTTACGGTGCTTCGCAGCCTTGACTGCTTGTTGCGTGTTGATTTCGCAACAAAAACTGGGGCGCAGCAGCACCGCCGCCGTCCCTCAGCGCCGACGCGCCCGAGTGACTCTGACTGCGGCGACCGGGCGCCGGTCCCGGTCGCCAACCGACCCGGAACTGGCTTGTGCGACTGTCGGCGGTGACTTGGCTGGCTCGTGGCTGGGCATTCATTCCCGTGGATGCACCGGGGTCGGGCCCGGTGGTCGGGCCGGTGACGTGCTTGCATGTGGCAGGCGACCGCTCCACATGCCGCCGAGCAGGTAGTGCCATTCCAGGCCCGTTATGGGCGGTGTGCTCGCCGCGTCACCCCGGATGAACAGGCGGTCCGCCGGGCGCATTTTGGCAACCCACGGTTGGTAGGCCGCCGCCGCGCCATGGTTCCAGAGGATGCCATAGAGGGTCTTGAAGTCATCCGCCGGCATGAGGGTCATTTCAAAGCCCAACACGTAGCGCCAGTCGGCCCGGGGGTTTTTCAGGAAGGTGTCGTAGAAGAAACTCGGGTCCGCCGCGTAGAAAACGCCGCCACGTTCCGGCAGCCAGTCGGCCTGTTCGGGATCATCCCTGGCCAGAAACTGCCGGGTCAGACTGCGGGTCCAGCGGCTGTCCACGTCGCTGGTCAGGGTGAAGAACAGCGCGATCGCCAGTCCGCCTGCCAGCGCGAGCCGCTTGGGCGAGTCGGCGGCGACCTTGCGTTCCCAAAATCGCACCAGGTCGCCGGCCACCAAGACCATCAGCGCGGGCAGTCCCCAATCCTCCCAGAACCTTCGCGCCGCGAAGCCCAGCACCCAGCCCAGTGCGGCCAGCCAAAACGACGGATCACGGTTCAACGGGGGCGCGTCCGATCGTTCCAGCCGGCGGAGCACCAGCAGACCGCCGATCACCAGGAAAAAGAACAGGCCACCCGAAACCGGCTGCAGCTCGGGCACCAAGGTTCGCGCCGTGAGATGCAATTGCGTGGCCCGCAGCGTCGTTTGGACGGCTTCGACCAGGAAGTCCAACGGATGTCCGGTGAGGACGGCGGCCACGGCCGTGCCGCCGACCCAGCCGGCCGCGAGCGCCAAGGCCCAACGGTATTGGCGGGCGAGGAGGAAGGCGGCCACCGGCAGCGCCCAGAGATACCAAACGCCGTGAAACAGGACCGCTGCTCCGACGAGCCCGGACAGGAGGAGAATCGTTGGTCGTCGTGGAGGCGAAGCCCCGTGCCGCTGCCAGACCAAAAGCACGGCGACGAGCATCGCGATGGTCAAGAGCAGCGGCCGGCCGATCAGCAAGCGGCTGGCGAGTGGCTGCCAGCCAACGCATCCGAGCAGGAGTGCCGCCAGCCAGGCTTCGGGGCGCTTGAGCCAGGGCAGGACGACACCGCCGGCGACGAAAAACAGGCCCAGCACCGAGATGTCCACCAGCCGTTCGGTGTCGCAGTCCGTGGCGAGATAAATCCAGCGCAGGAACGCGTCCCAGCCAAAATTGTGATCCACGGTGTAAGGCTGGCCGAGCACGAGGATCTCGGGCCATGGTTTCCCGCTGACGGCCTTGGCGGCATGGCGCAGCGCGTCGTCAACGGGCAGGTAACCGTAAAGGATGATGCGGGCGGGGATTGCCAGCATGACGAGCACGAGGATGATCCGTACCAGGCGGGCCACCCCGCCGCCATGCTCGGAGGGCGTGGGCGCGGCGTTGGCTTCCGGCCTGGCGTTTGTGCGTGGTGGTGAAGGTTGCCCCATGACGCTGTCAGTCCGCGTGGTTCTGCAATCGCTGGGTGCGCGGTCGGCAAATATTTCCGCGGACGCGATCCCGCCGGGCCATGCTGGTTGACATGGCGGACGGTTAAACACGCCGGCCGCCTTCCGGTCAATCCCTTTCCCGGTGTCTGCGGCCGGGACGATTCGGCCGGCGGCCCCCTCCCGTTGTGCCGGGTTGACGGACCGGCGGCCGGCCGGTACCGTGACACCAACGATTTGATTTAGGAACGCATGCTCGACGCGATTGAAAAACTGCTGATCCTCCAGGACCGCGACCGCAAATGCCAGCAATTGGAAACCGAGCTGCAGACTATGGAACCCCAGCGCGCCGGGCTCCAGACCCGCACCCAGGTCACCCGCGACGCCCTCGAGGCCGCTCGCCAGAAGCTCCGCCACATTGACAGCGCGCGCAAGCAGCTCGAGCTGGAGGTGGAGGAGCAAAAGCAGCACATCGGCCGTTACTCCCTGCAGCAGTTCGAGACCAAGAAGAACGAGGAATATCGGGCGCTGAGCAAGGAAATCGCGGGCTGCCAGGCCGCCATTGTCCGGCTGGAGGACCAGCAGCTCGAATTGATGGAGCAGGCCGAGGCGACCCAGAAGGTGATCGCCGGGGCGACCCAGCAGGCGGAAACCAGCACGCGCGATGCCGAGGCGCAGCTCACGGCGCTGGCCGGGCGCGAGCAGCAACTGCGGCAGCAACTGGCGGACGCCCGGAACGGCCGGGAACAACTGGCCGCCGCCGTCGAGGCGGGCCTGCTGGCGCGCTACGAGCGGTTGCGCCGCAGCAAGGGGGGACAAGTGGTGGTGGGCGTGGACCACAGCTCCTGCGGCGGCTGCCACATGCAATTGCCAACGCACGTGGTGCTGGGCGCGCAGGCGGGCCAGGAGGTCGCCGCCTGTCCGAATTGCGGGCGCATTCTTTATCACCACCCGGACATGGACGTGGCCGTGCGCGAGTAGGCCTGCCCGCCGAATCGGGCGCCCCCATAGCTCAAATGGATAGAGCACGCGTTTCCTAAACGTGTGATCCCTGTTCGATTCAGGGTGGGGGTACCAGCCATCCATACGAAGTGCGAATGGCGAAGTGCGAATGACGAATGACGAACGGTGGGTCGTGGACCGCCGGGCCACGACACCATGCTCCAACTGCCCGCCCGGCATCGGGCAGCCACCCATTCGAAGTGCGAATGACGAGGTGCGAATGACGAGCGGCGAACGGTGGGTCGTGGACCGCCGGGCCACGACACCATGCTCCAACTGCCCGCCCGGCATCGGGCAGCCACCCATTCGAAGTGCGAATGACGAATGACGAACGGTGGGTCGTGGACTGCGGCGGGAGCAGGGCGTGGAGACACCCTCGGCAACCCGCGGGCGAAACATGGCTTGACCCGTCCAACGGCAAACCTTATCAGCGTCGCTAACATGACCTCGCGCGAACGTGTCCTCGCCGCCCTCAACCACCAGGAGCCCGACCGGGTGCCCCTCGATCTTTCCGGCCACCGGTCTTCCGGCATCGCCGCCATCGCCTACGCGCGGCTGCGACGCGAACTGGGGCTGCCGACGCGGCCCATCCGTGTTTATGACCCCGTGCAGCAACTGGCCATCGTGGACGACGACGTGCTCCAGCGGTTCCACATTGACGCGATCGAACTGGGCCGCGCCTTCGCGCTGGAGGATCGTCACTGGCAGGAATGGACCCTGCCCGACGGCACGCCATGCCTCATGCCATCCTGGGTGCGTCTGCGTCGCGAGCCGGGGCGGTGGACCGTCCTGTCCGAGTCCGGACGGGTGCTGGGCCAGATGCCGGACGGCGTGCTCTATTTCGAGCAAATCCATTTTCCGTTCGCTGAAGGAGACGACCTGGCCCACCTGCCCGAGCACCTGGCGGAGAGTATGTGGCACGCGGTGGCATCGCCGCCTGGCCCCCTGGCGGCCGGATCGGCCGGCCTCAACCTCCTCGCGGAAGGCGCGCGCCGTTTGCGCGGCCAAACCGACCGCCTGATCATCGGCCTCTTTGGCGGGAATCTGCTCGAACTGGGGCAGATGCTCTACCGCAACGACAACTTCCTCATGCTGCTTGCCGCCGAACCGCATCGCGCCCATGCCTTCCTCGATGCGGCGGTCGCCATGTACCTGCCGAGCCTCGAGCGGTTCCTGGGCGCGGTAGGGCCGCACATTGACGTGGTGTTGTTCGGCGACGATCTCGGTTCCCAGCGCGGTCCGCAGGTCTCGCCGGTCATGTATCGCGAGTTCTTCCAGCCGCGGGAACGGCTCATGTGGGCGCGCGCGCGGCAACTGGCGCCGCACCTCAAGATCATGCTCCACTGCTGCGGCGGCGTGCGGGAACTGCTGCCGGGCCTGATCGAAGCCGGACTGGATACGATCAACCCGGTCCAGATCTCCTGCCAGGGCATGGAAGCCGCCGGGCTGAAGCGGGACTTCGGCGCGCAGCTCACGTTTTGGGGCGGCGGCTGCGACACGCGGGAGATTCTGTCGCACGGCACGGCGGAACGCGTGGCCACCCACGTCCGCGAACAGGTCAACACGCTCAAACCGGGCGGCGGCTTTGTCTTCCAGCAGGTCCACAACATCATGGCCGACGTGCCGCCGGCCAACGTTGTGGCCATGTTCGATGCCGCGTTCGAAGCGGGACGCTACGCCTGACGACTCGCGGCGAAGGGGTGACCTGTCCACGCAGCCGATGCGACCACCGAAGCCGGGCCAGGCCGAAGCGCCGCGGCGCCCCCGTGGTGATCATGTCCCTCGGTCTCGAACAAGCCGACCAGAAAGGCGATGCCTAGTCCGGCGAGCAGGGCGAGTGAAAGCTTGAAGCGGTCGTGGGAGTGAAACTGAAGCTCGGGCAGCAGGTCGCTGCACGCGACGCACAGAAAGGTGCCGGCGCAGAAGGCCAGGGCGCGACCCACGAAAGCGGAGTCGGCCCCGGCTACCCGGCTGGCGCCGAGGTAGAACAGCATCACCCCCACCGGCGCCGTCAGGGCGAACAGGGCGTTGAGAATCTGGAGTGACCGTCGCGAACAGCCGCTCCTGGCCATCACGGTGGAGATCGCCATCGCGTCAAAGGGCTTGTGGAGGATGACCGCCAGGGCGGTGCCGAAACCCACCAGCCGGCTGTGACCGCGCGATTCGACGGCCACGGCAGTCGCCAGCGCGAGGCCGTCGAGCAGCGAATGCAGCGTCAGGCCGATGGCGGTTCCCACCCAGGCCAGTGGACCGAGCTGCTTCCCGGCCGGTGGCGCGGTTTCGTGGTTATGCTCATGGTCATGGTCGTGGGTGGTCGCCTCTGCGGCCGCACCGGCGGTTGCCTGGTCATCGTGCGCCGGCAGATCATGGTGGTGGTAGTGAAAGAAACGCTGTAAAAAAAACATGACCAGAAAGCCCGCCAGGACCCAGACCATCGTCGCGTCCAGGGAATGGAGCTGGGATTCGGCGTGCGGGATGAAATGCAGCAGCGCCATGCCCAGCATCAGGCCGGCGACAAAGCTGACCGTTACCTGGATGCGTGCGTGAGTGCGCCCGAACAGCAGGGGAAACCCTCCGCCCGCCAACGAAGCGAAGAAGAGCAGGGCGCAGTACAGGGCAAGCGCCAGGATCGGCGCGGCGATTGACCCGTTCATGTTCCGAGACGCATTTGACCGGGAAGAAAGCCCGGCGTGCACGCTGACGGGAAATGGAACGACAGTCAAGCCCGTCGAAACCGGTTTTGGCGTGCCGGGGCGGGTGCATTTGAGGATGCATTTGAGGATTGAACGTTTGGCGGGCGACCGCCAGAGTCCGCCGAAGTTTCGGCCATGAACATACACGAATTCCAGGCAAAGCAACTCCTCGCCCGCTTCGGCGTGGCGGTCCCCACCGGCAGCGAAGTTCCCAATCCGGAAGCGGCTGGCGCGGTCGTACAGCAGCTTTTCGCCGGCGGCGCCCGACGGGTGGTCGTGAAGTCCCAAATCCACGCCGGCGGCCGCGGGAAGGGCACGTTCACCAACGGCCTGCAGGGCGGAGTCAAGGTTTGTGCCACGCCCGAGGAGGCCATCGAACGCGCCAAAGCCATGCTCGGTCAGGTGCTCGTCACGAAGCAGACCGGTGCCGCTGGCCGGCGCGTGAACCGGCTCCTGATTGAAAAGGCATTCCCAATCAAAAAGGAGCTCTATCTCGCGGTCCTGCTCGATCGAGTGAATTCGCGGCCCGTGGTCATGGCCAGCACCGAGGGAGGCATGGACATCGAGGAAGTCGCCGCCAAAACGCCCGAGAAGATCATCAAGGAATCCGTGGACCCAGCGGTGGGGCTGATGCCCTACCAGGCGCGGCGGATCGCCGTGGCTCTGGGACTGCGCGGCGACCTCATCGGTGCGGCGGCCAAGCTGCTGTTGGGCGTGTATCGCACCTGGTGGGAGTGCGACGCCTCGCTGGTCGAGATCAACCCCCTCTGCATCGTCGAAGGGCCGGGCGGCAAGGACACTGTTATGGCGGTGGACGCCAAGATCGGCCTCGACGACAACGCGCTGTACCGCCATCCGGACACCCTGGCGATGCGGGACCTGGCCGAGGAATCGCCGCTCGAGGTCGAGGCGAGCGAGTTTTCGCTCAACTACATCAAGCTGGATGGCAGCATCGCCTGCCTGGTCAACGGCGCCGGCCTGGCGATGGCCACGATGGACATCATCAAGTTCTACGGCGCGGAGCCGGCGAACTTCCTCGACGTTGGCGGCGGGGCGAGCGTCGAGCAGGTCACCGCCGCCTTCAAAATCATTATGAAAGACCCGGCGGTGAAGGCGATTCTGGTGAACATCTTTGGCGGCATCATGGATTGCAACGTGATCGCCCAGGGCATCGTGGCCGCGGTGCGGGAAACCGGGCTGAAGCTGCCGCTGGTCGTCCGCCTCGAAGGCAACAACGGCGTCGCGGGAAAGCAGACGCTGGCCAGCTCCGGCCTCACGATCATCAGCGGCGACTCGATGGCCGATGCCGCGCAGAAGGTGGTCAGCGCGGTCGCCAGAGGATAAACCAAATCCCGAAATGGAACCGGGAGCGCGCCCGCCTCGGGTGCTGTTTTCCGCGCCCGCGCGGAAAACTCGGGGGAGTTGTTCAAACCCCGGCCTTGCTTCGCACGGGCCACGTTGAAAACTGACCCTTCGCCATTACTTGATGAGCGACCAAAGCGTGAACTTGCCAGGGAAGCCCTTCATGGCTACGCCCTCGTGCCGTTCCCATTTCAGGTGCTTGTGCTTGCCAGCCCCCAGCCGGTCAATGTCCTCTTTCGCCCGGTCGCTCAACCAGATCTCCGCCTTTTGCTCGATCGCTCCAATTACCCGGGCGGCGAAGTTCACGGTGCCGCCGAACACGTCGCCTTCCTCCACGTGCATCGGCCCGATGTGGATGCCGGCGCGGATCTGCACTTGCGGATGGCCGGTGTTCCCCTGCAACGCCCTCACGTAGTCCAGAGCGGCGTCCACAGACTTGAACCCCGCCATGAAGCTATCGCCGATGGTCTTGATTTCCCGGCCTTGGGACTGGCCGATCAGGTTCCGGCTCTGGGCAAAGTGCGCCCGCCGGACTTCGTTCATGGCCTCATCCCTGATTTCCTCGCCCAGTGCTGTCGAGCCGACGACATCGGTGAACACAATTGCCAGCGTGACCTGCTCGCCGCCGGCCCAATTCTGGAAGCTCCTGGTGCTCGTCTCGCCTTTGGCCGACATGACGAACATGTCGAAATCCCGCTGCCTGTCGGCGGATTTGTCTATCGCCTCGACTTTCGACCGGAAGTGAATGAACTCCTTCGATTCGTTCGGTCGAGGAAAGAGCCGAGCACTTTGTTGACGGAACCATGTTTCGGAAAAACGCCCCTTAAGTCCATTTGGCCGTCCGAGTGTTCTCTGACCGGGAAGGGCTCTTTCGTGGAGCTTGCTGATCCTCCGGATATACGGAGACCAATGTTTCATTCCCTCGGCAAAACGTCGCCTGAATTCAGGAGCATTTAATTCGATGATAGGCAATAGAGCTTCCTTAACCTCTCGAGGAAAAGCGAGAACTAGAAAGCGGTCCCGCACTTCAGCCAACGTAGTGGCTGTATAACAGTCACTTTTGTAGAGCGCCAGTTCCGCCTCGAAAATCTCAGGTGCATCTGAGATGTACTTCGCCTTGCTCCAAGGAAGATCGAGAACCTTGTTCTGCCGCCATGCTTCTATCGCCAACGACTCCTGGAATGGCAGAGGCGAAGTCAAGAACATCGCCGCAAGTTCAATCGGACTAAATCGTTGATGCTGGTTTGCTTTGAAATGCGCGACCACTTTCTGAAGTTGGACGTCGTCGATGAAATAGTACCCCAGCGTAGGTTCTGCTACAAAGAACCACGCTCTTCCGACAAGGTCGGGACGCCCCTCGAGTTGCAGGGCCGTATTGAGTACATCGTAAAGGCGCTTGAAAACCTCCTCGGCAAGCTCAGCTCCGCAGCGAAGAAAGGTTCGTTCGAGGCATAAATAGGCTGCCCGGAGCTGGGCATGGATCTTCTCCAAAAGTCCGCTTGCTTGGAACGCGATGAACTCTGGAGCGACCAACATGACCTCTCTGACCAGACCGATATCCTCGACCCTGGATGTGAAAGTTAACCCGACTTCCGCTACTGGGGCCAGGGGAGGATTGGGAAGGTTGATTTTGCTGGGGTTTTGAGATGGCGAGAGGCAAAGGTCGCCACTACATGGGGGCGGGGATTAGTTGGCTTTGGGAAGGC
>JBEKGJ010000091.1:0-9295 GCA_050012855.1 Verrucomicrobiota bacterium | reverse complement strand
TCACTCAACAGGGGCTTGGTGGATGGTTTCATGCCCACCAGCGTAAAAGAGTGCGCCGCGGGTGTCCAGCTCTTTCGCCAATCCACCTCCCCCTCCGTCACTTAGCTCCATCGGAAATCCGCCCTGTTGCCGTCGTTTCTTGCCCCCCGGCTCACCGCCCGCCCGTCTCCCAGTCCGTCCACGTAACCAGGTCGCCCAGCGCCGGCCGGCCGTCGTGCCGCCATGCCGGCGCGGGCTCCTGCATGCGACCGAGCGGGCAGATTCGCCCCACGCCCCAGCGGGCGAACCGCAGCGCCAGCGTGTGTTCCCGGGGACCATGCGCGCCGAGACCCACGGTCGAAATCCGGCCCCGCCATTCGTCCACCCCTTGCAACGCCTCCTCCGGGTCGGCGACCGCCTTCACATAAATGAACCGGTTCAGACACGAAACACGAAAACGCGGATTCGCCTCGAACACGACTGTCCAGGCCGTCGAATCCGGACTGCGCCAGATCTGCGTGTCCGGCGAATGCGCCGCCCGGAGTTCATACGCCGCCCGGTGGGCCGCGATGGTCGCCGCTTCGGCCGCGGGCAGAGGCCCGCGTGGTTGATCGCGCTCAAGGGCCGCCAGCTCCCCCGCCAGCAACTCCGCGAAACGCTCCGGCGGGTGGCGGCCCCCCGTCTCGACGTAAATCGCGTGCGGCGACAGGCAGCCAAGCTGGTTCCAAGCAGCCACATCCCGCGCCACGGCGGCCACCACCTTCGGCAGCGTGAGATTCGACAACGCTTCATGCGCCACATAACCCAAACTCAACCGCGTGCCGTAGCCCAGAAAGCGCACGCCCGCCGGCAGATGATGCCGGATCGCCGACAGGGTTTCGTCGCTGCCGGTCGCCGTCACACAGTCGGCCGCCGCCCACAGCGCCGTTTCCAGCCCCCGGTGGCCACCCTTCCATTCGGCGATCTCGACGCACGCCCCGAGTTTCGGCTCCACCTCGCGGAGCGAGTGGGCGAACAGCCTGGGCAGCAGCGCGGTGCCGCTGGCACATTTCACAAACTGCGCCGACCGCGCCAACAACCCCAGCACCAGGCTCATCAGCGCCGGATTGGGCAGCCGGCCGCCCGTAATGTGCACCAACAGCTCCGGCCCGTGCACCAGCGCCAGCCGGTCCGCCTGTGGTTCCATGTCCGTGGCCGTCAACCGCTCCAGCCGTTCCATCTGCCCCAGATCCTGCCGCACGAGGGCCAGGAGATTCTCCCGCGTTAACGAGCCAAAAAACGCGTCGAGACCCGCCGCCAGCGTTTCGCGCGAGAACCCCAACGCGGCCGGCCCCTGTTCCAGCGCCCTGCGTCGAAAGGGATTGTCCGGGTCCAGCCAGTCGTCCGCCACGCCGGCGATGGTCGCAATGACGCTCGCCGTGTCCCGTTCGGCGAGGAACTGCCGCCGGTTGCTCTTCAACGAAAGGCAGGCCTGTTCGATGATTTCCGGCGTGTGCACAGAGGCGTCCGCCAGGTCGGCCAGAAAGTATTCAGGAAGCTGCATGGCCATTCATCTAATCCGCCCGCGCACGAACAGCAACCGCGACCGGGTTGCCACCCTGCGGTTCGACCAGGCCCTCGCGCCGGCGCAACGCGCTCAAACATGGCAACGCGCCGAGCGACAACAGCACCAACCCGCCGATCAGCGCATAAATCCCGAAATAGCCATCCGGCCGGTCCGCCGCGGGACCCAGCCGCTTCACCCACACGCCAGCCTGCCAGTGAGCCAGGTTCCCCAGCAGCCCGCCGACGGTAATGAAAAGTCCATACACCCGTCCGCGCACGGCGTCCGGCACCGCCTGCATCAGGGCCGCTTCGACCATGGGGTAACTAGCCATGAAAAAGAATCCGTAAACCATCAGGCCCGGCATCGTCCATGCGCCCGGCAACCGGGGAAAAACCACGATGCAACCGGCCGCAACGACGAGCACGAAAGCAATCCATCCCGTCCGCCCCCGGTCGCTCAGATGCCCGAAAAGCGGATTGCTGATCATGGCGGCGATGAACAGCAGGCTGACCGCCAGGCCAGTGGTCCGCAGGTCGAAGCCCCGCGCGTGCTGCAGGAACAGCGAGCCGAGACTGCTCATCGAGCTGCCACTGAAATCGCGCAAGCTGAGCAGCGCCGCCGCCAGGAGGAACAGGCCCCACAAGGCCGGCGTCGGAAAGATCGGGGTCTGCCGGCGGGCTTTCACCGCCTCGCCGCTCCTCCCGGCCACCGGTTGTTCCTCCGCCAGCCACAGGAACAGCGCCACCGCGGCAAGGCCGGCGAGGCCGAGTTCCAGCATGGGCGCCCGCCAACCGGCGGTGCTCGCCCGCCAGCCGGCGTACAGCGGTCCCACGAAGAATCCCGCCCCCGCCCCCACGCCCGCCAGCCCCAGCGCCCGCCCGGTGTTCGCCGGAAAAGACCGCGCGATCAACGCGGTGGCGGCCGGGTGATAGAACGATCCACCCAGCCCCGCCACGATGGCACACGCCAGCGCCGTCGCGTAGTTGGGCGCCAGCCCCAATCCGATAAAGCCGACGGCGTTGATCACCAGGCCCCAGCCGAGCAATTGCTTCCGACTCACCCGGTCCGCCAGCACACCCATGGGATAACTGGGGCCGAAGTAGGCGATCATCATCACCGTTTCGAGCAGCGTGGCCTGCGCCACACTCGCCAGGCCGAGGTCCTGCCGGATGAGCAGGTAAAGGGGGATGAACGCCACGTTATACAGGTGCGTGAACGCGTGCAGCAGGGTGCACAGGCAAAGCGTCCGCACCCGGTGCGGGGCGGAATCTGGCGGGGAAGAGGCGGTCATTGCACGTCGCCGCCTCAGCCAACCATGAGCGAACAGCCGCGCGGGCCCGTCTGTGGCACCCGGCCGACCAGCTCGAAGCCGCCGCCACGCCGCGCCGCCAAATCCTCGGTCTGAATCGCGATCACCGACCGCACATTCGCCAAATCCACGATGCGAAGCAAACCCGTTTCGCCCTCGCCCACTTCCCGTCCGGTTTCCGGTGACACCACGCACACGCGCGCCCAGGGCGGAAAGTGGAACACCCGACTAACGGCGGTCATTGCCCCGGCACCCACCACGCCGTCGTAGGCCTGAGAACCCAGCTCGCTCATCCCGTATTCGCAGAGAATGTGGGAGGCCGGCAGGCCCAGGCGCTTCTTGATCAGCGCGTGTAGCTCCGACTTGGGCACCTCGCGCGACCGGCCCTTGTATCCGCCAGTTTCGAGCACCCGCGAACCCGCCGGCAGATTCAGCCGCATCCCCGCCGCTTCGAGATGATCGAGCAGGTGCACAAAGGAAAAGGCCGTGCCCAGCAGGCATACCGGCTGCCCCGCCGTCTCCGCTTCCCGCAACACCGCCAGCGCCGCCGCCCACCGCAGCAGCCAGGCGCCATCCGCACCCGGCGCCGCCAGGAACGCGGAATCCGCCGTGCCCCATTCCCGCACTGCGACGGCAAACATGTGGGCCAGCGAGGAGTTTGGCACGCCCTCCGCTGGCGGCGTCAGCACGAGCAATCGCAGGCGTTTGCCGCCGGGCGCCAGCGTTTCGGGCAGCACATGCGCCTGGAACCATGGCCGCAGCGCTACTTCATAGACCGCCAACGACGCTTCATCATGAAAATGCCGGCCCGGCTGCCCAACTGTCGTGCCGCTTGAATGGAAAACCCGTGTCCGTTCCTCGGGCGCCAGGCTGGTCACGTCGAACTCCTTGAAGGCGATCGTCGGCAGCGCCGGCAGTTCCGTCCAGTGGGCCACCCGGTCCGGTGCGACGCCCCGCGCCGAACACAGCCGGTGGTAGGTTGGGACGCGTTCGCACTGGAGGGCGAAGGCTTCGAGCGCAAGCTCGTTGAAACGGGCCTCGGTCGCCGCTTCAGGCTGGCCCGCCCCACAGCCGATGAACTCCACGACGCGCGTGGAGAGGCGGGAGAATGCTTCAGTGCTCATGCGGTTTTACAGGGCCGCGCTCGCGGCCAGCGGCTGGTTTTCCGCCACAGCCGGGTTGAATCCTACCTCGAACGGCGGCGCGCGCAAAGATCGAAGTGAAGGACGGGAAGCGTCAGCTTGCCATCAGTACCCGAATCGGTTAGTTTGCCACAGTTCAAATAACCCATCGCTTTATGCAAGGCCCACCGTTCCATCGCCGGGTGTCCGGTTTCACCCTGATCGAACTGCTCGTCGTCATCGCGATCATCGCCATCCTCGCCGGCCTGCTCCTTCCCGCGCTCAGCAAGGCCAAAGCCAAGGCCCAGGGCATCGGCTGCATCAACAACGGCCGGCAGATGATGCTCGCCTGGCGCCTCTACGTGGACGACAACCAGGACAAGGTGCCCGAATCCTTCGGCACCAATGCCTGGGTCCAGGGGAACCTGGATTTCTCGTCCGCCCCGGACAACTGGGACATCAACCACGACATCACTAAAAGCCTGCTGTGGCCCTACTGCGGCCACTCGGCGGGCATCTGGCGCTGCCCGGCCGACAAGAGCACCGTGCGCGTCAACGGTCAGGTCCTCCCTCGCGTCCGCAGCATCTCCATGAATGCCTGGTTCGATAGCACCGACGTCTACGAGTTCGGCCCGGCGAACATCCGCATCTATAAAAAGATGAGCGACCTGGTGGACCCGGGCCCCACCATGACCTGGGTGTTCCTCGACGAACGCGAGGACAGCATCAACGACGGCGAGATGGTGGTCGGCATGTTCGGTTACCCGGATCAGCCGTCTCAATGGAAGATCGTGGACTACCCCGCCAGCTACCACCTCGGCGCCGCCGGTTTTGCCTTTGCCGACGGTCACTCCGAGCCGAAGCGATGGCGCGACTCCCGCACCACCCCGCCCCTGTCCAAAACCGGGCTCCAGTTGAACGTGGCCTCGCCCAACAACCAGGACGTGTTTTGGATGATGGACCGGACCACGCGACCAACCAAATAGCCGCCCACCGGAGAATTGCGAGGGTCGAGGGTCGAGGGTCGAATTCGTGAAGGTTGCTGAGATTCGTGTCTCGCGGTCTCCGGTGGTGGGTCGTGGACCGCTGGGCCATGACACGGTTTCCCGCCGCCCAGTGGTCGGCCGGCCACCTCAGTAATTCGTGTCTCGGCTCGCGAGGACGCCCCACCGGAGAATTGCGAGGGTCGAGTTTCGAGGGACGAATTCGTGAGGGTTCGTGGAATTCGTGTCTCGGCTCGCGACGGGACCAACACTACTTTAGTGTCTGCAGCCGCTCGATCATCCGGGCGATCTTCTCCCGGTGCTCCAGCATCGGTCGCGGATCGGTCGTGAAGTGGGTCAGGTCCTTGGAAACCTCGGGCGGCACCACCAGCAATTGCTTCCCTTCCGCGATCAGCTTGGCGTCGCCTTTCGCCGCCTCCAAACGTTTCACCTCCTGGTCGAGCAGCCAGAAGTATTCGTAATCTTCCATGCCGTCGCGCAGGTTCTCCCACCGAATCGAGTTGATCGGTCCGTCGAGGTCCGGCGTGGTTGCCGTGTTCGGATCGCGCCGCGGCGGATAAAGGAACCGCCCGTCGCCGTTGCCCCACGGACTGCGCGTGCCCGCCGGCGTGCCGTAGCCGCTGACCCAGCTCATCGGGTCTTCCCACGGATTCTGCAGTGAATTCGGATAGCCGGTCGGACTGGTCCAGAAGGTCGTCGCCCAGACCAGCAGGCCCGTCACACCATACTGCCACGACTGCCACGGCCAAAGCCGCAACTCCGTGCCCGGATGATCAATGAACTCGGTCACATAGGGCGCCTTCGGCCCGGTGCAGATATACCACCAGACTTCCTCGCCAGCCTCGCGCCGCGCACGGACGCGCTCGGGTGTCCACTCGGGCGTGAGACCGCACCAGATTTCCACGTTGCCAATCAGCTCCGGTTCGGGCTGCTTGGTGAGCATCCGGCGAAACCCCGGCGCCGCGGCCTTGAGCCGTTTCATCCCCTCGACCACAAACGGAAAATCCTTTTTGTCCGGCTCGTCGAACCAGTAGATGAACGCCTTGTCCAGCCAGCCCTGACCGCGCAGGTGCTGTTCGATCTGGCCCAGGTAATCCTTGAACAGCCGCGCGTGCTCGGGTGTGCCCTCCTTGAACCCGGCCAGTTCGCCGAGGCTGCGCTCGTAAAACGTGCCGCCGCCCATGCCCTGCAACGGCAGTTGAAACGTGCTGAACCGCGCATCGTCCAGCCAGCGCTTGGCCGCGGCGTCGAACTTCGCAAAATCCAATTGGGCGTGCTTGTTCGTGCCCTCGCCGACGAACCGCACATCCATCGGCGCGTAATCGTAGAATGAATACGGACTGATCCGGTGCTCGGCGAAGTTCTGGAGGTACTTCTCGAACACGGTGACCTGGTCGGCACGGTTGGTCAGTTTGTGGTAACGGTTGATCTCGCTCGCGCCGAGCCCGAGCGCGCTGTGCAAGTGCGTCTCGCGCGGCAACTCGAAATCATAGACGTGAACTGCCAGCGGAATGCGGAGCGCGGACTCGCTTCCCTTCATCTGCAACACCAGTTCGCCGGTGTAATCGCCCGCCTTCGTCCCCACAGGAACGTGAAACGTTAGCCATAAGGGGAGGTTCTCGCCGTCCTTCAAATCACGGGGCAGTTTCAACGGCGGCAGGGGGTCCGGATACCAGTCCGCCTCGCACGTGCCGTCGGTCGGATGCTCGGCATGGACATACCCAACCTCATCCACGCGGACGGTGATCGGTCCGGCCTGGCCGCCCGAGCCAACGAAAGGCGCGGTGGTCGCGGAAACGAGTTGTTTGTCCGTTGCCGGCCGGAGCAGAACTTGCGCTGACTCAAACTCACCCTTCGCCGCCGAAACCGTGACCGGTTGAACCGGCACATCGGCCCCAGGCGGATCGAGGATGGCCCGCGCCACTTTCCAACCGCTTTCACACCACCACACCGCCATATCGTCCGTGTTCAGCAGGCGGTGGCCGGCGCGCGGATCATAAAGGTGGCTGAGATGCGCGATGGTGCGAGTCTCCAGAAGCGTACGATCCGGCTTGGCCTTGATCGTGAAATGAAGCTCGTGGTCGCCGGGCTGGTCGGCCTTCACCACCGGACAAGTTGCGAAGTGCGGCGGCAGGATGAATTCAGGGCGCCGACCAGCAGTGGAGCGCACGCTCGGGCCGCTGAGCTCGCTTTCCACTTTCACCTGATTCGCAAGGTGGGAGGTTGCGGTGAGATAGAACTGGAGCAATCCCTGACCCCGGGTCGTGCAGATATGGAAGAAGTCCACGAGCAGCGACGGGTCTCGCTGGAGCTCGTCCAGGAAATCCGTCCTCCCCTCCACCTGCAAGTCCGCGGAACCGTTCACTCGCGCCTCATAATCACATCGGTTCACCTGCAGATTGGCGTTTGCGTCGGGCGTCTTCAGCCGCACAAACACGTTCGTCGCGGGCATCAGGTCCGCCGGCACGTCGCACGCACCGCCGGGCTTCTTGCCATCGAACGTCGCCAGCGCCGTCCACTGCTCCCCGTCGCGGCTCGCCTCGACGCGCAAGGCGCCGGCGACGTGATATCCAATCCCGACACTGACCCGCGCGTTGGTTTGGACCAGGTCGGCCAGGGCGAAGCGATAGACGACTTCGGCACCCGGCGAAAACACCCAGCGGTCGGAATTGAAATTCGCGGTCGCGCGCCAGAGCGGGCGATGGAAGTTCGCCGCCGACCAACCGAAATTGGGCGCGAACCGGTAAATGCTGTCCTGAATGCTCTCGCTCTCGCCAAATTGAAACCTGTTGGTACCGGTCCCGGACCCGAACGTGTGGCTCGCCAGTACCGGCAATAACTCGGCATCGTCGAATTCCACCGCGCCTTTCACATGCCACTGGCCAAGACGCACGAAATCGTTCGTGGCGTCGTCCGGCTCCCGAAACGTGAACGAATACGCGCGCCAGTCGCTGTCGAGCGGGAAATCGCGGTTCACGCGTCCGGTGCCGGCCACGGCCGTGCCGCCGCTGGCGTCCGGTCCGCGGCGGGCGCGGAAATGCAGCGCGTGGAGCGCACCCGGCTGGAGCGGCACCCGCTCGGCGCGCCAGGCGGCCTGGTCGTCGCCGTTGCCGCGGACGCGCAGGATGTGATTGGTCGGCGCGGCGGTGTCGGTGGTCCACTCGCCGGCACCCTCGGCCAGGCGCCAGCCGGGCACGCTGCCGGCGGCACCGTTCTCAAAGCCGGGATTCGGCAGAAGATTCTGGGCGCAGGCCGCGCCGGCCAAAGCCAGGAGCCCGAGGCAGAGGAGTCGTGGCATAACGACGTCACGCTACGGCGTCGGGAGAATCGGCGCAATCCCGTAGCGGCCTTCTGCCGAAAGCCGCTACAAATCGGCTGGCGCCAGGGCCCGATTCGCCGTATGACGCTCGCGTGCGCTACGAGAAAATTGATCCGACGCTGTTCCAATCCAACCGCGCGAACCTCGCGAAGCTGATGCTCCGGAATTCGCTCGCCGTGGTCAACGCCAACGACCTCCTCCCTGCCAACGCCGATGCCACGCTGCCCATGCAGCCGAACACCGACCTGTTCTATCTCACCGGCGTCGAACAGGAGGAGTCCATCCTGCTGCTCTACCCCGACGCCGACGACGAGAAGCTGCGCGAAGTCCTGTTCCTCCGCGAGCCCAACGAACTGCTTACCATCTGGCAGGGCCACAAGCTGAGCCGCGACGAGGCGCGCGCCCTGACCGGCATCAAGAACATCCAGTGGCTCGCCGACTTCCCCGCCCTCTTCCACCGGTTGATGTGCGAGTGCGAACATGTCTATCTCGATTCCAACGAGCACAAGCGGGCGGTCGTCGAGACGGAGACGCGCGAGGCGCGGTTCGTCCGTGACTGTCAGGCGCGCTATCCGTTGCATTCCTATCAGCGGCTGGCCCGGCTGATGCACCCACTCCGCGCCGTGAAGTCGCCCATTGAAGTCGAATTGATCCGCCAGGCCTGCGCCCTGACGGCCAGGGGCTTTCGCCGGGTCGCCCGGTTCGTGAAGCCGGGCGTGACGGAGACCCAGGTCGAAGCCGAGTTCGCGTATGAGTTCATCCGTGGCGGCGGCAAGTTCGCCTATCCGCCGATCATCGCCTCGGGCGCGAACGCCTGCGTGCTCCATTACCTGGACAACGATCAACCCTGCCGCCAGGGCGATCTGCTGCTGCTCGATGTCGCCGCCGGCCGCGCGAATTACCAGTCCGACCTCACCCGCACCATCCCGGTCAGCGGCCGTTTCACGCGCCGGCACCGGCAGGTCTATAACGCCGTGCTCCGCGTGTTCCGGCGATGTGTTGCGGGCCTGGTGGCCG
>JBEKGJ010000090.1:0-9506 GCA_050012855.1 Verrucomicrobiota bacterium | reverse complement strand
TGAAGGTGCTGGCGCACGAGACAGGGCACATGTTCGGCCTGGCCCACTGCGTCTTCTTCCATTGCGTGATGAATGGCTCCAATCACCTGCAGGAAAGCGACCGCCGCCCGCTGCACCTTTGTCCGGTGTGCCTGCCGAAGCTCCAGTTCAGCGTAGGCTTCGATGTGGTGAAGCGTTATGAGGCACTGGCGCAATTTGAGCGACGGGCGGGGCTTGAAGACGAGGCCGCCTGGGTCCAACGGCGCCTGGAAACAATCCGCCATGGTGCGGGTAACTGACCGGTTCTTCGCGATGACCCCCATTCACGAAGTCCTGAACCGCATCCGCTGGGACCCCGACTTTGGCCGTGGGAACTTCGAGTTGGGCTACCTTGACCGCGTGGAGGGCCAGGTTGTCGTCGTCCCGTTTCGGGAAGTGGAGTTCTCCGAAGACGACCCCCAGGCGTTCCGGCTTATCGATACGGAGGGCCGGAGCCATCGCGTGCCCTTTCACCGCGTTAGGGAAGTGTATAAGGACGGCCAGCGCATCTGGCATCGGCCGCCGGTCGCAAAATGAAAGGCCGTCCTGCCTCTCGACTCCGGGAAGCCTTGTCACTATCCTGGCGGCAACCTCATCCGTGAAATACTTATGGCCGGCAAACCACTTGTCAGCGGCAATCCTGCGGGCGTGATCAAACTCCCCGAACCACGTCAGGACGGCGGAACATCAGTGGAATCGGCCTTGTGCCGGCGACGGTCCGTCCGGGAGTTCGGGAGGGCAGGACTGACGCTGGCAGAGGTTTCCCAACTGCTTTGGTCCGCCCAGGGAATTACCGACCCGGAAGGCAGGCGCGCGGCTCCTTCGGCCGGCGCGCTCTACCCGCTGGAGGTTCTTCTCGTAGCGGGAGGCCAGGATGAGTTGCCCGCTGGCGTTTACAGGTATCAGCCTCAGGGCCACGGCTTGATCCCTGTTTCCTGATAAAGTCTGAAGCTCGGCGCAGCCTCGCGCCACCACAAGCGTGGGCGTTTCATGGGGCGCGCACCGAAAAATCGTATTCCCCGGACGCCACGGCCCACACCTCGCGATCGCCTTCGCGCCGGAGCCAGTTCACGCCCTCGGCCTGCCGCGCGGGCAGGGCGCCTTCCCGGATGTCCGCGTCAGCGGGCGCGGGCAACCACACGGTGGCGGTCGAATTCGGCGGCACGCTCGCCCGCAGTCGGAACGCCCCCGACTGGTTCTCCCAGGCCGCCCCGACCCGGCCGCGCAACGTGCTCGTGTAGTAGGAAGCGTGAGCGATCCCAGCCACGGGTTGCGGTCGGATGATGACATGCTCGTAGCCGGGCCGGCTCGGATCGGCCTGCACCCCCGCCAGGTGGCGATAGAGCCAAACCACGCCGCCGGCGAACATAGGATGGTTGTGGGAACCCTTGCCGCTCCATTGCTCCCAGATGGTGGTGGCACCCTGATCGAGGCACCAGCCATAACTGGGCGCCGTGGTCTGGTTCATCATGGCATAGGCCAAGTCTGCGTGTCCCTCCTGGCAAAGCACGTCGAACAAGCAAGGCGTCGCGAAAATCCCGGTGTCCAGGTGATCCTGGTGGGAACCGTGGATCATGTCCACGAGCGCCTGCACGACGGCCGGCCGCAGCGCGGGCGGGGAGACGCCGATCGACAAGGCCAGGGCGGTGGCGCCGTTGGGTCCGTAGTGACCGGCGCCGGCATCGTAGAACGCGCGATGAAACGCGGCGCTGATCGACCGGTAGAGCGCTTCGTATTGAAGCGCGTCGCGGTCCCGACCGAGCACGCGCGCCGCGCGCGCCACGTTCAGAGCGCACTGGGCGTAGAAGTAAGTGTCCACCAATTCGGCGGACGGCGGCGTGCCAGGCACGCACCAGTCGCCCAGGTTCACCCATTCGCCTGGGCGTTGCTTGCGCACGATGCCGTCGCGGGCCCAGGTGGCCAGGTAACCGACCCACTTCTTCATCCCGGCGTAATGCTCGCGGAGGATCTGGGTGTCGCCGTAATACTCGTAGCAGCGCCAGGGGATGATGGCGTAGGCGCTGCCCCAACCGGCTCCGCCGCCGGCGCCCTGAAACGGTGCGGTGTGCGGCACATACCCGTCGCGCGGGTTTTGAGCGTCCTGCATGTCGTTCAGCCACTTGGTGTAGAAGGCCGCCATGTCGAAGTGGTGGATGGCAGCCTCGGACGCGGCCTGCCCATCGCCCGTGTAAGGCAGGCGCTCGGCATGGGGACAATCGCTGCAAACGCCGCCGTGCATGTTGCTTTTCTGCGTCCAGGCAAAGGCCCGGTCAATCTGGTTGAAGCGGTCGCTCGGGCACTCGAATTCACCGGTCGGTTCGACAGCCGTGTGAACGACGCGCCCGTCGATGTCCGCCGCCGTCAAGGCTCCCGGCCAGCCCTGAACCAGGACGTGGCGAAACCCATACCAGGTGAAGCGGGGTTCGTATTCCTCCCGCCCTTCGCCCCTGAGCACATAGACATTTGTCTGATCGTAAGTGCGGTCCAGGGTCCGGCCATTCAGTTCTTCGCCGAAGGATAGTGTGACGCGATGTCCGGCAGGCCCTTGAACCCGCAACCGGGCCCAGCCGGCGAAGTTCTGCCCGAAATCCACCAGGTAACTGCCTGAGCCCGGCCCAACCGGTGTGATCCGTGCCGGCTTGAGCGTTTCGACGACGCGGTCGGTCGGAGCCATTTGCGCCCGGAGTTGGCCGGTGGGCGACAGCGCCAGGCGCGGGGCTTGCCAGGCCGCACCGCGGAAGACCTGCGTGTCGTCATACCCCGGTTGGTCCCAGCCCGGGCGTTCCCAGGTAGCGTCGTAAATCTCGCCTTCATAAACGTCCTCGCGCGCGATGGGGCCACGGGACACCCTCCAATCCGGGCCCGTGGCGATCACATGGTGCGAGCCGTCGACCAAGGTGATTTCCATTTGGCAGAGCAGGCGGGGGGATCCGTAATCATGGTCGCCTTCGATGTCGCGCCGGTTATGGAAATAGCCGCTGCCCAGGATGGCGCCCACAACGTTCTCGCCGCGCTTCAGGTCCTCGGTCACGTCGTAGGTGAGGTAGAGCACGCGCTGGGCGCCGTTGTCTTCGTAGGGATACGACTTGTTCTTGAGCTGCGGACGCCGGGTGTAATCGGTGTGGCTAGGCACCAGCACATCCTCGCCCACCTTGCGGCCGTTGAGCCGGAGTTCGAAGTAACCCAGGCCGCACACGTAGGCCCGGGCCCAACGGATGTCCCCGGCCAAAGCGAATGCCTTGCGGAAATATGGTGCCGGGCCACCGCCCTCCAACTCGGTGTGGTAAGGCGCCCCGATCCATCGCGCCTGCCAATCTGACGGATGCAGCAGGCCCGTTTCCCACCAGGCCGGCGAACTCCATTCCGACCGCGCGCCGGCCTGATCCCAGACGCGGACCTTCCAGTAACAGCGCGTTCGGGACGCCAGCGAGTTGCCGGCGTAGGGCACATGGACTGACTGGGAGGAGGTCACCCGGCCACTGTCCCAGAGGTCGCCTCGGTCGGCCTGCAAGATCGACTTGCGGCTCGCCACCAGAATCCGGTAGGCGGTCTGGCGCGTGCCGCGCCGCGAGGACTCGAGCGCCCAGCTCAATCGCGGGCGCGCGGCGTCGATGCCCAGCGGGTTGACCGCATACTCGCAACGCAGGCGCGTCACGGTGGTCGATGGGGTAAAGCTGGATGCGGGCGCCAGAGGGGCGGGCGTCGCCGATGCAGCGGAGATCGCGGTCCCGCTCCCTGGGCCGAGCAAGAACAGGGCCGCCGCGGCCGCCCACAACACCAGAGTCAGCCGGCCCCGAAGCGAGGTTTCCATCTGCATCTTCTCTTCCCGCATGTTGCCAGCTTGCCGGAGCCGTACGGATCGTTCAAGGCACAACGGGCGCTTTTCTTCGGCGCTTGATGAACGGCTCCGAGGCCGGTTCCGCCTTGACTGGCGGCGCGCGAGGGTTTCAACTGACGTCCATGAGACTGAGTCGCCGCCATTTCTTGACGAAATCCGTCGCGGTTTCGTCCGGCGCCGCCCTGGCCTTCCAGTTCGAGGAAAAAGTCCTGTTGGCCCGGCAAACCCAGAAACCCGCCGCGCCCGTGCCGCCGCGAGCCATGCCGGAGTTCCCGCGCGGCAAGATCGGCAAGCTCTCCATCAGCCGTCTGATTTGCGGTGGCAACCTCATTAGCGGCTTCGCGCACAGCCGCGATCTCATGTATGTCTCGCCGCTGCTCAAGCACTACTTCACGGACGAAAGGGTCTTCGAGACGCTCGCATTGTGCGAAGCCGGTGGCCTCAACACGGCCATCCTGCGTCTGGACGAAAACACCGTGCGCCTCCTCAAGAGCTATTGGAAGGAGCGCGGCGGCAAAATCCAATGGATCGCCCAGTGCCAGATCACCGAGGACAACTTCAGCGAGATCAAGCAAGCAGTCGATGCCGGTGCCGTGGCGGCCTACGTGCATGGCGGCGTGGGAGACAGCTTCATCGAGCAGCGCCGGGTGGACGTGCTAGGCAAGGCGGTGGAGTACATCCAGCGCCAGGGCGTGCCCGCCGGCATCGCGGGCCATTCCATCGAAGTGGCCAAGGCCTGCGAGAAGGCGAAGCTCGGCGTGGACTTCTACATGAAGACTTTCAACAGCAAGAAATACTGGTCCGCCGGCCCGATGCCGCGCCTCGACAGCGTGTGGGAGGAAACACCCCGGGAAACAGCCGCGTTCATGCAGGAAGTGGACAAGCCCTGGATCGCCTACAAGGTGCTCGGCGCCGGCGCGATTCATCCCAACGAAGGTTTCCGCTACGCCTTCCAGAATGGCGCGGACTTCGTGTGCGTGGGCATGTTCGATTTCCAAGTGGCGGAGGACGTGCAGATCGCGCTCAACGCGCTCGATGGGGCCAGGCAGCGGGACCGGCTTTGGTGCGCGTGAGGCCCCAACCCTCTCGGGGAAGTCTGAAGAAGTCCTCTCAAGGGTAAGAACAGGGTAAACGGCACCTGCGCTCGCAGCCCACGACCTGCACGAAACGCCCTCTGTAGGCTGGCGCGCCCGCTGCGACTCGAACGCGGGACCCTCTTGCTTAGAAGGCAGATGAACACCCGGGCCTGGCGGCTGGCTGACACCGAGAGGTTCCCATGAGGGATGCCGAGGCGAAGCAAATGGATTGACGGTTTTGGCCTTCCGTTCAATGCTCGGTCATGCGCCCGATCTCACATCCGTTCTGCGGCCTCCGCCCAGCGTCAAGAGTGAACTGCCCGCCGGCGTCAAGGAGGGCGGAGGAAAAGCGGCGCCCCTGGATTACCGTGCTGGTCTTCTGCGTGGTCCTTGCAACGCCCGCGCCGCGCGCAGCAGCGGCGCTCCCGGGGCCGGACAAAAAGCTCATCGAATACGGGTGGGACGTGCCGACCCCCGCCCAGATGCGCGATGAGCTTGCGGCGATGGAGAAGCGCCCCTTCGACGGGCTTATCTTCCGGCTGAGCGGGGGCTACAACGCGTTCGTGACGAAACCGCTTGAGCCGGCCACATTCGCCGAGGACGAGCGCATCCTTCGCGAGCTGCGGTTCACACGCTTCACCGATAATTTCGTGCTCATCTGGGGCTCGCCGCCGGCAGGGTTCGACTGGTTCGACGAGGCCCTGTGGGGAGTGATCGAGGCCAATGCTCAGTTACTCGTGGGCGTCGCGCAGGCTGGACGTGTGTGGGGGATCTGCTTCGACCCGGAGCCGTACGATTTCAGCCTGTGGGACTACGCCAAACAGCCGAAGGCCAAGGACCACCCGTTTGCCGATTACCGAGCCAAGGTCCGACAGCGTGGCGCCCAGCTCATGCGGGCGTTTGAAAAACGGATGCCCGGCGCCCTGATCCTGACTTTCTTTCATGTCAGCCTCTACGATCGGTTGGCGGACCTGCCCGAGGCGGAGCGAGCGCAGCGGTTGGCGCGGGAAGGCTGGGGCCTGATGCCTGACTTCTTCGTGGGGATGCTGGAGGGCGCGAGCCCAAAGGCGCAGTTCATTGACGGCAACGAGAACGCTTACTATTACACGTCGCGCGAGCAGTATTTCCGCGCGTACCATGCCATCCGCCGCCGGGCGCTCGGCCTGGTGCCGCCCGAGCTTCGGGACAAGTACGAGCGGCAGGTCCGGGCGGGACAATCCCTCTATGTGGATCAGAATTTCGCACTGCGGCAGCCGAAAACGGAGGAGTATCTGAGCTACCGGATGACGGCCGAGGAGCGGGCCAAGTGGTTTGAGCACAACACCTACTGGGCGCTCTACACGACGGACGAATACGTCTGGTGCTACAGCGAACGGATGAACTGGTGGAAGGACCAAATTCCGCCGGGTCTCGAGGCGGCAATCCTCAACGCCCGGCAGAAGATCGCCCAGGGCAAACCGCTCGGGTTCGACATCGAACCCCTCATCGAAACCGTCGGAAAACGGCCGTTGTCAAAACCTTGACCCTGCGGCATTTCCCAGACGAGTTTCCCGAAAGGTTACGCCCAGCCAAGTATGTCAGGACCCACGGATACAACCAGCAAGGAGCGTTTCGCATCACGATGGCTGGCCGTCCCGGTATTGGCGGCTCTGCTGGGAGCGGCGACACCGGGCCACGCCGCTGCACCGGCGACGATCTGGGCGGCGCCGCTGGGGGAGCGGCTGTGCGAGGATTACACGCTTCGCGTCAACGGGCAGCCGGTGCCGGTTTACGCCTGCCGGGTCTCGGCCGTGCCGTTCAACCAGGTGTGGCCCGGCTACCAGCGCCCCATTGACCAAACCGAGCTTGCCGGGTTCGCCCATTGGGGCATGTCCGGCCCGGTGTCGGTGGAGATCATCTCGAAGCGGCCGTTCACCAACGTCGTGGTCCGGCCAGGTGCGCGCGAGGTCCGTCCCGCCGTGAACGGCCGGACGATCACGTTTGCCCTCTCGAAGGTGGGGCAGGTGACCGTCGAACTGGACGGTCCGCATCATGCGCTGCACTTCTTCGCCGATCCGCCGGAGGCCGGCGTGCCCAACCGCGACGGGGCCGGGGTTCGATACTTTGGGCCGGGCGTTCACCGGCCGGGGAAGCTCCAGCTCAAAAACGGCGAGACCCTCTACGTCGCGGGCGGAGCGGTGGTCTATACTGTAGTCGAGGCGCGCGTGGTCTCCGCCGTGCGGATCCTGGGCCGAGGCATCATCGATGCGAGCGAGTTCGAGCGCGGCCAGGGCGGCGGGTGCATCCGGCTGACCGATTGCTCCGACGTGAAAGTCGAGGGCGTCATCCTCCGCGACCCGGACGTGTGGTGCCTCAGCGCCTTCGGCTGCCGGAACGTCGAGATCGCCAACGTCAAGCTCGTTGGCCTGTGGCGCTACAACGCCGACGGCATCGACCTCCGCAACAGCCAGGACGTCGTCATCCGCAACTCCTTCGTCCGCTCCTTCGACGACGCCATCGTGCTCAAAGGGCTCAATTGGGGCCCGGGCGGGTTCCATGAAAGGCCGGTGCGGAACGTGCGGGTCCACGACCTGGTCATCTGGTGCGACTGGGGCCGCGCGCTGGAGATCGGGGCCGAGACCTCGGCGCCAGAGATTGCCGACGTCCGCTTCCAGGACTGCGACATCATCCGGACCACGCACATTGCCCTGGACATCCAATGCGGGGACCGGGCGCTGGTCGACGACATCCGGTACGAAAACATCCGGGTCGAGACTGACGATGTCAGTCCCGCTCCGCGGATGCAGGGCAGCCGCAACGAGCGGTACCCGGAGGACCCCACGGCCCAATACGTGCCGGACCTGCTGGTGATCGTGATCCGCAAGAATGCTTACTCGAAGGACGCCGAGCGCGGGAGCGTCCGCGACGTCACATACGCGGACGTGTCCGTCACCGGCAAACGTGCTCCCCACTCCTTCTTCAACGGCCTCGATGCCCAGCACGCGGTTCAGGGCGTCACGATCGACAACCTGAGGCTAAATGGGAATCCCACCATGACTGCGGCCGAGGCGAACTTGACGGTTGGCCCAAACGTGAGCGACGTGCGCTTCGGCAAGGCAGCGAGACGACCACGGCGATGACGGCCATGAAATTGACGCGACGGGAGTTTCTAGGCAGCGCGGCGGCGGCTTGTTTGGCCTCTCCGGCCTGGGCGCAGTCGGAGAAACCGGGCCTGACGGTGCCCCGAGTCATCTATTACAACAATTTCGCGTCTCACTTGCTGTGCGCGTTCAATCCAAACATGTACTACCCGGGGTTGCCGTATCGGTGGTCGGATGAGGATTGGCGGCGGCTGGTCGACATGATCGCCAACTTCGGGTTCAACGTGCTCGAGTTTTGGCTCGAACCGCGGCTCTTCTGCCGGGAGGCGATCGACTCCCCCGTTGGGAGAGAGTTCGCGCGACAACTGAACGGAGTCATCGAGCACGCCCATGCGCGCGAATTGCAGGTGGAGATGATCGTCGCCCTAGCGACCGTCGGCGAGAAATGGCGGACATTGTGTCCGAATCTGGCCGACGAATGGCGCGAGATTCGTTTCCTGTGGGACGCCTGGATCCGCCGGTTCCCCGGCCTGGATATTGCCGGCATCTTTCCCGGCGACCCGGGTGCCTGCTCGCGCAACGGCTGCACTGCGGAAACGTATATCGACAAATCCATCGAGATCGCGGCCCTGCTCGATCAACTCCGGCCTGGCATCGGCATCGAGTTCAACACGTGGGGGCCGCCCTTCTTCGGTTGGGGCAACATCCGCATGGCACCCGGCAGCCATGGCGAGTTCATTCCGGCGGACCAAGGAACGGCGTGGACGTTCTCCAAGGCGCGCGCCGACCGCTCGATGAAGCATCTGTTAAAGCGGCTCCCCGATTTCCCTACAAACACGGTCGTATCGATCAACATGGGTTTCAACGGCGATGGCAATCCCCAAGGCGAGCAGGATGCGCGGCCCTGGGCAAACGCCATCGCCAAGACACGCCGGATTCTGACGTGGGATTTCAGCCTGACCGAAGGCGAAAACGCCGTCTATCCGCATTACCGTTTCGCGCGGCTCTTCGCCCGGCGCCAGCAGGAACGGGCGGCTGCGCCCTATTCGGGGGGCATCTGCTTTACGATGACGCCGATGCTGAACCAGTTGTCGCTCTTCGAGGCGGCGCAGTCGTTCAGGGACCGTGACGGCGATCCCCATCGGCTGGCCGGCGATTTCTTCGTCAAGGTCTTCGGTGAAGCCGGTCGCGCGTTCGTCGACGAGTACCGCCTGTTCGAGGTCATTCCCGATTGGGGCAGCTATGACGTCGTCAAGATGCCGCGCATGGATTACCACAAGCGGGTGAGCGCGTTCGCCGACCGGCTGGAGGAGGCGAAGGCCACGGTCAAATCGGGTGCCGTCCTGTTTCCCGATCCGGAGATGTATCGGTCGAGTGGAGTGGAGGCGCGACCGGTTTAGACCAATGGCTTCCTGCGTTTCTGCCCTTTCGAGCATCGTGGCAAATGGCCATCAGGTCCTGCCCACGTTTCCCCCACCCCCTCTCATCATCCCG
>JBEKGJ010000089.1:0-9705 GCA_050012855.1 Verrucomicrobiota bacterium | reverse complement strand
CACCGAAAAACCGCCGCAAATACTCCGCATCGGGCAGTTTGCCGATCAGGCCGTGCAATGTGATTTGTTGTCCTTCAGTCATGGCATCACTCTCGCCTTTCCGGCTAACGAGGTGAGGTGAGCGACCGCCGCCGACAGGGAAGGTGGAGCGCACGAGGTACTCGCGAATTGCCGCCCGGCGTTAAGCGGAGAGGCATGGCGGCGGTTCGCTTGACCGATCTTGTTAGGCGCGTGTTCTTTCCAGTTCATTTGGTGGCTTGTGGCCAATATCGTTGGGCATATCACGTAAACCGTGTGCCCGCGCCAAAGCAGCTTTGCACAGTGAGTTCAGGCCGAATGGGCCGCGGTATGAAAAACTGGGACCCTGACCGGGGATGGTGAACTGCCGGTGCATGACAGCTATCCACTCTCCCCTTTCCTGTATCCAGAGGATGAGGATTGATGGGATGTCATCTTCATACTTCTTGATCCAAGGCAAATCTGGCAGCCGCACAACGACTCCGGTCCGTTCCTCCGGCGTGTTGAAGATCGCTCTTTTCACTTCGCAATCCGGTTTCGTGAGAAGCCCCAAGAAGCGGAGAATCCCATGGAGGCGGCTCGGCGTTGTGAGTTCCAGACTCGACTTTTGAAGATCTGCTTCATCAACCTCGACAGAGAACGCCGGTAGTTCCCCCGTGTCAGGCACGTTCACCTGCCATCGGAAGTAACCTTCAGCAGCCGTTCCGAAGTCGAGGGTTGCCATATGCCATTAGCTCCGTTTGCAGACGGCTAACATTGTATTGAGCGACGGGGATCGAGGGGGCGTATCGCCGTATTGATGGCGCGACACGGTGCTCGTTTGGCCAACGCGCTGGTTGTCATGGCGTTGCGGTTTGGCCAGGTCGCATATTACCGGACGGATGCGACGGGGCGTGTATTTACAAGGCAGTTTGTGCCGCGGCGGAAACCTGTCAAGGGGTTTTTGGTAAATCCGGTTGCCTGGTTGGCTGTTGGCGCGCATTGATGAGTCGTCCCTGCCGGGCGGACACGTTCCGGTGAGCTGACAGGCGGAACGGCACGTCTGCCGGCCCGGCGGTCCGGCAGCCACCCAGGCGAGGGGCGAAGGGTGAGGGACAAAGTGCGAATTGCGAATTGCGAAGGTTGAAGGTTGAAGGTCGAAGGGCGAGGGGCGCAGTGCGAATGACGAAGCGCGCTCGGACGGGAATGAAGGGGGAATGATTTCTTGCCGGCATCCGCACCCCGCGTGTAACACTCCGGGGGTCGGCCGTGTCCTGATGAGCCGTATGGCCTCGTTGGGCTATCAGGCGAATGGACGAATCAAGCCAGGCTGTCGCCGTGCTGCTGCCTCGCGTGCGGGCACGCGACGCGGCGTCCGCCGAGGCATTGGTCGAAGCGCTTTATCCGGCGGTCATCGCCGTGGTCGAGCGGCGGCGACCGCGGAGTGTGGACGCCGAGGACATCGCCCAGGAGGTGTTTCTCAAATTCTTCCAGCATTTCGATGGATTTCGCGGCGGGGAGACCGCGTTGGTCGCTTGGGTCCGGCGCATCGCCTTCACCACCTGCCTCAATCACCATCGCGCCCGCAAGGCCCGACCCGAGTTGCGCTGGGCCGATCTGCCGGAGGAGCAGCAACTCGCGCTGGAGGCGTCGCAAGCGGATCGCGCGACGCCGTCGCCGGCCGAACAGGCGGGGGGACGCGACCTGCTCGAAGCGCTGCTGTCGCAGCTTTCGCCCAAGGAACGGTTGCTGGTGGAGATGGTGGATGTCGAGCAACGGAGCTGGCAGGAGGTCAAGGCGCTGACCGGTTGGAGCGCGGTCAACATCCGCGTCCGCCTGTTCCGGGCCCGACGGAAGCTCCGCGCCGTTTTCGCCGAATTGATGAAAGACCATGAATCACCTTGATGAGCAACTTAAGCGCCTGATGCGGCTGGCGGAAGGAGCTACGCCCGAGCCGGCGGGAGCGCCGTCGCCGTGGTTTGCGCGCCGGGTGGTGCAGCAATGGCTGGCCGGGGCCGAGGCGGCCGGCGAGGGCGCCTCCTGGTCGCTCGTGAGCCGCCGGGGTCTGGCCTGTGCGGCCGCGGTGATGGGACTGAGCCTGGCGCTGAATTTCCATGTCTGGTGGCACTCGGAGCCGCCCGAGCGTCTGGCGGCACAATCGGTCATTTCCTTTGTTTTGCCCCGATGAAACCGCGCGTAAAAAACACCTTGATCGTCGCTGCGATCTTTGTCGCCGGGGTGGTGACCGGCAGCGTTAATTCGATCGGCGTCGGCCAGCGGTTGGTGGAGCACCGGCTCGGCGTCGAGCACCTCCATTCGACGCTCATGGAGATTCTTAACTCGGAATTGAAACTGACGCCCGAACAAGCGGCCCGCGTTGACCCGGTGGTCCGGCAGTCGTGCGAGGAGTATCGCGGCCTGGTACTGGAAACCGTTCAGCGCGTCAGTGGCCTTGTGCAGAAAACCAACGGCCGACTCATGCGCGAACTGACGCCGGCGCAGGCGGAGCGGCTGAAACAGCTTGAGGCACAGCGTCAGGAAAACGTCCGCCGCCGGCTCGACCAGGAGTTTTTGAAAAAGGATTTTCTCGGCGAATGATTTTACTCTGACGATCCGCGGCGGCGGCACCCGCGCTGACTCACTGGCAAAGGACGTGGCGGCGGATCGTGGAAGCAAACCAGAACCCCAAGAAAAAAACATGAAGAAACATCTGTTCATCACCCTCCTCGTTGCCGTGGTCGGCCTGGCCGCCAGCGGCGCTGCCTGGGCGCAATCGTTCTCGGACATCCAGGGCAAGTGGACCTTGAAGAAGAAGAGCAGCCGCTTTGGCGACGTCACCCAGACCGTGGAATTCAAGGACAACGCCTTCACCTACAAGATCACCGGCAAGGACGGCGACACCGTGCTCTATGCCAAGGGCAAGGCCAAGGTCGAGAAGCTCGGACCGTTCAGCACCGTCAAGCTGACCGACATCGAAGGCGGCACCTCGGAGTCCAACCTGCAAGCGGCGGGCGACGATCGCACGATCATTTACACGACCGGCTGGAACACGCTGACGGTGGCGGTTAATTTCGATCGCAGCCGCGACGGCGAGGACACGGAAAGCGATACGTATAACAAAGAAAAGGCCAAGTAATACAGCCGGCCGGGCGGGGGCCCGGGCGGTGGCGTCCGGGACCCCGTCAGGAACGCGGGCAGGGGAGACGATGAGCATCTCGACGACCGGAAGGGTGGCGATGGCGGGCTGGAAGCGGGTTGGATTCACGCGCGCGGCCGCGCGGGGCGGACGACGTGCGGGCACATGCCGCCGCGCTTTCACCCTCATTGAATTGCTGGTGGTGATCGCGATCATTGCCATTCTGGCCGGCCTGCTCCTGCCGGCGTTGGCGCTGGCCAAGGCCAAGGCGCTGTCCGTCGCCTGCCTGGGCAACCTCAAGCAGCTCCAGTTGTGCTGGCAGATGTACAGCGACGACAACAACGAGAACCTGCCGCATAACGTCGCCATGAATCCCGGCGACCTGGCGAGCCGCGGCAGTTGGACGGCGGACACGAATTCCTGGCTCCAGGGCAACGCCTGGACCGACACCACGCTGACGAACCTCGAACAGGGCGTCCTCTACCGTTACAATCAGTCACCCGCCATTTATCATTGCCCGGCGGACAAATCCACCGTGCGCGACCTGGGCCAACTGCGCCGGACGCGCAGCGTGTCCATGAGCATTTACATGAACTGGCAGCCGGACCCGAGTGACGCGGCTTACGCCACCTGCTGGCATCGGGTGGGACAGATTCAGAATCCCGGTCCCGTCCGTGCCGCGGTCTTCGTGGACGAAAACGAGAAAAGCATCCAGCAGGCGGCCTATGGCATCAACGCGCCCGATTCGTTGAACCTGTTCAACAGTTCATTGTGGACCTGGGTCAGTTTCCCGGCGACCCGCCACAACCAGGCCGGCACGTTGAGTTTTGCCGACGGGCACGTGGAACTCTGGCGCTGGCTGGAGGCGAACACCGCAGCGATCGCGGCGATGAACGACTGGACTGTGATGAAGCCGGCGGTGCCGAACCGCGACCGTGACCTCGGCCGGTTTTTCCAGGCGGTCCCCGCCAAAGTCCCGGTGCCTTGATCGGTTCCGGTGCGGCGGCAGCGGGGACGCCCCACCCGAGAATTGCGAGTTTCGAGTGTCGAGTGTCGAATTAGGGAGGGTCGGAGAAATTCGTGTCTCGGCTCGCGGGGACGTGTCGGCGAGCTCACGTCGAGCCGCTCGCCCGCACCATCATGCGGTGAGCGACCCGGTCGTTGACACGCGCGCTCAGGTGAAACAGCGGCGAAGGTATTCCAGGCTGCGCGTGGCGATGACCTCCGCGCCTTCGTCGAAATTGAACACTTCCACCGACACGTATCCGCCGTAGCCGACTTCCTTCAACGCGGCGGCGATCGGCACGAAGTCCACATCGCCAAATCCCGGCCCTTTCAGGTTACGGTCGTTCGCATGGAAATAGGCAAAGTGCGGCCAGGTTTCGCGGATGGTCTGCGGAACGGGACGCGCCTCGGAGCACATCGCCTTCACGTCGAGAATCACCTTGAAGCGGGGTGAATCAATTTGCCGGGCCAGGCGCACCGCGTCGGCCGCGGTGTTGATGAAGTTGGTTTCCGCGGGTGACAGTGGCTCGATGCAGATCGTGACACCGCGGTCTTCCGCCAGTTTCATCGCGTCGCGAAACACGGCGGCCGCCCACAGGCCACCCTGTTCCTGCGTGATCCCCGGCAGGAGGCTTCGCTGCTTCGGCGACCCGACGACGATGAATTTCCCGCCGAGGTCCGCACAAAAATCCACCAGCGCGCGAAAATAGGTCCCGGTTCGTTCGCGCACGCCGGCGTCCGGATGGGTCAGGTGGAAGCCTTCGGTCTGGGCGAGCACCCAGTGGATCGCCGACACGTTCAAGCCCGCCCGCCGGGCGGCGTCGTTCAATTGCTGCCGGCTGGCGGCGGAGATCTCGGTGACGTTGCGAGCGAGCGTGAAGGGCGCGATCTCGATGGCGTCGTAACCGGTGCGCGCGACGAACGTCATGGCGTCCGGCAGCGGGCGATCCTGGAAGATTTCGTTGCAGATGGCGAATTTCATCGAGTGTGTGGCGGGAAGGTTAGCGGGTCGCCGCGCGTTGGCAATGCCGACTTGGAGTGCGGGCCCAGCGGTCCAGCGCCCACCTTGACTCGGTGTTGCGAGGTCGCCGGCAGGTGAGGGGGTTCCGGACACGAAAAAGGGGTTGGCGGCAAACAACGCTTGTTTGCCGGCCGCGGTTGGTCAATAGTCAGCCATCTTGCGTCGGATTTCTATTAGTTGGGCTGGGTCTTGCTTTGAACCACAGCATCTTGTGGTTTTGGCTTTACAAGGACTTCGATTTCCCCTATTGGAGGGCTGATGTATCTGAAGAATCTGACGGCGTTCGGTTTTAAGTCCTTTGCGGACCGAACTTCGCTGAATTTTCTCCCTGGGGTTACGGCGATCGTAGGGCCGAACGGATGCGGAAAATCGAACATCGCCGATGCGGTTCGTTGGGTGCTGGGCGAGCAATCGGCGAAGGCCCTGCGCGGCGGGGAGATGGCGGATGTGATTTTCAACGGCACCGATCAACGCAAGGCCCTGGGACTGGCGGAAGTTTCTTTGACGATCGGTGGCGTGAACCAGGAGCACCTCAAGGCCGCCGGGGTTGAGCTGGCTTACGACGAAATGACGGTGACGCGGCGCGTATTTCGCGATGGCGGCAGCGAATACTTTATCAACAAGACCCCGTGCCGGTTGAAGGACATCCAGCAGTTGTTCATGGGCACGGGCATGGGCCGGGCGAGTTACAGCATCATGGCCCAGGGCAACATCACGCAGATCTTGTCGAGCAAGCCCGAGGACCGGCGGCTCGTGTTCGAGGAAGCGGCCGGGATCACCCGGTTCAAGGCGCAGAAGAAGGAGGCGTTGCGCAAGCTCGAGAGCACGGACCAAAACCTGCTGCGCGTGGCGGACCTGATTCGGGAGATCAAGCGGCAGATCATTTCGCTGCAGCGCCAGGCCGGCAAGGCGCGCCGCTACAAACAGTTCATGGCCGAGTTGCAGCACCTTGATACCCAGCTCGCCCGGCATCAGTTTGACGTGCTGCAGTCGGAGGTTGCCGAGCGGCAAGGCCAGCTCGACCAGCTCCGGCATGACCTGGAGGCGGGCATGAACGAGGTCGGTCGCAGCGAGCAGGAGGTGGCGGAACTGCGCGCCCGGGCGGCGGAACTTGAGCACGCCATCAGCCAGTCGCAGCAACGCGGGCTGGAGTTGAAGGCCGAGATCGAGCGCCACGAGAGCCGGGTCCGGTACAACGAGGAACGCCTGGCTGAACTGGCCAGCCAGAATGCGCAGGCGCTGAGTGACATTGCCCAGGCGGAGGAACGGCGGCTGGCGGCCGAGCAGGAACTCACCCGGGTCAGGGAGAGGCTGGCCGCGTCGAGCGCCAAACTGGAGGGCCAGCGGGAGGATCTGTCCGCCCGGCGGCAGGCGCTCGAGTCGGTGGAATCAGCCCTGCGCCAGCAACAGGAGGCGCTGCGGCAGGCGCAGGCCGAGGCGTTCACGGCCGCCCAGCAGCTCACCCGCGTGCGCAACGAAATCAACGCCCTCGATCTCCAGAAGCAGGGGAACGCCATCCGGCTCGAGAAACTGTCCGCCGAGAAGGTCCAGCTCGAGGAGGAACGCTCGCGGCTCGAACAACGGTTGACCGATTTTGCGCGCGAGGCCGAGGCCGAGAAACTGGACGTGCAGGCGCGCCGGCTCAGCGTTGAGGAGCGGCAGCAGCGGCTGCGGGAGTTGCAACAGCAGACGGCGCAGGTGACGCAGGAGCTCGATCTCCTGCAACGGCAGCAGGCGACGCTGCATTCGCGGCGCAGCGTGTTGCAGCAGCTCGAGGCGAGCCACGAGGGCTTCGGCTCCGGCACGCTGGCGGCCCTCCACAGCGCCCAGGGCGTGCTGGGCACGCTGGCCGACCGAATCCGCGTGCCGGCGCAGTTTGTGCCGGCGCTCGAAGCCGCCCTCGGCCACCACCTGCAGGTCGTGCTCACCGAGCAGCCCGAGGCGGCCTGCCAGATCCTCGGCGAGCTCCAGACCAACAAGCGTGGCCGGGCCAGCATCGCGTCGCTCGCGCTGCGGAACGGCAACGGTGTGCCCGTCGAGCCGGTGGTGGCGTCCGAGGTGACACAACGTCTGGCGGAGTTGCAGTGCGTTGCCGCGTTGCAGGCGGTCGAGGCCGAGGATTCGGTGAAACCGCTGCTCAGCGGGCTGTTGGGCGCGACGCAGATTGCCCCGGACCTGGCCACTGCGACGATTGCCTGGCGGGAGGCGCACGGCGTCTTTGATTTCGTAACCCAGGGCGGCGAACTGCTCAGCCGGCACGGCGTCTTCACCGGCGGCGCCGCGAACGGTTCCGGAAAGGCGCCGTCCTCGATTCTCGGCCGGAAGAACGAGATTGCGGATCTGGAGGGTCAGTTGGCGGCGCTGGCCGATCAGGTGGCGGAGGCGAGCCGGCGCAGGGGCGCGTTGCAGAGCGAGCAGACCGTGCTGCAGGCGGGACTGCAAGAGGCCCAAACCGAATTGCGGGCGCAGGAGGTGGCGATTGCCACCCGCCAGGGCGAGTTCAACGCCCTCCAGAACGCCCGGCGCGTTCTGCACCAGAAGATCGACACGGTCGTTTTCGAGATCCAGAGCCTGGCGGCGCAGGAGCGCGAGGGCGCCGAGAAGCGCGGCGGTCTGGCGGCCCAACTGGGCGAGTTCGAGAGCCGCGAGGCCGCGTTGCAGCAGCGGCTGACGGAATTGAGCAACGGGATCGAGGCGGGACGCCAGCAGCGCGACGCGGCCAACGCCGACCTCACCGAGGCGAAGGTGGCCCTCGCCGCCGAGGAACAATTGTACGCGTCATTCCGGCAACAATGCCAGCCGCTCGAACAGCGCCTGCGCGAGCTGGCCCAACTGGTCGAGCAGCGCCGTCGCGACATCTCGGGCGTGACGCAACGCCAGGCCCAGGCGGAGGCGGAGATCGCCGAGTCCTGCGGCCGCATGGAGTCGTTGAATCACGACCGCGAGCAGCAAAGCCTGCAAACCGCGGAATTCGTTGGCCAGCGCGACGCGCTGTCGGCCGAGCTGGCTGGCCGCGAGGAGCGGTTGCGCGAGGAGCGGCGCCGTCTGGCCGGGCTGCAGGAGCAGCGCAGCGCGCTCGAAGTCGAGGTGGCGCAGAAGCAGATGGCGGTGCAGAACCTCCGCGAGCGCATCCAGCAGAAGTACCAGGTGAACCTCGACGACGTCCGCAGCGAGTGCATCACCATCACGTTTGCCGACGAAGGTCCGGCCAAGGTCGTCACGCTTTCGCCGGAGGAAATGGCGCAGGCGGGCGTCTCGACGGACTGGGACGCCGTGGCGACCCAGGTCGCCGCGCTGCAACAGCGGATTGACGAGATGGGGCCGGTGAACCTGGTCGCCATCGAGGAGTATGAGGAAACCGAGCAACGGCACCAGTTTCTGACCACCCAGCACGAGGACCTGCTCCAGGCGAAGGGCCAGTTGGTCGAGGTGATCAACCGGGTGAACACCCAGACCAAGGAAATGTTCACCGAAACCTTCAACCGGATCCGGGAGAACTTCCGGACCATGTTCGTCGAGATCTTTGGCGGTGGCAACGCGGACCTCCACCTCGTGGATGAAGGTGACGTGCTTGAAAGCGGCATCGAGATCGTCGCCCGGCCGCCGGGCAAGCAGTTGCGGAGCATCTCGCTGCTGTCTGGCGGGGAGCAGACCATGACGGCGGTGGCGCTGTTGTTTGCAATCTACCAGGTGCGCCCCAGTCCGTTCTGCCTGCTCGATGAGCTGGATGCGCCGCTCGACGAGTCGAACATCAACCGCTTCACGCGCATCCTGCAGCGGTTTCTGGAACATTCGCAGTTCATCGTCATCACCCACAACAAGCGCACGATCGCCATGGCGGACGTGCTCTACGGCATCACGATGCAGGAGCACGGGATCAGCAAGATCGTCAGCGTCAAGTTCCACAAGACCGGTGCCCTCGCGGCCGGGGCCGCGGGCGAGCCGGTGCCGGTGGCGCACCCGATGGAATCGCTCGAAATTGCGCCGGAGGAGGAACCGCCCGAAACCAGGGAGGTCTTGGAACTGGCGGGTGCCAATTAGCCGCGGCGATCCAGCCCGGTCCGGCCGGCCTGCGTGACCGCGGCGGCGATCTTGGCGCCTTCCGTCGTCGGGGCTGCCATGTTCAAGGCATGGTTCGATGCGGCGGCAACGCGGTGGTTCGAAGGAAGCCCGCCGGGGCACGAACAAGGTTCTGGCGGCCCGGTGCCGTGCCAATCTACACGCTGGATTGATCGCAATTCGCGCAACGCTTGAGCCGGCGGGGGATTTTCCACGTTGAAGAAGATGACGCCTGGATGGGGGGCTGCGCAGCGATTTCGGAAACCTGATTGATCCGCACTTCCCAGCCTGGGTGAGTCGAGGGGGTTCGACTCTCCCAGAACGTTTTCGTTTGCCGGGGATTTTACCCGGGGATTTGCCGGTGTCGGGGCGGGAACAAAAGGAGAATGGCGGGAGTTCAAAAGGAGAATGGGGTGGTGTCTCTGACCTTGGTCGCTTGGTCGAGGGTCTGAGGAAGCCTGAGCGTAGCGAAGGCTGACGAAGACCC
>JBEKGJ010000088.1:0-10299 GCA_050012855.1 Verrucomicrobiota bacterium | reverse complement strand
CACGGGTTGGTGCTGTGGCGTGTTTTCTATGACCGGCGCCGCCAGGCAACGGCGGCGAAGCGCGCGGTCCACCCGGCAACGGCGGATTGAGCAGTCGTGGATTCCGCGCCATGAACGTCGTCCTGGTCGAACCGGAAATCCCGCCCAACACGGGCAACGTGGCCCGGCTGTGCGCGGCGACACGCACGCGGCTGCACCTGGTGGAGCCGTTTGGCTTCAAGCTCGACGATGCGACGCTCCGGCGCGCCGGCATGGACTACTGGCAGCACGTCGAGTGGCATCGCTGGCGCGACTGGGCGGCCTTTCGCGCCGCGCAACCACCGGAGGCGCGCCTGTGGTTCATCGAGTCCGACGGTCCGAGGCATTACGCGGAGGTGGCATTTGGGCCGGACGATTACCTGGTTTTTGGGCGGGAAACCGCCGGTTTGCCGCCGGGACTGCTCGCGGAAAACCGGGAGCGCTGGCTGCGCCTGCCGATGTTCAATCCCGCCGCGCGGTCGCTGAATCTCTCCAACTGCGTCGCGGCCGTGCTCTTCGAGGCGTTGCGACAACAGGGCTTCGACGGCGAGGTTGCCAGCGGTCGCAACCCTTCCTGACCGCGGCTAAATCCGCTTCTCGTCCGCGTCAAGGTAATCCACGAAACTCCGGATGTCGTCGCGGGCGGCGAACCCGGACTGTTCCTTGCGCATTTGCAGGCGCGCCTGCATTGCCGCATCGTCGGGTCGGGGATAGTTGAGGACGGCGTCACGATGGGCGGCTTTTTCGTCATCAGTGCGCTTCACGTGACCCCCCACCCAGTCGCATACCTGTCCATCGGTGATGGAATTTCTCACCACTTCGATCATCTGCTCGTGCGTGACGCCGGCCGCCGTCAGCCACTTGCCATCGAAACCCTTCCCAAAATTATCCTGGTAATCCGGGTGAAGCTTGCCGGCGAGGTGCAGGCGGATCTTGTCCACGTAACGCGGCAGGTAGCTCCAACCGGCCATCGCTTCCCTGGGGCTGCGCGGATAAATGATGTCGCTCATGGCAGACAATCTCCGGCGCGCCGCCAGGGCTGTCAACTCTGCGGACTGCGCGCCGTGTCCCGATTTGCCGGGCCAGTTCGAGTTGGTGGCGGGCCGACCGCTGGGCGGCCGGGAATTGTCGCGGGCCGGCGGTCCACGACCCACCCCATGCGGACCCTACCGGCGGCCGCGCGCCGGCCGGTGGCCGCTGGCGAGTTCCTCGGCCAGCACGTTGACGCCATAGACCTTGCGCAACGCCTCGAGAATCGCGCTGCTGTGCACGCTCAGACTCCGCGCCTGCACCTCCTCGAAGGCAAAATCCAACGCCAAGGATTGAATGTTGCCGTCGAAAATGATGCCGACAAATTCGCCGGCGCGGTTCACCACCGGGCTGCCCGAGTTGCCGCCGATGATGTCGTGCGTTCCCACGAAGTTCATGGGCGTGGCGAGGTTCAGCGCGGACTTGCGCTTCACCCACCGCCCGGGCAGGTCGAAGGGCGGCTGGTTCTTCATCTCGGCGGCCCGCTGATAGAGACCGGCCAGCGTGGTCAACGCCGGGACCGCCCGGCCGTTTTCCTCGTATCCCTTCACCACCCCGAATGCCAGCCGCAGCGTGAAGGTCGCGTCCGGATAAACACTGGTACCCTGGAGCGCGAACCGGGCCCGCGCGATGGCGGCGTGCGCCTGCTGCATGATCTCCTCCTGGGCCTCAATCGTCTTGCGCAGTTCCCGCGCCTCCGCGTCCACCGCCCGGGCCAGTTCGATCACCGGGTCGTTCGCCGATTTCACCGCCGCCGCGCCGCCCTCGTAAAGCTGCCGGCGCAACGCGATGTCCCGCAACCGCGTGCCGCTCACCAGCTCGTGGGCGCGGGCGCCGGGCGCCTTGCCGGCCAGCACGGCTTGCACCGTCGGATCGCCGTGACCCAGCTTCCCGGCCAGGAAGGTCAGCGCATTTGCCAACCGGAGTTGCTCGTAGTCCGGGTAGATCGGTTCGCTGGAGAAAAGCGCCAGCTCGAGCGACTCCCGGCTCGAGTCCCGGAATTCCGGCAGCCGCTCGCCGTTCGGTTTCGGGCGTTCGTCACCGGCCCGCAGCAGCGTCCGCGCGATCCCGAACACCGTGGAGTCAAAGCCGTGCGCGCCTTCCAGCAGACGGTAGCGCAACGTCAAACGGCCGATCTCCTGCTGGGCGGCGGCGATCTTGCCATAAGCGGCGAGGGCATCGGCAAACTCGGGCTTGGCGGCGAACGACGCGCGGAGTGCCCTCTCGGCCTCCGCTTTGCCGCCCATCAAAGCGGGATCGAGCAGCGCCGCCAGGCCGCCATCGCGCGCCTTGCGGCTGTTCTGAACGCCGAACAGATCGTCCCTGGCCCGCCGGCCGTTTTCTTCGCTCCGCGCGCTCCACGTCGCCAGGAGCACTTCGTTGCGCTTGAGCCGTTCCAACATGTAAGGAAAAACTTGGTCTCGCAGATGGTCCAGTTCCGCCATCGTGCGCGACCGCTCGGTGCGTCCCGGATGACCGGACACGAAAGTAAGTTCCCCCGCCGCCGCGCCGTGCTTCGACCACCGGAGGTAATGCCGGGGCTTGAGCGGCTGGCCGTTCTCGTAAACACGGAACAGGCAAATATCCAGGTCGTAGCGGGGATACTCGAAATTGTCCGGGTCGCCGCCGTAGAAGGCGATCTGCTGCTCGGGCGCGAACACCAGCCGCACGTCCGTGTAACGCTTGAACCGGTAGAGTTGATACTGGCCGCCCTGGTAGAGGGTCACCACGTCGCTGCGCAAGCCGGTTTTGTCCTGCGACTCCTTTTCGATCTCGGCCATGATTTTGCGCCGCGCCTTCGCGGCGTCGTCGGCGCTCGCGTCGCCGGGCACGGCCGCATTCACCCGGGCGGTAACATCCTCGATGGACTGGAGCACGTTCAACTCGAGGTCCACGCATTTGATCTCCTCGGCCGGCGTGCGGGCGTAGAAGCCGTCGCGCAGGTAGTTCTTCTCGGCGCTGCCCACCTTCTGCAACGCGTCCGCGCCGACGTGATGGTTCGAGATCACCAGCCCGTCGGCGCTGACGAACGAGCCCGAGCCGCCGCTGTTGAAACGGACCGAGGATTGCTGGAGGTGGTCGAGCCACTCGCCGGTAATGTCGAACCCATAGCGCTCGTGCAGAATCTGCCGGGGCGGCTGGTTGAACAGCCACATGCCTTCGTCGCCCAGGGTCGCCGGTATGAGGATTGCGAGGATCGCGCCGGCCACGGCCGCCGCGCCAAATCGTGGTTTCGTTGACTTCATGATTGCAGAGATGTTCCCGGCGCTCTGCTTGCCGCATCGGCGCGCCGGCACCCCATCATGGCAAATCGCCGGGGAATGACAACTCCAACCCGGTTTCAGCGCAGCAACCAGGCAAACACCGGCGCCAGAATCAGGCTGGGCAGGTAATCGGCCAGCGGCAGCCGGCGCAACTGCAGCACGACGAGCGCCACGCTGAACACCAGCAGCCCATCGGCTGCACTGATGGCATCCACAAGTTGTCCTTGTTCAAGCCAGGGGGCCAACCCGCGTGCGACCAGCCAAAACGTGCCCTGGAGCGCCACCACCGGCAGCGCGGAAACCAACACCCCCCATCCGAGCGTCCGCGCCAGCGCCATCGCCGTCAACCCGTCCATCACCGCCTTGAGCAACAACGGTCGGAAATCGCCGGTCAAACCGTCCGGCACGGCCCCCAGCACGGCCAGCGGTTCGAGGCAGAACAGCGTCGCACAAACGGTGAATCCCACGCTGAACCGCGGCGAATCGGCGGCGGGCGCGGCGGCGATCCGCTCCTTGGCAAAACGGCCGAAGCCGTTGAGAAAGCGCTGCACGCCCAGCCGCCCTCCCAGAAATCTCCCCAGCACCAGGGCGCCAAACACCGCGGCGAACAGCAGGAGCACGTGCCGCACCCCGCCGTTGGCTGCCCGCCAGACCTGACTCAAACCCACGAAAACCAGGAAGACGCCCAGCACCAATTTGAGTCGCTGCTGGTGGCGAACGGGCAATTCGCCCCGCGTCACGAGCCCGGCCGAGCCGCCCACCACAATCGCGGCTGCGTTGACAAGGGTGCCGATCACGGGGGCAAGCCTAGGGATCGCCCTCCCGGGTGGCAAGCGAGGGCCGGCACGGGTAGTGTCTTTGTTTCCACCATCAAGCGGCGTTTGGAGTCCCGGCTTTAGCTGGACCGCGCCGCCTGAAGGCGGAACTCCCAACGCGCCGAAGTCCGCTCGCGGTGCGCCCGAACCAATTCAGGACCCAGCCCCGGCGCGCCGTGAGCCGGGTTCCGGTTCGCCGCACCGGGTACCTCAGGACGGCACGGCTTCGACGATCGCATCGCCGCCGCTAAACCCGATGATGCGGACTTTCCAGCCGGCGGGGACCAGGTCGCCTTGTGTCACCACATCGAGCACGTCTTCGCCGAACTGCGCCTTGCCACCGGGCCGGAGAATCGAAAGCGCCACCCCTTCGCATCCCACCCGCCCGGATTGCACCCGGGCCTGCGCTGCAGTTGAAACCACCCCGCTGGCGCCCTGGGTGACCAGCACGCCATACCACGGCGTCCGCGGCAGCAACCGGCCCAGCACCACGATCAGCAGGATCGAACCGACCGCGGCATAGGCCAGATTTTGCAACGGCAGGACCAGTTGCGGCAGCGTGGGCAGCGCGGGCATGCCCGGGTACATGTCCACCATGGCCATGATGATCGTCACCAGCATCAACACCGCGCCCGTCAGCCCCAGGGCGACCGTCCCGGGAAAGACCAGCAACTCCAGCGCCACGAGGATCAACCCGAGGAGGAACAGCGCCGGCCACTCGAGGCCGGAAAGGCCGGCGACATAACTGCCCAAAAAATAGAGCGCGAAGGCGCACAGTCCGATGATCGCGGGCAAGCCGAATCCCCCCAGCTTGTATTCGAGGTAGATGGCGCCAATGCCGATCATCAGCCAGAGCCAGTTGAAGGCGTTGATCCACGTGGCCAGTCTCTCCGCGCCGGTGGGCTGGATTTCGATGCGTTCGGCGTCGGCATAACCGAGTTTGCCGAGTAGTTTGTCCAGGCTGGCAACCGTTCCCGCCGACAGCAGCGGCTTGGGCGGTGTGCCGTAGGTCGCGGCGGCTTCCGTGTCCGTCAAGGTCAGGATGTCCCCCTTGTGGTTGATCACTTTGCCATCCATGACTAATTCGGCGGTCTTCTTCACCATGGCGTTGACCAACTCGGGGTTGTGGCCGTTCCGCTCCGCGTTCACCCGCATCAACGCGCTGATGGCGGAAGCCGATTTGACCTCCACGGTGTCCGGCAACGCCTCAATTCCGCCGCCCGTCGGCGACATCGTGACCGGCGCCGCGGCGCCAATGACTGAACCCGGGACCATGAAGATCTGCTGGGCGGCGAAGCAGATCAGCGCGCCGGCGGAAAACGCCTTCGTGTCCACGAAGGCCACGGTCGTTCCCGGAAATTTGTTGAGTGACTCGATGATCTCGAGCATCGAGTCGCCGCGCCCGCCGTTCGTGTCCACCTCAACCACAAGCAGGTCGGCGTGAAGTTCCATCGCCTGCTTGACCACCCGGCGCGCAATGTAAACCATCGGTGGGGCAATTTCGCTGCGGATCGGCAGGATGACCACCTTGCGAGCGCCTGCGGCGGCCGGGAGCGGCGTCGGGTCTTCACCGGCGGGCGCTCCCAGGCAGGCAAGGCCGAGGCTCAAAAGAATCAGCCAACGGTTCCTCATAAGCCGAGGATAACGCAACTGGTCGGCCGCTGCAAGACAGGCCGCCTCGGGGCACTGACTTGATTTGAACGGAGCGCGGCTGTGTCGGAGACCAGCCGCAGCGCCCTCGCCCAGGTGGGGCGCTGGAAAACGACTGACACTGGGGGTTTTTTAGGTTGCTGCGGCTGGTGCCGGGCACACAGCCGCGCTCCGGGGAACGGTGAATCAGGACGCGCCCCGCCTCGGCGGCGCCTTTTGGCTTTCGCCCGCCCGGGGGCGCTGTTAAGGTGGCGGCCATGTCGGTTACCATCTCCGTCGGATTCATCGGCGCGGGCAAAATGGCCTCGGCGCTGGCGCAGGGTTTCCTCCGCGCGGGGCTGCTGGAGCCCGCTCAACTCACGGCCAACGATGTTTCGGCGTCGGCGTCGGCGTCGTTCGTCCAGACCACCAAGGCGCGCCTCGCGGCCACCAACGCCGAGGTGGCCCGCTCCGCCACAACCCTCTGGCTCGCGGTGAAACCGGACGCCGTGCCCGCGGCGCTCGCCGAACTGCGCCCGGTGGTCACCCCCGCCCATCTGGTCATTTCCGTTGCCGCCGGAATCACCCTCGCCACGCTGGAAGCCGCGCTGCCGCCCGGGACACGGGTCATCCGCGTCATGCCCAACACCCCCGCGCTCGTCGGCGCCGGCGCCAGCGCCTTTTCCTTGGGAAAGGCGGCAACCCGCGACGATGCGGCCCTGACGCAGCGCCTGCTTTCGTCGGTGGGCGTGGCCGTCGAAGTGAAGGAGAAGCTGCTCGACGCGGTGACGGGTCTGAGCGGTTGCGGCCCGGCCTATGGTTTTCTCATCATCGAGGCGCTGAGCGACGGCGGCGTGGCGGCGGGTTTGCCCCGCGACCTGGCCACCCGGCTGGCGGCGCAGACCCTCCTGGGCGCCGCGCGCATGGTGCTGGAAACCGGCCTGCATCCCGGCGCGTTGAAGGACAACGTCGCCAGCCCGGGCGGCACGACCATCGAGGGACTGCACGAGCTGGAGAAGGCCGGCGTGCGGGGCGCGTTGATCAACGCAGTGCGGGCCGGCACCGAAAAGTCAAAGCGGCTCGCCCAAGCCTGACCCGCCATGTCCTTCCCGGCCCCCTCGCTGAAACAGGCGCGGCTGATCTGGCTGGCGGTCACCGGTTTCGCCATGGCCGTGCTCGTAGCCCTCGTAGTCGGACTCATCTGGGGCCTGGGCCGCGTGCTGGATGTGCTCTCACCGGTGCTCTGGCCGCTCGCCATCGCCGGTGTCATCGCCTACCTGCTCGACCCGGTCGTGGATTTCCTCGAACGCCGGCGTGTGCCCCGCACGCGAGCCATCCTTGCCGTGTTCGCGGCCGCGCTGCTGATCGTCGCCGGTCTGGCGGCCAGCATCATGCCCCAACTGGTCGCCGAAACCGAGCAGCTTGCGGCCAAGGTCCCCGCCTACACCGCGCGCCTCGAACAACGCGTCACGGAATGGATCAACCATCCACCGGCGCCCGTGCGCCGTTTCCTCGGTCCACTGCCGTTCTTGCAGAACCCCAACGCGGCCGCCACGAACGACACGCCGGCGGACCCTGCCATGACCGATGCACCGCCGTTCCTCACGCGCCAACCGGACTCGCTGTTCGACAAGGCACTGAGCCGTGATTCGCTGCAGAGCGCCGGCGGATGGCTGGCCGCCTTTTTTGCCCGGATCGGCGGCTGGTTGTTCGGACAGGTCGGCAGAGTGGCCTCCTGGTTCGGGATTCTGGCCGGCCTGGCCCTGGTCCCGGTGTACGCCTTTTATTTCCTCCTGGAGAAACACAGCATTCGCGACCGCTGGACCGAATACCTGCCGGTGCAGGACTCGACGTTCAAAAACGAACTCGTTTTCGTCCTGCAGGCGATCAACGACTACCTCATCGCCTTTTTCCGCGGACAGGTGCTGGTGGCCATTTGCGACGGCATGCTCTATACGATCGGTTTCACGCTGGTTGGCCTGCCCTACGCCCTCCTGTTGGGCGTCGCCAGCACGGCCCTGACGATGATCCCTTTCCTCGGCTCCATCCTGACCTGCGGCGCGGCCCTGGTGATCGCCCTGGTGCAATATGGCGACTGGCTCCATCCGTTGCTGGTGCTGGTCGTGTTTGGTGTAGTGCAGGCGCTCGAAGGGCTGGTCATTTCACCGCGCATCATGGGCGGGCGCGTCGGGCTGCATCCGCTGGCCATCATCGTGGCGCTCATGGTGGGAACGACCCTGCTCGGCGGCCTCCTCGGCGGGATCCTCGCCATCCCGCTGGCCGCGGCCCTGCGCGTCATCCTGTCGCGTTATATCTGGAACCGCGGGCCGGCCACGGAAACGCCCACGCGTCTCGAGGCAGGTTAATCGTCGTCGCCGACAAACTGCCGCACATCCACGGCCTCGATGCCGGCGGCGCGGATGGCCTGCAGTCCCAGGTCGGTGTCCTCATAGGCCCGGCAACGCGACGGCACGACGCCGATGCGCCGGGCCGCCTCGAGGAAGATGTCCGGCGCCGGTTTTTGGCGCGTGACGTCCTCGCTGGTCACCACGGCGCTGAACAGCGCACGGATGCCCAGGTGATCGAGGACCTGCTCGATGACGCGATGGGACCCGCCGGAGGCGACCGCCATGGGACGGCGACCGTGGTTGTCCCGCACGATCCCGACGATGACGTTGATGGGCTCGACCTGCTGGATCAGCGGCAGGTAGGCCATTTCCTTCTCCCGGGCGATGGCCAGGTGGTCCAACTCCAGCCCCTGCTCGGCGCTGAGCACCCTGGCAATGTCGCGCGAAGGCACGCCGCCCAGCGCGTAAAACCGGTCCTCGGGAAAATTGAACCCGTGTCTCGCGGCCACAAGTCGCCAGGCGCGCCAGTGCAGCGGCATGCTGTCGGCCAGGGTGCCGTCGCAGTCGAAAATGAGACCTTCAATGTGGGCGGGAATCGGGTCCATGGTGAAGAACGAACTGGGCGCTCAAAGCGTCAGTGCGGCCAGGCGCTGCCGCAAGTCGTCCGCCATCAGCGGCTCGATCAGACAGTCAAGGTCGCCGTCCAGCACGGCCGGCAGGTTGAACACGCTGAGTTCGATGCGGTGATCGGTGACGCGGTTTTGCGGAAAGTTGTACGTCCGGATCTTCTCGTTGCGCTCGCCGGTGCCAACCTGGGCGCGCCGCCGGGCGGCGTATTTAGCATTCTCCTCGGCCACCTTGCGATCGAGGAGCCGGGAACGGAGGACTTTCATCGCCTTGGCCTTGTTCTTCTGCTGCGAACGTTCGTCGGCGCACCGGACGACGAGGCCGCTGGGCTTGTGGACGATTTGCACGGCGGAATCCGTCGTGTTCACCCCCTGCCCGCCCGGTCCGGACGCGCGGCAAGTGGTGATGTCGAGATCCTCCGTTTTCACTTCGATGTCCACTTCCTCTGCCTCGGGCAGGACGGCGATCGTCGCCGTGCTGGTGTGGATGCGTCCCTGGGCCTCGGTGGCCGGCACGCGCTGGACGCGGTGGACGCCGCTCTCGTATTTCAACCGCTTGAAAACATCGTTGCCAATCACGCTGAAAATGACCTCCTTGAAGCCGCCCAGGTCCGAGGGACTGGAATCCATCGTTTCCACCTTCCAACCCCGGGTTTCGGCATAGCGGGTCAGCATCCGGTAGAGATCCGCCGCAAACAGGGCCGACTCCGATCCGCCGGCGCCGGCGCGGAGTTCGATGATCGTGTTGCGCGAGTCGGCGGGGTCGGGCGGAACGATGCCGGCCTGGAGGCGCTGTTCGAGACGGGCGACCGCCGGTTCCAGGCGCGCGACTTCCTCGCGGGTCAGTTCGAGCAACTCCGGGTCGGTTTCGGAGCCGGCCAGCGCGCCATTGGCGGCCAGCTCGGTCAGGGCCTTTTCATAGGCCTGGCCGTCGGCGACGAGATCCTTGAGGCGGGCGTATTCGCGGCCGAGTTCCTGGGCTTTGACCGCGTTCCCAAAAACCTTGGGGTCGCTCAACGCCGTCTCGACCTCGCCCAAACGCTGGGCAAACCGCTCGATGTAGGGCCGCAGATCCATGACGCCGGCAAAAAGCATCCGCCCGCCCGGCGCAAGCACCGGGCGGGCGGGAGCCATGCCAAAGCTACTTCTTCTTCTTGCGGGCGTGGGCCGCCTGCGCCGCCTGGGCCGCCTGGGTCTTGACCATGCGTTGCTGGAACTTGTCCACGCGCCCGGCCGTATCCACAAATTTCTGCTGGCCGGTGTAAAACGGATGGCACGCGTTGCAGATGCCCACGACGATGACAGAGCGGGTCGAGCGCGTTTTGAATGTGTTGCCACACGCGCAACGAACTTCGGCTTCCACGTATTTCGGATGGATGTCAGCCTTCATACAAAGGGCGGACAACGTAACAGCCGGGCGGTGGTTGACAAGCGCGAAATTCGCCGGTCGAAATCCCCGAATTGCCTCAAGTAAAAGGTAACCAAGGAAGGGAAAGGGGGTGCGGGGGGAAGGGGTCGTTGACTCATCATGGTGGACACCGAGCAGAAAGGCACCAACATGAGTCGAACG
>JBEKGJ010000087.1:0-10976 GCA_050012855.1 Verrucomicrobiota bacterium | reverse complement strand
GCCGATCGGGGCGAGCACGTACACGGTGCAGGCCTACTTCAAAGGGGCATTGACGGCGCAGGCCACGGGCCAGAAAGGGACATCCCTGGCGCAGGCACAAAGTGCTTGTGGGTCCTTTGACTGGGAACTTTGGCCGAATTTCGGTCCGACGGTGGACTGGGACAATGGTGGAACGCCGCTGTTGCTGGGAGGGGCGAGCGTGATGTGCGACCAGCTCTACATCATACCGGAGAACGTGACGTGGTCGGGCGCGCCGACGGCGATGCAGATCACGGCCTCCCAGGTGCCGGGTCTGACGATCACCAGCGAGAATGCCAGCCTGGTGTACCAAGGTTTGACCAACAGCTCGTTGGGCAATGCCACGCTGGCGGTTTCGGGAAGTCAACTGGTGGTCTCCAACCTGGGCAGCAGCGGGCAGGATGGAGTGTCCATCGCCCTGCCGGGCAACCTGTCGGCTTGGGAAGCGCACTGGCAGGACCCGGATCCATCCGGGACGCTGCCGGTGGGGGCGTATGTGCAACAGCAGGTGATGGGTCCTGGCAGTGCCGGAAGCAGCGGAGTGTTGGGAACGGTGGCCGTGACCAAAGCGGGCACCGGCAATTATGTGGTCAGCGCGGACTTCTCCGCGGTGGGGGCGAGCACCTACACTGTGCAGGCGTATCGCCAAGGGGTATTGGTGGCGCAGGCGACGGGACAGACTGGATCGGCCTTGGCGGTGGCCGCCAACTTCTCGTGGTCAAACGATTCGGAGGTAAGTTGCTGTCCGTGGAGCGTGACCGTCTCGGTGGACTGGGGCAGCGGCGGGACCAGCCTGTCGGTGGCCGGCGCGAAGGTGACCTGTGACCAGCTCTACATCATTCCTGAGAACGCATCGTGGTCGGGCGCGCCGACGGCGATGCAGATCACGGCTTCCCAGGTGCCGGGTCTGACGATCACCAGCGAGAATGCCAGCCTGGTGTACCAAGGCTTGACCAACAGCTCGTTGGGCAATGCGACGCTGGCGGTTTCGGGCAGTCAACTGGTGGTCTCCAACCTGGGCAGCAGCGGGCAGGATGGGGTGGCCATCGCCTTGCCGGGCAACCTGTCGGGGTTGGAGGCGCACTGGCAGAACCCTGATCCGTCGGGGACGCTGCCGGTGGGGGCGTATTTGAAGCAACAGGTGGTTGGGCCTGGCCGTGACGGAACCAGCGGAGTTCTGGGGATGGTGGCCGTGACGAAGGCGGGCACCAGCAATTATGTGGTCAGCGCGGACTTTTCACCGGTGGGCGTGAGCACGTACACCGTGCAGGCTTACCGGCAAGGGGTATTGGTGGCGCAGGCGAGCGGCCAGCCGGGCGCGGCCTTGGCGGTGGCCAGCGGCTGCTCGTGGTCGGGCGACATTGGATGGACTTGCTGTCCTTTGATTGTAGACGTCTCGGTGGACTGGGGTAGCGGCGGGACCAGCCTGGCGGTGGCCGGCGCGAAGGTGACCTGTGACCACCTGTACATCACACCAGAAGGCGTCTCGTTGCCGAGCCAGCCAACGGCGTTCCAAATCACGGGGGCGATGTTGCCGCCGATTACGATAACCAGTGAGAATGTCACCTTGCCTTATGGTGGCCTGTCGCACACTTCGCTGGGCAACGCGACGGTGGCGGTGCAGGGAAATCAATTGAGCATCAGCAACTTAGGCAGCAGTGGGCAGGACGGAGTGTCCATCGCCTTGCCAGGCACTCTGACCGGGTTGGAGATGCACTGGCAGGATCCGGATCCATTGGGGGCGCTGCCGGTGGGGGCGTATTTGAAACAGCAGGTGGTAGGGCCTGCCAGTGACGGAACCAGCGGAGTCCTGGGGGCGCTGCAGGTGACCAAAGCGGGCACCAGCAATTATGTGGTCAGCGCGGACTTCTCACCCGTAGGCGCGAGCACCTACACCGTGCAGGCGTATCGCCAAGGGGTAATGGTGGCGCAGGCGAGCGGCCAGAAGGGCGCAGCCATGGCGGTGGCCAGCGGCTGCTCGTGGTCGGGCGATATTACATATACTTGCTGTCCGTGGAGCGTGACCGTCTCGCTGGACTGGGGCAGCGGCGGGACCAGCCTGTTGGTGGCCGGCGCGAAGGTGACCTGTGACCAGCTCTACATCATTCCTGAGAACGTGGCGTGGCAGGGTGCCCCCACGGCGATGCAGATCACGGCCTCCCAGGTGCCAGCCCTAAGCATGACGGCAGCAACCGTTTCACCGGTGCTCGTAAGTTTGAGCCTGGCTAATCAGAACGCGACGTTGCAGTGGTTTGGCACAGGTGTCCTGCAACAAACCTCCGACCTGAGGAACTGGTCGGACGTGAGCGGGGCAACTACACCATATACCATCCCGATGAGTGGTACAAACCAATTCTTCCGTATCACGCAGCCAACCTCATTTTGATACCACCGGCTTGGACTCAATGCGAATCAGACCGGGAAACGCAGTTCCCGATCTGCTCGCCTTTTTCCTTCTCGCAACCTGTTGCCGTTGAGTTTTGCCATCAAACGATCCTGCAGCGCCCCGGTCAACTGCTCGCTCCCTACGTCGATCCACTGCTCGAATGGCAGGTTGGTGGTCACGATGAGACTGGTCCGCTCGTAGGCCCGGCTCACGACATCGAAGAGCAGTTCGGCCCCCGTCTCGGAGAAGGGGACGCAGCCCAATTCGTCCAGTGGTCGCTCCTGCCGGTAACCCGGTGATTCGCTGTGTGCCAGGATCTTCGCCAGCGTCGGCCAGTGCAGACCCGTCTCCCGGAGAGTCTGGCGCCGACTCACCCCTTTCACCAACACCCGTCGTCGTATCTCTGCCCATTGCTTCATATTTGCGTACATCTTTCTGTTTTACGCCGGGTGCCGCAGTTTTCGACCGCCCCGTCACGCCTCATGACCCCGCCGCAGTTTTCGACCGGCGTTTGCAGTGGTCATCGCCAACCCCGGCATGCGCCGGTTCTTCACTGCCCGCGATTTCGCCCTGAGACTCCGGGTTTGACCGCTCCCCCGCCTTTCCCTAGAGTCCGGCCGCGATGCACGCATCGGTGTTTTCACCATTATGAAAATCGTGGTTTGCGACCCCGTTTCACCCAAAGGCGTGGCCCTGCTCCAGCAGCGTGCCGAGTTTGATGTCGTCGTCCTCGACAAGCGGCTGTCCGAAGCCGAACTGCTGCCGATCGTGGCCGATGCCGCCGCGCTTGTGGTGCGGTCCGAAACCAAGGTGACGCGCGCGGTCATCGCCGCCGCGCCGCAACTGCGTGTCGTGGGCCGGGCGGGTGTGGGCGTGGACAACGTGGATGTGGAGGCGGCCACCCAGCAGGGCGTGGTGGTGATGAACACGCCCGGTGGCAACACGATTTCCACGGCCGAACTGACGTTCTCGATGATGATGGCGCTGGCGCGGAAGATTCCGCAGGCGAACGCCTCGATGAAGGCCGGCGAGTGGAACCGGAAGGCGTTTTCCGGCACGGAACTTTACAACAAGGCCCTCGGCATCCTCGGCCTCGGCCGCATCGGCAGTGAAGTGGCCCGGCGGGCCATCGCCTTCGGCATGAGGGTACTGGCCTACGATCCCTACCTCACCCTCTCGCGCGCCAAGGCGCTGCAAGTGGAACTGGTGGAGAAGCTGGACGACCTCTGGCCGAAGGTGGATTTTCTCACGGTCCACATGCCGATGAGCGACGAGACGCGGGGCATGGTAAACGCCGTGGCATTTGCGAAAATGAAGAAGGGCGTGCGCATCCTCAACTGCGCCCGGGGCGGCATCGTGAACGAAGCCGACCTGCTGGCCGCCCTGCAAAGCGGGCAGGTCACCGGCGCCGCGCTGGACGTTTACGAGGCCGAGCCGCTGGCCAAGGACTCGCCGTTGCGCGCCCTGCCCCAGGTGATCATGACTCCGCATTTGGGCGCCAGCACCAGCGAGGCGCAGGACAACGTGGGCATCGAGGTGGCCGAGGCGATCACGGATTTTCTGCTGACCGGCGCGGTGCGCAACGCCGTGAACCTGCCGAATCTCGACGCCAAGACCTACGAGGCGGTGAAGCCCTACCTGGCACTCGCCGGCAAACTCGGCCGGCTGGTGGCGCAGCTTGGGTCCACCCGCAACGAACGGCTGGTGATCACTTATGGCGGCCGGGCCAGGGAGTTGCCGACCGATCCAGTCACCCGCGCCGTGTTGCAGGGCTTCCTCGGGTCCGCGGGCGGCACGGAGGTGAACCAGGTGAACGTGCGTTCGCTCGCCGCCGGGCTGGGCCTGCTGGTCGAGGAGGTCAAATCGAGCGAAGAAACCGATTTCAGCGAATGGCTCCATGTTGCGGCCCACACGGACGACCAGAGGGTGTCGGCCGGCGGCACTTTCTTCAGTTCGCGCCATCATCCCCGCATTGTCCGCTTGAACGGGCAGCCGGTGGAGATTGTCCCCGAGGGCGTGTTGGTGCTTTTGAACAACCGGGACCGGCCGGGCATGGTGGGCCACGTCGGCTCGCTGTTGGGGCGGCACAAGGTGAACATCGCCAGCATGAGCCTCAACCGCGAGCGCGCCGGCGGACAGGCCCTGACCGTGCTGAACCTCGACAGCGTACCTCCGGCCGCGGTGCTGGGGGAACTGCGCGCCGATCCCGACATCAGCAACGTGCGCGTCGTCAAGCTCTCGTAAACGATTCCATGAAACCCATCTCTCCTGCCGGCGGGGTCGCCGCGGCCCTGCTGGCGACTGCCTTCTTCGCCGCCCGGGCGGACGACACAAACCGGCCGCTCAGCGACACCGACCTTTTTCCCAACCCGGTCGTGGCCCGCGGCAAAGGCTTCGAGGTCCGCAACAACGACGTGGAAGACGCGGTGACGAACTTCAAGGCAACGCTCGCCAGCCAGGGTCAACCTTTCCCCGAAAATCAACGGGCGGACTTTGAGGCCCGCGCGCTCGACCGGCTGATTCTCCAGCGCGTCCTGCTGCAAAAGGCGACCGTCGAGGACCGCAGCAAGGCGAAGGAAACCGCGGACAAGTTCATTGCTGAAACCAAGAAGAACGCACGTTCGCAGGCTTCGTATGAGCGCCGATTGCTGGCCGCCGGCATCAAGCCGGACGTGTTTGAACAGCGCGCCTTCGAACAGAGCCTGGCCGAAACCGTCGTGGGCCGCGAACTCCGCGACAAGATCACGGTCGCGCCCGAAGCGGTGCGGGCCTTTTACGATCGTGGTCTGGATGTCCCGACCCGCGATGTGCAAGACCTGGTGGAGAAGATGGAAAAAGACCGCCAGACGAAGACGAAGTTCTACACCGACGGCACCAACCGGCTGGCGGAACTCACCAAAGCCAACCTCGACCGGCTCGAGCGTCCGGAGAGCGTCCGGGCCAGCCTCATTCTCCTCTACACGGTGGACCTGGTGACGCACGAACCCCTGCCGCCGGAAGCCGAGGCGGCGAAGAAGGTTCGCATGGAGAAGGCCCTGGCCCGGCTCAAGGACGGGGAGGATTTCGGCAAGGTGGCCCGCGAGGTCTCCGAGGATCCCGACGTGGCGCGGAGCGGCGGCGAGTATTCAACCACGCGCAACAACGTGGTGCTGCCGGAACTCAAGGCCGCTTTGTTCTCCCTCCCGACCGGGCAACTCAGTGACATCGTCACCACGCCGCTCGGGTTTTACATCATCAAGGTGGCGGAGCGGAATCCTGCCGGGAAGATCCCCTTCGACAAGGCGGAAAAGGAAATCCAGACCCTGCTGGTCAACCAGGAGGTCGAAAAACGGATGCCCGCCTATTACGAACAGCTCAAAAAGGACTTCGAGGTGCAAATCATCCCCCGCGAGAACGCAAAGCCGTGATGCGGGCAGTGTCCTGATTTCGACCATCGAACGGAGTTTGGAGTCCCGGCTCCAGCCGGTCATGGCCGCCGCAAGGCGGAACTCCAGGCGAAATAAGACTCCAATCGCCCGCACCGAGAGTTGAAATGAGGACACTACCATGACGGGAGCGGGCTGGCGGGCCACGGGCCGCCCGGCTAGATTGGGGATGTGAGTGCGACGCAAACGGACGCCGTCCGCCATCTCTACATCCATGTGCCGTTCTGCGCGCACAAATGCGAGTATTGCGCATTTTACTCGGAGGCGGCCCAGGGCGAGCTGGTCAACCGCTACGTCGCCGCGCTGGTGCGCGAGCTGGATCTGGTCGCCGCGGAGCTGCGGCCCCGCACCGTTTACTTCGGCGGCGGCACGCCTTCCCTGCTCAACCTGCGCCAGTGGGAAACGCTCCTGCAGGCGCTGGACCGTCTCGGCCTGGGCGGCGCCGGCGAGTGGACGGTCGAATGCAACCCGGCGACCGTTTCTTCCGACAAGGCGAATCTGCTGCGCGCCTTTGGCGTGAACCGGATTTCGATGGGCGTGCAGTCGCTCGACGAACCGCTGCTGGATCGCCTTGGCCGCATCCACAGCCGCGACCAGGTCTTCCGGTCCTTCGACCTTCTTCGCCAGGCCGGTTTCGACAACGTGAACCTCGACCTGATGTTCGCGATCCCGGGGCAGACGATGGCCATCTGGCGGGCGACGTTGCGCGAGGCCCTGGCGCTGGGCAGCGAACACCTCTCGTGCTACGAAGTGATCTACGAGGAGGACACACCCTTGTTCGAGCAGCTCCGCGCCGGTCGTTGCGACGTGGACGAGGACCTGACGTGCGACATGTTCGAGGAACTCGTGACGGCCGCGGGCGCCGCCGGCCTCCAGCAATATGAGATCGCCAACTTCGCCCGCCACGGCGGGCCCGCCGCGGCGGAAATCCCCGACCGGGCCTGCCGGCACAACGTGAATTACTGGCGCGGCGGTTCGTTCCACGGACTGGGCCCGAGCGCCACCGGTTATGTGCGGGGTGTGCGGACAAGGAACTGGGCCAACACGCGGCTGTATTGCGAGCAGCTCGAGTCTGGCCGCCGGGCCATCGAATCCACCGAGCAACTGCCGCCGCTGGGGCGCGCCGGTGAAATCGCGGCGTTCGGGCTGCGGATGAACGCCGGGTGGCCGTTCGCCGAGTTCGAGCGCGTGACGGGCTTTGATCTCCGCCGTGAATGGGCGGACGACCTGGCGGCCCTGGAGCGGGAGGGCCTGGCGCAGCGGACGGCGGAGCGGTTTCACCTGACCGCGCGGGGGCTGCGCCTGGCCGATCTGGCGGCGGAGCATTTTCTCCGCCCATGACGTTGCGGCCCTGCCGAGCGCGGAAACCGAGCGCGTAAGAGCGCGTAAGAGTTGACAAAAAGTGGCGGACCAAGCACAAGGAAGCCCGCCTCCGATATGCAACAGATACATCTGGGCCTGGTGGACTATGCCATTCTGCTCGCCTACACGGCGTTCGTGATCGGCATCGGTTTTGCGTTGCGGCGCTTCATGAAGACTTCGTCGGACTTCCTCACGTCCGGCCGCAGCATCCCGGCGTGGGTTACCGGGCTGGCGTTCCTCTCCGCCAACCTCGGCGCGCTCGAACTGGTGGGCATGGCCGCCAGCGGCGCCAAATACGGCATCGCCACCGCGCACTTTTATTGGGTGGGCGCCATTCCCGCCATGATCTTCCTGGCCGTGTTCATGATGCCGTTTTACTACGGTTCCAGGGCCCGCTCGGTGCCGGAGTATCTGAAGATGCGGTTTGACGAGCGGGTGCGCTGCCTCAATGCGCTCACCTTCGCCGTGATGACGGTGTTCGCCTCCGGCATCTCGTTGAACCTGCTGGCCAAGCTGCTCAACCAGCTCCTCGGTTGGGATTACAACCTGAGCCTGTGGATCTGCTCCGCCGTCGTGCTGCTTTACGTGCTCAAAGGCGGCCTGACTTCGGCCATTTACACGGAGGTGCTCCAGTTCTTCATGATCGTCCTCGGTTTCTCGCCGGTGGTTTATCTCGGCCTCAAAAATATTGGCGGCTGGGACAAAATGACGGCGACACTCGCCGGCGTGGCGCAGGATCCGGCGAAAATCGGACTGGGCACCAAGACCTTTGCGCCCGACGCCTGGTCGAGCGCATGGCATCCGTTGCTGGCCGGCTCGAATGGCAATCCGATGGGCGTGGACCTGTTCGCGATGGTCTTTGGCCTCGGCTTCGTGCTGAGCTTTGGTTACTGGTGCACGAACTTCCTGGTCGTGCAGCGCGCGATGGCGGCGAAAAACATGGGCGCCGCGCGGCGCACGCCGCTGATCGCCGCGGTGCCGAAAATGCTGTTCCCCGCCCTCGTCATCCTGCCGGGCATGATCGCCGCCTCGCTCGCCTTCACGGGCAAAGATGGTTACCGGCTGCCGCCGAAGCGGGTCGAAAACGCGCTTTATCAGAAGGCCCTTCCCGCCCTCCAGGAAGCCTCCACCAAAAAGCTGGACGTGGCGGCTGCCCTGACCCAGATCAACAGCGCGCTGGGCTCCAAACTCGCCAAGGACTGGAAGGAACTCAAGTTCAGCAACGACAAACTGGCCCTCATTCTGAAAGACAATGCCGCCAGCCCAATGCCCGAGGCGGTGTTGCGCGACCGGGTGCAGGACGCCGTCACCACCAATGACTATGACGGTGTGATCCCGTCGCTGGTGAAGAAATACTGTCCCACCGGCATGTTGGGCCTGGCGTTGACGGCCCTGCTGGCGTCGTTCATGTCCGGCATGGCGGGCAATGTCACCGCGTTTAACACCGTCTGGACCTACGACCTCTACCAGGCCTACCTCGCGAAGCACAAGAGTGACGAGCACTACATGTGGATGGGCCGGTGCATCACGGTGGTGGGCATCCTGCTGAGCATCGCCTGCGCATATTTCGCCAGCAATTACTCGAACGCGATGGACATCGTGCAACTTGTGTTCGGCTTCGTGAACGCGCCCCTGTTCGCCACCTTCCTGCTGGGCATGTTCTGGAAACGCGCGACCGGCACCGGCGCCTTCCTGGGTCTGCTGGGGGGCACCGGCACGTCCGCCCTCTTCCACGCGCTGACGCTGGCGACGGGCAACGCGCCGGGCGTCAAGGGTGGCTATCTGGGTGTGGTGCAGACGTTCCCCAGCGAAATGGCCCAAAACTTCTGGCTGGCCAGTTTCGCCTTCGGCGTGTGTTTCGTGCTGACGCTGGTCATTTCCCTGCTGACCGCGCGGACCAAAACCGACGAGGAACTCAAGGGCCTGGTCTATTCGCTGACGCCGCGGCTCAAGGACGAGGCCGAGGCGTGGTATCTCCGCCCGGGTTTCCTGGGAATCGTGCTCCTGGGCTGCTGCGCGCTTCTGAATTACATTTTCTGGTGAGAAAGGAACGAACTTATGCTCGATATTCGCTGGCCGATTGGCCTGATGTTCTCGCTCGTGGGCGTGCTGCTCGTGCTCTGCGGGCTGGTGGCCTCCCCGGCCGACTGCGAAAAATCGCTCGGGATCAACATTGACCTGATCTGGGGCGTCGTGCTGCTGGTTTTTGGCGCGCTGATGCTGGTGCTGGCCTGGAAGGACGGGCGGGCCGCCGCCGCCGAGGCCTCCGGCTCCGCCACGAAATAGCCAACGGGCGTCCGGGTCCGCTTCCGATTTCCCTGCCCTGAACCCTTATGAAATCCTCTGTTTGCAGCATCCTGGCGACGGCGGCACTGCTCGCGGCGGCCTCGTCCGTCGCGGCTGCCTCCGCCACTCCAACCATGAAAGCATCCGTGCATAAATCCGAGTTCGGCAAGCTGCCGGACGGCACCGTCATCCGCCAATTCACGCTCACCAACGCCCGGGGCGTCACCGCCAAGGTCATCACCTACGGCGCGATCCTCACCGAACTGGACGTGCCCGATCGCAACGGGCGGGCCGGCGATGTCGTGCTCGGCTTCGACAACCTCGACCAGTATCTCAAGGGCCATCCGTTCTTCGGCTCCACCGTTGGGCGCGTCGCCAACCGCATCGCCAAGGGCAAGTTCATGCTCGACGGCAGGGCCTACTCGCTCGCGACCAACAACGGTCCGAACCATCTGCATGGCGGCATCAGAGGCTTCGACAAGGTCGTCTGGAAGGCGACCGTGCTTAAACCCAAGAGCGGCGCGGCCGTGAAATTCACCTACACCAGCCGCGACGGCGAGGAAGGCTACCCGGGCACGCTCAAGGCCACCGTCGTTTACACGCTCACCGACGAAAACGAGATCCGGTTGGACTACACCGCGACGACCGACAAGGCCACCCCGGTGAATCTGACCAACCACAGTTATTGGAATCTTGCCCTCGGCGGCGACATCCTGGACCACCAACTGCTGCTGAATGCCGATCGCTACACCCCGGTGGATGACACGCTCATCCCGACCGGCGAACTCGCCGCGGTGAAGGGCACGGTCATGGATTTCACGAGGCTCCATCCGATTCGCGACCGCATCGGTGAGCTGACCAACGTCCCCAGCGGCTACGATCACAACTACTGCATCAACGGCGGCGGCGGCACGCTGGCCCTGGCCGCGCGACTTTATGAGCCGAAGTCCGGCCGCGTGATGGAAGTGCTGACCACCGAGCCCGGCGTCCAGTTCTACACCGGCAATTTCCTCGACGGCACGCTCACCGGGAAGCGTGGCATCACCTACCAGAAGCACGCCGCGCTTTGTCTCGAGTGCGATCATTATCCCGACAGCATCAACCAGCCGAAGTTCCCGAGTGCCGTCCTGCGTCCGGGCCAGACTTACCGGCAGACGACGGATTACAAATTCTCCACGAAGTAACCCGCTGCTCCGTGGGCCAGGTTTTGCGCCGGTCGGCGAGTCTTCGTCGGCCGGCGTTTCGTTTGCGGCTTGAGCGTTGGTGTGGAGGTTGGCCCGGTAATGTCCCGACGCGGCTTGCCGTTTCCCGGACCGCGGCTGTGCGCGAAGCGTCAGCCGCCGCCGGCGGAAAATGCTGCGGCTGGTCTCCGAGAGCCGCGCTCCATTCAAATGTAAGCGGTAAAGCAGGGTCCTCCTGTTCCGGCGGGACGGGCGTGATAGGATGGAGGGTTGGCTGGACGCTGAAGCAGATTCAGGCCGCCTGCGGGAGCTGCGAGG
>JBEKGJ010000086.1:0-11111 GCA_050012855.1 Verrucomicrobiota bacterium | reverse complement strand
GCCGTGGTGCGTTGGCGGCGGCGAGGAGCCTTGGATGTGTTCATTACCCCGGCGTTTACCACGCCGGCTCGCCGCGCACCAGACGGTCCCCGCTTTACCGCTTACGCCGGTGGCGTGGCCGCAGCCGATGGTCCCAGCCAGTTTCGAAAACAGCCCAGTGCTTGACCGCTGGGTCGCTGCGCCAAGCAAACCCATGAAGTCCCGTCAAGGACGATAGAATCCATCTCCCAACCAAGAACCCCGTTGCCGCCGGTGGCGTGGCCGCAGCCGCTCGTCCCAGGCAGTTTCGATAATAGCCCAGTGCTTGAGCGCTGGGTAAACCAGCCCAAGCAAATTCAGCAAGTCCCGCCAGGGACGACCGAATCCACCTCCCAACCCACGAGGCCTCCGTTGCCAACCAACCCCTCTTCCCGCGGCACCATCCGTGCCGCCGCGGATCCCGCTCACGGACTGGGCACCACCAACTCAGGCCCGATGCCGGTCACCGTGATCCGGTCGAGTTGAATCAACATGGGCAGCGCCTCCAGGCCTTGGCGATCCAGGTAGCGGAAAGCGAAGACGTCGTGGTAGGCGGCCTGAACCTGCATGAGTTCCGCCACCTGATCCCGGCTTACTTCCTCGCGGCTGGCCGAGGCCGTGGCGGCGAATTGTGGATCCAACCACTTGGCGGACAGCGCCGCGATCGTTTCCGCCCGTTGCTGCTCTTCAGCCTCCAGCCATCCCTTGAGTTCGGACCGCAGGGCCACATAGGCCAGGGCGTCCTTGAAGGAATCGGTGGACTGGCCGCCAGGATCGAAATTGCTGACCACGTTCCAAACGTTGCTGTAACCTTCATTCGGGCCGGCCAACATCGTTTCGTACGACTTGGACATCGTTTCCGCCACAGCACCTTCGAGCGGCAGTCGCTCACCCGATGGCACCGCGTTCGGGACCTCCGCCATCTGCTGCAGGTTCGTCATCAGGGTGCTGGCGGCCTGGGCGGCGTGCCTGGTGTCCACTTGTCCGGTGGCCAGGGCGGCATGGGCGTAACCAACAAATCGTTCTTGACCGTTACAGCAAGACGCATAACGTCACTTCATGCGATGTCATGACGGCGCACTTCTGCCATTTCCGGGCACAGAGTTGCCCTCGCGTCTGGCGTCTCCGATAAAACACGTGCGTTGCGTCAGGTTCGTTCCAAGTGTGAAACTCATTTGATTCCGTAAATGCCCACAAAGAAACACCAGAGCCAACTTCCGACGGCGCTTAATTGCGTGGCGTTGTTGATTGCTGTAATCGCGGCTCTTATTGCAGGCCCCCTCTGGATAAATGACACCGCTCACAAAGCCGAGGCAGCCAGGCTTCAGAATAGAGTCGACGAGCTACAAAAGAGGTTGAGTTCGGTTTCCAGGCGGCTTGGAGACTCGGACTACTTGGATGTTCGAAAGTTGCTCATCAGAAAATCTGAGACAGGCCGTGTATCGCCGCGTTCGGACTTTTTCCCCGAAGCACATTTTTACGCGCCGAGGAATCTGACTCCATGGACGCTGAAGACCATGCCATACCGTGACTTGGCAAAGATGATTTTCAGCAACGATATCCTGACAGAGGGGGAGGATGCGTTGTCGCTTGCGCCCCTCAAAGTCTGGTCTCCGGATAGGCATTTATCGGTGCGAGGAAGCAGCGTTGTTTCGAACCTGTTTCCCCTGATTGCGGTTGAGAAGCTGGCGATTGCGGACCTGAAGGAAACCATGGGCTGGCAGACTTTCGACCTGGATATATCTGTGACAAATGGGGTTACCAACATGACCGAAAGTCACCGCCGCATTACGCTGGAGAAGGCGTTTCCAGGTGACGCCGTTGGAGCGCTTCTTGCGAGTGAGCTTAACGCGTTATTTATGTCGAGTTCTGTTCTTGAAGGCGAGCTCCAGGGCGAACTTATGGCGGTCCAAAAGGTCGACAATGTCTTATATGGCCAATTCCGGTATACCTTAAAGGATGTTACAGTGGATGGAGTTAAGTACAAGCAGTATTATTGTTTCCTAGATAGCATGGCAGTAGGGCTGCCTCCGGACATTTACGTCGTTGTGGCTCTAGTCCCTACTACAGAACCAACCAATAGAAATGGGGATTTTCTATTGGTCTCGAGTTGGTTTCAGGATTTCGCAATCCTGATTGATCCTTAGTGGCTTAAGATGTGTTTTACACTTGACGTCGCACGTCAAGCGGTGCTTACCGACCATGGTTCTTTGAATGGATTTCCGGTCCAGCCTCAAGCAGCAAATTAAGCGGTCGGCCTGAGAAGGTCGATTTTGTCGGAGGGGGGATAGTAAATGCGCCTTTGTGCCGCATCGCCGCCGCGGAAAACACCTTCCCACTTCACTCCGGCCGGATTAGCTCGAAGCGGTCGCAGGTGCGGCAGTACCAGTGCGGCGAGGCCATCCGGCCGATCAGGAACAACCGGTCGCCGCGGACGCGCTGCTTTTCCGCGTCGAACAGTTCATCGCGCAGATGGACGCGCTTGACCAGGCCGATGATCACCCGATTGCCGCCGATTTGCAGCGTGCCCCACTCGACGCATTCCAGGCTCACCGGCGCCTCGGCAATCCGCGGCGGACGCACGACCGTCGAGGCGGCGGCGGTCAGGCCCGCGGAGGCGAGTTCGCTCTGGCCGTAGGGCAGCGAGGCGGCGCACCGGTTCATCGCCTCCGCCAACGGCTCGTCCACCAGGTTCACGACGAACTCGTGGCTCAACCGGATGTTGCGCGCGGTGTCCTTGGGCGTGCCGTCGTCGCGGTCGCCGGGCGCCACGGCGAGGATCGGCGGGTTCGCGCCGAGGACGTTGAAGAAGCTGAACGGCGCGGCGTTGACGACGCCGTCGGGACCGAGGGTGGTGATCAGCGCGATCGGCCTGGGCGTGACGAGGCTGGCGAGGATGGGATAGGCCCGGTGGGCGAGCGCGCCTTCAAGATCGAGTTCCATGCGCGGAGCATCGGTCGGCCGTGGCGCGGCGGCAAGACGAAGTGCGAAGTTCGGAGGAGTTTCAAGTTTCAAGTTTCAGGTTTCAAGGATGAGGGCGGATGACGGGGGCGAATGACGAGGGGCGAACTCAAGGGCGGCTCGCGGGGAGGCTCCAGCAGGGAATTGCGAGGTTCGAGGTGCGAGTGTCGAATTGGAGAGAGTTCGTGAGGTCGGGGTACGAGGTTTTCCGCGCCCCTTCTCCAGACGCTCAATTCTCAACCATCACCCATCAACTGGATGAGCGGCTCGCGGGGACGCGTGACGAGTTACGAGGTGCGAACGATGGACTGCGAATGACGAAAGGTGGGTCGTAGAGCGCGGGGCGCGGTTTGGCCTTGCGTTGCGGCGATTCGCCTTCAATTTGAGCAAGCATGAGCGTGACACAATGCGAGTTCGACCTGGTGGTCATCGGCGGCGGCAGCGGCGGTTACGCGGCGGCGCGGACGGCGGCGGCCGCCGGTCTGAAAACGGCGGTGGTGGAGGGCGGACCGCAGGTGGGCGGGCTGTGCATCCTTCGCGGCTGCATGCCGACCAAGGCGCTGCTCTACGCGGCCGAGGTGCTGCACCTGGCGCGCCACGCCGGCACTTGGGGATTGCGCCCCGGCACGGTGGGCTTCGACTGGGAGGCCGTGCTCGCGCGCAAGAACCGGCTCATCGCGGACTTTGCCGACTTCCGGGTGAAGCAACTGAATGACGGCCGCTTCACCTTCATCCGCGACCAGGCGCGGTTCGCCGGTCCGCACACGCTCGAACTGGCGCAGGGCGGGCGGCTCACGGCGAAACATTTCGTCGTGGCCACCGGGTCCGTCGTGGCCGAGCCGCCGCTGCCGTCGCTGGCCGCCGTCGGTTACCTTACCAGCGACGACGCCCTCCAACTGCCGCGACCGCCGCGGTCATTGATCGTCCTCGGCGGCGGACCGGTGGCGGTCGAGTTGGCGCAATTCCTGGCGCGCTTCGGCACGGAGGTGACGCTGGTCCAGCGCAGCGCGCACATCCTGCGCGATTCCGACGAGGACGCGGCCCGCGTGGTGGAAGGGGCGTTGCGGCGCGAGGGATTGCGCGTGTTCACCGGCACCCGCCTCCTCGATGCCGGCCGGAACGCGGGCGGCAAATTCGTCGAGTTCGAACACGCCGGCCGGCGGATGCGCGTCGAGGCCGAGGACATTTTGCTGGCGCTGGGCCGTTCGCCGAACACGGCGGGGCTGGCGCTCGACCGCGCGGGCGTGCGGACCGAGCGGGGGCGCATCATCACCGACGCCGCGCAGCGGACGAGCGCGTCGCACATCTTCGCGGCCGGCGATTGCACCGGTCCCTACGAGATCGTGCATATCGCGATTCAGCAGGGCGAAACGGCGGTGCACAACGTGCTCCATCCGGACGCGCCGCGGCAGATGGATTACCGGCTGCTGACGGCGGTGGTGTTCTCCGAGCCGCAGGTGGGCGTGGTGGGATTGACGGAGAAGGTGGCGCGGGAGCGCGGGGTGCGGTTCCTGGCTGCGAGCTATCCGTTCAACGACCATGGCAAGTCGCTGATCATGGAGGCGCTCGACGGCTTCGTGAAGCTGTTGGCCGATCCGGTCACCGGGGAAATTCTAGGCGGCGCGTGCGTGGGTCCGCTGGGCGGCGAACTGATCCACGAGATCGTGGTGGCAATGCAGGCGCGGCTGACCGTGGCGGCGCTGGCGGCGACGCCGCATTACCACCCGACGCTGGCGGAAATCTGGACGTATCCGGCCGAGGAACTCGCCGGGCAGGTGGCAGCGGGGACCCGCGGCATCTGATCGCGAAAGGGCGGTGCCACAGTTTAGGGTTCCGTGTTCACGCGGCTGGCGGAACCGGCTAAAGCCAGAACTCCGAACTCACAGCCGTCCCAAAGGAGAACGACCGGATGCTCTAACGTCTGATATAGAGCGGAACTCCGAGCGCTCTCCAGGCCGCGACATCGGTTTGGAGTTCCGCGTTCACGCGGTGCGGCAGGAGCCGCTTTCGCCCCTCGACACGGGCCGCTCGCGTTGTAACCTAACGCCCTATGCGTCGTGAGTTTTTGAAGGAAGCCCGTCGGCTGGTCGTCAAGCTGGGCACCGGGATTCTGACGGACAGCCGGAAGCAGCCGGACCTGGCCCAGATGGAGCAGTTGGTGGCCCAGGTGGCGGCGCGCCGGCAGGCCGGCATGGAAATCGTGCTGGTGTCCTCGGGCGCGGTGGGCGCGGGGATGGGCGTGCTCGGGTTCGAGAAGCGGCCCACGAGCCTCGACGAATTGCAGGCCTGTGCCGCGGTCGGGCAGTCGCGCCTGATGGCGACCTACGAACGGTTGTTCGCGCCCAGCGGGCTCACGGCCGCGCAGGTGCTGCTGACCCACGACGATCTCGAACACCACGACCGGCATCTCAACGCGCGCAACACGCTGGTCACGCTCCTGCGGCGCGGGGTCGTGCCGATCATCAACGAGAACGACGCGGTCTCCGTCACCGAGCTGCGCTTCGGCGACAACGACCGGCTCTCCGCGCTGGTCGCCTGCCTTTTGCCGGCGGACCTGCTGGTCATTCTCACGTCGGTGGACGGCCTGATTGCTGGGCACGGGACGCCGCAGGCGCGGCTGATCCCGACGGTGGAGCGGATTGACGAAGTGATCGAGCAGGCGGCGGGCGGCACCAATAGCGCCACGGCCGTCGGCGGCATGGCGACCAAAATCGAGGCGGCGCGGATCGCGGTGCGGGCGGGCATCCCGGTGGTGATCGCGTCCGGGCGCAAGCCGGGCGTGCTGGCGCGCGTGGCCAACGGCGAGGAGGAGGGCACGTTGTTCGTGCCGCGGGCGAACAAGCTCAAGGGCCGCAAGCGTTGGATCGCGTTTTTCCACCATCCCAAAGGCACGTTGTTCGTGGACGACGGCGCCAAAGGCGCCCTGCGCGAAAAGAACAAGAGCCTGCTGCCGGTCGGCATCAAGCACTGCGAGGGCGATTTTGTCGGCGGCGACGTTGTGCGCATCTGCGATCAGGAAGGCGTGGAGTTCGCGCGCGGCATTGTCGCCTTCCGCGCCGACGCCATCCGGCAGCGGCGGCTGCCGCCGACCGAGCTGATCCACCGCGACAACCTCGTTATTCTGTAAACCGATGAAGAAGGCGCCCGCCATCAGCGACCTGCTCCGAATCATGGCCCGTCTGCGGGCGCCCAAGGGGTGCCCGTGGGACCGCCAGCAGACGCACGCCTCGATCCGCTTCCACGCGGTCGAGGAAGTGTATGAAATGATTGACGCCATCGAGGCGGGCGACGACACCGAGCTGGAGGAGGAGCTGGGCGACCTGCTGCTCCAGGTGGTGTTCCACTGCCAACTGGCGCGCGAGCGGGGCGCGTTCGACTTCGAGCGCGTGGCGCGCCGCATCGCCGACAAGCTCATCCACCGGCATCCGCACGTGTTCGGCGACGCCCGGGCGCGGACGGTGGCCGCCGTCTGGGAGCAATGGGACCGGTTGAAGCGGGCGGAAAAACACGGCACCCGGCACCAGCGGGACTCGGCGCTCGACGGCATCCCGCGCCATCTGCCCGCGTTGCTGCGGGCGCAGAAGCTGGTCAAGAAGGCGGCCAAGGCGGGACTGGCAAAACCGCAGGCAGTGCGGCCCGCGCTCAACGGCGAGCCCCGGGGCGGCGCGGCAACGAAGCGGCAGGTTGCGGCGGCGTTGTTCGCTCTGGCGCGGTTTTGCCAGGAAAAGGGCTGGTCCGCGGAGGAACTGCTGCGGCAGGAAATCCGGCGCCGTGAAAAAAACTGGCGGCGCGCCGAGCGAAAAAGTGCGAAAATCGCAAAATGAGTTCGGTTGATTTGCTTCATGAGCCGTTGTGGCGGGCGGCTGACGTTGGCCGGCCGATGCCGGATTCCGTCCATGCGGTTTCGATGGCGCTGCCGCGTTGGCAGGACGTGGTGGGCTACGAGGAAAAGGCGCCCGAGGTGCTCGACCGCCTGGCGGGCGGCTATCCGCGCTTCGTGATTCATCCCCTGGTGCAGGCCGTGGCGCGGCGGCTCGCCGGGGATCAGCCCTGTCTGCCTTTCCCTTCGCGGGCGGTGGCGGAGGAAGCGGCGGCGTTCGTCCGGCGCAGCAGCACCGGGGCGGTCGTGGTCACGCAGGACGGCCTGGCGGGGGTGGTGACGCCGCCGGCGGGGATGGCGTCGCTGCGGGCCTTCTGGCAGCACGCGGGTTTGATTGTTTCGACCCGGCGCGCGGAGGCGTTCCTCGCGGGACACGGGGAGGCATCCGAGGCGGGCGAAGTCCGCTGTTCGTTGCGCCGGCAACTGGCGGGGTTTTACGATTGCGCCGAGGACGACGTGTTCCTGGCGCCGACCGGCATGGCGGCGCAGTACGCGGCGTTGCGCGCGCTGATGGCCCGCCGGCCGGGGCGTCCCACCGCGCAGCTCGGGTTTCCCTACGTGGACACGCTGAAATTGCAGCAGAAAATGGGGCACGGAGGCATCCTGTTGCACGATCTTGAGGGCATTGCGACGGAACTGGCCGCCTTGGTGACGCGGCAGCCGCTGGCGGGGTGTTTTGCGGAAATCCCCGGCAATCCCCTGCTCGGTTCCGCCGACTTGCGCCGCCTCACGCCGCTCCTGCGGGCCCACGGCCTGCCGCTGGTGGCGGACGACGTCGTGGCCACGCCGTTCAACGTGGACCTCAGCGGCCACGCGGACCTGATCGCGACCAGCCTGACCAAGTTCATCGTGGGGACGGGCGACGTGATGGGCGGCGCGGTGATCTGCAATCCGCGCTCGCCGTTTCATGCGGAACTGAAGCCGATCGTTCGCCGCCAGCACGAAGAAACGCTGTGGGGCGACGACGCCACGGTGCTGGACATGCAGGCGCGCGGATTTCCGGAGCGGATGCGGCGGCATAACGCGAGCGGTCTCCTGCTCGCCGAGCGGTTGCGCGCGCATCCGGCGGTGGAATCCGTCTGGTTTCCCAAGTGGACCAACGCGGATGTCTATGAGGCGGTGCGCCGGCCGGAAGGCGGCTGGGGCTCGCTCATCACTTTTCTGCCGCGCAACGCCGAGACCCGTTCGCCACAGATCTACGACCGTCTGGCCTTGTGCAAGGGACCGAGCCTGGGAACGGTCTTCACGCTGGTGTGTCCGTTCACGCTGCTGGCGCATTACACCGAGCTGGATTGGGCGGAAACCTGCGGCGTGCCGCGGTATTTGCTCCGCATCTCGGTGGGACTGGAAGATCCGGAAGAACTCTGGCGGCGACTGGACGAAGCGCTGCGGCCGGATTGAAGGGTGCGCGTTCGGCCGGCGGGCCGCCGGCGGGCCGGCCCGCCAAGCAATCAAAGAAAACCTAAGCACTCCCACCGGGCTCGTTCAACCACGCATGGCATCGAGGCTCGCCGACTCGCTCAAGGCAATGCCTTGGTGGGTTCGGCACGCCCAATCTCCTTTTACGGTTTGCACAGCCGATAAAACTGCTTGGGCAAGGTGGCAGGCAAGATGATGGGGTTCGTCGCGCCACTGAGGGAATTCGTCCACGAGGCGGGAGACAAACTCAAGCTCTCCTGCAACACAAAGCCCGGAGAGGGGGGCGTCCAGGAGATCGACGCCTGGCCCGGCGCAGCGGAATTGATCGCGAGTCTGGGCGTGACAAAGTAGCTGAACTGGTAAAAGGCATCCGGCGTCCCATCCCCGGCCAATCCGGGCCCATCGGCAATGACCCGAATCCGATCCGCCGAGAGACCCGTCGCCGAGACCGTTACGGTGTCACCACCCGGCAGCGCGAAACGGGCGAACACGCCGCTGGCAGAAGCGGGATCCGGGAAAACAACTTCCTGGGAATAGACCACGCCATCCAGCGCAAACGAAACCGTTCCCGCGCCGATGTGCGCCCCAAAGCTGCGGAACGTGATCGCGTAGTAGTTTCCGTAGCTGAGCGTGATGGTTGAATCGCTTGCGTTCAAAAAGGGTTGTGCCAGGTCATTCGTTGCCGTGAACGCCAGCGGAGAGGTGGTCCCGTTGACAACGGTGTCGTTGATGTAGGTTCCTTGGTTTGACCTCCAGGTGATATTGGAAAGGGCTCCGGCAGAGGCCGAGCCCGCCGCCATGCCAAAACCTATGACCCACATTCCCATACGGATACATGTATTCATCGGTAACCTTTGCCACTTTCTTGTGCCCGAACGACAAGGATCGCAGACCCCGCGCCATTGGCCTCCATCATGAAACTGAGGCGTCATCGCGGGGTTCGGTGCATCCGTTTTGTTGGGCCGCCATCGGTCCCAGGCTTCACTCGTACGCCGCAACCCGGATCGCGAGGATCACGCACAGACTGACGCATCCGAGCGAGTTCTGTTCGCTCACCCGAGGGTTCCAGTTTCCCTGCCGGGATTACCTCCTCAACGAATCCAACCCTGAACCCACTCCGGATGCGGGAGATGATCCCTGTTCCAGCGCCTGGTCACTTCTTCCCGTCGAACGTCAAACAACTCCCCGACCCGCTGGTTCTCGACGTGCCCGTCGCAGAGCACCACGTTCCAGCGGGCTCCATGTCGCCGTTTGAGTTTGGCCCGGCACGACTCGAATGCGGCTACTTGTCCACGGTTCACATCCGTCATGCAGGTGGCACTCAGGTCCATCCAGGCGATCGAATACGAGGGGCTAAGAAGCGCCGACGGCAGATCGCTGGGGTTGCCTGGCGTGGAGGTCCTTCCAGAAAGCTCGGCTGGCCAGACGAGCGCGTCGCCGATCGCCAGCATCTCGCTGGGCGCGACGATTTCATTCTCCCGGATCGGTCGCCAAGCCACGCTGGAATCGGACGCGGGCACGACCTCTCCGCCCAGTCCCAACTGTCCTGGCCGGTCCATCGCCCAATTGTAGGCGCCCCAATCGTTGTAACCGTAGCTCCCGCGCCAACTATGCCAAACGCGGGCATAGCCGGGACAGGCTTGAATGCTCCTTGGCACCGTGGCGGGGCTCGGCGGGTTTCCCGTCCACAAGTCAAAACGCGCCGTGCCGAAGTAAGGAGCGAGTTGGTTGAACCACCAGAGGCTGGGTGCAGCGGGGTCGGCGGCCCCAAGAGCCCGCGGGTACACGCCAAAATCGTCCACATGCATCCTCAGCCCGACTCCCCACTGGCGCAGGTTGCTTTTGCAGACTGCGGAGTCGGCGGCGCTCTTGGCCCGCGACAGGGCGGGAAGAAGCAGACTGGCCAGGATAACAATGATCGCGATCACCACCAAGAGTTCGATGAGGGTGAAGGCGTTTGATCCCCCGCTCTGCGCCTGGGCGCCAGCCCCATCTGACCTGGAGTTCTTCTTCATCAGGGTCCTCCGCACTCGACTTGCGTTCTTGGTTTGCTGCCGGCTGCTTACTCTCCAACACTACGCTTCCATCGCGCCGCGACCACTGTGCGTCCCGATGCACACGGCATGATGATGAACGGCCGAACGTAGAAAGCTGAGCCACCGCCGACTCGCGACGTGAACCGCGATAGCGGAACTGACAGCGCCAACGGCGGTTGGCTCCGGCGACTTGTTAGGCGTATCGGTCATGGCTTCTGGATTCGGCTAAACTCTGCTCTCAACTTCGTAAATGAGAAAGCCCAAAATGCCGAGAAAATCAGAAATAAACCGACGAGTATCCAAACGGCGTAGTGCGGGATGAAAGTCTGAAGCAACCAAGCCGCTCCGATGGCCAAAAGCTGAAAAAACGGAATCGCGGGAAAAATCGCCGCTCCTGCGTTCGGTAATCGTCCGTTTTTGAGGTGCGTGATGTTGTCTGCCGTGATTTCAGAAGCGAAGCTCTGGCCACAAACTACCAAGCTGAAAATGATGGCAAGCAAGTAGAGCATAGATACGCCTAACGGACCCGAGCTAAGCCGAACGCGACCCGAAGACTTCCGGACATGGCTTGAGAGACCGGAGCGTTTGGCTTCAGCGAGTTGTTTGGCGAAGCCCAGCCCAGCCTTGTTCGAATATCAAAAGTCCTCTTCATCCGTTTCCGGCCGCCCGCCTTGGGCAACTTCCTCACCCCGCCGCCTAGTGTAGTGTATCACAATTGGCTAGACATATCGGTTTTTTCATGCAAACTTGTTGCCGATGCCAAAAGTTGCCAGTGTGGTGATCCTGTCCGAGCCCGA
>JBEKGJ010000085.1:0-12115 GCA_050012855.1 Verrucomicrobiota bacterium | reverse complement strand
TCACTCAACAGGGGCTTGGTGGATGGTTTCATGCCCACCAGCGTAAAAGAGTGCGCCGCGGGTGTCCAGCTCTTTCGCCAATCCACCTCCCCCTCCGTCACTTAGCTCCATCGGAAATCCGCCCTGCAAATCCACGGCCCGCACCACCGCCCCGCCATCAGTTCTCCCCGCCCACCATCAGGACCGTCAGCCGCTTCGGTCCATGCGCCCCCAGCACCAGGATGCGTTCGATGTCGCCCGTCCGACTTGGGCCGGTGATGAAGGAAATCATGCTCGGATAGCCGGCCGCATATTTTGCCTCCAGCAGGGCAAAGGCGTCGGGCAATCCCGCCACCAACTGGTCCGCACGCGCCAGCACCACGTGATGCGGCGGCAGCACCGACAACGCCCGGCCGCCGGCGCTGCGGCTCGTCACCAGAACGCTGCCGGTCTGCGCCACCAGCGCATCGCACTCGGTGAGGCCCACGTCACATCGTTCCAACTCCGCCGCGTCCACGCCTCCGTCCACGCGCAACACGGGCAGGCTCAGCGCCGGGGCGATGGCATCGGTCAAGGTCCCTGCGTGGGTGGCCAACCGGTGCCAGCCGGCCTCCCCGGCCAGCTGTTGCAGTTCCTGGACGAGTTCAGGAAAGCCGGCCACCTGCTTGAATTCGGCCCGCAAGTCCTGGGCATTCCTCGAAAACAGCGCGACCTGTTCAGCAAACGTCGCCCCCACGGCCGGCAACACCTCCACAACCGATGTTGCCAGCGCGCCGACGCCGTGGCCTGCGGACGGGGCGACCGCCAAGGCTTCGCGAATGCGCGCGAAAATGGCCTGCCGGGCAGCCGTCGTCTCTCCGCCGGATTGACCCGGCGCGCTGGTGGCGGGATCGCTCATAATCGGGTCTGCCACCATTCCTTGAAGCTCTGACGGGCAATGGGTGGCAGATCGCGGGTCCGGGTCCATGCGCGCGCCGGGTCGAGCGGTGTCGCCTTGATCAGCGGGTGCAGCCGCTGGCCGAGGCGACCGCCCTTGGTAACCAGCTTCCAAAGGCTGCGGTGGTTCGCCACCGGCGCGAAGGCCTTGAACGCGAGCTTTTGCCAGAAGCTCGGCCTGGCGGCGGCGCTGTTGCGCCGGTTTCGCAACAGGTGATGATGCAAAGCGATTTTCACCGGGCACGCCTCGGCACAGGCGCCGCACAACGAGGAGGCGTAGCTCAGATGCTTCCACTCCTGCAAACCGCGGAGGTGCGGGGTGATGACCCCGCCGATCGGACCGGGATAAGTCGTGTTGTACGTGTGGCCGCCCACGTTGCGGTAGATCGGACAGACATTCAGGCACGCGCCGCAACGAATGCAGTGCAACGCCTCCCGCTGCTCGGCATCGGCGAGCAAGGCCGTGCGGTTGTTGTCGAGCAGCACGACATGGAACTCCTCCGGGCCGTCCGCCTCGCCCGGCTGGCGCGGACCGCCGTACATCGTGTTGTAGCCGCTGATCAACTGCCCGGCGCCCACCGTCGCCAGCATCGGCAGAAACAAGGCCAGATCCGCCAGCCGCGGCACCACCTTTTCGATGCCCAGCAGCGTGATCATGGTCCTGGGCAGGGCCGCCGTGAGCCGGGCATTGCCCTCGTTCTCCGTGACCGACACCATGCCCGTCTCCGCCACGGCGAAATTGGCGCCAGTGATGCCGACGTCGGCCTGCATGTATTTCTGCCGCAGCACGCGGCGCGCAACCATGGTCAGCTCCTCGGGGTTGTCGCTCGGCGCGTCGTGGAGCTTCTCCGCAAAGGTCTGGCGAATCTCCCCGCGCAACAGGTGCATGGCGGGAAAAACAATGTGGTACGGCGCCTCCCCCCGAAGCTGGATGATGAACTCGCCCAGGTCCGTCTCCACGACCTCGAAGCCGGCATGTTCGAGCGCCTCGTTGAGGTGGATTTCCTCGGCGGTCATCGCCTTCGATTTCACGATCAGGCGGGCGTTCCGTGCCTTGACAATGTCCACGATGATGTCGCGGGCGCGTTGCGCGTTGCCAGCCCAGTGGACCTTCGTGCCGCGCGCCTCGAGCCCGCGCACGAACTGTTCGAGGTACTGGTCCAGGTGGTTGACGGCCTCCTGCTTCCTGGCCGCCGCCAGCGTCCGCGCCCCCTGCCAGTCCTGAAAACGCGCCTTCATTTCGTCGCGCTTGACCTCGTATTTGCTGAGCGCCGTGTGGATGAGCGCGCGGTGCCGGAGATCGGCGGCGAGCCGGGCGGCGTCGCTCTTGAATTGGACGGCGGCGGTGCTCATGACGGCGCGAGGATTTCCGCCAGGTGAATGGTTTTGGTCGGCTTGTGCTGCCGGTCCATCAATCCCTGGATGTGCATCAGGCAACTGGAATCGTTGGAAACGATGTATTCCGCCTGGGTTTGCTCGGCCAGTGAGATTTTGACCTCGCCCATCGCCGTCGAAATCGCGGGGAACTTCGCCGAAAAGGTGCCACCGAATCCGCAACAGACGGTTTCACGCATCTCCACCAGTTCGAGGTCGCGGACCTTTGCCAGCAGCCGCCGGGGGGCGTCGTGGATGTGCAGTTCCCGCAGGCTGTGACAACCATCGTGGAAGGTCACCTTGTGCGGGAAGCGGGCGCCCAAATCGGTCACGCCGAGCTTGCTGACGAGCAAATCCGAGAACTCATAGCATCTCGGCGCCAGCGAACGTGCCAGGGCCTCATGTTCCGTCCCGGCAAATAATTCGGGATAGAAGACCTTGATCATGGCGCCGCAGGAGCCGGACGCGATCGCCACAACCTCGGCATCCTGCAATTGCTTCAGGACCTTGACGGCCACGGCCCGGCTTTCGTGCCAGTAGCCGGTGTTGAAGGCGGGCTGGCCGCAGCAGGCCGGAGCCTCCGGACAAACCACCTTGTGGCCCAGCTTCTCCAGAATCCGCACCATGCTGATGCCCACCTGCGGATAGCACAGATCCACGAAACAAGGGATGAACAAGGTGACTGTCATTCAGGCCGCCGAAGGTTGAATCCTGCCGCGTGCATCGGCGAGTCAATTTTGCACCGGCGAGACGAACTTGTAGGAGCCCGATTCGACCGACAGCACCGCGCGGCCTTCCTCCTGCCGCAGCAGTGTGACGCCGGTTGTCCGTGCCAGACTTCGACCGCTTTCCGTGACACCGGTCGCATCCTTCGCGGGAAGGTGGACCGTCGCGATTGTGTTCGCGGGAATGGTTACCGCCAGTTCAAATCGGTCGCCGTCGCGCTTCCAGGAAACCACGATCCTTCCGTGAACGCTTTCGTAGGCCGCCCTGACCCAACTCACGGAAGACTGATCTGCGCCATGGCTGGCCGCGAAGACCGCCGGCTTGATGAGAATGCGCTTGTACCCTGGCCCGTCAGTCCCGATGCCCGCAAGGTCGTGGTAAAACCACTCGATGATGTGACCGAGCATGAAATGGTTCTGTGACGAGCCGCGCCCGGCATCCCAGGCTTCCGTCAGGCTCGTGGCGCCATGCTGAAGCTGATAACCATAGCCCGGTTTGTCCGACTGGTTGTTCATGGTGAGGATTGCATCCGACCGGCCGCCCTCCGCCAGCGCGCGCAAGAGATAACGGTAGCCGACATCGCCGGCGGTGAGGGCATTTCCGCGGCGCTGCACATCCTTCACGATGGCCTCCAGCACGGCGGCGCGGCGAGCCGGTTCAGCCATGCCCAAGACCAGAGGCATGGCGTTGGCGCATTGTGAACCGGTCGCGTAACTTCCCGTGTCGGACTTGAAGAACGTCTGGTTGAAGGCAGCGCGAATCTCGGCGGCGAGTTTGCCGAAGGTTTTCGCATCATCCGTTTTGCCCAACAACGCCGCCGTTTGAGCGAGAATCCAGGTGTCGTAATAATAGAACGCCGTGGCCGTGAGCGCCTTGGGCGTCAATTGCGCTTCGCCGGGCGGGTTGGGCCCGAGATCATACCAGTCGCCCAGGCCGTGCGAAACGATGTTCTCCTTTGCTTTGCTGCCCAGATAGGCGACGTATCTTTTCATGGCATCGTAATACCGGCGCAGGAGTTCCGTGTCGCCGGTCCACTCATATTGCTGCCAGGGCACGATGACGAAGGCGCTGCCCCACTCCGGCGAATCGCGGAAACCGCCGTCAAACACCACGTATTCCGGGGCGATGTCGGGCACGAGGCCGTTCGCCAATTGCGAATCCGCCATGTCGTTCATGCCCTTGGCGAAAAGTTGCGCCAGGTCGAATTCGTAGCGCAACGACGGTCCGTTCAGATGGTACTGCTCCAGCCAACCGAGCCGCTCGCGATGCGGGCAATCGGTCACGACACTCACCAGGTTGGCCCGCTGCGCCCAGCGGATGAGCGTGTGAATCCGGTTGAACAGGGTGTTTGAGCATTCGAATTTGCCGACCGGCGCGGAGGCGGAATGGACCACGATGCCTTCGAGCGATTTGACCACCGGTAATTCGGCGCCATCGCTCGCTGGCGCTAACTCGACCTGGAGATAACGGCAGCCGTGGTAGAAGAAGAACGGGAAATACGCTTCCTCGCCGCGGCCCGCCAATGTGTATTGCCACCACGCCCCGCCACCGCCAACCGAACCACGATCCACCGAGCCGTCGGCGTTGATCAATTCGGCCGGGATGATCCGCACCCGGGCGCCCGCCGCGCCATGGACTTTCAACCGCGGCATGATTGGCGCGTTCTGCCCAAGATCGTAAACCGCCACGCCCGGCCGCAGCGCTTTCACGCTGACTGGTTTCAGCACGTCCAACCCCCGGACGGGCGGCGCGGCGCCGGAAAACCCCCTGAGCGTCCCACCGGGACCGTTGACCAGGTTGGCCGCCTCCCATTTTGCCTCGTCAAACCCCGGTTGGTTCCACCCGACCGGTTCGAGCCGCGCGTCGTAGTCCTCGCCGCCATAGACGCTGGAGAAGGTGATGGGCCCGGCGTGCACGCGCCATTGCGGGTCCGTGCCAATGATCTCGGTCGTCCCGCCCACGTAATCCAAACGGATTTGCGCGATGGCCCGGGGCGTTCCGAATGTGCCCGTGAATTTCGTGTAGCGGCCGGTCTTGACGTTGAACATGCCGTTGCCCAGGAACAGCCCGACGGCATCCACGCCCTCACGCAATTGCACCGTCACATCGTAGCTGTCGTAGAGGCAGGTTCGATCATACTTGGTCCATCCCGGCGTGAGCAGGTCGTCGCCGACTTTTTTGCCGTTGATGGACAACTCGTATTGTCCCAGACCGCAGACATGCACGATGGCGCGGCGCAATCTGGGTTTCACCGTGAACTCGCGGCGTAGCATCACCGTTTCGGCGTTCGTCGCTCCTCCGATCCACCGCGCCTGCCAGTCCGTTTCGGCCAGCAAGCCCATCGTCCAACCCGCCGGAGCGCTCCACGGCGACACCTTGCCGGATCGGTCCCAGACCCGCACCTTCCAGAAGCACGCCGCATCCGACGACAGCGGCGCGCCGGCGTACGGGATGTTGACCGTCTCGTCGCTGGCGACCCGGCCGGAATCCCACCGGTCCCCCTGCCCGGCCGCCAGCTTTTGCGGGCTGCTGGCAACGAGCAACCGGTACGCCGTCTGCCGCTGGCCGCGCTGATCGGAGGTCACCTGCCACGAAAGCCGCGGGCGGGCTTCGTCAATCCCCAACGGATTGACCCCATACTCGGTGCGCAAGGCCGTTGGCCACAAACCACCCGCCGCCAATGCTTGCGTAATCACAGCGGTGACGACCAGAGTGACCACCGCCAGCGACCGGTTCCAGCAAGCGCGTCTCATGTGGACCTAATGGATGCTGGTTACGGCGAAGCGATAGTTTCCCGATTCCACGGCCAGGAGCGCACGGCCGCCCTCCATCCGCAGGAATCTCACTCCCTGGGCTTGCGCCAGCGGTTGGCCACCTTCCCTAATCGAGATGGCGTCCTTCGCCGGCAGTGACACCGTGGCCACGGTATTGGCCGGGATGGCGACATTGAGGGTCAGGCCGTGGCCCTGTTTCTTCCAGTGACTCTCAATCGGCCCGCGGATGCTCCGATAGCTCACGTCGGCGAAGGTCAACTTGTCGTCGAGTTGCGGCGCAACGACAATGTGTTCATAGGCGGGCGCCGCCGCGCGAATGCCGCCGATGTTTTCCACCATCCACTGATAGACCGCGCCGAACGAGTAATGCGCGAAGGAATTCATGCCCGGATCCTGGAAACCCTTTTCCGGCGTCCAACCATCCCAGCGCTCCCAAACGCTTGTCGCCCCGTGCCGGATGGAAAAGCCCCACGACGGGAACGTGTCATTGTTCAACAGGCGATAAGCCACGTCCTCGCGGCCGATCTTCGACAGCGCCAGCATCAGGTCCTTCGTGCCGATGAAACCGGTGGACAAATGCCAGCCGCGTTTCTCGATGTTCTCGACGAGGTATTTCGCCGCCTGCCCGGTTTGCTCGCCGTCCACCAAATCGAACGCCAGCGCCAGCACGTAACCAGCCTGCGTGTCGCCTTTGACGCGACCGTCGGCGCCGACGTAGGCCTGGTTGAACGCGGCCTTGATTTGGTTGAACAACGCACGGTATTTCGCCGCGTCCTCGGTCTTGCCCAACACGTCGGCGGCGCGGGCCGTCAACTTGGTGCTGTAGGCGAAGTAGGCGGTGAAAATGACATCCTTGGGCGTGTCGGCATTGATGCTCAACCAGTCGCCAAAACAGTGAAATCCCTTCGGCGGGAGGAGCGCCGCCGTGCTGCGAGCGCGGCAAAACTCAATGAAGCGCGTCATCGCGGCGTAATGCTGTTCGAGCACACGCCGGTCGCCATAAACCTCGTAAATGGTCCACGGGCAGATCACGCCGGCGTCGGCCCATGCCGGCCCGCCGTCGTCGCCAGCCACTTTCACGGGCGCCACCATTGGAAACTGGCCGTCCGCCCGCTGGCCATCCTCGTCGAGATCCACCAGCCATTTGGTAAAGAACGCCTGGACATCCGTATTCAGGGTGGCGGTGCGGATGTACACTTGGGCATCGCCGGTCCAGCCGAGTCGCTCGTCGCGCTGCGGGCAATCGGTCGGCAAATCAATGAAATTTGCCCGCTGGGTGTAATAGCCGTTGCGATGAAGCTGATTCAGCATCGGATCCGAGCAGTTGAACCGGCCGGTCACCGGCGTGTCGCTGCTGAGCGCCAGGCCCACCACGGTGTCCGCGGCCGGTGCGTGCGTCAGACCGGTGATTTCGACATACTGGAAACCGTGGAAGGTGAACCGCGGCGACCAGACTTCCATTCCTCCACCGCGGCAAATATAAGTGTCCGTGGCCCGCGCGCTGCGCAGGTTCGTCGTGTAGATGGTGCCGTCGGGATTCAAACGCTCCGCGAAACGCAGCACGATCTTCTGACCCGGTTTGCCGGCGATCTTCAGTCGCGGAACCCCGGCGAGGTTTTGTCCGAGGTCCAACACATAGACGCCCGGCTTCGGTTCGGTGGTCTTTCGGGCGCGGAATTCTTCGAAGACCCGCACCGGCGGCCCCGGATGGGCCTGCACGACGGGGTGAACTTCCGCGCTCCCCACCACCACGCGGTCCCATCTGGTATCGTCGAATCCCGTCTTATCCCAGCCGGTCAATTCTCGGCGGGCGTCGTAACTCTCCCCCTGCAGAAAATCGGCTTCGAGCAATGGCCCCGTGGCCGCTTTCCACGTAGGACCGGTCCCAATGGTCTCGCTGGCGCCGTCGGCGTAATCGAGCACCAACTGCGCCCGCACCCGCGGGTTTTTGCCGTAATGATCGCGGGCACGCCCAAAACCGACATAGCCGCTGAACCAACCGTCGGACAGGACCGCGCCGAGGGCATTCTCGCCCGGGCGGATCAACCTGGTCACGTCATACGTGCGGAAATAGACCCGGCGGGCATAATCGGTCCAACCGGGGTTGAAATAGTCGTCGCTCACCCGGCGGCCGTTCAGGTGGAGATCGAAGATGCCGAGGGCCGAGCCGTACAGCGTAGCGCGGATCACGGGCTTCTCCGCTCGGAACGTGGTGCGCAGAAACGGCACCGGCGGCAGCACCAGTTCGCTGAAAGTCAACCGTCCCCAAGGCTGGTCACCGTAGGCGCCCACGATCCGGCTCGCGGGCCAGTTGGCCGTGTCGAGGGCGCGGTTATGCCAGTAGGCGCCCGAGCTCTCGGCGCATTTCCACGAACCGTCCGTGGCGTGCGTGATGGTCTGGCCGTCGGCGGTTTGGACCACCAGTTTCGCCAGCAGACCCGCCGGTCCGGCGACGGCGTTGTAGGCTTCGACGCGCAAGTCGTTGACACCGGGTTTGAGCTTGGCCGTGACATCCACTTTCACCGGCTGCTTCCAGCTTTCATTGCCCGGGTCCTTGCTCGCGACCAGTTCGGTGTTGATCACGAATTTGCAGCCGTCGTCGGCGGTGACGAACAGCACGGCGTTGGTGATCTTCGCGTCAGGTGATAGCGTCAGGGTGCTGACAAACAACCGGTATCCCTGCGGCGCACTGCCCGGCGTGTCGCCGGCGAACCAAATCCACTTCGCCCCGTCCAGCGGCGCCTCGGGCAGCCCGGCCTGGCGCGGTTTGTCATAGCCGATCCACTCGGCCTTCCAGTCGCCCGGTCCGAGCAGTCCCACGGACCACCGGGCGGGCGGGCTCCACACGGAGGCATGGCCGCGTTTGTCCCAGACCCGCACCTTCCAAAAGCACTGTTGGCGTGAGCGGAGCGTCGGTCCGGCGTACACGATCCCCAGGGTGTCGTCGCCGACCACCTTGCCGCTGTCCCACAAATCGCCGCGATGCTGCTGCAGGAGGGACCCACTCGACGCGACGAGAATCTGCCAGGCCGTCTGCCGCTGGCCACGCTCGTTGGACTCGACGATCCAGCTCAGTCGCGGTGCGGTTTCCCCAATGCCCTCCGGGTTGACCAGGCTTTCGCAGCGGAGGTAAGTCGGTGTCAGGCCGGCGGCGACCGCTTGCGGCAGGGGCATGGCAGCAATGAGTCCAAGCATGGCAACACCGACCAGTGCCCGCCAGGACAGTGGGAGCCGGGGTGAGGTGAGAACGGAGTGTTTCATAAAATGGGCCTTCCGAAGTTCGTCTGCGCTGCCGTCCTGAAAAAAGTTCACGGCCTTCATCCTGCCATCATTCGCGGTCTTAGCGTTTCGCCTGCACGTCGCGCTCGTAGCGTTTGACCTCCGCCAGCCAGGCCTCGCCCGGAGGCACGTCCTGCTGCCGGCAGAAGTAATCCCACACCGCACCGGCCGGAAGCGTCCGGGCTTCCTCCAGCAAGGCCAGACGCGTGGTGTAATCGCCGGCCGACTCGGCGGCGCGGATCCGTTCGATCGGCGTGAGCATCGCGAGCAACAGCGCCTTGCGCAGATTGCGCGCGCCGATGACCCACGCCGCCACGCGGTTAATGGTGGCGTCGAAATAGTCCAGGCCGATGCGCGCCCGGCCCAGAAAGCCGCCCCACACCAGTTCCTGCGCAATGGACTGCAGTTCGTCGGTCAGCGTTACCACATGGTCGCTGTCCCAGCGCACGCCCCGGCTGACGTGCAGCGCGATCTCCGGGAGAAACAACAACACCGACGAGATCTTGTCGCCAATGCTCTCCGTCGGATGGAAGTGCCCGGCGTCCAGCGTGAGGAGCTTCTTCCGGGACAGGGCGTACCCCAGATAGAACTCGTGCGAGCCGACGACATAGCTCTCCGAGCCGATGCCAAACAGTTTGGGCTCGACCGAATCCACGTTCAGTTTCGGATCAATTTTGCGGGCAAACACGGCGTCAAGCGCGGCGGCCAACCGCTCGCGCGGTCCCCGCCGGTCGGCCGGCGTGTCCTTCATGCCGTCGGGAATCCACAGGTTGGTCAGACAGCTTTGACCCGTGGTCTTGCCGATGGCCGCCCCGATCTCGCGGCAGCGGATGCCGTGCTCGATCCAGAAGGCGCGGACCGTCTTGTCCGGATGAGACAGCGTGAAGCCGTCGGCCGCCTTCGGATGCGCAAAGTAGGTCTGGTTGAAATCGAGGGCGATGTTGATGGACTTGGCCCAGGCGATCCAGTTCCGGAAATGATCCACGTCGAGGGCATCGCGGTCCACGCGCTGGCCTCCCGTTTCCGCATAACAGGCGTGCAGGTTGAACCGGTGCCGGCCCGGCAACAGCGAAAGCGCCTTCTCGAAATCCGCCCGCAACTCCTGCGGGGTCCGCGCCTTGCCCGGGTAATTCCCGGTCACCGCCAGACCGCCACCCAGCTCCTGGCCGGCGTTCTCGAATCCGCCGACATCGTCGCCCTGCCAGCAGTGCATCGAGACGGCGACGGCGGCCAGGCGCGGCAGAATCGCGTCGGTATCCACGCCGGACTCCGCGTAACGTGCCCGCGCCAGTGAGTAGGCTTGTTCAAGACTACGGCTCTTCGTTTTCATAAAAATGATGCTCGATTGTTCAACCTCAGCCGCGCTGCGAGCGACGCGCCGCCCTTGCCCACGTTGGGTTTGCGGGAACCTTTTTCCCACCGCGGAGCCGCGGCGTCAATCGCAGAAGACCGGTGGACGCCGGCCCGCGCGGGGAAACCCTTGCCAGTCCGCGCCGACGCGTTAGCATCCCTCCAACGCCGGTGCGCCCCGGCTGAACAAGATCGATGCCATGAAACGCAAGCCTCTCCGCCACCGTGTCCGCGTCGCAAGTCTCCGGGTCCTGGCCTTCACCGCCGGCCTTCTCCTGACGGCTCAAGCCGCCACGACGAAACTCATCCTCGACACCGACATTGGCGGCGACATTGACGACGCCTGGGCGCTGGGATTCATCCTCGCCCACACCGAGTTTGAGCCTCTCGGGGTCACCATCACCGACGGCAACACCCCGGCGCGCGCGAAAGTCGCCTGCAAACTGCTCCACCTGACTGGCCGCGGCGACATTCCCGTGGCGGTCGGCCGCAAAACGGGCGACGGCCGCGACTATCAATTCGCCTGGGCGGAGGACTTCACCGCCCGGTCACCCATCGCGCAGCCGGCGGCGGATTTCATCGTGGAGACGGTGCGGCAACACCCGGGAGATGTCACGCTGCTGGCGGTGGGCCCGCTGCAAAACGTGGCCGACGCCCTGCGCAAGGAGCCCAACCTGGGCCGGCTGCTCAAACGGGTGGTCCTGATGAGCGGCAATATTTATCGCAGCACGTGGAACGACAAGCCGATCGCCGAATGGAACGTCGTCAGTGCCACGGCCGACGCGCAGCTCGTGTACGCCGCCGGCCTGCCGCTGACGATCGTTCCGCTGGATTCGACCACGCTGGTCCAGCTCAAGGACGAGGAGCGCGACCGCGTGCGCCGGCACGACTCGCCGCTCACTCGTTCGTTGGAAACCCTGTACCGGCTGTGGTTGGACGGGCCCGGGGCAAGGATGACGCTTCACGACCAGCTTGCCGTGGCGGAAACCGCCAGCCCGGGCACGTTCTTTGGCCGGCAGGAAACACTTCCGCTCCTGGTCGATGGCCAGGGTTACACCCGGATTGACCGCGAACGCGGCCGGCCGGTGGTGGTCTGTTTCGAGCCGAAGCGGGACGCCTTTGTAAACTATTACATTGGCGAACTCACCCGCCAGCACCTCGGCCGCTAGGGATTCTTCGCTTTCGTCATGGAAACCATCACCCCTGCGCCGGTCGGCCGTGATCGGGGGCGCCTCCCCGGACGCCCAGGCGGGCGATCTGGTCACGTGCTCATGTTCCGGACTTTTGTCGGCGGAGATGTTTGAGCGACTGACCACCCGGGCGGCGCACCGGGCGGGTCGCCGCCTGCAATTCCTGAAACGAAACGGCGCCGGGGCGGATCAACCGGTGATGTCCAACTGCCCCGAGGGCCGCTATCTAAAGGTGTTATGGGCACGGGTGCTGTGAAACGACGTGCCCGGGAAACACGCGGCCGCGCGGCCGCGCCGAACCGTTCAACTCACCCAAGCGTAGGTCGCCGGGGCGGTCTTCTTGATCTCCTTCACCTTTTTCCCGGTGGAGGTGAACCAAACGTGAATGTTGCCGGGCTTGGCCTTAACCTGCGCCGCGATTTCCTTCACCGTGAGGCCGGATTTGCCGGCCGCTTTGAGCAGACCGATGATGGCATCCTTCAGCTCGCCGCGCTTCTGGTGGGGGAA
>JBEKGJ010000084.1:0-13614 GCA_050012855.1 Verrucomicrobiota bacterium | reverse complement strand
TACGATTTCATGGCTGCCCGAAACGCCCGCAAGGCCTTCTCCCTCGTATCCGCCTCCAAATCCTCCTGGTTACCTCAATGAGAAATCCGCGCTAGGTCATCGGCGTATTGAGCAGCAAAGGCTTGACCCCGCGGGGAGACGATATGGATAACTCCGCCTGGCTGCCCTACACCACGGCCGGCGCGCGCGTCTTTGGACAACGCTTTTTCAATGATTTCGTCGTGAGAGTGAAGCCGGACGCGGACATGAGCGTGGTGCAGGCCGGACTCCATACGGTGCTGATGAAACGCCATCGCAAGGAAGACTTCAACATTCGGAACATGGCCGATACCATCGCCACGGCCAACGAAACGCAGAACACGCTCACCTATCTGCTGGCGGCGATTGCCGTGATCTCGCTCGTGGTCGGCGGCATTGGCGTGATGAACATCATGCTGGTCTCGGTCACCGAACGCACCCGCGAAATCGGCATCCGCATGGCAATTGGCGCGCGCAGCTTCGACGTGATGTTTCAATTTCTTACCGAGGCCGTGATGGTCTGCTTTATCGGCGGCCTGGCGGGTGTCGTCGTCGGCCTGGGCGGCGGGTTGGCCACCTCCGCGATTGCCGGTTGGCGCGTGATCTTCACGGTGGCACCGGTCGTCATTGCCTTCGCGTGCGCTTTTCTGACCGGTATCGTCTTTGGCTATCTTCCGGCCAGAAAAGCCGCCCAACTCGACCCCATCGAGGCGCTGGCTCGGGATTAGAAACGTCATAAATCCTCCTGCCACGACACTTAAATGAAGAGCACGCGCAAGCCTGACGTCTCCATTGAAACTAAAGCGTCGCCTTCGCGTCGAACGCTGTGCGGTCTGGACTGGTTGAACTTCTTTCTCGCCGACGTCCAGGCCGGAGTCGGACCCTTCCTCGCGATCTACCTCGCGGGATATGGGTGGAACGAGCAGCGCGTGGGAATCGCTCTCACTGTTGGCGGAATCGCCGGAATCCTGACCCAGACCCCGGCCGGCGCGCTGGTTGACCACCTCCGATCCAAGCGCTCGTTGATTGCGGCGGGGATCGTCGCGCTGGCGGTGGGGGCGTTGCTGATTGGGCTCGTGCCAACCTTTGGGTCCGTGATGTCAGCCCAGGTCTTGATTGGCGGCACCTCAAGCGTTTTGGGTCCGGCCATCTGTGCCGTTTCGCTCGGGATCGTCGGCCGTGCCGCATTCGCCATCCTCCATTTCTTCATGCCGGAGACACGCGATCAACGATTTCTGAATCCAGCCCGCGGAGCACCCACCCCATGAGCACCATCCTTCTGCTGGTTTTGTCCAATGTCTTCATGACCTTCGCCTGGTACGGGCACTTGAAATACGGTCACGCCTGGCCCCTCTGGAAGGCGATCCTGGTTTCGTGGGCGATTGCGCTGATCGAATATTGCCTGGCGGTGCCAGCCAATCGCCTCGGCTATGGCGAGTTCTCAGGATTCCAGCTCAAGATCATTCAAGAAGTCGTGACAATCGTCGTCTTCATCGGATTCGCGATCGTGTTTCTGAAGGAGAGGCTCGCGTGGAATTATCTCATGGCGTTCGCCTTTCTGGGCGTGGCCGCGTTCTTTGCCTTCGCGTTCAAGGCACCCGCACCAGCCGTCTGAAGGACCGGGCCAGCGCCACCGAGAAGACTTTGGACCTTGCTCCGAAGCGGAGGCCTTGAGAGCGCACTCGCAACGGGGAAGCTGTGCCTCGCAGTGGGGGTAGGGTTTCACCCCATAGCGGCGGAAGCCTTCCGGGGCTATTGTACTTGTTGGAACACGAAACACAGTTTCACTGGCCATAACCCGGAAACGGAATCGGATGGAGAACGGGTTGAATGAGCCTAACCTGCACAAGAATGAAACGAACATCCGTCTTCACGGCGATGCTGGCGGCTTTCCTCAGCGTCGGCATCATCGCACTGGCCCAGATGCCGGTCCCGCCCCCCGCCCCCGTGGGACAATTGCGTTCCAGTGGCGAACTTGACCAAATGCTTCAGCCCATTGCGCTTTACCCTGATCCCTTGATTGCGGCAATCCTGCCGGCGGCCACGCTGCCGTCAGAAGTTGTCTTGGCGGATCGTTACGTGAGCGGCGGCGGCGATGCCAACCTCCTCGACCAGCAGCCTTGGGACGCCAGCGTCCAGGCGCTGGCCCGCTACCCCGCCGTGCTCAAATGGATGGACGACAACCTGGCCTGGACCACGGCCTTGGGCCAGACGTTCCTCGCGCAACAACAGGACGTGATGGACTCCATTCAGCGGCTAAGGGCCAAGGCCCAGTCGCTCGGCAACCTGCAAACCACCCCGCAACAGAACATTGTCACTGACAACGGAGAAATCGAGGTACTACCGGCCAATCCGCAGATCATTTACGTGCCGGTCTATCAGCCGGAGGTGGTCTATTATCAGCCGTGGTCCTCCGGAAACCCTTTCATCTCCTTCGGGGCCGGCTTCGCCGTGGGAGCCTGGTTGAACTTCGACTGTGACTGGCACAATCATCACCTCATCGAATGGGGCCGCGATCATCCGCGTCCAGGCAATTGGTGGAGTCGTGGCCCCGGCGCGCGCGGCGGCGTCGCCTTACCCCCTGCGACCATCTGGCAGCCCCACCGCCCGAACCCCATCGCGAGAGGTGGCGATCGAGGCTGGGAGGCCCAGCCGGTTCGCCCGGCACCGGTTATCCGTTCCGAACCCAGCCGGCCGGCGCAACGGCCTTCCGCGCCGGCGGCGATCCACAATTCCGGGGCAGCGGTCAAGGCCCGGCCGGCGCAAGGCGCACTGATCGGAGTGCATAGCTCACAGGCGACCCAGCAATTCAGCAACCGTGGCCAGCAAAGCCGCCAGACGGTGCAAAGACCGGCCGCACCAGCCCGCTCAGCGGCGCCCGTTCATTCAGCGGGACCCAGCCGGTCGGGCGGCGGCCAGCAAAAGCGGTGACGCCTTGAGTGCCTTGATTTGATCGCCAGAGAAATAGCAACCCATGAAAATCTCACATTTTCCGTTCCCAACCCGGTCCGGCAACATTCTGCTTGGACTCGCACTCACCACCTCCATCCTGGTTCTGCCCGATCGGCTTTCGGCCGCGGGCGAACAGCAATTCAGTTCACCGGAAGCGGCGGTGGATGCCCTGAAGACCGCCGTCGTGGCCCAAGACACGAATGCCTTGCACGCGATTTTCGGACCGGCCGGCCACGAGCTCGTCGCGGCCGACATCGTCGAAGCTACCAACGAGCGGGAGTTGTTCGCGTCCCGGCTCGCGGAGAAAACCGTGCTCGTTCGCGACTCCGACTCCAAGGCAGTGTTGCATCTCGGTGCCGACGGCTGGGCCTTTCCGATCCCGCTGCGGAAACAGGACGGACAATGGTTGTTCGATACCGAGGCCGGCAAAGAGGAGATTCTTAACCGACGCATCGGCGCAAACGAACTGGGCGCCATCCAGGTCTGCCAGGCCTACGTGCAGGCGCAGCGCGAGTACGCCAGTGTGGACCGCAATGGGGACGAAGTGCTGGCCTACGCCCAGCGGCTGCGCAGCACCCCCGGCACCCACGACGGTCTCTACTGGGCGTCGGAAGCGGGCGATGAACAAAGCCCGTTGGGGCCGTTGATTGCCCAAGCCCGCGTGGAAGGTTATCAGCACAAGACCAAAATCCTCGCCGACGATAAGGCACCCTACCATGGTTACTATTTCAAGATTCTAACCAAACAGGGTAAACATGCGCCGGGGGGCAAATACGACTACGTCATCCATGACCGCCTGATCGGCGGCTTCGCGCTGGTAGCTTGGCCGGCGCAATGGGGCAACTCGGGCGTAATGACTTTCATGGTCAACCAACAGGGCAAGATCTATCAGAAAAACCTGGGTCCAAAGACCTCTTCCATCGCCAACGGCATCACCACCTATGACCCGGACGCCAGTTGGACGCTCGTGAAGGATTAACGGGGAGCGCCCGTGCAAAGAACTGACTTTGTGCCGCCTTGCCTCTGCCTGCCAATGGAGAGCCCAATACCCAGTACCCCGGCTTTCCCTGAGCAGAAGGGGCATCCTGAGAAGCAATCCGATGGTAAACCAGTCAGTTTGCTCCGGGTTGGTCACCGGTTTTAACGCCTGGTCGGCAGGTCCATCCACGGATAAAACTGGAGCTGCACCACCCTATTCAGCGGTGCCCGCGCCCGCAACAACACCGCCACATCCGCCCGCAACGAAAAACGATTCGCGGATGGTGGTGACGTGTGGATGGCCGTCAGGGCTTTGGCGTTCGGCCGGGTGCAATTCTTGCCGGAGACGGCGGCATTCTCATGGACGACGGGCCAGGAATGTCAAAAACAACGGCGCTTCCTGCACCCCAGCCCATCAACCGAAGCCGTACGACTGCCCTGAACATGAATTCGCAGAATCAATGGCAAGGGAGAGCGCGGTATCCGATCTGTTTCCAACCAAACCCAGCATCCACGCACCGCCGCACCGCGCCGCCGAATTCAACCCTGGTCAACGGCCCGACGCGGTTGCGATCCGGTAAACATGCGCGTCCCAGGGCTGGAAGTCGTCGCGAAAAACGCCGTTTTGCGGGTTGAGTGTGCGGTTCTCGCCGAGCACTTCCACCATCGGTTCGCCCGCCCGCCCGCGCAGAGTAAACGACGCCGTGGTTTTGCCCTCGCGCATCGCGACAGCAAAAAAATACACCGCGTCGCCGGTCCGTTTGGCCATCACGGCAATGGAAACCTCGGGGTTCTCCGACACCACCGTCACCGCGTCCGTGACCGTGGGCCGGTTCAACACCGGCGCCAGGTGAGCGATCTGCCGGTTGATTGCCGTGACCGCGGCGAGCATTTCTGGATCGCTCAACAGGGCCGACTCGTTGAACCGCGGTTTCCATTCGTGAACAAAATAGATCAGCCCGCGCGAGCCGTGAATGAGCGACATCCAGACCTCGCAGCGAACCTGGTGCGGCGTGGCTTTGTGGACCGGATTACCAATGCGCGTGCATTCGATGCAGTTCCATACGAGGCGATCCGGCCCAGCCCATGTGATCAACCGTTCGACCCCGTGCGGGACGAACCACAGCTTGCCCGCCACCGCCGGGCTGTCATGCGCCACCGGGTAGATGTCGAAGGATGCAATGTCGCCGCCTTGGACGTAGTCGGCGTAATCCTCGGCGTGATTTCGGCGAATGCCGCGGCCGATGTAATCGTCCCACGCCACGCCCTGGCCCAGGTTCACCATGACCGGCCGCGTCGGATCCACGGCACGCATGCGCTGGTATTCCGCGATGATGATGGCCGGCGGAACCGGCGGCCCGTAGCCCTTGCCGGCGCCGAGTTCCTGCGCGTTGTCCGGCTCGTCGCCATGCATCCAGCCGATGATCGTTGGATCGTTGAGATGTTTCAGCGCAACCGCGTTCTGCTCGCAAATCACCCGCATCCCGGCCTCCTTCAACGCGGTGAGTTGTTCCTCGGTCGGCCCGTTCCAGAGGCCGACGTAGGTGTTGAACCCGGCGTCGAGATATTGCCGTGCCTGGGCGGGCGGTTGCAACCAGACCGCAATGGGGAAAAAGCCTTCACCGTGCGCCGGCCCGTTTGGCCATCGGCCGTACGCGTTGACGGAAGCGGACGGCGCCGCGGTGACGCTCACGGTTACCGCCAGCGCCAGTGCAGGGAAGAAGGAAGCCAGGCTTGAGCGCATAAACGATGGTTCGACGACGGACGGGACCGGCGTGTTCGTTCGATCTTTGAGCAAACCATCGGAACCGCGGGAAGACGACCCGGATTGGCCTTATTGATTCCCATGGCAATGTGTTCGTCTGGTGCGTGCGATTTCAGGCTCGAAGAACGGAACGGACGGACGTCATGTGCCAAAAGCCGGCCAGGCTGATGCTCAAACCGGGGCGGTTGTCGGTGCCCGAGGAGCCAGCCGCAAAGGCGCAGACACGCTGGTTCGTTTGCGTGTCGTTTGCGTGGACAAAAGGGGTGGCGTGCTGTATGCTTAACTAAATGTTGATGGCGCGAAGCTTTCCAGAAAGAACTTGGACTACGCCGAGCAGGCGGAAACCGTGTTCGTCCAGTTCAAGGCCAGGCAAGAGGTCGCTGTTAATCTCCAGTGCATGCAGGAGCAGACGGACAAGGTCTTGGCTGCGAGGGCTGGATCGGTGGCATGAGCCGAAACCGGATGCCGAAGGCGCCGGCCAGTAGTCCCGGCTGCGCAGATTCCGCCGATCGCCCAAGAACATCTTGTGGGCTGCGGCCGGCTGGGTCACCAGCGTGGAGCATTTGACGTGACGCCTGAGCGTGCTTGTTGTGCCGGTTCGTGCCGGGCGGTAAAGGCTGCAACGCGCTGAACCTTGGTAATTGATTAGAATCAACAATAAACAAAAGGTCGAGCATGGTTCGGTTAACCAAACAAGAGCAGGTCGTCCTTTGCGCGGTACTCGGCCTCTTGCTCGCGGGATGGGCGGCGCGTGCCTGGCGCACCGCGCATACGCCGCTGCCGCCGGCGACCACGGCGGACCGGCGCTGATTATGCAGCACCAGAGCTTCGAAGACGTCCTCGCCGCCGTCCTGGCCAAAGACCGCCGGTATGCGCGCGAGGCCTACGAGTTTGTGCGGGAGGCGCTGGATTACACCCAGCGCGCGATCAGCAAATCCAGCCACGGCAACCTGCGGCACATCAGCGGCCAGGAACTCCTCGCCGGCATCCGCGCTTACGCGCTGGAACAATACGGCCCGATGGCGCTAACGCTCCTGAACGAATGGGGCGTACAACGCTGCGAGGATTTCGGGGAGATCGTGTTCAACCTGGTTGAGCACGGCCTGTTCAGCAAGACGGAAAGCGACACCCGGGCGGATTTCGAGGGCAGCTACGATTTCATCGAGGCGTTCCGGAAACCGTTCCTGCCGACCCGCCCGCCGGCGGCGGTTCCGAAGTCGCCCTCGACCACCTCCGCCTGAAGGCTCCCCCGCGCCGCCCGCGCCGCGCCCGAATTTGCCATCTATGTCCATCACGTCATCGGCCCTCGCCGAAACGGCCACGGAAATTCCCGCCCTGCCCGCCGGCGTGCGTCTGGTGACGCTGCCGAACGGCCTCACCATCATCGTCCGCGAGGATCACAGCGCGCCCGTGGTGTCAGCCCAGGCCTGGTGCGCTGCCGGCAGCATCCACGAGGGTCGCTGGCTCGGCGCTGGCCTCTCTCACGTGCTCGAACACATGCTTTTCAAGGGCACCACCACCCGCCCCGGCAGCCGCATTGACCAGGAGGTCCAGGAAGCCGGCGGCTACCTGAACGCCTACACCTCGTTCGACCGGACCGTCTTCTGGATCAACGTTCCCAACACGGGCGGGCGCGTCGCCGTGGACATCCTCGCCGACGTGGTGCAACACGCGACCCTCCCGGCGGAGGATCTCGCGAAGGAACTGGACGTCATTCGTCGCGAGATGGACATGGGCGACGACGATCCCGGGCGGCGTTCCAGCCGGCGGCTGTTCGAGACGGCGTACACACAAAGCCCATATCGCTACACCATCATCGGCTATCCCGACATCTTCAACCGGCTTCGCCGCGACGACATCTTCGCCTATTACCAGGAGCAATACGTCCCCAACAACCTGTTCTTCGTCGTGGTCGGCGACGTCCAGACCTACGAGGTCATCGCGCAGGTGCAGGCGGCGTTCGCTGACGCTCCCGCCCGCCCGCTGGCGCCGGCAGTCCTGCCAGTTGAGCCACGGCAGCTCGCGCCCCGCGAAGCGATCGAGGAGGGCGTCACCGAACTGGGCCACTTCCATCTGAGCTGGCACATTCCCGACTTGCGTCATCCGGACGTGCCCGCGCTCGATGTGCTGGCGATGTTGCTCGGCACGGGCCGCAGTTCGCGCCTCTACCGCGAGGTGCGCGAGCGGCAGGGTCTCGTTCACGGCGCCGACGCCTGGACGTACAATCCCGGTCAGCCTGGCCTGTTCGGCATCAGCGCCGTGGTGGACGCCGACAAATTCAACGCGGCCCGCGAAGCAATCCTGATCGAGGTCGGACGCCTGAAGGAGGACACGCTCACCCCCGCCGAACTGACCAAGGCGGTCAAGCAGTTCATCTCCGGCCATCTCAGCGTGCGCAAAACGATGCAGGGACAGGCCAGCGATCTGGGCGGCGGCTGGCTCGCTGCCCGCGACCTCAACTTCTCCGAGCGCTACCTGGATGCAGTGCGGCGGGTGACACTGGCCGACCTCGCCCGCGTGGCCCGCGAGTACCTGACCACCGCAAACCGGACGCTGTTCGCGCTGCTGCCCAACGGCACGTCGCCCAAGACGAGCGCCATGATCGAAACCACCACCGATCATCCGATCGCGAAATTCGAGCTGCCCAACGGCCTGCGGCTCCTGGTGAAGGAGGACCACCGCCTGCCATTTGTGGAATTTCGCGCCGCCTTCCGTGGCGGCGTGCTCGCCGAAACCAGCGCCAACAACGGGATTACGCAGCTCCTGTCGCGGATGCTGCTTCAGGGCACTGCCAGCCGCATGGCGGAGCAAATCGCCCGCGAGATCGAGGGCGTGGGCGGCAGCGTTGACACCTTCGCCGGCAACAACAGCTTCGGCGTCACTGCGGAGGTGTTGCGCGACGATTTTGCCCTCGGGCTCGACCTGGTGGCGGACGTCCTGCGGCAGCCCGGGTTCCCCGCCGAAGCCCTCGAACGCGAACGCGCCATCCAACTCGCCGGCCTGAAGGAACAGCGGGACCAGATCCTGGCCAGCGCCTTCCGCATCCTGCGACGCGGTCTCTTCGGCGAGGCGGGCTACGGTCTCGACCCCTTGGGCAGCGAGGACAGCGTGGCCCGGTTGGCGCGCCCGGATCTGGCAGCGTTTCATCACCGTCTCGCTGCGCCCAACCAGGGCGTGCTGGCCATTTACGGCGACGTGACCACGGAAGCGGTGCGCGACGCCGTCGGACAGGCATTCGGAAACTGGCCGCCCAACGCCGGGGCTGCCTCGTCCGCGCCACCAACCGCGGCCGGGGTGAACGTCGCCGACCGCCCTGGCCGCGCCGACGAAACGCGCGAAAAGAAGCAGGCGGTCGTGGTGGCCGGTTTCCCTGGCACCACCGTGGCCGCGGATGACCGGTTCGCGCTCGAGTTGCTGCAGGAGGCCTGCAGCGACTTGGGCTCGCGACTGTTCCTGCGGATTCGCGAACGGCTGGGCCTGGCCTACTACGTCGGGGCGCAGGATTTCGTCGGGCTCGTGCCGGGCTATTTCGCCTTCTACGCCGGCACCGCCCCGGAACACGCCGCCCAGGTCGAACAGGAGCTGCTCGCCGAGGCTGACCTGCTCTGTGCCGAGGGTTTAACGCCCGAGGAATTGCAGCGGGCGAAAGCGAAGGTGATCGGTCAGAAAAAAATCGCGCGGCAGGACCTCGGCGGTTTCGCCTTCAGCACGGCGCTCGATGAACTTTATGGCCTCGGCTACGCGAACTACCGCGCCGAGGATGTCCGCTTCGAGGCGGTGACGCCGGAGGAAATCCGCGTCACGGCCCGGCGCTACCTCCGCCGGCAGGCTGCGGTCGTCACGGTGCTCAAGGGCGCGGCCTGACGGCAAGGGCTGAAAGCCAGACAGAGCGTAGTTCAGGAGCGTAGTTGCCGTAACGGATGCCTTCTGGGGACGGCAAGGGCTGAAAGCCCGACAGAGGTAAGCCCAGGGCACCGCCCTGGGTCTTCCGGTCCAAACCAATTCGAGCCCTGAAAGGGCGGCAGAATACTCGCCAAGCGCAGGTCGTGTGGTTATCCTCGTCGCCATGCCAAAAAGTGAAACCTTCCTGGACCGGGCGATTGCGGACGGGCACGCAGAATTAACCGGCGAAGGAAAACAGCAGAAGATTCGATACGCCACTGCCGACCGCAGCGAGCGGTTCACCGACCCGGAAGAGCAGGTTCGCGCCGAGTTCTGGGCTGAACTTATCTACCGTTACGGGTACGAACCGGAATGCATCGGCGTCGAAGTCACCGTCCCGCGTCGTACCCCGGCTGACCGTGCCGACATCGTGGTCTTCCATGACCGTGAGCAGAAGCGCCCGTTCGCAGTGATCGAGTGCAAACGCGATGGCGTGACCGACGCCGAATTCACGCAAGCCATCGAGCAGGCCTGCGGCAACCGCGCAAGCCTCGGCGCCCCATACGCTGGCGTCGTGGCTGGTCGCACGCGCCGCTGGCTCGAATTCACCGACGATACGCCGCCAGGGGAGCGCGAGACGAACATCATTGCGGACCTCCCGCACGAATACGGCACGCCCGAAGAATGGCGCTTCCTCAAGGGCGATAGAGACCGCGACATCCGCAAGGTGGACAAGGAGGACCTCATCGCCGCCATCAAGAAGTGCCACCAGACACTTTGGGGCGGTGGCCGCCTCTCGCCGCCTGCCGCGTTCGGTGAACTCTGCAAACTCATCTTCGTGAAAATCAGCGACGAGCAAGCGCCGCGCAAGAAAGGCGAGCCTTACGACTTCCAAATCAAGACGCACGAACCGCCGCAGAAACTCGGCGCCCGTATCCGCGCCCTCTACGAAAAACAGAAGACCAAAGATCCGGAAGTTTTCACGGAGACGATCAAGATTGACGATCTCACCCTCCGCAACGTTGTCAGCCACCTGGAGAGCATCAACCTTAACGAAACTGACCTCGACACCAAGGGGGTCGCCTTCGAGCAGTTCATGGACGGGTTTTTCAAGGGCGACTTTGGCCAGTACTTCACTCCGCGAGAGATCATCGATTTCGCCGTTTCCATGCTGAAACCGAAGAATGACGACCGCGTGTTCGACCCGTGCTGCGGCTCGGGCGGCTTCCTACTTCATGCGCTGGACTTTGTGCGCCGTGAGGCCGACGAATTCTACCAGCACGATACGCCAGCCAACTTCAAGCACTGGCATGAGTTCGCCCGCACGCGGCTGTTCGGCATCGAAATCAACGAGGAAATCGCCCGGGTCGCCAAGATGAACATGATCATCCACGACGACGGCCACACCAATGTCATCGGCGCGGACGCTCTCGACCCCATTGCCGAGCTTGAAGACATTAATTCCGGCTTCCGCAGGAATTCCTTCGACCTGGTGCTTACCAATCCGCCCTTCGGCAGCATGGTGAAGGAGGAAAACAAGCCCGGCCTGCTCGCGTCGTTCGAGTTGAGCCGCTACGTCAGCAAGCCTACCACCGGCACTGACCCGGACGATTCCAACCGCACCGACTCCGACATCAAGGCCGGCAAGCGCGCCCTCAAGCAGCGCACCAGCGTCAAAACGGAAATCCTCTTCGTCGAGCGCGTCTGGCAGTTCCTCGCGCCCGGCACGGGCCGCGCCGCCATCGTGCTGCCTGACGGCATCCTCACCAACGCCTCGCTGCAAGGGGTGCGCGACTGGACGCTTGAAAAGTACCAGATTCTCGCCGTTGTGAGCCTGCCGCAGACGGCTTTCTCCCATTTTGGCGCGGGCGTGAAATCCAGCCTCGTCTTCCTGCGCAAGCGCGCGCCGAAGGAAACGCCCGACGACAAGGAAGCCATCTTCATGGCCGCGCCTGAGTTGATTGGCTACGACGGCACGGGCCGGAAGTGCGACAACCAGTTGCCGGAGGTAGAGCGGCAATTCCGCGAGTTCGAGCGCAATCCGCGACCTTTTTTCGTCTAAGCCCCGCCCGACCGGGCCAGCCGCAGTGCTTTGCGGTCCGGCGGGGCGAAATTCACGAACGTGCGGACGCCAGCTATGCAGCGGCGTCCGTGCTTGTGGCGAAGATTTATGCCGCGCCCAAATATCCGTTGAAACCTCTGGGTCAACTCGCGACGTTCATCCAATACGGTATCTCCGAGCGTGCGACCGAGGAGAAGGTTGGTGTACCGATGCTGCGGATGAACAACCTGCAAGCCGACGGCTGGGACTTGACCGACCTGAAATACATCAAACTCGGCAACGAAGATTTGGAGCGACACCAACTTCACTCCGGCGATTTGCTGTTCAACCGCACGAACTCCAAGGAACTCGTCGGCAAGTGCGAAGTCTTCCGCGAACCGGGCGCTTGGGTTTTCGCTTCCTATCTCATTCGCGTCCGCCTCAGCGCTGAAGTCATCCCGGAGTTTGTTTCTACGTTCATGAACGCGCCTGCTGGCCGCGCGCAGATTGACCGCGTCAGCCGCCACATCGTCGGCATGGCCAACGTGAACGCCGAGGAGCTTCGCGATTTGCAGATTCCGCTGCCGAACCTGACGGAACAACGCAGACTCATGCAAGCTGTCGAGAGAGCTCGCGCCACCCGCCAGTGCAAGCTGGCGGAGGCGGAGGCGTTGCTGGCGAGTATGGACGGCTGGCTGCTGGAGCAACTGTGGCTCACGCCCCCGCCCGCCGACCCGCGCCGCGTCTTCGCCGTCCGCTTGCGCGATGTGCGCCCTCGTTTGGACGTAGATTTTCAATCACCTAAGTTCCGCCACTTGCGTGCGGCAATTGAAAAGTCGGTTCATCACGTCGTCACAGTCGGTTCGCTTTCTGAGAAGATATCCACTGGTTTCGCGGCGGGACCGCAAGATCAATCATTTGATGAGGCAAGCGGGATTCCGCACTTGCGCCCCTTAAACTTGAACACTCACGGACAAATTAGTTTCGAAGGCACAAAATATGTCCCAGCTGGAGTAGTTGAGCCGAGCGATTTCCTCCAACCCAACGAAGTCTTGTTTAATAACACAAATTCAACAGAATTGGTTGGGAAGACGGCCGTGTTCACTGGTCAGCGACCGTGCGCATGCTCCAATCACATGACACGGCTCACATTACGAACCGGGATCAATGCTCAATTCATTTCCGCGTTGTTCAATGCCTTTCGCGGAATCGGCTTATTCGGCCTGCTTTCGACGAACTTCAACAATCAAGCCGGCATCAACACTGGAACATTGAGCACCCTACGCCTCCCGCTGCCAGACATACCGACTCAAAACGACATCGCCGCGGAAGTTGTCCGCCGCCGGGAAACCGCACGCTATCTGCAAGCCGAAGCCGCAACTGAATGGGCCGCCGCCAACGCGTGGTTCGCGGAGCAACTGCTTGGAAGTTCGGAAAAGAGGGAACGCAATTCTTGAGTCGCCATGATTTACGAAACGCGTTTCCTCGTTCTGGCCGACGAAAAGACCGTCGTCCTTGATGTGCTTGTCGCCGGACTCGACCAAGCCTACGCTGAGGTGTTCGAAGACCCGCCGGACGAGGTACGATTGAGGGCATGTTTCGCACGGAATCCGTCACCAGCGTTCGTAACGCCAAGGCTGGCGGCACATTGAAGCTCCATCGTGTGACGCTCTTCGCAGATACGGACGAGGACCTCGTGCCCGTCTTTGCCGGATTCGCCACGGAACTCGCCAAACTCGCGGGCGCTGCCAAGAACGGTATCCGGCACACGCTGAAGTTTCAGGATGTCGTGGCCTGGACGGAACATCGCAAGCTCGCCGAGGAGGTTTACGAGATCGAGATGGCGCTACGCGGTAAGCGGTAAAGCAGGGTCCTCCTGTTCCGGCGGGACGGGCGTGATAGGATGGAGGGTTGGCTGGACGCTGAAGCAGATTCAGGCCGCCTGCGGGAGCTGCGAGGGACGAGCCGCCTTCCAGTT
>JBEKGJ010000083.1:0-14338 GCA_050012855.1 Verrucomicrobiota bacterium | reverse complement strand
GGCTTGCCTGGTGGCTCACAACCTGGTCCGCGGTTTGATGGCCGAGGCCGTGGCGGTTCACCGGGTGGAATTGGAACGGGTGAGCTTCAAGGGAAGTGTCGATGCGTTGCGCCAGTTCAGCGACGCCCTCAGCCGGGCGCCCAATCGCACGCTGCGCCGCCAATTATGGGCGGACTTGCTGCTGGCCCTGGCGCGCGATTTAGTGCCCCTCCGCCCCAACCGCACGGAACCTCGCGCTCTCAAACGCCGCCCCAAGCCCTATCCCTTGCTCAATCAACCGCGCCGTAAGTTCGTGGAAATCTCCCACCGCAGCCGTTACTGGAAAGGCCGACCCCGCAATTATCGAGCCCGTAACTAAGGGCCATTCGGGTCGGTCCAACGTATTGACAACACGGCGGTACTTGGCCCGTTCAGGCGGTTTGCCATAGCTACAAACCGGTGAACGTTTCAGTCGCGTCACCGCACGATCTTGAAGACACAGCCTCTCAGAATCTCCGTTTCCGGACTTGCGCCGGGCGAGGGCGAGGTCGCGGCCCAGTTTGCGGAGCGCGTGGGCGACCGGCAACGGGAGGGAACGAAGGCTTGGCATGGCTTTAGTGTCCTATATTACCGACGTTAAATCAATTGGAATCTGCTTTATCTGACGCTACGCCGTCACATGGTTCGCCCCACCGCACCGCCTTCGCCGCCAAGATGCAGACTTGGACCCAAGTGGGAGAGCAATTCACGGCTCAGGACGAACTGCTCACACAAGCGTCCAATGTTGTCGAAACCGGCCGCTATTTCCGTATCCGACAAGTCCCCTGAGCCGAATGGGCTATTGGAGGCCACAGCACGCCTCCGGTTGATTGGCCGTCGCCGAGAACTAACGCTTGTTCAACTGCTCGGCCGTCAGGCTGCGGCTGAAGTCCCGCAGGGCCTTCGTCTCCACGTCGCTGGCCGTTCCGGCAATGACATGGCCGAGCAAGCTGCGGATGACGTGCGCCTCGTCCGCCTTGAGTTTGAGCGTGTCCGTGAGGCTGCGGGCGATGGCGGCGAAAGTGTTGCCGTTGAAATTGCAGAACGGAGCGAGCCGATGGGCAACCCGGCACAAGTCCGCCGCTTCATCGAGGAACATCCCCCGCCGATGGTTCTTCTCCCCAATTTCGCGAGTGCGGTCGTGGCCGTCGCTCGTGGGTTTATGAAGCGCGTGCTTGGGCTGGCACAGGGCGGCGTTCGTGGCGGTCACGACCTCCCAGTCGAACAGTTCAAGCCACGGTCGTTTCACGCCGCTGCTTGAGACCGCGTTTGATCTTCTGGAGGGTTCCCACCCCCTCGCTTTGGAGGTGCCCCTTGCCGGTGACGGCATACACTGGCGCCGGGGAGAAACGGTGCTGAATCTTCAGCCCGTCCCGCACCACGCTCTGGAGTAATTTGCGTTGCGCTTTCGTCACACAGCCAATTTATCATTCATGCCCGCGGCTCACAAGCCGCAATCAGGCGCAATCAGCAGCTAATCGGCAAACCGATCGGCAATTCGCGTTATTCCGCTGCTCCGGGTGGTGGCATGAACCCCTTGCAATTCCATGCTCTTCTTTGCCTGAACGACTGGCGGAAGGATCGGCAAAGGACGAGCCGAAAGCAGTTGTTTGACCGGGTGTCCGACTTGGAGCCCTTGCTACCCCGAATCTATTTCCGGCCGGCGCAGATCAGGCGGGTCTGGGCGCGAGGTGAGCGGTGGCCGGCGGGCTGGCGGCGGTTTCCTTGGCCGGAGCGTGGAACGGCTCCAACTCCTCGCCCTGGCGCACGAGCCGGGCGGAGTTGAAGACGACGATCAGCGAACCCGCGTTGTGCATGAGCGCGGCGACGATCGGGTTGATGTAGCCGAAGGCCGCGAGCGTCCAGCCGATGAGGATGAAGCAGACGCCAAAAAGGAAATTCTGGTTGATGACGTTGCGCGTCATGCGCGACAGCTTCACCAGGAACGGCAGGCGGCGAAGATCGTTGTTCATGAGCGCAATGGTGGCGCTGTGAATGGCGACCTCACTGCCGGCGGCGCCCATGGCGATGCCCATGTCGCCGGCCGCCAGCGCCGGGGCGTCGTTCACGCCGTCACCCACCACGGCGACGCGATAGCCCTTGGCTTTCGTCTGGCGGACGTATTCCACTTTGTTTTGCGGGAGGCACTCGGCAATGACTTCCTCGCAGCCAATCTCGCGCGCCACCCGCGCGGCCACCGGCTGCCGGTCGCCGGAGACCATTGCCACGCGCCGCACGCCGCAGGCCAGCAGGGCGGCCAACGATTCCTTTGCCTCCTTGCGCGTCTCGTCCTTGAGTCCAACCCAGCCAATGAAGCGGCCATCACGGGCCACGAAGATCAAGCTGAAACCCTCGGTTTCGTTGAGGTCCACCGCCTGCTCGAAGTCAGGGGCCAGGCCGCGGTCCTTGAGCCATTGGGCGCGGCCGACGAGGATGTCGGCGCCATCCACGCGGGCCTTGACGCCGCGGCCGGCGGTTTCGTTGAAGTCCTGCGGTTCTGACAGCGGCACGCCCACTTCGCCGGCGAGCTGGGCCAGGGCCTTGGCGGTGGGATGATTGCTGTATTTCTCCGCGGAGGCGGCGCAGCGGAGGAGTTCGGCGGGTTTGATGCCGGGGGCGGGCGCGAGGCGGCTGACGGCGAGTTTGCCGGTGGTGAGCGTGCCGGTCTTGTCGAAGATGAACGCGTTGATGCGCGCGGCCATCTCGATGTCAGCGACGTTCTTGATGAGGATGCCCAGGCGCGCGGCGGCGGAAAGGGCGGCGACCATCGCGGTGGGCGAGGCCAGGATGAAGGCGCAGGGGCAGGCGACGACGAGGACGGCGATGACGCGGTTCAGGTCGTGCGTGAAAGCCCAGACCAGCGCGCCGAGCACCAGCACGAACGGCGTATAATAGACCATGTATTGGTCCACGAGCCGCATGATGGGCAGCTTGGTTTTTTCGGCGGCGAGAATGAGGTCGCGCACGCGGCCGAGCGTGGTGTCTTCGCCGGCGCGGTTGACGCGGATTTCGAGGACACCGGTGAGGTTCTGCGTGCCGGCGAAGACCTGGTCGCCCGGGTTCTTGTCCACCGGCAGCGATTCGCCGGTGATGGTCGCCTGGTTGAAGGAGCCCTGGCCGGAAACGATGACGCCGTCCGCGGCAACATTGTCACCGGGGCGGACGCGGATGGTGTCGCCGACGTGGAGATCCTTGGCGGCGACTTCCTCTTCCTTGTTGCCGGGCAGGAGACGGCGCGCCTTGGTGGGCGTGAGCTTGATGAGGGACTCGATCGAGGCCCGGGCGCCGGCAGCGGTGCGGGTTTCGATCAGTTCGCCGACGAGCATGAAGAAGGCGACGATGGCGGCGGTCTGGTAATCCCCGGCGCCCATCGTTGGGCCGGATGCGCCCAAGGCGGCGGCCCCCTTGCCGAACGAGCCCAGCACCGCGATGGTGACCAGTTCGTTGATGCTGAGAATGCCGCGGCCGAGATCCTTGATCGAGGTCCAGACGATCGGGGCGGCGAGGATGACGGCCCCGAGCATGGCGCTGGCGCTGGCGACCAACTGGCCGCCGTCGAACAGCCAGGCCACCAGGTAGGAATTCAGCACGAAAATCAGGCCGAGGAGCATTTGCGGCAGATGTACCGGGATGTGCTCGTGATCGTGGCCATGATCGTGGTCATGGCCGTCGTGCCCGTGCTCGTGGCGCCGATGCGGGTCGGCCTCCTGGCGGCTAAGAAGGGATGTGACTTGCATGGCGGGACGGGGTTGCGGACGCGGTCACCTGGCTTCCTTGTTCTCCTTCTTGAGCGGTTCGCGGCTCAACTGGAGGCGGATTTCACCGATGCGGTCCGGCTGGTAAAACTTGTCCTGGGCGTTGGTCATGACGATCTGCAAGGTGGCGGTCAGGAGGCGCTGCGCGAACAGGTGCGGATCCTGCCGGTAGTAGGGCAGGAGATCGTTGAAATAGCGGGCGTCGGCCTCGACCCGGCTGACCAGGCTGTTGCTGCTGGCGATGGCCTGGTTGATGATGGTCTGGGCCTCGCCGGCGGCGCGGCGCACGATTTCGTCGCGGTCCCCCTCGGCGGTGCGGATGGCCTTGTCACGATCCTGCTCGGTGGCGTTCACCGCCTCAAAGGCCGACCGGACGTCCGCGGGGGCCTTGGTTTCGACCTCACTGGGTTCCAGGACCACCCCGAGGTTCAGCTCCTCGATCTTCTGGCGGACCCGCTCGACCACGGCGTCGCGGTAACCGGTCTTGTCCTTGTAAATCATGGCTTCGGCGGTGGTGTGGGACGCGGCCTGGATCAGCGCGTTGTTGACAATGTTGGTGAGGAGTTCGGTGGTGTTGGTAAAAGCGAAGCTGTAGCGCAGCGGGGCGGCGATGCGGTATTTGATCGTGGCACGGGCGTGGACAATATTGCCATCCGCCGTGAGCACGTAGCCGTCGGCCTCGGGACTGAGCGAGCCGCGGGCCTGCGGTTCCTCGTTGCGCGCCTCCATGTCCGGCGAGGTGGCGTGCCAGCCGGTGGTGGAAGTGACGGTATAGCTCTGCCCCACGGCAATGGTCTTGACTTCGTCAATCGGCCGCGGCCAGCCCCAATGCCAGCCGGGTTTGAGCATCTGCTCGCTGCCCACGCCCACCGGCTTGCCGAAGCGCAGCAGGACCGCCACCTGGTTGGGTTGGACGACGAAGACACCCGAGCCGAGAAAGACCAGGACGAGCACCACCATCAGCAGCTTGACGATCCGGAAGCTGCTTTGCAGCGCCACCGACAACGCTTGGGAACTGGCGTCGTCCAAACCAGTCGGCGGCGTGACCGCGGGCGGCGGCGGATGGCCGGCGCCGTGGTCGTGATCGGGTGGAGGAGGGAAAGACGCTTCGCTCATGGCAACAGGGATTTCACTTGGCGCCTGGCAGACCGGTCTGGCCCCGCAACAAATCGAAGGGCGGCGTCTGCGGATCCAGGATCAGGGTTGAGCGGTCACGCAGGGATTCCTCGAGCGCCTGGAGCTTGAGGAGAAACACCGCCAGTTCAGGGTTTTGCTCGAAGGTCTTGAGTGCCTCGGCCGCCTTGGCGTCGGCCTGGCCCTTGATTCCCGTCGCCTGTTTCTCCGCGGCGGTCAGCAGGCTCTGGCGCTCGCGTTCGGCGTTGGAACGGATCGTCCGGGCATCGCGTTCGCCCTCGCCTTTGAACTGCTTGACCAGCCCTTCGCGTTCGGCGCGCATTCGCTCGAAGACCTTGGCGGTGACGGATTCGGGCAGCCCGATTTGTTTGAAGCCCACCAGGCTGACTTCAATGCCGTAGGTGGTGGCGGCCTTGGGCTTGATCACGTCCAGGATTTCCCGCTCGATGGCGTCGAACTTCAATTCCTTCGGGTTGGTGGAGATGAAATCGCGCAGCTCGTGCTGGCCCACCACGCTGTTCTTGGCCTGACGCACCAGTTCGTCGAGGCGCTGTTGGGCGAGGTTGACGTCGCCGCTGAACCGTTCGAGGAACAGCTTCGGCTCGGCGATGCGCCAGCCGACAAAGACCTCGGTCATGAGCAGCCGTCCGTCACGCGTGGAAGTGGGCTCGTATTTCTTCTCGAAGTTGCGGATGCGGTTGTCGAAGCGGTGAACGCTCTCGACCGGCCAGGGCAGGCGGAAATGGATGCCGGGCGCACGCGGCGCGCCCGAGTAATTGCCAAAGACGGTGACGATGGCAATCTCGGTCTGGCGCACCTGAAAGGCGAACATCATCATGAGGAACACCACCACCAGGAGACTGGCGGTGACGTAGGTGATAAGACTGCGCTTCATACAAATCAGAATTCGGGGCGGAGTTTATTTCGTTTTGGTCGCCGGCAGGGACAGTTCATTCAACAAATCAGGGCGAATCCGGTCTTCAAGGTCCAGAATCACGACCTCGTGGGCGTTGGTCGGCACGACGATGTATTTCCGGGCGCCGGCAATGGATCGGCCCAAGGTGTCAAGGTAAGTGCGGACGCGATAGACATCCGGCGAGGCCCGATAGGCGGCGAGCTGGTTGGTAAAGCGGGCCGCCTCGGCGCTGGCCGCCGTAGTTTCGCGCAGGCCATAGACGGCGGCGAGATTCGTCTTCTCCGCCGCCTCGGCGTGGGCCAGCGGCAGGATCTCGGCGGCCTCGGCATGGGCGTACAAATTGGTGGCGTCGCGATCCTGCATGGCGCCGATGACCTCCTCGAAGGCCGGGGCGACCTTGACCGGCGGATGCACGCTATGGAGCCCGACAAAGAGGATGTTCACACCCAGCCGGTAGGCGTCGGCCCGCTGCTGGATGCGTTCGCGCAGCGCCTCGGCCGCGGCCTGCCGGCCGGTCGTCATGATGTCGTTGAGGTCCACGCTGACGAAGTAGCGGGTGACCTCGCCGTTGGCCAGACGCTCGAGCAGTTCGTCCGCGTTGGCATGATTGTAGGCGAAATCCCGCAGATTGTTGATTTGGTATTGGACCGGGATGTCCACGGCGAGGAGGTTGACCGGCACCGTCTGCTCGTCGTTGGTGGAGGTGCTGGCGACCAGCATGTTGAATTCCTCCTTCGCATGGGTGCGGGTCCAAACCAGCACGCGTTGCTGTTCCAGCAGCGGATCCTGCACCAGTCCCACCTTAAACGTGTGGATCTGGGCGGTTTGGTAACGGTAGGTCTTGTCAATCGGCCAGGGCCATTTCAAGTGCGGACCCGAACCGAGGACCTCCCGACCCGCCACCGGATGACCGAACCGTTCGAGCAACGCCTCCTCGCCCGGTCCCAGGAAAACCACCGTGGTCGAAAGCAGGAGCACGGCGAGTTGCAGCAGGACCAGCCAGGCCAGCGCCTTCTCCAGGAACCGGTAAAACCACGTCTCCGAGACTTTGAATCCGAACTGGTAATCGAGCGCCTGGGCGGCCGTCGTGATGAGCCCGCCGGGCTGGCTGAGCAGGCCGATCAGCCGGCTCTCGTAAAGCGGATGCTCCGCCTGGCCCTTCAAGCGCGGCCGGTAAATCTCGAACACCAGCGTGAGCAGGTTCTCGACCGCTACCAGGCCCAGCAAGGCCGCCAGCACGCGGGCCACGATCAGGTCCACCTGGGGATAACCAGCCCACCCGGCGACCTCGACCAGGGCGGTCACCAGGCCGAGCACGGCGCCGAGCAGGAGGAAGCTGGCGCCGGGTCGCAGCAGCCTTTGGCGCTCCAACCGCGCCAGTTCAGCCGAGTACTTGCCGAACTGGAAGAAGATCAGCGCCGACAGCCCGTTCAGGGCCATCGCCACGGTGGCCTGTTGGGCATTGGACGGCTGGTCGTCGCGCACGTATTTCCAAAGCAACCAGACCGCTGCCGCTTCCACCAGGAACAGGAACAGGGTGAAACCGGGCACGAAGTAACGCTCGAACTGCTCGCGCGCCCGGCGCGCCGGAAAGGTGTCCGCCGCCGAGCCGGCGAACAGCGTCGCGCTGCCGGCCGCGGATTTCTTGAGTTCGTCCAGCTCGAGTTTTTCGAGCCGCTCACGCTCCTCGAGCCGCATCTGAAAATAACTCAAGGCCGCCACGAGGACGCCGATGCCCAAATAGGCCGCGCTCACGATCCCGGTCGCGGAATTGGCGTAGCGCGCCACGAATGCCCCGCCGACGCCCAGCAGCAGCAGGAGCAGGGCGTTTACCAGGCCCTTTTTCTGCAGGTTTTGTTCCATGCTCGTCCTAGTTCAACTCGCGATCCTCAAACAACAGCAGCGCCACCGCCAGGGCCGCGCCCAGATAGCCCACCACATACACGAACGCCCGGCCCAAATAGCCCAGCGGAATGGACTTGTCGTTGTCGAGCGCATCCGCCATCCAGAATAATTGCCAGTTCGGCGTGATCCCGTAGAGCACCCGGGCCCACCAGGCGCCGCCCAGTCCGGCCTGGTTCATCCGTTCGAGGTCCGCCGGGCTGATTCGGTTCAATTCGGTCGTGCTCAGGCGGCCGTCGTGGTCGGTATCATAGCGGTCGGCCGCCTCCCTAAGCAACTGCCGTTGCTGATCGGAACGGTCCGCCCGCCCCATTTCGAGCGTCAGGTTTCCGGTCCAGACCGGTTCGGCCCGCGTGCCGAAAAGGTAATCCGACATCAACCCCAGGAGGAACACCGCGCTGCAGACGGCCAGGGTCGGAATCATCTCCAGGCGGGTCGAACAGGCCAGGGCCACGCCGGCCAGCGTCCACAGGGCGAACAGAATCAGGACCGCCGCCGGCACCATCCGCCAGTCCACCGCCGCCGGCTTCTGGTAGGCCAGCGGGCGCGAGGTAAACAGCCCAATGTAGAGAAACGCCAGCGTCACGAGAACCGTCAGGGCCAGCACGGCGTTGGGCACGAACGGCCGTTCGAGAAAGTAATTCTGGAATGCCGCCAGCGCATAGGCCAGCACCACCGCCACCACATAAATCGCCAGCGACTGGTTGTCCACGTCGTCGTAGGCATCGTAGGCCATGCGGCTGGCCAGCAGGGCCGACAGCGTGTTGAAATACGTGAGCAAGGTCAGCGCGGTGGCCACGCCGGCGTACTTGGCGAGGATGAACTGGGCGCGGCTGACCGGCTTGGCCAGCACCGCCAACGCCGTGCCGCCACGTACTTCCTGTGCCACCGACGCTGACGCGCTGAGCACCGCCCCGAGCAAACCGGCCAGGAGCGTGACGGCCAGAACGCTGTCCTTGACCATGTGCGGATCGTCGCCGAAACCGAAATACGGCACGACCGCGAGAAACACACCAAACGCGCCGGACACGGTGAGCAGCAGGAGAAATACCGGCTGTCGCACCAGCTCCATAAACGCGTTGGTCGCAATGGTCAAAAACTGCCGCATCTCATTGATCCGAACCCACAGCTTAGAATCTCCGCGCCGGCTTGCAAAGCGTTATCATCCGGGCGCCGAAACCACGAAGCCACCACCGTCGGGAACGAACGAACCCGGAAAATAAACCAGGCCGGCGTGGTTGAAAACTGTGCGTTTGCAGGCACAGAATCGCGACCGCAACGTCAGCTCGCGGCTTTCGCCCCCGTCGTCGGCACATAGAGCGCCCCACCCGCCCCGCGCCCGCCGGAACGGGTAATCCCGCGACCCGGGTTGGCCGCCAGGTGCTCGCAAATCTTGAAGACGGTTTCGGTTGCCTCCGGCACGCCGAGCGCCTGGGCGATCTGCATCGCCGTTTCCGGGGCCGGGTCCGACAGTGCCGCCCGCGCCGCCAGGTGCTTCTGCACGCGCGCCTGGAGTTCGAGCACGACATCGGCCGCCACCTTGCCCGCCTGGACCCCCGGTTGGTGGTAGGCGTTGATGTTGATCAACGTGGCGTAAAATCCCACCGCGCGCTCGAACAGCGCAATCAGCACGCCCACGGTAAAGGGCGACACCTCGGCCAACGTGAGCGTCACCGACGACCGGCCGCCTTCGTACAGCGCCTTGCGCGTGCCCAGCAGGAAACCCGACAGATAATCGCCGCTGGTCACGCCCGGGGCGACCTCCAGCGAGGCTTCCTGGCGGTCCCGCAGCACCTCGATAAACGTGACGAAGAAGTTGTTCAGCCCGTCCCGCAACTGCTGGATGTAGGCGTGCTGGTCGGTCGAACCCTTGTTGCCATAGACGGCCAGTCCCTGGTTGACGATGTTCCCGTCGAGATCCTTTTCCTTGCCCAGCGATTCCATGACGAGTTGCTGCAGGTAGCGTGAGAACAGCTCGATTCGGTCCTTGTAAGGAATCACCACCATGTCCTTGGCGCCGTGGCCGCTGCCCAGGAAATGCCACGTCAACGCCAGCAACAGCGCCGGATTCTTCGCCAGCGCGGGCTGTCGCGTGAGCTCGTCGCACGCCGCCGCGCCCGCGAGCAGCTTGTCAATGTTGATCCCCTGCAATGCCGCCGGCAGAAGTCCGACCGCCGACGTCTCGCTCGTGCGCCCGCCGACCCAGTCCCACATGGGAAACCGCGCCAGCCAGCAGTCGGCCACCGCCTTCTGGTCGAGCTTGCTGCCGGCCATGGTGATGGCCACCGCATGGTCCTCAAACCGCAGGCCGCGGGCCGTGTAGGCGGCGCGGGTTTCCAGCATGCCGTTGCGCGTCTCGGGTGTGCCACCCGATTTCGAGATAACGATGCAAAGCGTCTGGCCCAGCTTGCGCCCAAGCTCCGCCAGCACGAGGTCCATCCCGTCGGGATCGGTATTGTCGAAGAAGCGCACCTCCATCCGATCCCGCCGGCGCAGGTTGGCCCGGCCGAGGGCGCGGCTGACAAACTGGGGGCCGAGCGCGGAACCGCCGATGCCGATGACGAGCAGGTTCCGAAAACGCCCCGCCGCCCCTTTCAGATCGCCCCGGTGAATCTGCCGGGTGAAATCCTTGATGGCCGTGAGCGTGTCCAGGATTTCCTTGCGCGTTTCCTGGGTGGGCGCGAGCGCGGCGTTGCGCAGCCAGTAATGGCCGACCCTCCTGCCGCCCTGATCCTTGTCTTCGTCGGGATTGGCTTTCGCCCCCTTCTCCAGCGCGGCCATGACCGCCAGGGCGCGCTCCACCGGCGCGGTCATGGACTTGAAATAGTCGTCGGGGAAATCCACCCGGCTGAGATCGAGGGCGAGCTTGAGTTTGGGAAACTCCGTGTAGGCGCCTTGGAATCGCTCCCAGGACGCCGGCGTCAGATTGGACAATGCGCACATAACGTCATGACCCTACCGGGTTCGGGTTTTGGGGGAAACAGAGAAAGTTGGCGCGGTCGTCCTTCACCCTTCGCCCCTCGCCCCTCGCCCCTCGCATGGGTGCCTGCCCGACGTTGGGCGGGCAGTTGCAGAATTCGGTCGGTGGCGGGAATTGGGGGAGCGCGGGCGTCTCGCCTGCTGTTCGCCGCGTCCTCGCGGCGAACTTCTGGACCGCCGGATGAGGTCACAGGTTTCTTCACCGTGGGAGTGGTCGCCAGGGGGGATGTCGCTGGCGAGGACGCCGTCGGCGGCACCCGAGGCTGGCGGGTTTCCCTCCGGCTCGAACGGGGGGAAGCCGCCGGCCGGAATCGGTTCATGGGCGCAAGGCATGTCCAAAAAGAGAAGGAAGCTTTCCCTGATCTTACATCGTTTTTAACGTATCTAATTGATTACAAATAACTAACATATCAATTCAACCCTCCTTGATTTGGGTTCGTTTGGTAAATACCCGTTCATCAGCGGCGATTCCTGGTCGAGACTCCCGTCGTCCTCGGTTGGGATAACATCTTCGCCTCGCCGCGCCCTCTGTTCACGTTGCGCTTGGAAAGCAAGGTCGTCATGGCCCGCCGCTGGGTCCGGCTGGACAGGGCTGGATTCAGCCTGATTCGCTTTGATTTGGTTTGACTGGGTTTGACTGGGTCGGAGTCCGCCCGCGCCTTTTCAGCTTCCGCCGGCGGGTGGGTTTGCCGCCGAACCCGGCCGCCAGCACCGCCTGAACCTCGGCCAGATGGGTGCGCCAGGCCACGACCGGTTTGCCTCGACGGGACGTTTCCATAGGTCGGATTAAGTCGGATTAACCCGGATGACACCGGGCCAGGTTGAGCAGGAATCGGTCGGTTTGGATGGCTCATAACCGCGCTCGCAGAATCCGCAAGTCCACCGGCCGCCCACCCGCCTCGCTCACGGCCGCGCGGCTGGCAACGACGCAGGGCGCGGCGACGAACCGGGTCAGCGAGTCCTTCGGAGGCGTGGACGGGCACATCATGACCCTCACCGTGACCGCCGGTGGGAGGTGACAACGCCCGCGCGACCGCCGCCCGCCGGGCGGGGGCAGCAGTGGTCTGGCAACTCTGGTGAGCCATTTCACTACCGTGCATCAAATGCGTTTTTGCGATCCTTTACAACCCGTTTTTAACAAAAGCGGCCTGACGATCCAGCCAGCCGTATCAAACTCTTTTCTACGTCTTTGACGTGTCTTTCAAGCGTCCACCTCGGTCGGCAAGGCGGATAGGGACACGCGCCGCCTGTCTGCATCTTGAACTTGATGCGCCGCCCATCATCAGCCCGCGGCATGTGCGTGCCGCTGCGTCTCGTCCTTGGCGGCCACCAAGTTTGGGCCGTGACGCAGCGCGGCCCAACCAGCTTTCCTCATCCGGCGTTTTGGTCCAGCACGATCCAACCGCCTGGTGGGCAGGTAAATGCAGTACCGCCAGCAGCACGGCCTGCGGTTGGACTGTTGACCATGGTCAACACGGGGCTTTCCACCACTGCCGGCTCAACAACGATGCTGTGGCGCTACTTTATATCGCGCACGTTAACTCGCCCCCGGCATTCTTCACCAAGGTGTACCGAGAAACACACCAGGATCGGTTATGGGGCGTTTTGATGGGGTGGAGGTACTCTCAACAGGGTTCGAGGGCAGAAATTCAAGAAAGGCCACCGCAGAAGTTAAGGAATTAGGAGAATATGTAGTATCTCAGTGGGGCGCCGGTTTATTGACGCTGCGCGGGTGATACCGTTTTTGCAATCCCCAAACGGTTATGCCTCAAGGGCAAATCTTTCGTTATTTTACCGATAAGAATCGAATAACAAGTTAGTGCCTGTCGCCAATTCGAATTGGGCCACTGGCGGGACAGCGTTAGAACCCATTGGGTGGCTTCTTAAAGCTGACTCTCCCCTTATAAATTTTAATAATAACTGATGACCTGCTGAAATGCTTCCGGCCCAATGCGCACGCTTCCGGTAAACGGGAAGTTGAACGATATGATCGTGAGCAGTATAAGCGCTATTATTACGCTCAAAATGCAGGCCATCACCGCATGGACAATAAATTTATCGGAACCAAAAAAGAAAGTAAAACTTATGGTCGTTATCGCGCCTACTACCAGGACAAACCATAATATCGGATGCACGCCCGAATTTGCATCTATGATACGCAACCTTCTCATTTCGCGCAGTTGACCAAGCTTATCCACACATTCGGCAAGGAACACCTTTTCCTTCTCTGTTTTTGGTTCATAGCCTGTAAACGATGCCCATATATTTCTCAATACAGCCCGCGCCTTTAAACTCTCCTCACCCCGGCCAAGGGATGCCCATTCTTGATTGACAACAATATCCACGTATTGCTTTACAAGAGACCGGATATCACTTGCAAACTCTGGCGCAAAGGCGGCAGAAGACCTGTAAATGTCCACCACGCAATTGGCTTCCGCTATGGCGTGTGTTTGTGCCTTATCAAAATTCTGCCATGATATGACCACCACGAACGCCAGCAATACCGTATAGGCTGACGAAACTGTTCCGAATAGAGCACCGGTTAAATCATTATGTGTTTTCAACATCTGACGCGGGACAAATCGCCATACGATCAAAAGCCCTGTGATAGAGAACGCCACGGCAAGAAAAACCATGATCACGCCTAATGGTATTACAGGTACATATAACAATATTATTTGAACAAGCGGCATTGTCTCTCCTTTCAGTAATTAATTGAATTGATAAGAATGTGCTTTTTTACCGCGCCGTCGGTTTTTGACGCTGCGCGCGCGAAGGTTCGGCATCAAGCGTCCCTTTATTCCAAAACACACAACTGACCCCCCGGCTACTTCTTGGCACCGAGGATCGCGTCCTTGGCCGCCTTGGAAATGCGGAATTTAACCGCGCGCTTCGCGGCGATCGTAATCTGCTCACCGGTGGCGGGATTTCGACCCATGCGGGCTTTGCGGTTTACCAGGACGAGTTTCCCCAGCCCAGGGACGGTGAAGGAGTTCTTGGCGTTCTTGTACGCCAGCGCCACCAGCGCCTCGATGGTCTGAACGGCCTGCTTTTTCGTCAGACCAACTGTTTCTGCCACGGAGGCAGCGATTTGTGATTTCGTTAATGCTTTTGCCATAGCCCGAGAGCGTAGGGCGAAATGCCGGGCGATCCAAGTCAAAACGCCTGTAACGTGGCCGCGATCCGCAGCAGTGAGCGCCGTTACCAAGGAGCGGACAACAACTGGTGCGGAGAGATCATCGCGGCTGGGCAAATCCCGGTACACCTGCAACCCGTTCATTGGGCGTACGCCTGATTTCCTCGTGGTACTGAAAACGCTTGAAGTTTTTGCAGAATGTACCTATAATGTTAGGTACATCTATGAACACGATCACACCCACCGACCTTCTGGCCCAAATCGCCCGCATCCAATTCATGGAGCGGGGCAAGCTCTCGGCCTACCACTTCAAGAACCGTTCGACCCGAACCGGTCCGTATTACAAGCTGCAGTGCTGGGAAAACGGGAAGAACCTCACCCGCCACGTCCGCTCCGAGCAGGTGCCACTCTTGGAGGAAGCCCTGGCCGGGCACGCCCGGTTCCAAGCGTTGGTCCAGCAATACGCCCAGAGCGTCATCGACCAAACCCGCCAGCAAC
>JBEKGJ010000082.1:0-15046 GCA_050012855.1 Verrucomicrobiota bacterium | reverse complement strand
GCCTCGCCGGCGAGGAGATGATCGCTTTCAACGCGGGCACGCATCACGACGTCGTTCACATGCGCACCGCGGACTACCGAACGCTGGTCCATCCGACCGTTGTCTCACTGGCGCGCGTGGAGGCCGCCCGGCACGGCTGGTAAAATTCAGTGACTGACACACGCGTCCCAAGGCGCCGGGGTGCCCTCTGGGCCGCGCGCCGCGTGGACGCTGGTGTCTGTCACTGAATTTTGCGGCGGCCCCTACTGAGCTAGCGCCGCCATCAGCGCCGGCCTGAGCCGATCGGAGACCACAAACAGGTTCTCCGGGTACCGGCGATAGGTCAGCATCTGGCTGTAAAGGGCTCCTTCCATGCTCTTGTTCAGAGCCAGGCCGGCCAGGTATTGCAGGCGCAGGTTGCCATCCCGGTTGATCTCGGCGCCGGCCAGCCAGGACCTCAGGTCGGGACCCTGCCCGGCATAGGTCGAAAGCAGGGCGATCGCCGAGCCGAATCCCACTTCGCGCATGGACGCGGCCACGCGCGCCTGGTCCGGGCGTTCCAGCTTCTCTTGCAGTTGGTCCACGTCGATTTTGGTTGGCTCGGCCTGCCCCAGCAGGACGGTGTCATAGCCGCCCCCGGAGGTGTCATTGCCCCAAATGGTTCCGCTGGGAAAAACGTCGAAGAAGGTGGCCAGTTCGCTCTTCACCGTACTCAGATCGGTCTCGTACAAGGGCACCCACTGGGTGACAATGCCGCCCGGGTTCAGATGCCGTTTCACGAGCTCGAAATATTCCTTGGAATAAAGCGTGGCGCTGCCTTTGACCCACGGATGAATCGGGTCTGAGGTGATCACATCGAACTTTTCCCGGGTGGTCAGGACGTAGTGGCGCGCGTCGTCGTAGACCATTTCGACGCGCGGGTCGTTCAGAACGTTGTTGTTCTCGCGGCCGAAGAAGCGCGTCGCCACCGGCGGAATCATGCGCTCCATTTCGCAGATGACGATTCGCTGAACCTCGGGGTGCAGCACAAACGAGCCGGCGGTGACGCCCGCGCCGAATCCCACCACCAGCACCGATCGGGGCTTGGCGTGCAGGAGGGCGGGCATGTGGCCGAGCATGCGCTGCAATCGCATGTCGTACGGTTCCGTGGAAGCTTCCACCTTGCCGCTGACGTGGAACTGCACGGCGCCGTCGTCCCAGCGCGAGATGGCGATGGAGGCGTTCATGCCTTCGCCCGCGTAGAGAATCTGCGAGCGGTTCGCGGAGATCGTGATCCGGCGGCCATAGGCGATCAGCATGGATGGAACCTCGGAGACGCTCATGACCAGGAGAACGACGGCAACCGCGGCAGCGGCCAGGAAGAGCGCGCCGGCTTTGGCCCGCGTCGTCCACGTAGTCGCCGTGGGCCACACGTAGAGCGCGCTCAGACCGGAGAGCATAATCAGCACGCGCTCGCAGCCTTGCGTGCCCATGGCGGGAATCAGAAACATGCTGAACGCGAGGGCGCCCACAATGGCGCCGGCGGTGTTGGCTGCGTAAATGCCGCCCACCATTCGTCCGGCATCGCGGCCGCGCGAGGCCACCGCCGCCAGCGCCAGCGGAAAACTGGCGCCCCACAGCAAGGCCGCCGGCAGAATCGCCCAAGTCGAACGCGCCAGGTCGATCTGGAACGTGAACCACGGGCTGGTGGAAAGCAGCGGATTGATGGGCCAATACGGCAGCGAGTTGGCGAGCATGTAGGCGGTCCAAGCGACGGCGCCGGCCAGCAGCAGTTGGCAGCAGGCGAGAGCGAGGCGCGGCCGGGCGACGCCCCGCACGAGCGCCGCCGCCACGCCACTGCCGATCCCCAAACCCGCCAGGAACACGGCCAAAATGATGGAAAACGTGTAGACCGTGGCGCCCAGAAGCAGCCCCAACAGGCGCGTCCAAACCACCTCGGCGCCCAACGCGCACGCTCCCGAAAGTGCGATGGTCAAATAGACCGCCCCGGAACGTGGCGCAAGCTCCGCCACCGGCGTCGCGGCCGGCTCTTGGGCGCCCGCCTGGTGCGGCGTCCTCGAGGCCATTCCGAAACTAATCAGAGCCACCGCCCCGTTGAGGGCCGCGGCCACCAAAGTCGCCGTCGCCATGTCATGGACGCGCAGCAGATAGAACCCCGCCAGCAGGCATCCGAACACAGCGCCGGCGGTGTTGCCGCCGTACAACAGGCCCATCCAGGAAACGCCCTCCGGAGTGGCCCTAAGCCATCGAGAAGCGGCCGGCAGCGATGCGCCCATCAGCACCGTGGGCGGCAGCAGGCAGGCCGCCGCCACCACCGCGCGCAGCAACATGGCCGGCAAACCGTGCCCCACCGCCGCCACGTAGACCCGATCGACCAGGGGCATTCCGAACAGCACCAGGATTCCGCAGATCCCGATTCCCATTTCGACCAGGGCATAAACACGCAAGGGATGCCGCCCACCGAGAGAGCGGATGCGCGGCAAAGCCATGCTGCCGAGGCACAACCCGCCCATGAAAGTGGCCAGCAATACGCCAAGTGACACCGCGGTGGAACCGATCACCAGTTGCAGCAACTGGTACCAGACGATTTCGTAGATCAGCGCGGAACAACCGCTACCCGCGAACAACAGCAGCAACAAAGGAAGGAAGCGGCGCGACGCGCCGGCGTCTGTGAGTTGGTTTTGGTTAGGCATTTCGTAGGGGCCGGATTCAATGCGGCATGGGCACGAACTTGTCTTTGCAGGCGTCCGGAGTTCTCACGGACCCCTCGCCGAACTTCAGGTCCGCATGCTCGGCCACGATGGTTGTGTCCGCGAAGTGCACGTTGTCGAACGTCATCCCCAGGCGGTGCTTGTCATCGAATCCCTGCAAGGTGACCTTGCCGCCGCCCTCCACCCACACATCGTGCAGCTCGATTCCGGTAAACATCGGCAAGCGGCCGCCGCCCTTGCCGAAATGCTCGTAGTCGGAGTCCATCAGGATGGGGTTTCTGGTGTTGCGAATGCAAACGTCGCGGTAGATCACGTCCTGGACCAGCCCTCCCTTGCTGGAGTTCGACTTGATGCGGAGCCCGTTGTCGGCGCCGTCGATGGAGAGGTCGGTGACGCGGATGGAATCGGCCCCGCCGTTGGTCTCGCTGCCGATCGACATGCCGTGCCCCGCGTAGAAATGGTTGTGGGCGATGGTCATGTGGGAGCAATGGGCGCCGGCTTTGATAGCCACGTTGTCATCGCCGGTGGAGATGTAGCAGTGGGTGATGGTGACATTGGTGGAACCGCCGGGATCGATGCCGTCCGTGTTCCGCGCACCCTTGCCGGGCGTGTCGATGATCACGCCCCAGACCGTGAATCCGTTCCCGCCGCTGTAAGCCACGTGGAAATTGCCTGAATTCTTCAGCGTGATGCGGTATAAGGTGAAATTGTCGCAGCGCGAAAGCACCATCAGGCGCGGGCAATTCTGGCTTCCGCCGGCCCGAGCCTGTTCCGCGAGGTCCCACCAGGAGACGTTCTTCCCGATGAGCTTGGCCCACCTGCGGCCGTCGATGACGCCATCGCCCATCACCGCCGCGCCGGCGACATTGCTGCCGTTGATCAAGGCGCGGCATCCGCCTTTGGTCTGGCTCACGATGCCGCAACTGCCGGGACTGACCTCGTATACGCGCGGATCGCGCGATCCGAACAAGATGGTCTTGGCATCCACCCGCAGCGTGACACCGGCCCGCAAATCGAGCGCGCCGGAGAGAAAGGCGTCGCGCGGGCCATCGGCCTTCAGCTCGACGGTGAAACCTTTCGGGCAGGCGTCGAGGGCCTTCTGAATGCGGTTTGTGTCCAGCTTGTCTTCGTCGGCGTCTACCAAAGAACGGGGGCCGGGGGCCAGGGGCCGGGGGCCGGGGATAGGAGCGGCCAGCGTTTTGCCATCGACCGCGGAGAGTTTGGCGATCAAGACAAAGCAACTCGGTGGAATCACCGGCTCGGTGACGTTGCGCGTGTCCTGCGCATACGCGGCGGCGGCAACCAGGAAAAACGCCCACGCGGCCCGCACCCTATTTCTCCAGGAACAGCGGCCGGATGTGCCGCTCGAACAGGTTCTGGGTGACGTTGCGGGATATCGACTCCTCACACTCATCGAGCATGCGCAAATATCGGGCGCCCATCTTGGAGGCCACCTTGTAGCCCACGTGCAGCAACTGCCGCACGTCCGGATTGAATCCCGGGTTGGATTGATCGTGGCGCAGCGCCGAGGTGTACTGCTCCGAGGTCCAGCCCTCGACCTCGGCCGGCGAGGGCAACCGGTGGTAGTGGATGTCGATGACGGCGGCGTACGGCTCGCACAACTCATCGCGATGGGCGAACGCCTCGGTGTAGACCTCCTTGGCCAGCTTGAGCCCGTCGCCGCCGGCTTCCGCCAGCCCGATGAGCTCCTCGAGCCACGTGGTTCCGGCCGTCTTGAGGTGCACCCCGGCATTGAATTTCCGGAGCGCCCGCCGCATGAGCGGGTAGATGGAAAACTTGTCGCTGCCGGAATGGACGCTCAGCTTGAGGTTGCGCGGAAGCGGGTACTGGCCGGTGGCGAAGGCAATCACCGCCAGGTCGTCGTTGAATTCCTTTGCGAATTGCGCCAGATCGCCAACGTAGTCCACACCCTTGTTGAAGCGGCCGGTGAACTTCGGCGCAATGGTCTGGATGGGGATCTTCTCATCGGCGATGGCCGCCAGAATGATGAGCAGCTCGGGAGGAGTTTGCGGCGAGTCGGTCTCGTCCATGGAAACTTCGGTCACGAAATGGTCCGCGCCTTTGCGCTCCGCGACGTGGCGATAGATGCGTCCGGCTTCCTGGACGGCAAAAAGGTACTTGGCGGCGACCGCCTCGACCGACTGCCGCGTGGTGGCAAATGGCTCGGCGATTCCGGGGACGCTCAAGCGCCCGATCAGCTCCGGATGGCGACGCACGAAGGCTTCCACGTCCGCCGCGGGGGCGGGTTGGCCGATGGCCGAGGCGACGTCCAGGGTGTAGAAATCGCTGGCATCGATGAAGCGGTCGACCGTGCCCAGGTTGATGTGGTCGGCGTCCACGTGGTACGGATGTTTCCAGCCCAGTTGACGGACGGCCGCATCGGCGGCGGCCTTCACGCTGCCGGGCTCGGAGCCTACGATGAGGTGCTCGCGATTCGATTTGTTCCAGACGGGAATCACGGTGACGCCGGACTTGGCGGCCATGACGCAAGCTGTCAGTTGCGCTTTGGCCTGATGCGCGAAGCGGTCTCCCACTCCAAGCGAGAACTTCTCTAATGTAAGCATGAGTACTGGAAAGACTTAATTATAAGGCATTGGGGGCGGGTGACCGGTTCCATTTGGATGGAAAAATGTGAGAAAAACCGCTCCCATTGAGGCGGTTGGATGTACAATTGATGTGCCGATACGGGGATTCCGGGTGACGAGTTTAGGTCCGCAGCAAGCTGCGGCGATGCGCCCGGAAAGGAGACATTGAGATGCGATTCTCTATGTCGAGGCAGGCAACGCGAGTCCCCCCTGGACCCGCGCAGAACGTGGGCCTGACCCACGAACACACATCATCACCCGGTCGCAGAGCGATGATCGCGCGAAGCTGCGTTCTGTTAACGCTGGCCTGCGCGCTGGCAGGTTCCGTCAACGCGCAGTTTGTCCAGCAAGGCGGGAAACTGGTTGGTACTGGCGAGGTTGGGAATGCGGAGCTGGGCAATTCGGTGGCCCTGTCGGCTGACGGCAACACGGCCATCGTGGGCGGGCCTGGCGACAACGGCAACGCCGGGGCGGCGTGGGTGTACACGCGCTCGGGAGGGGTGTGGACCCAGCAGGGCGGCAAACTGGTCGGCACTGGCGCGGTTGCGGGCGCATACCAGGGCTGGTCGGTGGCGCTGTCGGGTGACGGCAACACGGCCATCGTGGGTGGACCCTCCGGCAACGTCGCCAACGGCGTTGCCGCGACGGGCGTCGGAGCGGCGTGGGTGTACACGCGCTCGGGAGGCGTGTGGACCCAGCAGGGCAATAAACTGGTCGCTGCTGACGCGGTTGGCAATGCAGGGCAGGGTACTTCGGTGGCGCTGTCCTCTGACGGCAACACGGCCATCGTGGGTGGATTTTATGACAGCGGCGGGGCCGGAGCGGTGTGGGTATACACGCGCTCGGGAGGCGTGTGGGCCCAGCAGGGCAGCAAACTGGTCGGCACTGGCGCGGTTGGGGGCGCATACCAGGGTTATTCGGTGGCGCTGTCGGGTGACGGCAACACGGCCATCCTGGGTGGACCGCTTGACAACGGCAGTATCGCCGCCGGAGTCGGAGCGGCGTGGGTGTACACGCGCTCGGGAGGCGTGTGGACCCAGCAGGGCGGCAAACTGGTCGGCACTGGCGCGATTGGGGGCGCAATTCAGGGTGTTTCGGTGGCGCTGTCGTCTGACGGCAACACGGCCCTCGTGGGTGGACCGAATGACAACCATGTCGCAGGCGCAGGCAGTTTCGGAGCGGCGTGGGTGTACGCGCGCTCGGGGGGCGTGTGGACCCAGCAGGGCAGCAAACTGGTCGGTACTGGTGCCGCGGGTTCGGACGTAGGTCAGGGTACTTCGGCGGCGCTGTCGACCGACGGCAACACGGCCATCGTGGGTGGACCGCAAGACAACGGCGGTCTCGAAGGCTCCGGAGCGGCGTGGGTATTCACGCGCTCGGGAAACGTGTGGACCCAGCAGGGCAGCAAACTCGTCGGCACCGGTGCAGTTGGTGGGGGCGCACAGGAGGGTACTTCGGTGGCGCTGTCGGGCGACGGCAACACGGCCATCGTGGGTGGACCGGTGGACAACGGCGCTTACCCCAGCGGTGTCGGAGCGGCGTGGGTGTTTGGGACGGCGCAGACAGCCCCGGCGATCGCAGTCGCGCCTTCAAGTCTGGGATTCGCCTATACGGTGGGCGGGACGATTCCGGCAGCGCAGTCCATCCAGGTCACAAATAGCGGCGGCGGTACGCTCAACTGGAGTGCTGCTACTAGCGCGTCCTGGCTGTCCGTAGCACCGGCGTCCGGCACAGCACCGTCAACCCTTTCCGTGCTCGCCTCGCCTGCGGGCCTGGGTGCGGGCACGTACACGGGCAGCGTCCAAATCACGGCGGCTGGCGCGTCCAACAGCCCCGTACCGGTCACGGTTACGCTGACGGTGGCTGCGGCCGGGGCTGTACTGGCAGTCTCGCCCCACGCGCTCACGTTCAACTACACGGTGGGTGGCGGCGCTCCGGCCACGCAGGGGATCTCGATCACCAACGCTGGCGGCGGGACGCTTTCGTGGATCGCCTCGGCCAGCGCCGGATGGGTCGGGCTTTCGTCTGCGTCGGGCACGGCTCCGGCAACGCTGTCCGTCTCGGTGAGTCCGGCAACCCTGGCGGCGGCGTCCTACTCGGCCACGGTGCTGATCACCGCAGCGGGCGCAACTGGCAGCCCGGCCTCCGTGTCCGTAACGCTGGTAGTTCAAACCGCCAACGCGCAGTTTGTCCAACAAGGCAGCAAACTGGTCGGCAGTGGTGCGGCCGGGAATGCAGATCAGGGTTGGTCAGTGGCGTTGTCGTCCGACGGCAACACGGCCATCGTGGGTGGACCGCCAGACAGCAGCACCGGAGCGGTGTGGGCGTACACGCGCTCGGGAGGCGTGTGGACCCAGCAGGGCAGCAAACTGGTTGGTACTGGTGCGGTTGGGGGTGCAAACCAGGGTTGGTCGGTGGCGCTGTCGGCTGACGGCAACACGGCCATCGTGGGTGGATGGGGAGACAACAACTTTGCCGGAGCGGCGTGGGTGTTCACTCGCTCGGGAGGCGTGTGGACCCAGCAGGGCGGCAAACTGGTTGGCACTGGTGCGGTTGGGTATGCACGGCAGGGTATTTCAGTGGCGCTGTCGGCTGACGGCAACACGGCCGTCGTGGGTGGATGTGAAGACAACCGCGAGACCGGAGCGGCGTGGGTGTACACGCGCTCGGCAGGGGTGTGGACCCAGCAGGGCAGCAAACTGGTTGGTACTAGTGCGGCCGGGAATGCAGAGCAGGGTTGGTCAGTGGCGTTGTCGTCCGACGGCAACACGGCCCTTGTGGGTGGATGGAATGACAACAACTCGGCCGGAGCGGTGTGGGTGTATACGCGCTCGGGAGGCGTGTGGACCCAGCAGGGCAGCAAACTGGTTGGTACTGGTGCGGCCGGGAATGCAGACCAGGGTTGGTCAGTGGCGTTGTCGTCCGACGGCAACACGGCCCTTGTGGGTGGAGACGCCGACAACAGCGGGGCGGGAGCGGCGTGGGTGTACACGCGCTCGGCAGGGGTGTGGACCCAGCAGGGCAGCAAACTGGTTGGCACTGGTGCGAGTAGGTATGCACAGCAGGGTTATTCGGTGGCGCTATCGGGTGACGGCAACACCGCCATCGTGGGTGGATGCGGAGACAACGGGGACGTTGGAGCGGCGTGGGTGTACACGCGCTCGGCAGGCGTGTGGACCCAGCAGGGCGGCAAACTGGTTGGCACTGGTGCGAGTGGGGATGCGTACCAGGGTATTTCGGTGGCGCTGTCGGGTGACGGCAACACGGTCATCGTGGGTGGCCCTTATGACAACAACTCGGCCGGAGCGGTGTGGGTGTTTGGGACGGTGCAGACAGCCGTCAACATCACTGTTACGACCTCTTCTTTGCCCAGTGGAACCGTGGGGGTGGCGTATTCGCAGACGCTGAGCGCCAGCGGCGGGACTCCTCCCTATACCAACTGGACGGTGAGCGTAGGCTCGTTGCCCCCAGGCTTGTCGCTGAATGCTTCGAGCGGGGTGATCAGTGGGACGCCCTCTAGCGCCACTGGCAGTCCATTCGGCTTCAGCATCACGGTCAGAGACAGCGTTGGCGATACCTCGGCGCCGCAGGCTCTCTCTATCGCAGTCAATTTGCCAACGCCGACGATCAGCAGCTTGAGTCCCAATTCGGCCGCAGCGGGAGGGCCGACGTTAACCCTGATGGTGAGCGGCGCGGGGTTCGTGCCGGCTTCGACGGCGCAATGGAACGGCTCGGCACTTTCAACGACGTTCGTCAGCGCGACGCAGTTGACCGCCTCGGTGCCGGCCAATCTGATCGCCTCGCCGGGGACGGCCAACGTCACCGTCGTGAATCCGGGCGGGGTTACGTCGAATACGGTGACGTTTACGATAGTTCAATTCATTGAGGCCGCGATCCCGCTGCCCGAAGCCATAGCCGATGTGGATGTCAATCCGAACACCAATCGTGTTTATGTTGGCGGTAACATCGGCAACGTCGTTCAGGCAATGGTTTGGATTGATGGAAATACCAACCAAATCGTGAAGTCGCTCGGTCCGGGCCAGGGGCTGCACGTTAATCCCGTCACAAACAAAATCTACGCCGCCGACTTATATGGCGGGGACATACTGGTTTACAGCGGGACCGACGGCAGCCTGCTGAAGACGATCTCGACGTTTGGATGTCCCATCGAGGCTGTGGTTGATAGCAGCCTCAATCACATCTGGGGTGGCGGGCAGTGCGGCGGAGGCAACGATCCCGCTTTCCTGATTGACGGCAGCACTGATACGGTGGTCAGCGGATACCTTGGGTCAGGCGGGGTAATGGGGGGCCAAATGGCGGTCAATCCAGTTACCCACGCCTTCTATGTGTTGGTCAGTGGGTCCGTCGAGAAAAAGGTCAATTCATCCACGCTTGCCGTGACCAATGCTCCGTTTTCCGCCGCCTTAGTTGCAGTTAATCCCCAGACAAGTCGGATGTACGGAGCGGATCCCTCCGGGAAAAACGTGTTAGTCGTCGATGCCACCACAGAATCGCTGGTGGCCACGCTTGCCGTGTCTCAACCGGGTGCTATTGCCGTCAATCCCACACGGAACCGGGTGTACGCAGTGGATTTCTCAGTTTCGCCGCAAGCGATCAGAGTATTCGATGGCGGGACCAACACCCTGGTTGGGAATATCCCCCTGCGTCCGGGCGACCAGGCGTGCTGCGGCATGGCTGTCAATTCGAGCACCGGAAAAATCTACCTGCCTGTGAGCAACCTGTCCTCGCAGTTGCTGCTCGTAATTGACGACAGCCTCGGCACAACCCAGTGTTCCGGCTTCTACTCAATCTCTCCCACCAGCGTCTCGGTAACTCACTCCACGACCATGATCACGGACATTACTGTGACCGCTCCCAACGGCTGCGCCTGGACAGCAGTGAGCAACGTCAGTTGGCTCACCATCTTATCTGGCAGCGGCGGAGCGGGTAACGGGACCGTGAGTTCATCCGCAGCCTCCAACACAACCGCCAGTCCCCGGACAGGGACATTGACCATCGCCGGGCAAACGTTCACCGTGACTCAGGCGGGCCAGCCAATTCTGAGCGTTTCACCTTCCACGCTGTCGTTCTCAGCGGCGCAGGGAGGTAGCAATCCATCGCCTCAAGTCTTGTCTCTATCGACTTCCGATAACTCATTGCTCGTCTGGACTGCGACGGCTTCCACTACGAGCGGCGGGAATTGGCTTTCCATCTCTCCGACTTCCGGCTTGCCGCCGGGTCCTATCTCTGTTTCGGTAAACATTGCGGGGCTCGCACAGGGTACCTACAACGGAACCGTCCGGGTCGCCTCCGACGGAGCCGGTAATTCACCGCAGAGCATCCCGGTCACGCTGATCGTCGGAGCGGCGCCTGCGCCGTCCATTACGACCTCTTCTGTGCCCAATGGGACCGTGGGTGTGACGTATTCGCAGACGCTGAGCGCCAGCGGCGGGACTCCTCCCTACAGCAACTGGACGGTGAGCGCGGGCTCGTTGCCCCCAGGCTTGTCGCTGAACGCTTCGAGCGGGGCGATCAGTGGGACGCCCTCTACCGCCGTGGGCAGTCCGTTCAGCTTCAGCGTCACGGTCAGAGACAGCGTTGGCAACATCTCGGCGCCGCAAGCCCTCGCTATCACAATCAATGTGCCAACGCCGACGGTCAGCAGCTTGAGTCCCAATTCGGCGATAGCGGGAGGGCCGGCGTTCACCCTGACGGTGAGCGGCTCGGGGTTCGTGCCGGGATCGACGGCGCAATGGAACGGCTCGGCGCTTTCGACGGTGTTCGTGAGCGCGACGCAGTTGACCGCCTCAGTGCCGGCCAATCTGACCGCCTCGCCGGGGACGGCCAACGTCGCCGTCGTGAATCCGGGCGGGGCTACGTCAAATCCGGTGACGTTCACGATTCTGCCATCGAGCGGCCCCGCCATCTTACCCGGCGGGGTCGTCAATGGCGCCAGCTTCGCCAAAGCGCCCGCGCCTGTGGCTCCGGGTTCCATCGTTGCCATTTTTGGCACCGCTCTTGCCAGTGGAACCGCGTCGGCGACGACGATTCCGCTCCCTAAAACGATGCAGAACAGCCAGGTTCTGATGAACGGAATCGCAGCTCCGCTGTTTTACGTCTCCCCCTCTCAGATCAACGCCCAGGTTCCCTGGGAGGTCAGCGGCGCTTCCAGCCTAAGCGTCCAAGTCACGTCCGGCGGCGCAGGTTCCAATCTCGTAAGCGTGCCGGCGGCACCGGCGGCGCCCGGAGTTTTCGGCGCAGGCGGCGGATCCAGGATCGTTCACGCATCGGATTCAACCCTGGTCACCGCCTCGAATCCCGCAGCGCCGGGCGAATACCTGACCGTCTACTGCACTGGCCTGGGGGTAGTAACCAATCCGCCGGCGACCGGCGCAGCAGCCCTGAGTAGTCCGCTCTCGTCCACCACTGTTATCCCGACAGTCACCATTGCGGGAAACCCAGCCACGGTGAGCTTTTCGGGCCTGACGCCAGGTTCTGTTGGACTGTACCAGGTGAATGTCCAGGTGCCGGGGAACGTGGTCACTGCCAGTGCGGCCCCGCTCGTGCTCTCCAGTGGCGGAAACTCTACTGCGGCCGCCATCGCGGTGCAATCTGACGTCCTACTCTCCTCCACTCAGTTCGTCTCCGCGGCTCAGGGCGGCAGCATAACGCTTCCGAATGGTAGCGGCGTTACGATCGCGCCCGGCGCGCTCGCTTTGGATCAAACGGTCACCTTGCAGTTGGTCACGACTCTGTCGCAGCAGCCTCCCAGCGGTTTGATTACCGGCGTGGGGCCAGCATTAGTGCTTTCCTTTTCAGATGTAACTAACCAGGAACGAAAATCTCCTGCAGATTCAAGTCGGCCGGCGCCTCAGATATCTGGGTCTTCATCTACGCCGAATTTTGAATTTCAAATGGACGTAAGTGGCAATACCGTTACAGGCCTTCAAGGTTCCGCCCCGATGGCCGACCTGATAGACACCACCGGCACCCACAACTTCATTGGGATTGCTGGTGGCCTAAACGCGGCTGGCAGTGCAGCCACATTTTCCATACCCGCGACAATAGCCAACATTGCTGGCAACGCCGCCTCGAGCATTGCCGTGAGCCTAGCGAACCTTACCACGTCTGCCATGGCGCCATCGACCACTCTCGGCGCCAGGACATGGAACGGCACAGCGTTCGTTCCATCGCTCTGCCCAGATCTCAGCCAATCTTCCGGCAATGTACTTGTCCTTGTTCACGGAATGGCCAGCTCTGTTGAAAAGGCCTTTCCTTGCTGCGGAAATATCGAGGCGGCTGGAGGGTATGGAGCCGTCACTGGATTCGACTATAACTGGCAACAGGGCCTCAACACAAGCGGATCACAGCTTGCGAACTATTTGAAGACTCTCGTAACACAATGTTCCGGAATCACGCACATAGATATCGAGGCCCACAGCGAGGGCGTGCCCGTTTCTTTGTCCGCAGTCGGACAGTCTTCCCCGCAAGTGCAGAACTTGATTCAGAACCTCATTTCACTTGGCGGGCCAATCATGGGAACGCCGGCAGGGACAGCTGGTGCGGGCGGAGACCAAGCGCTGCAAACGGTGCTGCAAAATGTTACTCCTTCTTCGGTAGCTCCTTTTGGGCCCACGACCCTCAGTACCGTTCTAAATAGCGTGGCGTTCGCCGAGCTCACCACAGGCAGCAGTACGCTCGCGGGTATTCGGCAGAATGTGATCAATGCCACGACGAGTAAGACTCTGAATATGAAAATCATCGCAGTTGCCGGAAACGTTACAGGGCTTCCTTCCTTAGTTTCCGATTCCTTGGCCCCTCTTTTCCCTTTCGGCTTTGATGGGGTGATCGGAGTCGATAGTGCGCTCGGCACGGGTTCTGGCCTCAATATATCTGCGCTGCCCGCCTTCGCCGATAGCCACACACAACTGGAATGCGGCGACCCGAATGTGATCCAGTCTATTGGCAGCCTGGTCAGGGGCACCGGGCCTCTGCCTCCCGCCCCCCCAACGCCGACGACTCCGCCACAACCTGGGACATACGCGGGGACCTGTACCGCTCAGGGCACCCCGGTAACCTGCTGCGGCGCGGACGGTCAGTGCGTTACCGTTCCCGCACCTTCTCCGGTCCAAGGGCCATTCAATTTTACGCTGGCGCCAGGAACCTCGCTTTCGCAATTCAGTTCGCAGGTGTGCGCCAGTTTGGCTGCCGCCTTAGGTGCAGCCGGTTGCGCAGCTCCGTCGTGTTACTACACAGCGGCGACAGGCACCTCGGCCACTTTTACGATCTCGTGCACCGTCCCGCCTTCGTCCGGTTGCACCCCTCTTACCGTAAACGAGACTTGCAGCGCGACCAAGCAGTGATGGCGCCCGCGCGGGCCTCGAGGATGTTCGCATGAACGGCCAAACCGCCGGGTGTTAGAATAGGACTCGAAACTCTTTTAGGGCCTTGGAGCACACCATGCGCCGATCCATCGTCTGTCTGTTTCTGGCGGCCGCACTGTTGCCGGCGCTCCAGGCGCAGTCCATCCCGCCCGAAGTGAAGACACGGCTCGCCCGGTTGCTCCCCACCGGCAAGGATGCCGTGCGCTTCTATTCGTCCGACCTCTACCGGTACATGGACGGCGGCGCCGATATCTATCTCAAGTACGGCCTGGTGGCGCTGGCTCACCGCGAGTATAAGAGTGCGGGCGTCGACATGACGGTGGACGTGTTCGATATGGGCGGCCCGCTGCAGGCGTTCGGCATTTATTCGGCCGAGCGCTCTCCCGAATACCACTTCATTCCCATCGGGGCGGAGGGTTACAGCAGCGAATCGACGCTCAACTTTCTTCAGGGCCGCTACTACGTCAGGCTTTCCGCCTTCGGCGACGGAGCGGCGCCGGCGCTCTTGAAGTTCGCGCGCGCGATCTCGCAAAGTATCGGCGGGGACCGCTCGCTGCCGGCCCTGCTCGACATTCTTCCCAACGAGAACCGCATCGCGCGGTCTGAGAAATACGTGGTCGACGCTCCGGCCGGCCATGACTTCCTGGCGCCGGCGCTGACGGCCTCTTACCGCTTCGATGGCCAGGTGACCTCTCTCGTGATCTCGCTGGCTGCGGATGCCCACGAGGCCAACCAGAGAGTGGAACAACTCCGCCGCTACTACCTGCGCTCGGGCGGTGAAGTCATCTTCTTCGCGCGCGGCCACTATGCCGTCCTCTGTCTCCATGCACCGGCCGGCGCGGCCGCTTTTCTGGACAAGGTGAAGCCGTGATGGAACTGGATCGGAGACAGTTTCTGGTTTCGCTTGCGCCCGCCCTTCTGCCGGCCGCCGCGCCGTCGCTGAGCATCGCCCATTACAAGTCTTCTCCGGCCGCGCCCGACGGCATTGCCGAGGAGGCCCGGCGATTGACGCGCAGCGCCATCGATGCGCTGGGCGGAATGAGCCGTTTCGTTTCCAAGGGCCACGTGGTTTGGCTGAAGCCCAACATCGCCTGGGACCGCCGCCCCGAACAGGCGGCTTGCACCAACCCCGACGTGGTCGCCGCGCTCGTCGAGATGTGCTTCCAGGCCGGCGCCAAGAAAGTCGCGGTCGGCGACAACCCCTGCAACTCGCCGCAGCGCACCTACCCGCGCAGCGGCATCCAGAGCGCCGCCCAGAAGGCCGGCGCGCAGTGCTATTTCATGGATGAACGCAAGTTCCGCAAGATGGCCATCCAGGGCGCCCGGGTCCTCAAGGAGTGGGAAATCTATGGGGATGTGGTGGAGG
>JBEKGJ010000081.1:0-15070 GCA_050012855.1 Verrucomicrobiota bacterium | reverse complement strand
GAAGCTACCCTCGACGGTGAGCGCATCGCCCGCGAGCGTGCCGAGGCCAACGAGGCCCGGCGCCTCGCCGAGGCCGCGCAAGCGTCCCTGTTCACCCCTGACTTGAAATCCCATGATTGAGATTCCCACATCCCGCCGGTTACGCGCCGGTTACACCATCGAGTACCAAGGCCAACCCTGCCGCATCTTGCGCGTGAACGATTGCAGCGCACTGGTCGAAGTCCGCCGAGAGGCCCGCGCCTTCACCACCCGCTTTGGTGTGCAGGTTCGATTGCAGCCAAAGCCCGCGCTGGTCCGCATTTCCCCTCAGTCAGAAATCCCCATCCTTAACCGCTGACACCATGAACCCACCCGCCAACCATCAACCATCAACCATCAACCCGGCTTCGCCGTTCGGCCCCGTCGTTTACACCTACACCCGAGCACAAGCCGTCGCCGACGGCGGCCAAGTCGAAGTCACCAAGGTTGCCGCGGAAGCCGGCATCCGCTTCCCGGTTTTTCTCACCCGCGCCGTTTACGATGCGTTCGTCACCGTCCCGCCGGGCGTGTCCGGTCAGGATGAAGCCGGCCGGCTTTGGGACATCGTTTGGATGACGCGCTTTGCGATCATCCGCAGCCGTCCAGGTTGCGACCGCCTGCCGGTTGCCCTCTACGTCCGCAACGACGATGTGCGCTCCCGCCTCGTGAAGCTGGTTGCCGTTTGCGGCCCCCTCGACATTGACGACCCGCAACCCGCCATCACCCTGATGATGCCCGACGAGGATTGACCTGCCTGCGCCGTGCCCGTCGCGGCAGGCAGGCCAACCGCCTGCCCTCTCCCTCTCCGCCTCGACCGGGGAGAGGGTCGGGGTGAGGTGTCGCCCGTGCCCCGCCGGCTGGGGTTACGCGCCCCAGGCCCGCGGCAAAAGGCAAGCCCTCTGCACTCCCCCACCTTGGCTTCCGCCGGAGTCCTTGGGCCGGACAGGCCGCCAGCCGCGGGGCTCTCACGCCATCCCCGAACCCCGGCGGTCCTGAGCCGGACAGGCCACCACCGGGCGCGCCAGCCAGAGCGCCGGTCTATTCCACTCGCAAGCTCGCTCCACAGACCGCCGCCGAGTGGCCGCCGGCAAGTCTGAGCGGCCAGGCGCGCCCAGGCCCACCCATCCCCTAGGAGCGCCGGCCACGCTGTGGCCTCGCCCCCTTCCCAAGCCCAAGGGGGCTGCGCCTCACAACCCGTCCGCATCATCGTTTCCATCAATCCCTCGCCCAAGAATATCAATTAACCCGGTCGCGGCCTTGCCGGTTAGACTGGCTTGTGACGGTCAAGAATATATGAATCCATTTACACCCATGCTCACACCATGAAAACATCCACCAGCCGTGTTCTGCTCTGGACCCCCCGCGTCCTGGCGCTGCTCTTCGCCGCCTTCATCAGCATCTTCGCCCTGGATGTGTTTGATGAACACCACGGCTTCTGGCCAACCGCGTTCGCGCTGGCCATGCACCTGATCCCCACGGCCATCCTGCTCGTCCTGGTGGCCCTGGCTTGGCGCTGGCCGTGGATTGGCGCCGTCGCCTTCCCCGCCTTGGGCGCCTTCTACATTGCCTCGTTCTGGGGCCGGTTTCCTTGGCCCACCTATCTGATCATCGCCGGGCCGCTCTTTCTGCTGGGCGCGCTCTTCCTGCTGAGCTGGATCCGCCGGGCCGACCTGCGGCCCGCCGCCTGACCACGGGTGCTCACAGCCCCCTGAGTTTCCGCTGCACGATCACACGCGGCTTCGTCGCCACCAGGTAGCGCAGTGCGTCGGCGGCGTCGTCGCCGCCCTGGCCGTCTTCGTCCGCGTCAACCTTGTCCACGTCTTCCGGCCGGTTCGGGTCGTGTTGGAGGGCCGGCAGCGTTTCCAGCAGCCGCCCACAGCGCTGGTGAATGAACAGACGCGGCACGATGGCCCCCTCCACATCGCCAAGCCGTTGCAGGATCTCCGCCCAACCGTTCACCCGGTCCATGTTCGCCGGGCGCAGTGAAATCCCCAGCTTCCCGTATTGCGCCGCCACCGTGGACCCGTCCGATTGTTTCGAGAACACGTCCGCGCCGGCCACGAAGCGCCGCAACCGGTCCACCGTCAGACCGTGCCGCGCCAACATGGCCTTGATCGCTGCCGCGTGCCGGTCCGGGAGCCATTTCCGCTCCGCGTGTTCATCCACCACGAACAGGTTGCCATCGCCGTCCAGGCACCCGAGCAGGCAAACGGTGTAATGAGTGAAGCCGTAATCGAGCGCCGCGAACCACTCCACCGCCCGCGTGTCGTCGAATTGCTCGACGATATGCACGTCCCGGCGGAACGTCGTGAAGAACTGGCCGGCGGCAATGTCCCATTCCCCATCCAGCCAGGCGGCCTTTTGCCAGCCGCTCAGCCCTTCCAGAATCCGCCGATACTCCGGGTTGTTGAACCGGTTGTCATCCACCCGCGCCGGAATGAACCGTGTGTCCGTCTCCCGACCGTCCCGGAACGGCAGGATGAACCGCGCCCGATACCAGGCATGGCCGACCCCGCCGGGGTTGCTGGTGCTGTAGATGCGCGGACGCCAGTCCGCCTTGCTGGTCCGGCAGCAAGTGGAAATGTCCTGGTGCTTCCGGGCGGTAAGCGTGGTCGCCTCCTCGATGCCGATCACGTCGTATTCCAGCCCCAGGTAGGCATCAATGTCTTTCTCCGCTTGGAAGTGGCCCGCCACGATCCGCGAGCCGTTGGCGAACGTCAGCACCCCACGGTAGCCGGCGAAGTCATGTTTCAGCCCGGCGAAGAGCCGCAACCGCAGGTCGTCGAAATGCTCCGCGTTCGCCTTGCCCACCTTGCGGAGCAGCAGACATTTCAAGCCGGCCACCCGCTGGCAATCGTCGGCCCCCATCTGCGCCAGCAACCAGTGCGACTTCCCGCCGCCCCGCGCCCCGCCGTAACCGATCGCCGTCGGCCCGCCCGGCGCGTCACAGGCCCGCGCCGCCGCACTGGCCGCCAGTTGCCGCGGCTGCAGGACAAGCCCCGCCCGCTCGAAAAGCGAGAGTTGATCCGCCGGACACCCGGCCTGCCGGCCGGCCAGAACGAACCGTTCCCACGGGCTCATGGGACCTTCCCCCCGTCGCCTTCCGTCAGGAGGCGCTTCCCCTCACTTCGCACCTCGCCACTCGCACCTCTCACTTCTTCAGCGTCCACCACCTCACCAGGCAGGGGATTCGAGTACACCCGCTTGAGCGCTTCCTCGAACGCCACCCGAATCGGCCCGCCCCCCTCGCCCGTGTGCTCCACGGATTCCGTGGCCAGCCCGGAGGCCATGCGCCCCAGCCTGCTGGCGACCTCCAGGATGCGCGCGATGTCCCCAAGGTTCGCATACACCCGGTCGCGTTCCATGAACGCGCTCAGTGCCCGCCTCGCCGCCGCGATGCACTTCTCGTGCATCTCCCATTCCCGCTCCTTCAGGTCGGTCTGGCGGCGCAGCCATTCGGCGGCCTTGCCACGCGTCAGCCCCTCGACCGCTTCGCGCTCCACCGCGGCCATGTGGCCGGCATGGGCCGCCACGCGCGCCGGCCAGTCGAACCGCCGCGACCACCGCTTGATGAGACGTGAACTCTTGGTGAGCTTTTGGGCCACCGCCGCCAGTGACCGTTCCGACCCCAGGTTCAGGTACTCGGCGAAGGCCGCAAACGCCTTGGCGCTCTCCTTCGGCTGCTGTTCAAACGCTAACGCCATAGTCGCACCTCGCCGGAACACGCACCCATAGACACACACACACACGCCCTCTTAAAAAGAGGGGCGTGTGGGTCTGTCTTGTCTGAGCCGCACGACCCGCACGGACGGCCTTTTTGCCCGTGTGTGAGTCTCCCTGCCTTGGCCGCACTCATACCAGTTCCCCCTCCGCCTGTGGAAAGCGGGCCAGGAGAACCCGCGGATTCGTGCCCTTCCGCTTCACCGACCACACGAACAGGCTCCCATCCTGTATCAAATCGTCTATGAGCGGGTTGATGCGGTTCATGCCGATTCCCGCCGCATTGGCCTTGTCGCGCAGTTCATTCTTGGAAATGGCTCGCCCAGTCGGCACGTGGGCCAGCACGTCGGCCTTGTTCGGCACCCGCCTGGCAGTCGGCTCCTTGGGCACCTCTTCCGGCTCCGGTTCCCGCCAGTAAATCATGCCGGGTTCCTTCGCATGGGCGATCAGCTTCGCGTAGGCCGTAGTTTCGCCGTCCGCCTCTTTCCACCGCAGCCGAGAACCTCGCTTGCCCGTAAAGAACTCATAAACGGAGCGCGAACCTATGCTCCGCAGCCCAACCACACACCGCGCCCAGCCCGCCCACTCGATAGACCCGCTACCCAAATAGGCGAAGTCCCCCGCCTTCCAATCTGGCTTTTCCTTGCCGGCAGGCGGCTTGTTCGTGTGATGGAGAACCACGCATCCGCAGTTAAACTCCCGCAGCAGCGGATTCAGCATATTCCGCAGGAAGCCGCCGACATCCTTCTGAGAGCTCGCCTCACCGCCGAGGTACGACAGCGCTGGGTCAATCCAAAGCAGATCCGGCCGGTGCTGCTCCAGCAGTGGCCGCAGCACGCCCTGAACAAACCCAAACCCGGTTCGCTGGTCTTCGCGTACCACCAGCACCATTTCGCAGGCGCGCGCCCGGTCCTCATCGCTCAGCCCCAGGCCGCGAATAACGCCATCCCGCATCTCCGCCAAATCGCCGTCATCATTCTCCGCCTGCACCAGCAACGACTTCAACGGCCTCGTCGGCTTGATACCGAACGCCTCACGCCCGACCGCCCACAGGATCATTGCCTGCATCGCCAGGGCGCTCTTGCCTACCCCGGTCGGCCCGACCAGCAACATCCCACCGCCCCGGCACAGAAACCGGTATTTCAGCAATTCGTCAGGGTCATTGTCAGGAGGAAGAACAAGCTCGCCCAGCCGCCTTGCCGGCGGCGGCGCGAGCGCCTGCCCATCCCCGGCCTTATCCTCGACCTCAGCAGCCAGTTCTGTCAGGTCCATCAGAGGATGCTCCTTCCCTCTGGTTTCGGATTCAGATACAGGAGGCGCTGAACCCCGTCGCCCGCCGCTCCAATCTCCCGGCGCGCTCCCGGCAGCCGCGACAATCGGGACGGGTTCTTGTTCTTCCCGTCAACGCCGAACCGGGCCAACAGTGCCAGCATTTGCGCGACGGTGGCGCGGTACTCATCAGCATCCCGCGCATCCACCTTTACCCAGGCATGGACCGACCGCCCACCACTGCCAATCACCGCTGCCACCGGGAGGGGCAGCCTGGCGAACAGCGGAAGTTGAAGCTCCAACGGCAGCGTATCGCTTTCTACCAGGGCAAATCGAAAGGCGGTCACGTTCACATCCGCCACCCCGCACCCGTCAACCGGGTTCATCCGCAGCCACGCGCCGCCCGCGTCACTGTCCGACCCGCTCCCGCGGAACCGCGCAACAACAGCATCACGCGCGAGAGTCACACCACGGCCCACCGGCCGCGCCTTCACTTCGCCGCTCTTTTCGGTTACAGCCTCAAACGCCGTGACGAAATTGACCAACTCACCCGGCGCATACAGGGCCTCGACCAGGGCCGCCCCGTCGAAACGAGGATCATCGCTCACCGCCACCGGACTGGCCCCGAACAACTCCGCCTCACCGCACCGGAACCCTTTCAGGAACCTTTCTGCCGCCACGACGGGGCTTGCCGCTTTCGCCGGTGGCGCACTGCGCGCCGCCAACCGTCTTTGCGGCTCAGGTGCCACGCCAGCACCCAGCAGCCAACCACGCGGCTCGTTGTGGCTCGCTTCGCTGGCGGATTCAACCTTGTGGCGCAGTTCCCGCTCCGACCACGGCGGCACGCAAACGCGGTTCCACTCCGTCAGCAGCGCCAGCGCATCCGGTTCGCCCAGGGCGAACCCATGAACAAGGCAGGCCGCGACGTGAAACGTCGCATTATGTCCACCCTGGCCGCTGACGGCCGGCGGACACTTGGCGACGTAGCGCCGCGCTCGCTCGATGACTGGGAAAGCCATAGTTACACCTCTCCCCGGAGGTCGCCCGCTGGCGTGAGACCCACCGCGACGCCGTGACGAGCACTCTACCGGGCAGGAAGGCCTCCTCAGGCAGCTTCCCGCACCGGCGCAACCGCCAACGTCCGCCCCCGAACCAGCCGCTTGCCGGCCAGCACCCCCCGGACCATCTCGACATCGAAGAAGACCAGATGCCCGATGCGGATATGGGGGATTGACTTCGCCTTGGTCTGCGTCCGCAGCCAGCGAAGACTTGGCTTGCACTCCGGCGCGAACACCTGATCGAGCAGTTGTTCCGCGCTCACCAGCTTTCCTTTTACCGTCATGTCATTCATCACACATGCCTTTCCAGTCAACGCTCCGCAGTCGCCCGGCGCCCTTTGCGCCGCTCCGGTCCGCGCCACGCGGCCCTGCTCCGGCCTGCTTCGCACGGTGATATGTATTGCATATCTGCATTCAAATGGTAGATATTTAATGCGTATCTGCTATGTTTCCCCCCATGCGAGTATCACTGCAGCGACACCCCCTGGCCGTGCTCCGCACGTTGATCGGCTTCACCCAGAAGGAAATGGCCCAAATCCTCGAGTGTTCCACCGCCACCGTTCAGGCTGTCGAACTGGGAAAGTTGAAGCTCAGCATGGACCTCGCGCAGCGAGTCCACTTCCAAACCGCCGTCAGCACGGAATGGCTCTTGGCGGACGACGTTTCCCAGCCGCCCGTTTCAGGTCAGGGCACGCCGTACACCAAAGCCCTCTTCGAGGAGATGCAGGCCGCGCTGCTCTCCCCGAAAAAGTCGGGCACCGACGCCCTCGCCGAGCTTTGGAGGATCCGGGGCATGTTCATCAAGAACGTCAAACTTTTGGGGATTCTCTACACCGAAGCCTACAAGCGGGGGAAGGTGCCCATTGTCTTTTACAAGGGCATCATGTTAACCAAGGAACTATTCGAGAAAGAGATCGGGCAGGACGAGCACATCGCCGAGAAGCTGAAAGCCCTGACGTACTCAGAACTGGGGCCGGTTGACCTGTTCGAACTCACCGAAACCCTGGACCAGTTCGAGGGCGACACCAACGAAGAACTCAAACGTAAACTCAAGCAGACGAAGGAACCGCTCCCACCGTTTCTCCGGACCTTTGTGCCCGGCTTGAACAAGCCGCCAGCCCGCGCCGGCAAGAAGAAGTAGTCACGAACCGAAATCCATCCCGCGGCACGCCCGACCCGATTTGCCAGGATATTTGCCAATTTGTCAGTTTTACCTGCTTCTCACTTCCGCTCGCTTCATCCCGTTTCCTTCCACCACGGGCAGGCAAAAAACGCTAAAATCCCAGTGTTTATGCTGGTTTAAGCGGATTTGCAGGGGAAAGAAGATTGGCTGTCCGACCAGGATTTGAACCTGGACTAAAGGCTCCAAAGACCTCTGTGCTACCATTACACCATCGGACAAACAACAGAAGTAACGTAACGGCGGCCGGTGACGGCGCAACAGAAAACTGCGGTCATACCGTCATGCCCATCAAGTCGCGGCAACCCCGCCGCGCAGGGGCGCGACGGCCGTCCAGTTGCGCATTCCGTACCGGCTGAGGAACTTCTCCCGCAAGCGCTGGGCGCCCGGTTCGCCCGTGATCACGGCGAACGTGGTGGAGCCGCTGCCCGACATGAGCGTGGCCGCTGCTCCCTCCCCCCGCAAGAACTCCTGGAACAGTTGCAGGATTGGATATTTCTCCAGCGCCGGTGCCTCGAGCGAGTTGTAGAACTCCGCCCCGGCCGCCGCCAGGTCGGGTTGTTCCAGCCGGGCGATCAGTCGCGCGGATCTTCCGGGAACACCGTTCAGCGCCCGTGGAAAGCGGGCCAGGCTCTGGTAAGCCCAGGCGGTCGCAATGCCGAACCCAGGATGAATCAGAAGCACCCAGGCGTCGCGCAACGCCGGGAACCAACCGAAGGCCTGCACGTGTTCCCCACGGCCGGTGGCCAGCGCGGGGCCGGGTTGCAGGAAGAACGGCACGTCGGAACCCAGTTGCGCCGCCAGCGCGGTGAGGGCGGCCGCGTCGAGCGGGTGGCCGAACAGGTCGTTCAGGCCCAGCAGCGTCGTGGCAGCATTGCCGCTGCCGCCGCCCAGCCCGGCCGCCATGGGAATGTGTTTTTCCAGGTGGATGCGCACGCCGTCGCGGATGCCGGCGGCCTGCAGGAAGGCCGTGGCCGCCCGATGCACCAAATTCGAGGCGTCCATCGGCAGGGCGGGATCGCTGCCCGTGAGTTCGAAGCCGCGCGCGGTGGTGGCGAACTCGAGTGTGTCGCACACCGGCACCGGATGCATGACGGTTTCCAGTTCATGAAAGCCATCGGGCCGCCGGCCGAGGATGTTCAGCAGCAGGTTGATTTTGCAGGGCGAAGACCGGGCGAGTTTCATCAATAAAAAAGGCGCCAACAACCAGGTGTCGGCGCCCGGAAAGCGTGGCGGACCTCAGTAGTCGTAAATGTGGAAGCGGCTGCCCGGCACGAACGGCATGATGTCGCCGCCGCTGAACCCCGTGTGCGTGTCCGGCTCGAACGTGGTATCCGAGATGAGATTCGGGGTGTAGCTGTCCGGATAGGCCGGGTTCACGGTTGCATCCGGCAGGATCGGCCCGCCGGGATGGAGGACCGGGTCGTAGCTCGGGATCGGGAAAGTGACGATTTCGTAAGCCCCGACGAAAGTGCGCACCAGGCTGCGGTTGAAGCCTTTGATGACACCCGCAGTGTAGGCCGTCGTGGGGCTGTCGAACATGGCGGTCTGCTCGACCGATCGCCGCATTTCGCCAAGGCGGGCGAACTCGGTGACGTTGGAGAGGCCGCGGCCCAGTTTCTTTTCGGGGCCGGCGCAACCGACCGCGAAAGCCACCAGCAAGCCACCGGTGGCGAGTGTCCAAAGCTTACGCATAGTTCAAATTGGTGAGGTCAGATTACGCGCCCTCACGGCCTTGTAAAGAGCGATTTCTATGCCAGCAACGAAAAGATTATCGTGATGGCTGCGGGCCGTTCCCCCCGGCATTGGCGGCGGGACTCGGCGGCCGGATGCCGTACCGGATCGCGACGCCCTTGGGGAGTTTTCGCTCCGGCCAACTGCCGCGCAGCGCCGTCTCCGGGCGGTCGTCCATCCGGCCATGCACGCTGCCATTGGCCAGCGCGTAAAACCGCTGCCAGCGGCCGTCCGGGCTGGGGGCCACCGAACGCGAGCGGGCGATGATCGTTTGCGGCGCGTGTTGCAAAGCCCGTTTCAGAGTGGCCCGATCCGCCACCAGCACCGCCACGTCGCTCCAATTCACCCCCGGTGCCAGGTTCGTCACCGCCGGGTTCAACCGGCCGTCGTCCAGCCACAGCGGTTTGGCCTCGGCATCGCTCGCAAACGCGCGCAGCGCCCAGCCGGCAAGCCGAATCTGGTCCAGTTCGGCCCAGAGCAGGTTGGTGGCGAGCGTCGCCGGGGAATTGGTGTCCGTTTCGAAGATCGTGGCCGATGCCACCGCCGCCTCCGCGGCCGGCCGCGATCCCGGCAAGGAGTACCTCATCCGCAGCGTGCTTGCGCCGTTGTCTGGGGGTGACCAGCTCAGCGGGTTCCCGGCACCCGTTGCGCCGGCCGTGGCCGGTTCGCCAGCAGCAGCTCCCACGCCATCAGGTTGTTGGGTAATCTTGAAACCCTTGGGGACCAGCCCGTAGCGCATCATCATGTGAATGTCCATCATCGGTCTTGGCGAAGGGTCGGTGAAAATGCCGCTCCATGCCTCTTCCCGGGTGCGGTGTTCCTGGCGGCGGACACTGCCGTCGGCCAGCACGTAAAACCGCTGCCATCGTCCGCTCCATGGCCCGGGCGCTTTCGAGCGGGCAAGGATGGTCATCGGTGACTCGCGCACGGCCTGCTGGAGCGCCGCGGTGGTCGGCACCTGGATCTCCACGTCGTCCCAATCCACCGCGGGCACCGCCTGCGTCAGCAACGGGTTGGGCCGTTCGTTCTGGAAGAGCGGAGCCGTGGGATGGTTCAGGAGGAAAAGACTCAAGGCCAGGGCCACCTGATCCATGTTGTGGCAGGCGGTCAGCTCCATGTGGCCGTTGGCAAACACCACCATCTTCAGCCCTGTCGGCGACGTGACCCGCAGCAGCACGGCTTCGGGCAACGCGGGACGCGCGCTGAGGACGACCGCGGTTTCCATGCCGTCGAAATCCCGCACTGCGTCAGAAGCGATCCAATGACGGTTGACGAGTTCACTCAAAGGAATGGAATCGGACACGGCCGACCCCGCGGCCGCCTGGTCGCGCTGGAAGTTCACTGCCGCCGCGAGCAGCTTGTCCACGCTCAACTCCAGCGTTCCGTTGTTCTTGAACAGGGCCTGGTCGAGCCGCCACGGCGCGGGTTTGGGCGGCGGGTTGGCCGCCTGCGCCTGAGCCTGCGCCAGGATATGTTGGTCCAAAACCCAGCGCGCGTTGAGCAAGAGGGCCAGGGAACCGGCCGTCCAAACCGCTAATGCCAGACCGAACCAGCCGATGTGTCCCAACACCCTTCGGACGCTGCGGTCCACCCGCCGGAAATGCCCGAAACCGCACCCCACCATCAGCGCCAGCAAAGCCACGGCTCCGACCCCCAGCCAGACCCAGCCGGCCAGCGCGTAGCCCGCGACCTCAGTTATACTAAATAGGTTGGCTGAATCGCCCATGAGCTGCCAACTGAGGTGGTCGAAGTTGTTGGCCACCGTGGCGACCGCGATGAGGGTCACGCTCGCGACGGCCACCGTCCACAGCAATGCGCGGACGGTGGTCTGGCAGAGGGCCGAGAAGTAGATCGCCACGCTGCCCAGCAGGAGCACAACGGTGCTGGTCACCCACCACGCGTCCGTGAATTCATGACGAGCTTCCGCAAACGGCGACGCGAGGAGCAGCAGCAGCGGCAAACCCACCGCGAGCAGTTCGGTTAAGCCCAGCGCGACACCCACCTTCACGAGCCATTGCCGCCAGGCGGCGAGCGGTTGGACCAACTGCCATTCGATCGTGCCGTGCTGGCGTTCCTCGGCGCAGCAAAGCGCCCCGGCCAGGAGCGGAATGACCAGCGCCTGGAGCCAGATCAACGGCTCCACGTAAAAGCGGGAAGAGAGATCGCCCCGCACACGGACCAGTTCCACGACGCTGGCCGCAACCACGGCGAGGACGAAAAGGCCGGTGATCAGGAAGGTGGTTTGCTGGAGCCGGAGTTCCTTTTTCACCAGTTGCCACAGCACGCCGGTATGGCGCGGCGCCGTTGAGCGGGCCGCCCGTGCCGGCAAAAGCCGTGCCAGCCACTGTGGCAGGTGCAGATCGGCATTGGGTCCGTCCAGCACCTGCAGGCGCACGAAGGCGCGATAGCCCAGGAACGGCGCCGCCACCCAGTGGCCGATGAGCGGCACGAGGAAGCAGACCCAAACGAAGGTGTCCTCGGGGGTGGAACCGAACAACGCCCAGCCCAGCAAGTTCGCAGCGCCCCAGAGCAGCAGCGGCAGCGCGCCGGCAAACACCGCGCCCGCGAGCGTGCTCCGCGTCAGCAGCGTCATCCAGGGCGCCACGCCCACGGCGCTGAGGACCGTGCAACCCACCACCAACAGGAAAGACTCAAGGTCGTTCATCGGAAACCGTGTCCCAAGCACGACCACCACGGCCGCCGTGCTGAGAGAGGCGATCAACACCAGCGCCAACAGAATGCCCATCTTCGCCCGCCAAACCGCCGGGCGGGTCACCGGTTGCGCGAGCAGCAAGGGCAGGGTGCGGTGGTTGAATTCGTGGCCGAACACGGTGGCGCCGAGCACCAGGCAGCCAAGCACGTTGATCGCCACGGCCAGAGCCACTCCCGGCTCGGGATTGGCGCCCAGCGTGCTGAAGAAAAGGACCGCCATGGTCAGCAGCCAGACCGGCATCAGGACGCGGAGTTCCTTGCCCAGCAGCAGGGGCAGGATAGGCGCACGAAACCAATCGGGCAGCGCGTACGCCAGCGAAGTGCGGTGCTCCGGTTTCATGCCGCGGCTCCTCCCGTCTTGAGGGCGGTGACGAAGATTTCCTCGAGCGTCAGCGCCTCGGTGCGGACCTCCTCCGGCGAGAGCGCCCGCAACCGGGCCAGCACTTCGGCCGAGTTGCCGTTGACCATCACCTCGAGTTCCCGTCCCTCCTGACGCAACACCCGCGCCGCCCCGAGGTCCGCCACCGGCGCTTCGCCCGCGAACCGGGCATAGATTTTCTGGTAGCGCTCGCGGGCCATGTCGGACGCCAGCGTCATCACCTCGCGGCCTTGATCAATGATCGTGAATTCGTCAATCAGCCCCTCGAATTCAGCAATCAGGTGGGTCGAAACGAACACCGTGCGCCGGCCGGGATCGCCTTCCTGGTAGGCGCCGATGACAGTCTCGATGAACTCGCGCCGGACGATCGGGTCCAGCCCCGAGGTCGGTTCGTCGAGGACCAGCAACTCGGGCTCGGGGCAGATGGCGGTGATGAGCGCGAGCTGGGTGCGCTGGCCCTTGGACAGGTGGCCGGTTTTCTGGCTGGGATCGAGGCGGAACTGGTCGAGCAGGGCGCGTTCGGTGCCGCGATTCCACTGCTCGCGGAACGAGGCCAGGTAGTCCAGCGTTTCGCGGACGGTCATCCACGGATAGAACGCGACGTAGTCCGGCACGTAGGCGAGGCGCGACTTGACGGCGACCTCGTGCTTCGCGGGATCGAGACCGAACACGCGGATGCCGCCCGACGTGGGCCGCAACAAATTGAGCAGGCACTTGATGGTGGTGGTTTTGCCCGCGCCGTTGCGGCCGAAGAAGCCGTAGCAGCGGCCGGCCGCAACGCGCAGGCTCAGGCCGTTCACGGCGTCGGTGTGGCCGTAGCGGCGGACGAGGTATTGGATGTCAATGACGGGCGTTTCAGTGATCATAGGCGTCAATCGGTGTGGAGCTTCGAGTTTCTGACCGAGCTAATGGAGGGCGGTTCCGGGTCTGGCCTGTTGGACGCTTCCGTCCGTAAGGAGAACCAGTTCATCCCCGTCGGGACGCCGGGCGCGCATGAGGACCGCATTGGGGGTGGCCTCGTCGGCCTTGAGTGAGATGCTGACCTGCCAACCGGCAAAGACGCGCACATCCTCCGGTTTCAACAGGCCCCGATTCAAGAGCTGAGCCAACGAGACGGTGTCCGGCACCGGTGCGCCGTTCTCCGCCAGCGCGTGTTTGTAGGCAGCCACCGCAGCGATGAGCTTCGGCGCATCAAATCCCGGTCCGTGGACGTGGACGTGATGGTCCTTCAGCCAGATGGCCAACAGACACTGGCTGATGACGAGCACGCCGAGGAAGGCGAGAGCAACGAGGATGAGATTGCGTTTCATAGGTTGATCGCGATGGGGTTCAGCCAGCCTGGGCCGCCTTGATTCGCTTCTCCTCGAAAGCGTCGAACCGCAGCTTGGCGAGTCGAAGGAACTCCTCGCGTCCGACGCGCAAGTGATGCGCCTGGACGACGGCGGCGTCAATTTCCGCGGCGAGCATCTGTTGCCGGACTTCTTCCTTGAACGGCGAGCCGTTCTCCTTGAGGAAGCAGCCCCGGCCGGCGACGGTTTCGATGATGCCCTGGCTTTCCAGTTCGGCGTAGGCCTTGGCGACGGTGTTGCGGTTGAGGCGGAGCTGCTCGGCGAGCGGGCGGATGGAGGGCAGGGGTTCGCCGGGCTGGACCGCGCCCGAGGCGGCGGCGGCCTTGACCTGGTCCACCACCTGGAGATAGACCGGCTTGCCGGATTTGAAATCGAGTTGGATGAACATGGCAACGGTGGCGTTTCTTTATCTGTCATAGGACAGTATGACAGTCGCTCCGAGGCGTCAAGGAGTTTTTTCCGGTTTTTCGCGGAATTCAGGGAAGCCGTCGCGGAGCGCCGACCGAGGGTAGCCGGGAACTTCCGTCCACCGTGGAAGCAGATCGCCGCCAAAGAGCGCAGAGATGGGAAGGCTCCTCTTTGCGTTTTTTGCGTTCCTTCGCGGCAAGGAGTTGGATCAGCGTCCCCTCCGTGTCCATCGGCGGTTGAAGTGGATTTTCCAGGTTCATTTTCCTTCCTTCGTGGGCTGCCCTTCGCGGAGAGGGGGAACGTCGCGGAGCGACGGCTGATGCGCTGGCTTGGCCCTTCGCGCCCACTCCCGGGGTTGACGAACTCGTTTGGTGGCTGCCCGACCGCTGGGCGGGCAGTTGGAGCGTTGCGTCGTGGCCCGGCGGTCCACGACCCACCTTCGGCATTCCCACGGCGGCGCCGGATTGTTACGAAAGCGTGACAACGTCCACCGCTGGGCCACAATGGCCGCACCATGTTCTCACTCCAGGAGTTGTTCGGGAAAGGCGACAAGTTTTACAAGCTGCTCGAGGCCAGCGCGCGGGAGGCGCACGAGAGCGTCCGGCTGCTGCTGCAGTTTCTCCAAAACCCCGGCGGGCCGAAAAGCCTCGATGACCTGGTGCTGGCGCGGCGCAAGGAGAAAAAGATCGCCGAACGGATCAGCGAGGAGCTGGTGAGCACGTTCATCACCGGCATTGAGCGCGAGGACATCGAGGGACTTTCCCTGGCGCTCTACAAAATCCCCAAGACCGTCGAAAAGTTTGCCGAGCGGTTGAGCATCGCCGCGCCGCACGTGACGGGGGTGGACTTCACGCCCCAGGCCCAGGCCCTGGAGAAGGCCACCGACACGGTGGTCGCAATGGTGCGGCAGTTGCGCGATCTGCAACAAATGGAGAAAATCAAGGAACTCAACGACCGGCTGCAATACATCGAAGGCGAGGCGGACAAACTGATGCTGGTGTTGTTGCGCGACCTTTACAGCGGCCGGCACGAGCCGTTGAAGGTGATCATCCTGAAAGACCTTTATGAGCTGATGGAGAAGGTGATTGACCGTTGCCGGGACGCCGGCAACGTCGTCGTCCAGGTGGTGCTGAAGAACTCCTGAACCACCCGCTTTCCCGGCCATGACGCTCATCCTCACGGTCATCGTGGTGGCGTTGATTTTCGAGTACATCAACGGCTTTCACGACACGGCCAACTCCAT
>JBEKGJ010000080.1:0-15456 GCA_050012855.1 Verrucomicrobiota bacterium | reverse complement strand
ACGGTTCTTGAAGTGGTAGGCCGAGAGCTTGCCCCGCTCCATGAATTGGATGCGGGCGATTTGGGCCAGAAGGTCGGTGGGTGTGATCGTGTTCATAGATGTACCTAACATTATAGGTACGTTCTGCAAAAACTTCAAGCGTTTTCAGTACCACGAGGAAATCAGGCGTACGCCCCGGCACGCGCCGCGTCATGATTCGGCAATGTCCTGATTTCCACCATCGAACGGAGTTTGGCGTTCCGGCTTCAGCCGGTCATGGCCGTCTAAAGGCGGAACTCCAACCGAAATGAACACTGATCGCGCCGCACCGGGAACGAGAATGCGGGAACTCCCGACGATTCGATAGTGTTCTGATTGGGACGGAGCGCGGCTGTGTCGGAGACCAGCCGCAGCGTTTTCTGCCCGCTGCGGCTGACGCTTCGCGCACCGCCGCGCTCCGGGACAAAGCTAATCAGGACACGACCCGCGATTCTCCAAGCTTGCACCGGAGGCGGTTCTCTTTTCATCATGGCGCCATGTCCGTCGCTGTTGCCCCGCGGGCCGCGGACCACGCCGCCCGCTTCGACCTGACCGCCTATCTCGCCCGCACGACCGAGGCCGTGAACCGGGCGCTGGACCGCCTGCTGCCCAAAGCGACCGACCGACCGGCGACGTTGCACAAGGCGATGCGTTACTCGCTGTTCGCCGGGGGCAAGCGGATGCGACCGGCGCTCTGCCTGGCCGCCGCGGAGGCGTGCGGAGGCGGTTGGGCGGCGGCCCTGCCGCTGGCCGGCGCCGTCGAGTGCATCCACACCTACTCGCTCATCCATGACGATCTGCCGGCCATGGACAACGACGATTTCCGTCGCGGCAAGCCGACGAACCACAAGGTCTTTGGCGAGGGGATTGCCATTCTGGCTGGGGACGCCCTGCTGACGCAGGCGTTTGAAATCGCCGCACCGGGCCGCACCGGGGCGCGCTACACGCCGGCCCAGGTGGTCCGCGAACTTGCCGAAGCCGCGGGTTCGCTCCAGCTTGTCGGCGGCCAGGTGGCGGACCTTGAGGCCGAGGGCAAGACGGTGTCCGTGGCCCAATTGCGCTACATCCACGAGCGGAAAACTTCCGCGTTGCTGCGGTGCGCCGTCCGGTTGGGCGGCATGAGCGCGAACGCGACCCCGGTCCAGCTTCGGGCCCTCGGCGATTTCGGTTACCAGGTCGGCCTCGCCTTCCAGGTGATTGACGACATTCTGGACGTGACGCAAAGCAGCGCCCAGCTTGGCAAGACCGCCGGCAAAGACACGGCGGCGCACAAGGCGACGTACCCGGCGATCGTGGGTCTGGAGGCCTCGCGACGGATTGCGACGAAACTCACGGACCGGGCGTTCGCGGCACTGCGCCCGTTCCGCGGCCGGGCGGTCGCGCTGGAGGCATTGGCGGAATTTCTGTTAAAGCGGGATAAATGAACATTTTTCATGTGGCTTTTGTATCTCATCGGCGGCTTTTACACACTTTGCGCAATTATTTGGGCGATTGACCGAATTAAAAACATCCCGCTAGACATCAAGGAGAAGGAACGAATTGAACGACTGGAAAAGGAAACACAAAGACGGGAAACAATTCTCGCCAGTGAACAGGCAAGATTTGAAGAACTAAAAATCGAATCGAAAATTGCCTTGGAGACAATCAGCAAAGAAAAAGCTCTTGGCTTTCCATGGCTGGCAACTGCATACAGTGACTATCTGAAATTATTTGAGTTAAAACTCGCCAACGAACTTGAGAATAAAAAGCACCCAGCAAAGCGCGCAGCCGAAGAAATCAGGGCGATGTCTTCTGATAAGGCCGATCTTCGGCGAGAAAATAGAATCCTGCGCGAGCTACACCGTTACTACGAAAACCTTTTCCCGTGGCTCATTGATTTCAAGGGCGAAGATTTGGATGAACTAATTCGCCAAGTCAATCGGCCAAAGTCAGAAGAGAACGAAGACCCGGTCGCTGAATGGCTTTCTGATGCTGAATACAATTCCCCGAAACTCTCACGGGCAGAAAAATCCCAACGGGCATTAGACCGATATTGGCAGTCGAAAAAAAGCCCATGGCAGCTTGGGCGAGATTACGAACGATACATCGGCTACATCCATGAGCGCGATGGCTTCAAAGTTGAATATCACGGCATCGAATTGGGTTATGAAGATCTGGGGCGAGATTTAATTTGTCGTAAAAGCAATGAGGTTCGCATCGTTCAGTGCAAACATTGGAGCGCCCAAAAAACCATGCACGAAAAACATGTTTGTCAGATATATGGAACGGCGACTGCTTACAATAAGATGCTTGAGAAAGCTGGTGATCTTTTCGGAATCGCCAGCGTGAAGCCGTGGCTTTACATTTCGTGCGCTGCGTCACCAACTGCCAAAGAATTTGCCTATGTTTTGGGTGTAACACTAATTGATACATTTCCGTTGGCGAAGTATCCAACCATTAAATGCAATGTGTCCTTGCGTGACGGCACGAAGATTTACCACTTACCATTTGACCAGCAATACGACCGCACGCTTATCGAGTACAAAGACGAGTGTTACGTCGAAACGGTTGCCGAAGCAGAGAGTTTGGGCTTTCGCCGTGCGTTTAGGTGGCGTGGAACAAATCCACAGGCTGACACGTTTATAACTGCTTGAAGGAAACTCGCGGCCGGGCCGTCGCGCTGGAGGCTCCGGCCGTCTTCCTGCTGCAACGCGATGAGAACTCTGCGGATCGACGAGCGAGGCTGCGTTCCGGGTTGCCACTGCCAGGGGCGGTGCTATTCTCGTTGAATTCGGGGGGACACGGGACGTCCAACCGGACGGTGTTTGGCAGTGTCCAGTGTTGGTTGGGGCGTGCCGCGAGCGGGCTTTGTGGCTCCAGTTGATTGATGCGCGGACCAGCGAGGTGGTCTGGGCGGGCGACCACGAAATCAAACGCCAGGGCTTGGAAGATGTCGTGTACCGCTGAGCGATGGGGAGTAGCGAGCATGCTTATGAAACGTTTGTGGGCTCTGACGGGCGCGCTGTTGATTGCGAGTGGTTGCGCCACGTCGCCGGTGCCGCTCTACCTCACCGGCGATCCGCTGGTAGATGCGCCCAACGCGATCCAGAACGGACCGCCGCGTGACCGGGTGTTATGGCAGTACCGGCTGGCCGCCGCTGCCATGCGCCACGGGCGGTTTGCGGAAGCCCGGGCAACTCTCGACGAGGCGTTGGCCCGTCTGGGCGGCATCTTCAGCGCCGACAAGGAATCCCGCCAGGCGCGCAGCTATTCGAAGAAGACGTTCCTCGGCGAGCCTTACGAGCGCGTGATGGCCTATTATTATCGCGGCATCCTCTACTGGAGGGACGGCGAGCCTGACATCGCCCGCGCCTGCTTCCGCAGTGCCGCCTTCGAGGACGGCGACGCGGAGGATCACACTTATGCCAGCGATTACGTGCTCTTGGATTACCTCGATGGACTGGCCACGGCCAAGCTGGGCAGCGACGGCAGCGATGCCTTCAAACGCGCCCGGGCCGACGCGAAGCTCGCGCTGCCGCCGGAGGCGAACCCGAAGGACAACGTGCTGTTTTTCATCGAGTTCGGCGCCGGCCCGACCAAATTTGCCACCGGCCGGTATCAGGAGGAATTGCGATTCCGCATGGGGATGTCCCCCGCCCGCGAGGCGATGGTCCGGGTCGGGCAGCAGACGGCGCACGTCGGCCCTTATGATGATTTGAATTTCCAGGCCAGCACACGCGGTGGCCGCGTGATGGACCACATCCTCGGAAACAAGGCGGTGTTCAAGTCCGCCACCGACACGGCGGGCAACGCGGCGCTGGTCGGCGGCCTGGCCACCGCGGCGGTCAGCGAGGATCGCACCACCCAGGAGGTCGGGCTGGGGATTGCCGCCGCCGGCCTGATCGCGAAGATCGTTTCCGCGGCCACCACGCCCGCGGCGGACGTCCGCTGCTGGGACAACCTGCCGCTTTACTTGAGTTTCGCCTCCCTGCAACTGCCGCCTGGCCAGCACACGGCCACGGTCGAATTCCTCGACACCAACCGCATGCCGATACCGGGCCTGACCAAAACGATCACGTTCACGGTCGGCGCGGATGGCAAGGACAAGGTTATCTACGTCAGTGACCAATCCACCACCCCGCAAACCCAATGAAAACGCCGCTCTCGCTTCTGTTGTTCGCCGTCCTGTTCGCCGCCGGTTGTGCCCATGAGGCCGCCTATGCGCCCGTCAACACGACCGGCCACGATCTGGAGAACCAGGCCAACTTCGTGCTGATGGACCCCGGGGCGCAACACTCGGTCACGTGCTCCGGACTCCAGATGGCCACGCTGCCCGATGGCCGCATTCGCATTGCCGCCAATGTGCGCAATCGGGAAAACCGCCGGATCGAGGTCCAGGTGAACTGCGAGTTCAAGGACGAACAAGGCTTCACGACCGACACCGTCCCCTGGCAGACGCTGATCCTGACCGAGCACGGCCAGGAAACGGTGAGCTTCACTTCGATGAACAACCAGGCGCGAAAATACACGATCCGCGTCCGGCAGACCCGGTGACGCTCCGGTCCCGGTTGCGCCGCGCCTAAAGCGCGCCAGCGCAGAGAAAAGCCTTGCTAATCTCGTGGGCACACGTTATCGCGGCGGTCACGTTGTTGATGGCGGGAGCCGGCTCCGGCCATTTCCCGGGCGAACGCTGATGGAGCGGTCTGCGCGGGGAACGGCCGGCGTCGGCGCCGACCGGACGCACCCATTATGTTGAAATGCCACGAATTGTTTGGCTTCGTGTCGCCCGCGCTGGCACAGGAGATCCTGGAATCGGCCTACGCGTCGGACAAGCCGCTCTACCGCGCCATCCTGGCCGCGGTCGCCCAGGCCAACCACGTTCGCCCCGCGTTTTTCGAGAAGAAACCGCGCGCCCAACGGCACACGGACATGCTCGCTGCGCTGAGCCGCCCGCGGATGGAGGACGCCGCCGCCAGTCTGCTGCGCGGCTGGCTGCTCAAGGCGCAGGTCGGCCTGGTCGCCGGGTTTCTCGATGCCCTGGGCATCCCGCACGAGCAGGGTGTGGTCGAGGAGTTTCCCGCCACCGTCGAGGACGCCAAACTGGCCGCGGCCATCGAGCAATCGCTGGCGCAGCACCCGCGCGAGGTCGTGATCTTGTACCTGAACACACTCAAGACCACCGGCGGGGTCGAATGGCCGAACCTGGTGGCCCTGCTGCAGAGCGATCCGCGACTGCAACTCGCTTGAAAGCAGAACCGCACCGTCCCCGTGAAGAGACGGTGCGGGAGTCGAGGTCCAGCCACCGGTTGCTCCGCGTCCGCCGTGGACGTGGAGCGTCCCGGTGGCGGTTGTTTATTCTTCGCCTTCTTCTTCCTGCTGCCGGTGCGTTGGCGCAGGCATGTCCCAACGGCCTTTACGCTCGCCGCCTTCCGGCCGTGCCATTGGGTCGTGCGGCCTCCCGCGTTCAGGACCGAAGTGGTCATGCCGCGGCGCCGGCTGGTGGCGGCGGTCATTGCGCGCCATGGGACCGGGATTCCATTCGCCTTCCCCCGGGCGGAACTCCGGACGGCCCATTTCCAGGGGACCCTCACGACCCGCGAAAGCACGCGGCAGTGGATCGCGTTCCAGTCCGGCCATCGCCGGGCCGGTCAACGGACGACCGCAAAATGGGCAGACACCTTCGGCAGTGGCGTGGTGCCGGCGAGCCGGCGGCGGGCTGGGCGGCAGGTCAGGCTGATCCGGCCCGAACTCCGACCGGGCGGCGAATCCCGCATGATGAGAGGGCGGTCCGAACTCCGCTTGCCCCCGCGAGGCGCGGCGCTCTGCACGACCCGGCGGCCGGAAACCGTTCTCCCGGTCGCCCGCGGCGAAATCCGGCCGCTCCTGAAAGCGGCGGGCGGGACCGGGCATGTCCGCCTCCGACTCAGGCTGGGGCCGGCGGTTTGCCGGTCGTGCCTGCGCCCGCTCCCGCTCCGGCCGATCACTGGCCGAAGCCTCCCGGCGTGGGGTTGCCGGCCCGAGGTCTTCATCGGCCTCGGCTTCCTGCCCCTGTCCACCGGGGGCCGCTTGTTCGAGCCGCGGCGCTGCCTGGCGCGCCGGCCGGTTGCCCGTTGGAGTTCTGGTGCTCGACTCCTGCGCGGTGACGCTGCTGCCAGCGAAACCCAGCGCCAGGGCGAGGATAATGGTGTTTTTGTTCATGGGATGTTTCCTTTCTTGGTTTGATTCTTCGATAGATTCATCCGCTCCCGCCACCAGCCGGTGGCAAGATCGAAGGAGCAGAGGAAAGCGGAGGATATTCCTGGTGGGCGGTCGGCTTGCCGCAGCCACCCCGGCGAAACCCGTGGCTTGGTGAAGGAGGATCGGCGTCTTCATGGCTGGGCGGAGTGGCATGGGTTCAACGGCGTCGTGTCAGCCCAGCGGCGGGATCGTCTCGGGGCTGAGATGGTCGGCGCACCGGTCCCAGGCGCGGAGCAGGGCGGCTTGATGGTGGCGCGCCCAGGCGAGGATCATGCGACGGATCGGTTCCGGCACGTCGCCCTGGATGATGGCGAGCGAGGGAATGGAAACCATCAGTTCATGGTCGCCGTAGAAGGCGTGAAAATGCGCGCCGAGGACGGGCACGAAGAGCATGCCGACCACAACGCCGTAGAATTTGGATAGCACTGGCATGGTAGGGTTCAAGGTTGGGCCGCGCCGGCGGCAGGTTGAAGATTCAGGCATCGCGTTTTCATTGGGCGATGGCGGCGTGAGCCGCGAATGAGTTGGTAACGGCCGTCGGTCTTGGCTGGCGGTTGCTGGTTCCAGCCGCGGTCGGATTGCGTGACCCAGCGGTCGGGGCGACGGCCGCCTCGTATTCGTCCCGGGTCAGTTTGCCGTCGCCATTGCGGTCCAGCTTCTTCAGGGCGGCCGCCGCGTTCTTGATTTCCCCGGCATCAATCACGCCGTCGTGGTTGGCGTCCAGCACCGCCACCAGCGGCGGCACTGAAGTGGTCGTTGCGTAACGATCCGGTCCGCCGGTAGTGTTTCCGCCTTCGGCCGAGGGTGCGCCGAGATACTCTTCGCGGGTGAGTTTGCCGTCGCCATTGCGGTCCAGCTTCTTCAGGGCGGCCACCGCGTTCTTGATTTCCTCGGCATCAATCACGCCGTCGTGGTTGGCATCGAGGACGGCCAGGAGCCGAGATAGCGCGGAGGGGCGGGCGGCGGTGGCGGTGGCGGTCAGCGGGCGGGCTTCCGGGGTCAGCGTCCCGACGGCGGTCGGATTGGACACGGGCCGGACCGCGAGGGCACGGCCGCGTGCCAGACTGGCAGTTTCGCGACTTGTTTGCGTGGCTGTGTCGTCGGCCGCTGCGGGTTGATCCCCGCCCGGCCCGCCGGCCGCCTCGTCTTCGCCGCCCGGCGGATTCATGCCAGGGCCGCCCACGCCGGGACCGCCTTGCGGACCTTCGCCGGCGGACGGTGGTCCATCCTCTCCCGGCGGCGGACCACCGGCGTCCTGGGCCTGGAGCACCCACGCCGACAGGGCGAGCACCAGTGGCAGCAAGAATGCGGATTTCTTCAGGAGCAGCCGCTGGCTTGATTGCCTCCGGCCCGACGGGTTGTGGATGATCGCTTTCATCTGTCTTCATGAGTAATAGACTCCCCCTGTGTAAAGAGGGTATGTACGCGACGGGGGAAAATTGTTAAGCGCGTGTAAAAGTTCGCGTTTTTGCCGGTGGGCGCGCTAAGATTCGCACTGTTGGCGCGGGATTTTCACGGCCGGAGCCGGTCCGATGCCGTCCGTGGCGCCCCGCCCGGCAACGCTAAGCCGATCATGTCGTCATCGCCGTCCATGCCCGCCGTTTCCGACGCCACCGCCCGGCCGCGCCTGCTGGTGATTGACGACGACCGCAAGCTTTGCCGGCTGATCCAGGACTATCTGGGGCCGATGGGCTACGACGTGGCTGCGGTGCATACCGGACCCGATGGCGTGGCGCGGGCGCTGGCGGAACCGTGGCAGGCGCTGATCCTCGATTTGATGCTGCCGGGGATGGAAGGCTTCGAGGTGTTGAAGCAAATCCGCCGGCAGTCCGACGTGCCGGTGCTCATGCTCACGGCGCGCGGCGAAGAGGCGGACCGCATCGTCGGGCTGGAAATCGGCGCGGACGATTATCTGCCCAAGACCTTCTCGACGCGGGAACTGTTGGCGCGGTTGCGGGCGGTGATGCGGCGCAGCACGCGGGCGACGGAAGCGACCGCGGCACCGGCGCGCGAACTGGTGGTCGGCCCCTTGCGCGTTCAACTGGACTCCCGCACGGCCGTGCTCGGCGACCAGCCCCTGGCGCTCACGCCGGTCGAGTTCGACCTGCTGGCCAGCCTGGCGCGGGCGCGCGGGCGCGTGAAAACCCGCGAGCACCTGGTCGAGGAAATTCGCGCGCGCGACTTCGACGTCTTCGACCGCTCGATTGACGTGCACATCTCCGGCTTGCGCCGGAAGCTCGGGGACGATCCGAAGTCACCCCGGTTCATCCGCACGTTGCGTTCCGCCGGCTACATGCTGATTGACCCGCGTCTTGAAACGCCTTGAACCATGCGCCTGCGTTTTCCCCTCTATGCCCAGATCCTGTCCTGGTTCTTCCTGAACTTGCTGTTGCTGGGTCTGGTGTTTTACGTCTTTTTCACCGTCCAGTTCCGGTTGGGGCTCGATTCCTTGCTCATGGGCCGGGCAGGCGACCGGATCGAGGCGGTCACGGACCTGCTGGCGGCCGAGCTGGGGCCGGCGCCGCGGACCGAGTGGGACGGCATCCTGGGGCGGTTTACGGCGGCCTACCACGTTGCCTTCCAGATCTTCCGCATGGATGGCACGCAGATCGCCGGTCCGGCGGTCGAACTCCCCGGGCCGGTGCGCGAGAAGCTCGTCGTCCGCCGTGGTCCGCCGGACCAGCCGCCGCGGGCGGAGCGGCGGCCGCCCATGCCGGGGCCGGGGGGGCCGCCGGGGCAGTTCATGCCGGCGGCGGGAGCGCCCGGCCCGCATCCGAAATTCATGCTCCACACGACGGGTCCGAGTCGCTTCTGGGTGGGGGTTCGCCTGGCGCTTCCAGTTCGGGAGCAACGGGCGATGGAGCCGGCCATGCCGCCGCCGGATGGCCCGCGGGAGGACCGGCCTGGCCGGGACGAGCGTCGGTTCGAGCCGGTGGTGCTGTTGGCGGTGTCCACCTCCCTGAGCGGCGGTGGACTCTTTTTCGATGCGCAGCCCTGGCTGGTGTTCGCCTTCGTCGCGGTGTTGTTTTCGATGTTGCTTTGGATTCCGCTCGTGCGGGGGCTGACGCGTTCGATCGCCCAAATGACGCGGGCGGCGGAGCAAATCACCGAGGGTCAGTTCGACGTCCAGGTGGCGGATCGCCGGCCCGATGAGCTCGGTCGGCTGGGGCAGGCCATCAACCGCATGGCGGCCCGGCTGGCGGGGTTCGTCACCGGCCAGAAGCGTTTTCTCGGCGACGTGGCGCACGAACTGTGTTCGCCGATCGCCCGCACGCAGATGGCGCTGGGCATCCTCGAACAGCGGGCCGCCGCCGAACAGCCTTATCTCGACGACCTGCGCGAGGAGGTCCAGCAGATGTCCACGCTCGTCAACGAACTGCTTTCCTTCTCGAAGGCCGGCCTGAGGCGGGGGCAGATTCCGCTGCGGCCGGTCAACCTGGCGGAGCTCGCCCGGCGCGTGGTCGCGCGGGAGAACCGCGATGGGCGGCCGATCGAGATCAGCATTGCTCCGGACCTGGAAGCGCTGGCGGAGCCGGAGCTGCTGGCGCGCGCGTTGGGCAACGTGGTGCGCAACGCCTTGCACCACGCCGGCGCCGCCGGACCGATCGCGGTGGAGGCGACCGCCGACGCCGCGGGGGTGACCGTGGCGGTGGTGGATTCGGGATCGGGAGTGCCCGAAGCGTCGCTCGAAAAGCTTTTTGATCCGTTTTACCGCGTCGAGGCCTCGCGCAGCCGCGAAACCGGCGGCGTCGGGTTGGGGCTGGCGATCGTGAAGACCTGCATTGAAGCCTGCCAGGGCACCGTGCGCGCGGTCAACCGCCAGCCCGGCGGCCTGCGGGTGGAACTGCGTCTGGGCGGCGTGGACCGCCCGGCCGATCCGCCCGCCAAGGGCTGAAGCCTCACTCGAACGTGGCGCGCATTGCCGCGAACCACTCCTTGCGCTGCTCCGGCGTCATCGGCAGGTCTTCGCGCTCCTCGGCCAACTCGACCAGCTCCTTGGGCAGTTCCTGCAGGAACCGCGAGGGATGGCATGGGGTCAACTGCCCGTATTTTCGCCGCGCGGCACAGTGACTGATCTTGAGCGTGCGCATCGCCCGCGTGATGGCCACGTAGAACAGCCGCCGCTCCTCGTCCAGTGTGCCCTCCACTTTCGAGCGTGCGTGCGGCAGCAACCCCTCCTCCAGGCCGACGATGAACACATGCGGGAACTCCAGTCCCTTGCAACTGTGCATCGTGATGAGCGTGACGACGTCCCCGTGGTTTTCCTCCTCCTCCTCACGCTGCGTGTCGAGGGTGATGTCCTCGAGAAACCGCTCCAGCCGCGCAACCGGCGTGGCGCCGGGCGCACCGGCGCCGTCGAGCGACGCGATCAGCTCCTTCAAATTGCGCACCCGGTTTTCCGCCGCCTCCGGGTCCTTTTCGCTGCGTCGCAACTCGTCGAAATAGCCAACCCCCGTCAGCAAACCGTCGGCCCAGGTGCGCAGGGCCTGGGGATCGTTCACGGTTCCCGGCTGCTGCAGCCGGGCGCGGGCCTGCTCGACCGTTTCCACGAAGGACGCGAGGCTGACGCGGGTTTTAGCGACGAACGCCGTCTGGACCTGCGGATCCTTCATGGCAGCGAAGACCGAGCTGTGCCGTTCCTGGCTGGCCCCGAGCAACCGCTGCATCGTGGCGTCGCTCAGGCCGCGCGCCGGCACGTTGGCGATGCGCAGCAGGCTGATGTCGTCGTGCGGATTCAGGCCCACCTTGAGGTAGGCGAGCAGGTCGCGGACCTCGCGGCGATCGAAGAAGCTCTGCCCGCCGACCACGTGATAGCGCACACCGCCCTGCCGGAGCGCGGTTTCGAGCGGGCGCGACTGCTGGTTCGTGCGAAAGAGGATGGCCTGGTCGGACCACCGGATGCGCCGCGTCCCGCGGTCGAACTCGATTTCCTCGACCACCGTCCGCGCCTCCTCGTCGTCATCCGCGAAGGCGAACAGCGTGATTTTTTCGCCGATGCCGTGTTGCGACCACAGGGACTTGCCGCGGCGCCGGGCGTTGTGCTGGATGACCGCGTTGGCGGCCTTGAGGATCGTCGTGGTGGAGCGGTAGTTCTGCTCGAGTTTGATGACCTTGACCTCGGGGAAGAACTTCTCCATGTCGAGCAGGTTGGCGATCTCGGCGCCGCGCCAGCCGTAGATGGACTGGTCGTCATCGCCCACGACGCAGAGGTTGCGGTGCTCCCGGGTGAGGGCATGGACCAGCTCGAACTGGGCGGCGTTGGTGTCCTGATATTCGTCCACCATCACGTGGCGGTAGCGTGCGCGGCACGCCGCGAGCGCGTCCGGGAATCCGCGAAACAGCCGGAGGGTCAGCAGGATCAGGTCATCGAAATCCACCGCGTTGCAGGCCTTCAGCGCGGATTCGTACCCGCCACGGACGTGTTCGGCGAGGGCGCGAATCTTCGGGTCGGCGAACGCGGCGGCCCGCTCGCCGCCGTTCCGGAACCGGCTGAGCATGGCGAGCACCGCGGCCGGGTCCGGCTTCTCGGCGCGGCTGGAAATGTGATGGAGGATCTTCTTGACGGCGGTGAGTTGCTCGGACTCGTCGTAAATGACGAAATTACGTTTGTAGCCGAGCCGCTCGATGTGCTGGCGCAGGATGCGCACGCAGAGCGAATGGAAGGTGCAAATGGTGGGCCGCTCCGGCTTCTGGTCGTTGGCGGCCGGCGGCCGGGGGATCAGTTGATTCACCCGCTCCTGCATTTCACGGGCGGCCTTGTTGGTGAACGTGACCCCCAGGACCTGGCCCGGTGGTACACCGCGCGCGATCAGGTGGGCGATCCGGGTGGTGATGACCCGCGTCTTGCCCGTGCCGGCCCCGGCGAGGATGAGCACCGGGCCGCGGAGGGTCTCGACGGCGGCGCGCTGTTGCGGGTTGAGCGAACTCAGGTCCAACATCAGGCGGCGGAGTTTAGGCCCGCGCGCCGCGCTGGCAAGTGCAAGGCTGATTCGGCCGATCCGGGAGTGCCATGCTGGCACGTCGGAAACAAGGGACTGATAGCAGGAATTGCTTTTTACCGCGCCGCCGGTCTTTGACGCTGCGCGGGTGAATTCCGGCCGTCGTCCGTCACTTGACGATTTTCACCGTCGCATCGTCAGTCGCAGTTACCGTTACGCTACCCCCACTGGCTGTCACTTTCGCAATGTTCGTCACTTTGCCCGAACAAGTGCTGGGGTGTGCGTTAAAATCCCAGTCCAGGATGTGGCCCACGTAATCGTCATCCCAAAAATGGGCCCTGTTGCCTGCCCTGTCCCAGTCATTGTGCCAATCGTTGTTCCACCCCTTCTTGTAACAAATGTTGGGCATATTCACCGAAGTACCATCCTTCATTACCACCGATGCTGTGCTGGTCACGACACTGAAGGAATTGAAGTACCCGGACACGTCGCCCGGCCCCGGCGTGCCGTCCAGATCCTGGTAAGTGAGGCCGCTCTTGTCATAAACGCGGATCTTCGCACAGTGGGCGTAGGACCGCGTCCCCAGCCAGCCGGAGAAGGTTTGGTAATTGTCGCGCCCATTCCTCGATTGCAGGAAGGTGAACCGTGTCGTTCCGTTGCTCAGGTGCTCCGTAATCAGCAACCCGCAACCGCCGCCATTGTTGTCACAGATTGTGACCGCCGGAACCAGCGTCCTGGTCAGGCTCACCGATTTGCCCGGATCCAGCGAGGCGACACTACCCACGGTGATATCATCCCTCGTAACAGTCGGCGTTCCGTTATCGTCGACTATCGTCAGACCAGTCAGCGTCACACCGCCGGTGTTGGCGACAACATACGTGTAAGTAACCGCTTCCCCGGGAGCGACTTGCGTCTTGCTGGCCGTCTTTACGATCGTTATGCCCCGCTTCGGGATCAATCCGGCATCGATCGTGCTGTCGGTTGCGCCGGGTGCGAGCGTCACGCAGTCGGTATGACCATCGGCATAGGCGTTGCTATCGTTGGCGGGCGTGCTCCCCGGAGCACTCCGCGTTGTGAACCCGCTGTATTTGTTGCCGTCGGGGTTGACGAATACAATAAAATAGCTCCCCGGCATGAGGTTTAGGAAGCTGTATTTGCCGCTGGCGTCTGTTGTGGCAATAGCTGCCGGGGTTGCTGTAGCTTGCTTGTCACCGCACTTGAACAGTTTCACCGTTACGCCCTGAATCCCCGGTTCGCCCGCATCTTGGATCCCGTTGCCCTTCACGTCGCTCCAGACGAAGTCGCCCAAGGCACAGAGATTGATGGCAAAGGAAGCTGCGATGGTGTGTTTGGCAGTGACATTGCTGAACGTGTAGCTCGTCACGGCCCCTACCGATAACCCGTCCACCGATACGTCGGCCACATGGTAGCCGGTGTTCGCTGTAATGGTAAAGGTCTGGCTGGCGCCGTAATTCACCGTGATGGCTCCCGAAGGAGTGATGCTGCCATTCGACCCTGCCGAGGCCGTAACCGTGCAGGTGTTAATGGCGAAATTGGCCGTGACCGAAATCGTGGCCCTCACGTTTGCATCGGCGCGGGGGTTGGCCGTCGAGCCATCACCCCAATTCACGAAGTGATAACCCGTGGCGGGGACCGCCGTCACTGGACTGCCGGAGCCGCCGTAATTCACTGTCTGCGGCGTCGTTCCCGTGATTGAGCCGTGCGCGCCGGCCGTGTAGGTCAGGGTGTAGGTGTTGATGGCGAAATTGGCCGTGACCGAAATCGTGGCCGTCACGTTTGCATCGGTGCGGGGGTTGGCCGTCGAGCCGTCACCCCAATTCACGAAGTGATAACCCGTGGCGGGGACCGCCGTCACTGAATTGCCGGAGCCGCCGTAATTCACCGTCTGCGGCGTCGTTCCCGTGATTGAGCCGTGCGCGCCGGCCGTGTAGGTCAGGGTGTAGGTGTTGATGGCGAAATTGGCCGTGACCGAAATAGTGGCCCTCACGTTTGCATCGGTGCGGGGGTTGGCCGTCGAGCCATCACCCCAATTCACGAAGTGATAACCCGTGGCGGGGACCGCCGTCACTGGACTGCCGGAGGCGCCGTAATTCACCGTCTGCGGCGTCGTTCCCGTGATTGAGCCGTGCGCGCCGGCGGTGTAGGTCAGGGTGTAGGTGTTGATGGCCAAGGAGGTGTTGATCGCGAAGGAGGCCGCAATGGTGTGGTTAGCGGTGACATTGCTGAACGGGTAGCTCGTCACGGCACCCACTGATGCTCCGTCGACCAGCACATCGGCCACATAGTAGCCGGTGCTCGGTGTGATAGTGAAGGTCTGGCTGGCGCCGTAATTCACGGTCACGGCTCCCGAAGGAGTGATGCTGCCATTCGACCCTGCCGAAGCCGTAAGCGTGTAGGTGTTGATGGCGAAATTGGCCGTGACCGAAATCGTGGCCGTCACGTTTGCATCGGTGCGGGGGTTGGCCGTCGAGCCATCATCCCAATTCACGAAGTGGTAACCCGTGGCGGGGACCGCCGTCACTGGACTGCCGGAGCCGCCGTAATTCACCGTCTGCGGCGTCGTTCCCGTGATTGAGCCGTTCAGGCTGGCCGTGTAGGTCAGGGTGTAGGTGTTGATGGCGAAGGAAGCTGCGATAGTGTGGTTGGCAGTGACGTTATTGAACGTGTAGGTTGGTACAGCACCCACCGATACTCCATCCACCGATACATCGGCCACGTGGTAGCCGGTGCTCGGTGCGATAGTGAAGGTCTGGCTGGCGCCGTAATTCACGGTGATGGCTCCCGAAGGAGTGATGCTGCCATTCGACCCTGCCGAGGCCGTAACCGTGTAGGTGTTGATGGCAAAGGAGGCCGCAATGGTGTGGTTAGCGGTGACATTGCTGAACGGGTAGCTCGTCACGGCACCCACTGATGCTCCGTCGACCAGCACATCGGCCACGTGGTAGCCGGTGCTCGGTGTGATAGTGAAGGTCTGGCCGGCGCCGTAATTCACGGTCATGGCTCCCGAAGGAGTAATGCTGCCATTCGACCCTGCCGAGGCCGTAACCGTGTAGGTGTTGATGGCGAAATTGGCCGTGACCGAAATCATGGCCGTCACGTTTGCATCGGTGCGGGGGTTGGCCGTCGAGCCATCATCCCAATTCACGAAGTGATAACCCGTGGCGGGGACCGCCGTCACTGAATTGCCGGAGCCGCCGTAATTCACCGTCTGCGGCGTCGTTCCCGTGATTGAGCCGTGCGCGCCGGCCGTGTAGGTCAGGGT
>JBEKGJ010000079.1:0-15466 GCA_050012855.1 Verrucomicrobiota bacterium | reverse complement strand
TGACTCGGCGCAGGAAGAGAGCGTGGACGCGATCCTCGAATCCGCCGCGCTGCGGGAGGCGCGCCATCGCGGGCAGGGCTTGATCGTGTCCGGTTGCCTTCCGCAACGCTTCCGCGAGGACCTGCCCAAGCTCCTCCCCGAGGTGGACGCCTTCATGGGCATTGACCAGGTGGCGCAGGTGACCGACATCGTCAAACAAGCGCTCGCGCACCGGGCTGAGCGGCTCAACGCGGCACGACCGACGTCGCGCAACGCCAAACCGAAGAAGGCGAAGATTGTCAACCGCCTGGCCGAGTTGAACCCCGCGCCGGCGGCGACGCCCCTTTCCGCTTCGCCGCTCGCTCCTCCCACCTCGCCCCTCGTCGAGGTTCACGCGCGGCCCACGTACATTCCGGATTACGCCACGCCGCGGTTCCGGCTGACACCGCGGCATTTCGCCTATCTCAAGATCGCCGAGGGCTGCAACCATCCGTGCAGTTTCTGCATCATCCCGCGGATGCGCGGGAGCCATCGCAGCCGGCCGCAGGCGGATGTCGTGGCCGAGGCGCGAGAGCTTCTCGCCGACGGCGTCAAGGAACTGAACCTGATCTCGCAGGACTCGACCTATTACGGCCTGGACCTGCGGGCCGGTCACAGCCGTGCCATCGCCTCGCCGGAACGCTTCACCGCCGCCGCGCGCGCCCTGCCCGCCAACGCCACGACGCTGTGCACGCTCGTGCGCGAGTTGAACGCCCTGCCCGGGGAATTCTGGATCCGCCTGCTCTACACCCACCCGGCGCACTGGACCGATGAACTCATCCGAACCATTGTGGAATGTCCCAAGGTGGCGCGCTACGTGGACATGCCGCTCCAGCATATCCACGAAGTGATGCTGCAACGGATGCGGCGCGAGACGTCGCGGGCGCACATCGCGGACCTCATCTGTCGCATTCGCGCCGGCGTCCCGGGCATTGCGCTGCGGACGACGTTCATCGTGGGTTTTCCCGGCGAGACGGAGGCGATGTTCGAGAGCCTGCTCGATTTCATGCGGGAAACGCGGTTCGAGCGCCTGGGCGTGTTCACCTACTCGCGCGAAGACGGCACGATCGCCGGCCGGATGGCGTCGCAGATGCCGGGGCGGACCCGGCAACGGCGGCGCGAGCGGGCGATGGCCGTGCAGCATGAAATCGCGCGGTCCGTGGCCGCGTCATTTGTGGGGCGCACGGTGAAGGTGCTGGTAGAGAAGCGGGCCGGTGCCGCCGATGTGAAGAACGCCGCCGTCAGCTCGTGGGAGCATGGTTTGGTGCGCGAGCCGGGAATTCGCAATTCGCAATTCGCAATTCGCAATTGGCAGGTTGCCCGCGGCGAGGCGGACGCGCCGGACATTGACGGCCGGGTGTACATCCACGGGGCGGGGGCGCCCGGCGAATTCGCCTGGGTGCGGATCGTGGGCCACACGGACTACGATCTGCTGGCCGAACCGGTCGAAGCTTCTGCTTTGCCTGGCGCGGCCGTTGGCCTAAAGTCGCGCCCGTGAACCTGCCGAACAAGCTCACGCTTTCGCGCTTTGGACTGACGGTCCTTTTTCTCTGGGCCGTGATGTCGCACTGGGCCTGGAACGACACGCTCGCCCTCGCGATTTTCTGTTTCGCGGGGTTGACCGACATGCTGGATGGCCGGATCGCCCGGCAGCGTCAGCTCATCACCAACTTCGGGATTCTGATGGACCCGCTGGCGGACAAGATCCTCACGTGTTCGGCGTTCATCGTACTGGTCGAGCGCCACATGATTTCGCCGCCGCCGGTGGTTTTCACCCTGGGCCACCTCGCGTTGCGGCCGAAGGTCGAGGCGTGGATGGTGGTGATCATTGTCGCCCGGGAACTGGCGATCACCGGTTTGCGGCTGCTGGCCGCGTCGAAGAGCGTCGTGCTCGCCGCCGAGGGCTACGGCAAACACAAGACCATTTCGCAGATTGTCGCTCTCATCGCCATGCTGACGATGGGCGCCTACGACGAATGGTGGCCGTGGTTGCAGGGGCTGTTCAAGCCGTGGGCGCCGACCTTTGCCCTCCTGGCGCTCTGGTTGACGGTCATCCTGACGGCCACATCCGGCGTGCTCTACCTCTGGCGCAACCGGCGGCTTTATTTGGACGACATGTGAAGTCCTCCGCAATTTGCCGCCTTCGGCTCTGGATCGCCCAGGGCTTCGGCGTCGGCCGCATTCCCGTTGCACCAGGAACCTTCGGCTCCCTCCTCGGTTTGCTGTGGACGGCGGCGCTGCTCGCCGCCGGCAATCTCCTGCTTGCCGTCGCCGGACTGCTGGCGGGTTTTGCGTTGTCGGTGTGGCTCTGCGGCGCGGCCGAACGGCAACTTGGCGCCAGGGATCCCGGTTCAGTCGTGCTCGATGAGATCACGGCCATGCCGCTGGCCTTCGCTGGCTGGATCGTCTTTCACCTGCACGCGACCGGTCGCTTGCCGGAGCCGCGGATTTTCCTGACCGCGCGGGGAACGCTGATCGCGGTGGCGGGCTTCGCGGCCTTCCGGTTGTTCGACATCTGGAAGCCGTGGCCGGTGCGGCAGAGCCAGGCGCTGCCTGGTGGCTGGGGGGTGACCGTGGACGACTTTCTCGCCGCCGTTTATGTGAACGTGATCTGGCTGCCCGCCGCATGGCAGGGTCGGCTCGCACCGTCCTGACGAGGGGTGATCAGGCCTGGAGGCGGGCGAAACCTTCCTCGATGGAGGCCGTGTTCTGGATGCGGGCCAGTTTCGCGTAGAGGCCGTCGCGCGCGAGCAATTCCTCATGCGTGCCGCGTTCGGCGATCTCGCCGCTGCGCAGCACGAGGATCTGGTCCGCCTTCACGATCGTGCTCAACCGGTGCGCGATGACGAAGCTCGTCCGCCCGGTCATCAGGCGCTCAAGCGCCTCCTGGATCAATCGCTCCGTGGCCGTGTCCACGCTCGCGGTCGCCTCGTCGAGGATCAGGATGGGCGCGTCCTTCAATAGCGCCCGGGCGATGCTGACCCGCTGTTTTTCTCCGACACTGAGCTTCACGCCGCGTTCGCCGACCCGCGCCGCATAGCCGTCGGGCAGGCGCATGATGAACTCGTGGCAATTGGCCGCGCGGGCGGCGGCCTCCAGTTCGAGGTCGGTGGCGTCCAGCCGGCCGTAGAGTATGTTTTCGCGAATCGTGCCGTTGAAGAGGAACGGTTCCTGGCTGACGACGGCGATCTGGTCGCGCAGCACGTCGAGCGGCAGCGTGCGAACGTCGTGTCCGTCAATGAGAATGCGGCCGGCGGTCGTCTCGTAAAACGCCGGCAACAGACCGACGAGCGTGGATTTGCCCGCGCCGGTGGGGCCGACCAGCGCGATCATCCGGCCGGGCTCGGCGTGGAGGGAGATGTTCCGCAAGGCCACCTTGCCCGCGCCGTAGCCGAACCCGACCTCCTCGTAAACCACGTCGCCGCGCGCGCGCCAGCCCCGGGTCACAGATGGCGCCTGGTTGTCTCCACCTTGTGCTGGCGGCACTTCCCCCGCGGTGGCGGGACTGCGTTCTTCCGCGCCATCGAGGATGTCGAACACGCGCGCCGCCGCGGCCCGCGCGGATTGAAGCATTTGGTTCAAGCCGTGCAGGCGGCCGATCGGCTCGTAGAAAAACATGCCGGCATAGAGCATGAACGCGACGAGCTGCCCGATCGCCATCTCGCCGCGCATGACCTCGGCGCCGCCCACCCACAGCACGACCGCGATGCCGAGCGCGCCGACGAACTGCATCGCCGGCCCGTACCAGGCCCAGGCTCGCATGACGACCAGCGTGCCTTCGCGGAGATCGTCAGCGCGTTGGGCGAACCGGGCGTCCTCGTGCGCATGGCGGCCGAAGGCCTTGATCTGGCGGATGCCCTGCAGGTTGTCCATGAGCAGCGCGTTCATGGCGCTCGACGCCTCGCGCTGGCGCCGGTAGCGCCGGTGGGCGGTGAGCGTGTACCAGAGCGCGCCGGTGACGAGCAGCGGCATCGGAATCAGCGCCACGAGGGTCAACGTGCGACTGTAGCCGGCCATCAACACCAGTGCGCCAGCGATGCTCAAGACCGCCACGGTACCCTGTTCGGTGCCGTCAATCAGCAGGCGCTCGACGTTGTTCACATCCTCGATGATGCGGGTCATGAGGTCGCCTGACGCGCGCTGGTCGAACCACGGCACGGGCAGGCGTTGCAGGCGGGCATAGACCTGGCAACGCATGTCGAAGATGACGTTTTGTTCGAGGTGATTGTTGACGCGGATGCGGAGGCTGTTGAACACCTCGCGCAGGAGGAAGGCGCCAAGCAATCCCACGGCCGCGGGCGCCAGGGCGCCGTGGCGGTGGTTTGTGATCACCTCATCAATGATGAACCGCGTCAACTGCGGGTAGAGGAAACCGAAGGCCAGCGACAACACCGCACAACCCACGGTGGCCACGACGAGCCACCGGTAGGGCCAGAGGTACACCGCGACCCGGCGGACCACTTCGCCGGTGGGTCGCGGCTTCGATTGGAAGCTCGGGTCCGCCGCGGCGCTGGCAATGGGGTGTCGGCTCATAGTCGCCTCACGCGTTCAATTTGCCTTGCCGGTGGGGCGAGCGTCCCCGCGAGCCGAGACACGAACTTCCACCAATTTGAAATTCGAAACTCGAAATTCGAAATTCGAGATTCCCTGCTGGGGCGCCTGTCTGCGTGCCCGCACAGGCAGATCCCCGCGAGCGGAGACAGGAGCTCCCGTCGAGCCGGCTCGTCAGAGCCGCGCCCCACCCAAAAACTTCGTCCACGAACGCCAGGACGCTACGCTGCATGACCCGTTTCTAAGCCAACCGGCGCAGGCGGACCATTCTTTTCGTGCCGCCTGCCTGCCCGTCGCGGCCAGCCGGCGAAAATTGCTGTTTCTTCCCGATGGCGGTTGTGGCTAAATCCGCCCGGATTCTCATGAGCGCGACCAAAGTTGCCATTCTCGGAGCCGGGTTCATCGCCGACATTCACGTCGAGTCCTACCACCGTTTCGTGCGCGACGCGGAGGTGGTGGCGGTGTACACGCGCAAGGCCGAACGGGCGGAGGCATTCGCGAAAAAGCACCAGCTCGCCGGCTGGTTCAGCGATCTGGAGCAGGCGATCACCGATTCGGGCTGCGACGTGGTGGACATTTGCCTGCCGAACTGCCTGCACCACCGGGCGGTGATGGCCGCGGCGCGCGCCGGCAAACACGTGATTCTCGAAAAGCCGCTGTGCCTGACGCTGGAGGAGGCGGACGAAATGATTGCCGCCATGCAAGCCGGCAACCGGAAGCTCATGTACGCCGAGGAGTTGTGTTTTGCGCCGAAATACGAGCGGGTGCGGAAGCTGGCGAACGCCGGCGCATTCGGCCGCCTTTACCTGCTCAAACAGGCCGAGAAGCACAGCGGGCCGCACTCCGACTGGTTTTACGACATCGCGCAATCCGGCGGCGGGGTGATCATGGACATGGGCTGTCACGGCCTGGCGTGGTTCCGCTGGATGCTGGGCGGACAGCCGCGGGCGCTGAGCGTGCAGGCACATCTGCAGACCGGGCTGATTCACCCGGGGCGCACCCGGGGCGAGGAAAACTCCATGGTGCTGGTCGAGTTCGAGGGCGGCGTGGTGGGCATCGCCGAGAACAGTTGGGCCAAGCACGGCGGGATGGAGGACCGCGCGGAGGTTTACGGCACCGGTGGCGTCTGTTATGCGGACCTTTGCCAAGGCAACGCGGCACTGACCTACAGCCAGAAGGGCTACGATTACGCGATGGAGAAGGCCGGCTCGACGCAGGGCTGGACGTTCACGATCTTCGAAGAGGCGTTCAACCAGGGTTATCCGCAGGAACTGGCGCATTTCATTGATTGCGTCCGCAACGACAAGCCGCCGATGGTGACGGGCGAAGATGGGCGGGCCGTCCTCGAACTGATCTACGCGGCCTATGCGTCGGCCGGGACCGGCCGGAAGATCGAACTGCCGTTCAAGGCGAAGGTTCGCCGGCCCGTGGACTTGTGGTTGGGCCAATGATCATGCTCGGCGGAGCCGCACCGGATGCTGGCGTGAGGCCGCCGCCCACGGAAGCGAAGGGCGCGGGGCACGACCACGAGCGGGATGCGGCACCGGTGGGAGTTTCCTGTTCCGATTGGACCTGCTCACGGACCATGAACCTGATCCGTGGGTCGGCGGTTGGGCTCGGAGTTCCGCCTTCAGGCGGTTCGAGCCGCGTAAACGCGGAACTCCAAACGGTAGGTTCATGGGGAGATTACACGGAATGAGTTCACGAAAACACGTGGTGGTGACCGGCGGCGCCGGGTTCATCGGATCGCATCTGGTCGAGCGACTGCTGGCGGACGGCCAGCGGGTGGTCGTGATTGACGATTTCTCGACCGGCCGCCGGGCGAACCTGCGAGCGGTGGCGCGGCACCCCGGTTTGCGCGTGGTTGAGGCCCGGGTGTCGGCGTGCCGGCGGTTGGACAAACTGGTCCAGAGGGCCAATGCGATCTACCACCTGGCGGCGGCGGTCGGCGTTGATCTTGTGGTCAAATCGCCGATCCGGACGATCCAGACGAACCTGGACGAGACGGCGGCGGTTTTAACCGTAGCCAGCCGCCACGGCACGCCGGTGCTGGTGGCTTCCACCTCCGAGGTGTATGGTAAGAGCCAGCAGACGGAGTTCCGGGAGGACGACGACTTGCTCATCGGCCCGCCGAATCTGGGTCGCTGGAGCTACGCGTGCTCGAAGTTGATGGACGAGTTTCTGGCCCTGGCCCATGCGCGGGAGCGAGGGCTGCCGGTGGTGATTGCGCGGCTTTTCAACACGGTGGGTCCCCGCCAGACCGGGCGCTACGGCATGGTGCTGCCGCGGTTCATCGGGGCGGCGCTGGCCGGGGGGCCGCTCCGGGTGTTCGGCGACGGGCGTCAAACCCGGTGCTTCGGCTACGTGCAGGACACGGTGGAGGCGCTGGTGCGTTTGTTGAACTGCCCGCGGGCGCGCGGTGAGGTGTTCAACGTGGGCGGGAGCGAGGAGGTGACGATCCGCCACCTGGCGGAACGGGTGATCCGGCTCCTTGGCTCGACGTCGCAGCTCGAATTCGTGTCCTATGCCGAGGCTTATGCCCCCGGGTTCGAGGACATGCGCCGGCGGAGGCCGTCCGTGGAGAAGCTGGAGCGGTTCACCGGTTTTCGTCCGACCACACCGCTGGCCTTGATCATCGAGCGGACCGCCGCGGCCATGGCCAAATAAAAAGGGCGCCCGCGCGGGCGCCCCTGAAATCGGGATGGTTCCGGTTAGAAGTTTTTGCCCGTGCCCGCCACGTAGGGGAAGATCACGCGCAGGTTGGCCTGGGCGTTATAGATTTGCTGCTGCACGCCACCACCGGAGGTCTGCTGCACGCTGCCGTCCGACAGAAGGATGTTGCCGGCGCTGACGTGCACGCTGCCGGTGTAGTTAAGTACCTTTTGCTGGGTGACGGTTGACCAGACAACGGTCTGCATCGTGTTGAACGACGCGTCCGTGGTGAGGGTCAGATTGGTCAGGTTACGATCACCACCGAGGATGACATTCGGCAGGGTTTCATCCGCGTCCAAGCTGACATAGTAGCTGAGGGCGCCATTGCCACCGGGATGCGGTGTGGCCTGGGGGGACATTTTGATCATGCCAAAGAAGTTGCTCTGGGCGATGCGCTGACCGTCCGACGGGCAGCAGATCACCTTGGGGTTCGCCAGTTCGTTCGACATGGCAACAAACACATAGAATGTGTTCAACGGGATGCCGACGGCGCCGTTCATGACGTACTCCGAAACGCCGCCGTCGTTCGTGCCCAAGTTCATCGGGAACCGATCCTGATTGTCCGTGGAGAACAATCGGTAGGAGATGCCGACTTCCTTGAGGTTGTTGGCGCAACTGATGCGTTGCGCCTTGGCTTTGGCCTTGGCCAAGGCCGGGAGCAGCATGCCCGCCAGAATGGCGATGATGGCGATCACGACGAGCAGTTCAATCAGCGTGAACGCCCCGTTTTTGTTCTTCCGAAAGATTCGGTTCATATTATCTACAGTTTTAAGTTTTGGGTTACGGTTCGGACACTCTAGGAACGCGCCTGGCGAGTGTCAACGACTTTTCTTCATGGCCTGATTTGGAGCATGGTCAATGCCAGAGTCGGTCCCGGTTGCATTTTCCCACTCCGCCCGCCCCCGGCACCTCACCGGCCGCCATTTCTCACGCAATCCTGCGTGAAAATCACGCAGGCCTGTGCCGAATTGTCTCACTCCCGTCCGTCCCGCTTAACTCTTGGGTCCGTCGGCGCCGCCGCCGTCCAAGTCAATGAGAATGTCGCGCGGTTCGGCACCCTTGCTCGGGCCAACGATGCCGCGGTTCTCGAGTTCGTCCATGATCCGTGCCGCCCGGGTGTAGCCGAGGCGCAAACGGCGTTGCATCAGGGAGACGCTGGCCTTCTGCTCGCTCCGAATCACCTCGATGCACTGCTGAATCAGATCCTCGTCCTCGTCAATCCCCTCCTCATCGCCGAACCCGTTGGACGGCTTGGCGAGCTGCTGGTGAATTTCCATCTCGTAATTGGGCTTGCCCTGGCGGGCGATGAAATCCACCACGCTCAGGATTTCCTGGTCCGTGACCAGGGCGCCTTGCGCGCGGATGAGTTTGGCCGAGCCTGGTGGCAGGTAAAGCATGTCACCCTTTCCCAACAGCTTGTCCGCCCCCATCGCGTCGAGGATCGTCCGCGAATCCACCTTGGCCGCCACCTGGAAGGAAATCCGGCAGGGAATGTTCGCCTTGATCACGCCGGTGATGACATCGACGCTCGGCCGCTGCGTCGCCACGATGCAATGAATCCCCGCCGCCCGGGCCATCTGCGTGATCCGGGCAATCGCCATCTCCACGTCCGCCGGCGCCACCAGCATCAGGTCGGCGAGTTCGTCAATGATGACGACGATATAACTCAGCTTCTCGGGGATTACGATGTCGTCGTCGCGCGGCACCACGATCTGCTCGTCCACCTCGACGGCGAAGCCATCGGCGCCGGCGGCGACCGACTCCCGGGTGGCCGCCAGGGGCAGTTCGGGTTCGCGGGGCGGCAGGGGCTTGTTTTTAGGCCGGTCGTTGAAGGACTTGATGTTGCGGACGCCGACCCGGGCGAAGATCTGGTAGCGCTTCTCCATTTCGCTGACCACCCAGCGGAGGGCCAGGATGACCTTCTTCGGATCGGTGACCACGGGCACGACCAGGTGGGGCAGTGTGTTGTATTGCTGCAGCTCCACGACCTTGGGATCAATCATCACGAACCGGAGATCCTCGGGCGAGAAACGGTAAAGCAGCGACGCGACGATGGCGTTGATGCAGACCGACTTGCCGGAGCCGGTGCTGCCGGCGATGAGCAGATGGGGCATCTCCGCCAGATCGGCCACGATCGGATGCCCGTAAACGTCCTTGCCTAGCGCCAGCGGGATGCGGGCCTTGGCGTTGCGCCATTCCTCGCTCTCAAGCAGCTCCCGCATGATCACCTTGGACTTGATCACATTCGGCACTTCGACGCCGACCGAGCTTTTGCCGGGAATCGGGGCGAGCACGTTGAGTCGTTCGGCCTTGAGCGCCGCCGCGATGTTGTTCGTCAGCGCAGTGATCTTCTCGAGTTTCACCCCGGGCGCGGGATGCAGCTCATAGCGCGTGATCGTCGGACCCTTGGTGATGTCGCCGGGCGAAACCTCGATGCCGAACTGGGCCAGCGTTTGCACCATGAGCCGGGCATTCGCCATCAACTCCTCCTTCGACTCGCTCGGCTTGAGCGTGAGGTCGGGCTGGTTCAACAGGCTGGTGGGGGGGAGCCGGTAGTTGCCGATCCGGGGCGGGGCGGCGACGGCGATGGGCTTGGGCCGTTTTGGGGCCGGCCGGGGTTTCGGCAGTGCCCCCGGCTCGACCGTCACATCGTCCCCCGGTTTCGCTTCCACGGGTCCCGTCCTCGGCGGCTCATCGGCGGACTCGGGGCGTTGCTCGGGGACCGGCGGAGGGCCAAGGATGTCCACCGTGGTGACCGGACCGATCTCGCGGGCCGGGATGACTTCTTCGACCACCTCCTCGGGTGGCTCGGGCGGTTTGGCCTCGGTCCCGGTCTTGCGGGCCGCTTTTTCGGAGGGTTTCGCCTGCGGGACGCTCAGGTCGCGGACGGTCGGCTCCGGCACCGGCTGGAGATCCGGGCCGAGGCCGGATTTGGCGGGTGCCGGCGTTTCGTCTTTCTTGGGCGGATTCGCTTCCGTTCGGCCCGCGCGATCAATTTGCTCCTGCAACCGCCGGGCTTCCTTCTCGAGATCGCGGGCGCGGCGATCGAGGTTCTCGCTGTCGCCGGCGAACGTCTCCGCTGCGGCCGCGCGTTGCCGGATCAGGCCGCGCACCCAATCCCCGATGTGGAAATTGGTCAGCCCGTAGAGGCAGACGATCCAGAACGCGGCAAAGAGGATGGCCGAACCGAGCGTGCCGAAATAGGAGAAAACATTGCGGTTCAGCACCAGACCGATGGCACCGCCGGCGCCCGGGGCGCTGAGGTTGAGGGCGACGTACTCAAGCAAACCCGCCTTCGCCGTGGCCGGATGGCGGGCGAGGCGTTCGAGCGCCGCCGGGTTGGTGCCGAGGTCGAGCGCGGCTGCGCAGGTCAGCAGCAGGGCCAGCGCCCAAGGCCAGCGCCGCCGCAGGTAACCCAGGAGCGGGACGAACTGCGCCAGGCCAAACCCGAGGAACAGCACGGACAGCAGATACGCCGCCGCGCCAAACGCAAAGAAGCATCGGTTGGCCAGGGCGGCGCCAAAACCGCCGATCCAGTTGTGAACGATGTGCTGGGCGGGGTCGGCCGGGGCGTAGTTCGAGAGCAGGTCGTGCCGGTCGTAGGAAACCAGCGCCGCCAGCAACAACAGCGCCGCACAGATGAGGGCGATGCCGAGAATGTCACCGCCGCCACGGCCGGCACCGCGGCGTTCTGCGTTCTTGCGAGCCACGCGCGGAATCTAGGAGTCGGGGGCCCAAGTTCAAAGCTGAAAATGGGCGGGCCCCGCCCACCGTCCTGCGCCCTTCCAGTCCAAACCCGGTCTTGAATCGCCCCCCTGGTCTGTTAGTTTCCCGGTGTCATGGCCAATGAAGCAGTCGGCAAACTGAAGCGTCTCCAGGCCCAGGCCCAGGACGCCTTCGACGATGCGGCATTGGCACGGCAGGAGCCGGACCGACTTCCCTGGTTCCAGAATTTCCTGCATTTCTGGGTGCTGGTCGTGCGCAGCTTCGTCCGCAATCGCGGGCCGTTGCGGGCCTCGGCGCTCGCCTACGCCAGCCTGCTCGCTCTGGTGCCCATGCTGGCCCTGGTGCTGACGGTCACGACCTCGATTCTGAAGACCCAGGGCGACAAACCCATCCGGGCGTTTGTGGACAAGGTCGTCGAATATGCCACCCCCTACATCAACCCGGGGGCGGGGGCTGCCTCCGGGGACGACCCCGTGCGGTTCGAGACCATCCGCCAGGACGCCGCCGCGGCGCGCGAAGAGGCGGTCCATAAGATCAACGAGTTCATTGACCGTGCGCAGAGCGGGGCGGTGGGGACCACGAGCGCGATCGTGCTCCTGTTCGTCGCGATTTCGATGCTGGCGCGGATCGAGACCACGTTCAACGACATCTGGGGAGTCGCCCGCGGCCGGAGTTGGTATATGCGCACGGTTTTCTACTGGGCGGCGATTACCCTCGGGCCGGTCGTGTTGATCAGCGCCCTTGGCCTGGCCACCGCGGGCGAGCTTCATTTTTCGGAGAAAGGGCCCCTGCAGCTCATCAACCGCATTATGCAGACGACGGTGCTGGGCGAACTGGTCGGCGGCGTGCTGCCGGTCCTGGTACTGTGCCTGGCCTTCGCCATGGTCTATCTCCTCCTGCCGAACACGAAGGTCAACTTCTCCGCCGCCCTGGTCGGCGGCCTCACCGCTGGCCTGCTCTGGCACGCCAACAACAAGCTAAGCGTCCTGTTCATCTCCCGCTACACTTCGAACAATGCGATCTACGGCGGGCTGGCCATGGTCCCGGTGTTGATGGTCGGGCTCTACTTCGGCTGGTTCATCCTGCTGTTTGGCGCCCAGGTGGCCTACGCCTACCAGAACCGTCGCGCCTACCTCCAGGAAAAGCAGGCCGACGCGGTGCACCAGCGGGGCCGCGAATTCGCCGCCCTGCGCGTGATGACCTTCATCGCGCTGCGGTTCGAGCGGGGCGAACGCCCCCCGACGCTGACCCAGCTCGCCGAGGCCACTGGCGTGCCCACCCGCCTCGCCAACAGCCTTCTCCAATTGCTCGTCACCCGCAAAATCGTCGCCGAGATCCGTGACCGGGAAACCGCCTACGTGCCCGTCCGGCCGCTGAACCAGGTCACCGCCCACGACATCCTCGACGCCGTGCGCACCGGTCAGGGCATGGACCTCGCCACGCGCGATGACCCCGTCCGCGCGCTGGTCCAGGGCGAATTCGGCCGGATCGCGACCGCCGAGCTGAGTGTCGCCGGCAACATCACACTGCAGACCCTGGTGGACAAGGTCGCCGCCATCGCGCCGCCAGGTTGAACCACCGCGTCAGGGCTTCACCAGCACCTTGCCAAGCACGCGGCGCTCGCGCAGCGCAGCAAAAGCCGCCGGCATTTCCACGAGCGGAAACACCCGGTCAATCACCGGCTTCAGTTTGCCGGCGCGCGCCAGGTCGAGCGTGGCCACCATGTCCGCGCGATTCCGGCCGTAACTGCCGACCAGCCGCTGCTGCTTTACGAAGAACGGCCACAGGTTCAACTTCGGCTCCCGGCCGGCCGTTGCGCCGCACGTCACCACCGTGCCGCCGCGCGCCAGGCAGGTGAAGACCGCTTCGAGCACGGCGCCGCCGACGTGTTCCACCACCAGGTCCACACCCCGTTTGCCCGTGATCTTCCGCACCTCGGCGGTCCAGTCCGGGGTCGTCGGATTGACCACGAACTCGGCGCCGAGGCGTTGGGCGAGGGCGCGCTTGGCGTCACTCGAACCGGTGCTGATCACCCGGGCGCCGAGCTGCCGGGCGATCTGGATCGCCGCCGAGCCCACGCCGCTGGCGCCGCCGATCACCAGCACCCAGTCCCCGGGTTTCACGTGCGTCCGGTCGGTGAGCATGTGCATGGCCGTGCTGCCCGCGAGGGTGAGCGCGGCCGAGGTTTCAAAATCCACGCCCGGCGGCAGCGCCACCAGCGCCCGCGCCAGCACGCGCACCTGCTCCGCGAAGCCGCCGTCCTGTTGGATGCCGAGCAACTGGCCGTTCAGGCACACCGATTCCTCGCCCCGGGCGCAGAATTCGCACGTGCCGCAAAACAAGTTCGACTGCACGGCCACGCGATCGCCGGTGCGCCAGTCCGTCACGCCGGGGCCGACTGCCGCGACTTCACCGGCGACCTCGCAGCCCGGCGTCCGCGGCAGCTTCACCGGCATCGGCAACCCCGCCTCCTCAAGCCAGAGGTCAAGCCGGTTCAGCCCGCAGGCCCGGACGCGGACAACGACTTCCTGTGGTCCCGGCGTCAGGTCCGGCAGGTCGCGAAGCTCGAACCGGCCAGGTTGGCCATGAGCGATGAGTTGGAACGCTTTCACGCGCCCGATCAAACCCGGAGTTGCCCGCTGCCGCAAGCCGGGTTTGCGACCGATCGCCCGCCTCCGCCGTCCCCGGCGGCGGTCCCGAATGACCGATGCTTCGGGTTGAAAGACCCGGCGGATTCCGGTTTTCGGGCCGTGGGTTTCTGACTTTCGCGAGGGTATGAGGTTGGTTGACGGGCGTCCTGAAAACTCAGGCAGCAGTTGCAGAACGGACGGAAACTGGGTCACCCTAAGGGCCGGTTCGACGTTAAGCCAAACTCCAGCGCCCGGCCACAGGCCGAACCCTGCATCGTGGCCCGGCGGTCCGCGACCCACGATGGTGGCTCGTCGCGGCAAGGGCTTGCCAAAGACAAAGAGCGGCGGGCGGATGCGCAGCCGGACGCACATTGATTGGACTGCGTAATGTAGCTAATCTGCCATGCGATTGCTGAGAACTTGATGCTCGCGTAAGGCCGCAGGGCCTGAACTCCCCGCGGCGACAAGGCCATGAACAGACTGGCCCGGAGTGGGTTTCCATCAACGGTGCTGCGGCCGTTCAACTGGGTGGCTGTGCCGAGCACATCCGAGACGCTGCCATCAACGGTTCTGCGGCCAGATTTGAGCTGCTGCAACGTGTAGTAAGCCACGTTGCCGGCGGTGACACGCTTTCCGCTCCTGGTGGCGTTGAAGAGAATCTTGGCGGCCATCACCGTGCCGTCTTGCAACAGCTCGGCGTCATCTTCGGACCCGACATGCGCAACAGCGACTGGAATGGCGGATCGAAGTCGCGGCACAACATCGTGGAGCAACAGGTATTCCGTTTGGGGGGACATGGGGTTCCTTGGGTTGGGGGTGGAAGCAAAACAACCCCGAGCCAGAAGGCCGGGGACTGCAGGACGACCAGGTTAAGGCCGTCAGTTGTTATCCCAAGGAAGGGAGCGGGAAATCAGGGAGGGGGGACGGATGGAGCGGTATTCTGTGGAAGGGTGGCCCGAGAAATGCTAGATTATCGGCCAGGTCATCATGAGCTTCAGTGCTGGGCCGATTCGGGCAGAAGTCCCGCGCAAGGCACGAGGTTCGCCCAGGCTCCCTCCGCGTCCGGCCCTTTCGGTTGACCGGCACCCGCCTGCCGGAGGTCAGGCTGCGGGCGGGAGAATTCACCGCACTGGCTTCACGCTGATCGAACTCCTGGTGGTGATCGCCATCATCGCGATCCTGGCGGCGCTGCTGCTGCCGGCGCTGAACCGTGCCAAGCAGAAGGCCCAAGGCATCCAGTGCCTGAATAACCATCCGCAGTTGTGTCTGGCTTGGAGGATGTACGCCGAGGACCATGATGACCACATTTTGTTCTCATGGTCGAGCGGGCCCGATACCGACTATGCGACCTGGGTTACTGGCTGGCTCGATTTTGACACGAACAACCGATCCAACTGGGACCCTGACCAGGATATCACGAAGAGCCCAATGTGGTCCTCCTGCGGAAACAGTCTGGGCATCTGGAAATGCCCTTCCGACCACTCCTTCGTCAGGGTCAACGGAATCGCCAGGCCGCGGGTCCGGTCAATGTCCATGAATATTTACATGGGTGGATACGGAGGAGGATACACCGGGCCTGGGACAGCGCTGACTTATCCTCAGACCAACACCATTTTTCTTCGACTCTCGGACATCAACGACCCTCCACCGAGGGCGTACGACTGCGTTCTTCATTCAGGCTGCCAAAGGGAGGGTGTCGTTGCGGGCGGCGTGCTGGTTGAGCCGGTGTTGCCAGAAGCTGTCGATGCGGCGACTGGCGTGGATACAACGGAAGGCCAGAATGTGCTCGGCTCCCGGAACGCTCCAGAACATGCCTGACTGCTTGCAGC
>JBEKGJ010000078.1:0-15494 GCA_050012855.1 Verrucomicrobiota bacterium | reverse complement strand
CATGCCCACCAGCGTAAAAGAGTGCGCCGCGGGTGTCCAGCTCTTTCGCCAATCCACCTCCCCCTCCGTCACTTAGCTCCATCGGAAATCCGCCCTGAACTTTCACAAAACCGGAATTATGGGTTCCGTTACAAGGAAACAGCGGTTTCTGACGACCGGGCAGTGGAACAGGACCACAGGTTGGGGCTTGGGCTCGTGGAAGCGGGTCCGCCCCAGGCCCAGTTCGGTGGCGGCCGCCCGGACCGACAGTTGCCGGGCGCGATGGTGGGCCAGGAGGTGGCGAACCAACGGGGCCGGCAGCCGATGGATCAGTTGCTTTTCATGGCCGCCAGCGTGGCCGAGAGAGCGATTCTTTGCTTTGGAAACGGATGCCGGCAGGGGCTAGCCGGGCGGTCGTGGTTGACCACCCGTGTTAACGATTGTGAGGTCGAGCCACGGCAAGGATTTGCGATAACCCGGGCTATCCGGGCGGTGGCCGACGCAGCCGCGCTGGGCCAGTATGGTTTGCAGGAGCAAACAGGGCGCCGTGAAAACCAAGCGCGGCGCCTTCAACCCTGGCGACAGGCGTCGCAGAGGGCCGCCTCGCTGCCTTCCGGCGGCAGGATGTCCAGGCATTCTTCGGCTCTGCCCGGAAGCGGTCCAGCGGCACGCGGTTTCCGGCATTTCGGACAGATGGGCACCAGCCCGGCGAGTTGTCGCAGCCGTTGCCGGGCTTCCGCCAGGTCGCGCTCCACCGCGTGCCGTTCGTTGAGACTGGACTTGATCTTGGCAATCGCTACGGCGTTGATCATGAAGGTGCCGAAGTGCATCCCGCTGTTCCAGTAACCGTAGAACGCTATCGAGTACCGGTTACCCGAGAGCCGGTCGGCGAGATACCAGACCACGGAGGCAATGAAGGCCGTCGCAATCCCCGGCCCCCGCCCCAGGTGCCAGGCCACCATGCCGATGGGGGCGGTGTAAAACGCGAACAATCCCAACTCATAGCCGGTTGCGCGGTCCACGCAGCCGAGGGCGGCGAGCCAGACGGCGCACCCGGCCAGCACCATCAGCGTCTTGTGTTTGGCGGGCCGAGTCGAAGCGTTCGTTCGGGACGCCGGCGTAAAGCGCTTCCCGCCTCCCGGATCATCTTCCATCTCGCGCAGCACGATTCCATCAAGTGCCCAATTCCAGGGGCGGAGTTTCAAGCACGCAGTTGCTGGAACCAAACTCGTTGCGGACATGAATGGCGGCGTGCGGATCGTCCCGCCACTCGCCGTCCACGATGAAGCGGTACTCGTGCCGCCCCGGGGTCAGCCGAAGCTTGATTGACCAGCTTCCCGTTTCGTCCTGGTGGAGCGCAAGGTCATCCGCGCACCAGCCGTTGAAATCTCCGGCCACGAAGACCTTTTGGGCGTACGGGGCGGCGCACGTCAAGTCCACTTCAATTAATCCCCGGTGTGTCGGTAGTCCCCGGTTTCGGGCAACCGGGCGGGTAGCTTTCCTGATGGCTGCGGGTACCGCCATGGTCATCGTGTGATTCGGTTTGTTTTTCATAACTGTTCCTTTTTAGTTTCGTTTTTACCGCAAAATACAGCTCGCGTAGCCCGATGGCGGCCCAGGTGAGCGTGAGGATCGCAATGAACAGCCAACTGGCATCGAGATTATTATTATGCGTCATGGTGGCCTTCGTGATCGCGGCTTTCGTCTCCGCTGCGCCAACAACGGGGTCGTGGTGATTTTCTTGTGGAAACCATCTGAGTTACCCAAGCGGTTGCTCGTCGTCCACGGCACGTCATCTTACTGCGAGCCCGGAGGCAGGCCGGGTGGTTTGGTATCTTTCATTGATGGGCGGCCAGTGTTGGGCCGAGGTTCCGGCCGCAATTCATCCTGGGTTAATTGGCCGTCGCCGTTCTTGTCGAGCGTCTTCAAGGCAGCGGGCGCATTGGCAATTTCGTTGGCGTCAATCACGCCGTCGTGATTCGCGTCGAGCGCCCGCATCAACGGCGAGGGTAGCAGTCCAGGGTCAACCGAGGCGGCTGAACCCGCGCGCTTGGCCAGCCACGGCGGTCGCAACTCGTCCGGGGTCAGCTTGCCGTCACCATTTTTGTCGAGCACCAGCAACGAATCGGCCGCATCGGCGATTTCGCTTTCGTCAATGATACCGTCCCCGTCCCGGTCGAGCGCCCACATCAAGAGATCGGGCGGCAGGCCAGGCTCCGCCGATGCGGCTGAACCGTCGGGCTTGGCCGGCCACGTCGGCCGCAGCTCGTCTGGCGTCAACTGGCCGTCGCCGTTTTTGTCGAGCGTCAGCAACGAAGTGGCCGCATTGGCGATTTCGTCCGCGTCCAACACGCCGTCGTGATTCAAGTCGAGGGCCCGCATTAATGGATCGCGCAAAGGGAGACGACGACCGTTCGCGCCCGGGGTGCCGGGTCCGTTGGTTGTGGCCTCCGGGCCCTGGGCGCGACGGAGATCGGCCTCGGCTGGAACTGCCAAACGTGCCGCCCGTGGCGGACGCAGTTCGTCCGGGGTCAACCGGCCGTCGCCATTCTTGTCGAGCGTTTTCAACGAAGCCGGCGCCTTCGCGATTTCGTCGGCGTCAATCACGCCATCGTGATTAAGATCGAGCGCCTGCATCAGGAGCGAGGGCGCTGGACGACGACTATTCAGGCCCGGTCCTCCCCGGCCGCCGTAGGGTCCAGCCTGAGCCGGCGGGGGTTGGTCAGCCGGCGGCGGCCCGCCCGGGTCTTGTGCGTACACGGCCAGCGTTGACGCTGCCAGCGCCAACAACGTGAAGATGGTGGTGATCTTCATACTATTCCTCCCTCGGCGTCTCCGGCAGGTTTTCTGCTGTCCCAGGGACGGCGAGTTTGAGTCATCGGTTTTCTGGCGATTGGGCCGCTGTCTGCCGGGCGCGGCGTCGCCGGATTGTAATGGAATTCCGCCTGCTGGCCGGCGCGGCGCGCCAGGCGTTGCTCAGGGGTTTCCGCGAGCAGTGTTTCCATCGTTCGCAACAGCGTCGGGATGTCCATCGGCTTCTCCAGCAGCGCCCCCGCCCCGGCGCCGGCCGCGGTAAAGAGCTGGTTGGGACGCGCGGTGATGATGATGATGGAAATGAGAGGATGCTCACGGGTGAACTCCTCAAACGTGTCCCAGCCGTTCTTGACCGGCATGTTTAGGTCGAGCAAAACCAGATCCACTTTCGCGTTGGCCGCGATCATCAGCGCCTGCTGCCCATTTTCCGCCGGCAGGACGAAGTAGCCTTCGGCCACCAGCACGTCATTCAGGGAATCGCGCACGGTGGAATCGTCGTCCACCAGAAGCACACGCCGGCCGGGACGGGCGCTTCCTCGTGAAGCGAGGGCCGCGGGTGTGCCGACGGGAATGGTGTGCCCGGGGCGATGGGGCGAACGGGCCCGGGAGGTCGCGATTCTCGAAGGCGGGGGCGGTTTCATGGGTGAACCGAGATGGCACGGCGTCGTGGTTGCCAGCTCGTGGACAGGGTTTGCTTGATGTACTTGGTCCGTGCTTCGCCGGCCAACGGCGCGGCGAGCCAAACAGCCACGGCGTGACCGCCGGCGTCTTCGTTGTCTGCCCGCGAAGTCAGAAACATTAACGGCGTGTCCTTGCGTTCGGAACCGTCGTGGATTCGGGCCGAACCATCACCGCCGGCCAGGCGGGGCATTAATGCCTCCAAACGGATCAACCGGGGATGAAAGTCGCGGGCCGCGTCAGGGGGCGGGGCCGACTCGCTTTCCGGGCGCACCGCAAAACCCGCCGTGGCGGCGAGCTTCCGTTCGAGGCTCGCGAGGACGTCGGGTTCGTCGTCCACAATCAGGATGCATTTCGGGTTCATGGTTCGTTTGCTTGGTCTTCGCGGGGGGTCCCGGCTCAGCCTGCCCCGGCTGTGGCCGTCAGCCCCGCAGGTGTTCCTCCAGCGTCTTTTTCAGTTCAACGAGGTCCGCCGGCTTGGCGAGAAACGTTTCGGCTCCCTTTGACTTCTCATGGCCATCGGTTTCCTCGCTCGAAACCAGGGCGGTCAGAAAGACAATGGGGGTGTCGCGGAGCAGCGGATCGGCCCGCAGCCGTGCGGCCACGTCGCCCCCGTCCAGGCGGGGCATGATCACATCCAACAAGATGAGATCCGGCCGGAACGTCCGGGCCGCGTTCAAGGTGTTGGGGGCATCGTTCTCGCCGAGCACCACATAACCGCCCCCGGATTCCAGGGTAAGTTTCAGGCTTCGGGTGACTCCCGGTTCGTCTTCCACCACGAGGATTCGTTTGGGGTTCATGACCGGTCCTTCGGTTCGGTGTTGAATTGCAAGGTGGCGCGGGCGCCGCCTTCATTCCGGTTGCTCAGCCGGATCGAGCCGCCGTGGATTTCCATGATCTTGTGGGCGATCGCCAGTCCCAGACCCGAGCCCTGGCCGGGCGGTTTGGTGGTGAAAAATGGCTCAAACACCCTGCTCAAGTTGGCTGGCATGATGCCGTGGCCCGTGTCGTCCACTTCCACGATCACGCCCGCCGGAGCATCGTTGTCGCCGCCACCGGGCTCGGAGGGCAACGTTCGCACCGTGAGCGTGCCTCCGGGTGGCATGGCCTGCATCGCATTGAGGAAGAGGTTCACGAACACATGCTCGATGCGCGTGCGATCCAGCCACACCGGCGACACCATCGGGTCGAATTCGCGCACCACTGTCACGTGCTGCCGGCTCAATGGATGCCGCACCAGCGTGAGTGATTGCTCAATAATGTTGTGGATGTCCTCACTGGTGCGTTCCAAAGGACGCGGCCGGGCGTAATCCAGCAGGACGTTGATGACGTCGCTGGCGCGATGGACGGCCTCTTTCATGTCCTGGGTCAACTGCGCTTCGTCCGCGTTTTCGGGCGGGCGGTTCAGGAAGTAGTCCATCCCCAGGCTCAGGGTCATGAGCGGGTTTTTGACTTCGTGCGCGATGCCCGCGGCCAGCCGGGCGGCCGATTCCATCTTCGCCGCTTCGATGAGCTGGAACTGTGTTCGTCGCAACTCTGCCTGCGCTTTGCGCACGTCGCCCAGGGCCTGGCGGAGATCTTCCTCGGCCCGGCGGCGCTGGGCGTTCTCGGCCTGGAGCGACTGGGTGCGGCGACTCACCGTTTGCTCCAACCCTTCGTTCGCTTCCCGCAACGACGCGAGCAAAGCGACCACCACCAGCAGCGTGCTGGCAAACATCAGCGTATCCCACAGGGGAATGAGCCAATATCCGTAAGTGTGGCCTGCCAGAAGGTCAGCGCCGCGCCAGGCGCCCGCACTGACCAGGGCGACCAGGTTGCCCACAGAGCGGCCGGCAACCCGAGTGCCAAGCGCGATCGGGAGGAGGTAGAGAAACGAAACGGAAACCTCGAAACCGGTCAGGAAGTCAACCCAGCCCACGGCAGCGACCGAGCCTAGTAGCAGCCCCACTCGGACGGGCATTGGCCAGGTCGAAACCGTGCGAGCGAGACCGAGCCATCCTGATTTCCGCCAGGTTCGATCACCGGTCAAGGAAACCGATGGCACTCTGACTTGGAGGGGGACGCTCATTTTTTGTCCGTGAAAAAGGGCGGCGCCGGTGGCTCATCGGCCGACCGCGGCGCTGCCGAGCAACTCGGTGACGAACACGGTGTTGGTGATCCGGCGCAGATGACGGGCTTCGTCTTCGGTGGTGAGGCGTTTGATCGCCGCCACCAGGATCGGGATGTCCAAGGGCTTTTCCATAAAGGCATCCACCCCCAGCCCCGCGGCCTTCGCGTATTGGTTGGGGCGGGCCGTGATGACAATGACCGGCACCAGGGGCGCGACCCGGTCAAGCTGGCTGAACGCCGTCCAGCCATCCCAGTGCGGCATGTTGAGGTCGAGCAAGACCAGGTCAGGCATCTGTTCGATGGCGCGGCTGACGGCTTTGACGCCATCCGGCGCTTCGACCACCACGTAGCCCTCGGATTCGAACACGGCGGCCAGACTGCCGCGCACGAGCGAGTCGTCGTCGGCAATCAGGATGCGGTTGTGAACGGCGTTCGCGGCCTGGGGTTGTCCAGCAGCGAGCGGCAACGATGCGCCGGGGAGGGTGGCCGACCGCTCAAAGAGCGAACCACCTTGCCGGGCGGCAGCGTAATCGCTGGGCGCGGCGCCGCGAAGTTCCCGGCAAGCGCCGGGATGGCGGAACAGGTCGGCCTCGCCCATGGCAGCGAAGGCGGCCCGCGCGTTCCAGCGCGAGCGGGTGGCGATGAGCGTTTTGAATTTCATGGTGTGGCGGTGGAGGGTTTCCCGGCTCGGGGAGCGCAAAAGCACGGCGGGGCGGCGCGCCACCTTCCCGGCAACGAGGACAACCCAGGACGGAGCGCCGGGCCGCCGAAGGACCTCGCGGCTGTCTTCTGGATGTGAGTAGTGAGTGTCATGTCCTTGATCGTCCTTGTCGTCCCAATCTCCCTTGTTCCCCTCCCACCTCCTCCGGCGTCTGACGTTGACCATTGCACACACCATGCCATCCACCGCGCGTGTTGAGTCACAAGGGGTTGCGGGTGATGGCCGGAGGCCGGGGCGGTGGATGGGTCAGTCGCTTGCCAGGCTCACGATCAGCGGCTGACCTGCTTTGACCGGCGAACGAAATTGGCTTGGGCAACCGGGTTTGTTTTTGCGGTTGCGGCAACAACCCGATGCTGCCAGGGTCCCCGGCATCGTTTTTGCGCCGTCTTCAAACGAAGACTGCCGGTCCTGGAGTCGCCACACAATGACGCCGTGTGCTCGATGATGAAATCTCCGTTTGGCCTTCGTCACTGGATCTTGATTGCTGCCCTCCTCCTGGCGGCGGGTGACACGATTGACGGGCTTGCCTTCGCCCGGCGCTGGCCGGCGCGGCGATTTCATTCCTGAAATCGCCGCGGCAATGGTCTTACCCATGAGACGCTTGATGGCACGCCTGGCGCGGTTACCCAGGCCGTGGACCATCTTCCTCGCCTTGTTGTTGGCGGCGTTGGTGGGCGTGTTGGACTATGCCACGGGTTATGACTTGCGCCTCACGGCCTTTTATGCGGTCCCGATTTGCTGGGCATCTTGGGCGGCGGGACGGAGGGCGGGCCTTTTCCTGGCAACAACCGCCAGCGTCATTTCTTTGGTCGCCGACCTGATGTCGGGGCACACCTACGCGCATCCGACAATTGCCTACTGGAACGCGCTGATGCTGCTGTCGATATTTGTGGTGGCCGTTTATTCCATGACGGCGGCCCTGAGTGCCTATCGGTCATTGGCCGAAGCGCAGACGTTGCTGCGGAACGCGAACGAGCGTCTCGAAGAGACGGTGCAGCAGCGAACGGCAGCGTTGGTGGCGCAGATTGTCGAGCGTGAACGCGTCGAGAAGGCGAAGCTCCAGGCCGAGCGTCTGCTTGAAAGGCAGGAGAAACTTGCCGTTCTCGGGACGCTGACGGCAGGCATCGCGCATGAGATTCGCAACCCGCTCACGTCCCTCAAAGCACGCCTTTATACGCTTGAAAAACACCTTCAAATCGTGCCCGCCGCGCGCAAGGACACGGACATTATCGGCGCCGAGATTGCCCGCCTTGAACGCATCGTGCAGGACGTGCTGAGTTTTGCCCGGCCGGCTGACCCAAGGTTTGAAACCATCACCGCCGACACGCTGCTCCGCGAAATTCAGGGGTTGATGTCCCCCGACCTGGAGCGCCGCGGAGTGCAACTGGGAGTGGAACCCAGCCCGGAGTTGTTCATCCGCGCCGACAGCGGCCATTTGAAGCAGGTGTTCGTCAACCTCGTGCGCAACGCCGCGGAAGCCATTGACGGCGCCGGCACCGTCACGCTGAGCGCTCGCGCCGCCCGCGCCCTGCTGGGTGGGCGCGAAACCGACGCCGTTATTCTCGAAGTGGCCGACAGCGGCCGGGGCATCCCGCCCGAAGTCGAGCAACGCCTGTTCGACCCGTTCTTCAGCACGAAGGCAATGGGCACTGGCCTTGGCCTGCCGATCTCCGCCCGGCTCGTTGAAAAGCAGGGCGGCATCCTCCAGCATCAAACCCTACCCGGCCACGGCACGACCTTTGGCATTGTTTTGCCCCGTGAAACCAAGGACCCGGCCGGGAGTGCGAAACCCGGCTCGAAAATCGGGAATTGACCGCGCGCTGGGTGATGCCGGTCGTTGAAATGGCGTTCACACCGCCGGCGAGTTTGACCGTGGTGACGCTTCCGCTGCCGCCCGTTACGGCGACCGCAGGCGGTAGAAACGGGCGGGATAGTTGGTCCACTGGGGGTCGCTGAAATAGGACGGGCCAATGGTGAGAGTGTTGGTTTCGACCGGAAATCAGCCGGGATTGACCGCCTTTTTGCCGGCGTCCATCGTCACTGTGACCCGGCCGCCTGTTCAGGCGATGTTGCATTCATATTAACTCGTCGGCGCCCCCAAGCCGGTACGGCTGGCGTTCACCTGCGGCTTCCACAGCACAGCCGCACGGCCGGCAAAGGTGGAACCCCAGCCGGTGGTGCCCGGCAGATAATAGACGACGACGGTATTGTTGTCGCCGTTGAACACATCCAGACCAATGTCGGGGGCATTGCCTTTGAAATAGACGCTGGTCAGGCCGGAGCAGAAAGAACAAGCACAGCTCCCGATGCTGATGACGCTGCTGGGGATCGTGACACTCGCCAGGCCGGCGCAAGACCAGAACGCGCCTTCCCCGATCCCGGTGACACTGTCGGGGATTGTGACGTTGGTCAGAACGGTGCATGACTTGAACGCCCAGGCTCCGATGTGGGTGACGCGGTTGCCGATCGTGACGCTGGTCAGGCTGCTGCAGCCGGAGAACGCATAGGGCTCGAGATGGATAACGCTGTCGGGAATGGTATAGCTTCCGGCCTTGCCCCCGGGGCACTGAACGAGCCTGGTCTGGCTTTTGTTGAACAAGACCCCGTCCACGCTGCTATAGAACAAGTTGAGCGCATCCACCGCGATGGCCGCCAGGCTGGGGCAGGACTCGAACACGTAGTCTCCAATGTTGGTGACGCTGTTCGGAATCGTGACGCTGGTCAGGCCGGGGCAGCCGGCGAACGCACTGTTCCCGATGTTGCTGATGCTGTTAGGGATCGTGACATTGGTCAGTGTGGCGCAGTAAGCGAACGCACTGTCTCCGATGCTGGTGACCGGCAGGCCATTGATTGTGCTGGGAATGGTCACCGCACCGCGAGAATCGGAGCATTTCGTGATGGTGATGGCGCCGTTATTGGTCGCGCAATTGTATTGCGCTTGTGCCTCGGCTGGCGGTGCCGGCAACACCGCGGCCGACTTGGTTGTCGCCTTCACCCGGTCTTGCGCTTGGAGCGCTACCGTCAACGCCAGCAAGAGCAATAGCGGTAGCAAGCTCGCCGCCAACGCGGTTCGCAAGCTCGTTGACAAATGAACTCTCTCCATCGTTGAACAAGTGACCCCGCGATGGCACTGGGACAAGGCGGGACGCGGCTTGAAGCACCGGGCGGCGATTTGATGGCGCCGCGCAGAACTCAAAGGTGAAGGCTTCAGGGCATTCCTGTCCCCGGCTCGGAAATACTCGAATAACTGAGGAGCATTTCCTGTTCGAGTCTGTTCAACACACTCATGCACGGTACCTTTCCTGGAGTATTCTCAATGAACAACATCTTTAGTTGGGGAATGCCGAATATCCTCCAGCGCCGGTTCGGCTAGCGATCCCGATGCGTCCATTCGTATCGGCCACGCGGCCTCCGCGGCAGCAAGATCATGGCGCGGCTCAAAAAGGTGAAAGGAAACACCAAATGGAAACGCCGATGGTCTTGCGCCGGGCGCCTCCCCTGGACAGGATGCTCCGCGGTGGAGAGCGGCAGATGCGCACACTTTGCCGGGGTTGGTTGCGATTCAGGCATCTTCAATGGACCTGTTCGTTGGCTGCGCACGCTTGAACCGCGTCCTCCGTGTCCGCGGATTCGATCATGCCTTGTTCCCCGGCTGTCCTCCGTTGTGCTGGCAGCGAAGGCAACGCTGGACGGAGGGCCGGGCCGCCGCAGGCCCTCACTGTCGTCTTCTGGATGTGAGCATAAAGTGTCATTTCCTTGGTCGTCCCGATCGTCCCAATCTCCCTCGTTCCTCCCCCCTCCTCCGGCGTCTGAGGCTGACCTTTGCACGCGCCATGCCACCAACTGCGCGTATTGAGTCGCAAAGGGTTGCGAATGATGGCCGGAGGCAGGCGCGGTGGATTGATCAATCGCTTGCCAGGCCCGCGATCAGCGGCTGACCTGTTCACAGTGGTGAACCGAGGCGGCTTTGGTCACCAGGCTTGCTTTTCCGGTTGCGGCAACAGCCCGATGCGGCGAGGGTTCCCGGCATAGTACTTGCACCGTCTTCAAACAAAGACTGCCCGTCGCGGAATCGTCCAACGATGCCGCCGTGTGCTCGGACGATCATGAAAACCTCGTTTGGTCTTCGTCTCTGGGTTTTGATTGCCAGCCTCCTCCTGGTGGCGGGCGGCATGGTTTACTTGCTCTCCTCCGCCTGGTCTCGGGTGCAACAGCTTGAAGCCAAGCTCACCAGTTCCCAGATTGAGAGATTCCAGCTCGCGAGCGAGGTTCGGCGTGAATTGCAGAGCCTGAACAATTCCGTGCTCCGCTACGCCCTGGTGCGCGATCCTCAGCAGTGGGCGCAGTTCGAGCAGGCCAGCAGCGACCTGAATCATTGGATTGATTACCACGATCCGAGCCTGAATCCACAGTCACCCCTCACCACCGGTCCCGAGCGCCGGTTGTTTCAGGGGCTGAATCGTGCTTATGACGACTACCTCGCCGCCGCCGGGGCGGTCCATTCCAATGCCCAGCCGGCCCTGGTGAGTTCAGGGCAACTTGCGCAACTCGACGCCTTCGATGCCCAGGCCGAGCGCATGCGGGAGCTGGTGCGACAATTGAGCAACGCTCACCGCGCGGCGGAGGCGGAGTTTCTTGCCAGGGCAAGTGGTTCTCTTGCCAGTCTCAGGGGAATCCTCATCGCGAGCGTCGTAATGCTGCTGGCCCTGGTCGGAGCCATGGGTTGGGTGATCTACCGGGACACCATCGCACCGCTGCGAACCAAATTGGTGCAGAGCCAGACCCTGCTCGAACGGCAGCAGAAGCTCGCCACCCTTGGCACGCTGGCCGCCGGGATCGCCCACGAGATTCGCAACCCGCTCACCTCCCTCAAAGCGCGCCTCTATACCCTGGAAAAACACCTGGAGAACGCGCCCGCCGCGAGAAAGGACACGGACATCATCAACACCGAGATTTCCCGCCTCGAACACATCGTACAGGATGTCTTGAGTTTTGCGCGGCCTTCGGATCCCCGGCTGGAAACCATTGCCGCCGAGACCCTGATCCGCGAAGTTCAGGGGTTGATGTCTCCGGACCTGGAGACTCGCGGAGTGCAACTGGTGGTTGAATCCAGCCCGGAGTTGTTCATCCGCGCCGACAGCGGCCATTTGAAGCAGGTGCTCATCAACCTCGTGCGCAACGCCGCTGAAGCCATTGACGGCGCCGGCACGGTCACGCTGCGCACACGCCCCGCCCGCGCCCCGCTGGGCGGGCGCGAGACCGACGCCGTCATTCTTGAAGTGGCCGATGACGGCAAGGGCATCCCTCCCGCAGTCGAGAAACGCCTGTTCGACCCATTCTTCAGCACGAAGGAAACCGGCACCGGCCTCGGCCTGCCGATTGCCGCCCGCCTCGTTGAAAAGCACCGCGGCGTGCTCCAGTATCAAACCCAGCCGGGTCACGGCACGACCTTTGGCGTTGTTTTGCCACGCGAAATCCCCGATACTGCCGGGGTTGCAAATGACCGCGCGAACATCCAAGCTGGGCGTGATTGAGCCAACGCCTGATTTCGTGATGGCCGCCGGATGGCCGGCCGGGTTTGGCCCTTATTTCCCGACGCCGTTGTTGCGAGATCGTTCAAGCCGGCGGAAGTTATGATTCCCCGGCATGAACGAATCGAGCTTGTTGCCTCACGCCAACCCTGCCCATGCCCAAAGCCGCTCACATTCTTCTCATCGAAGACGACACCAGTCTGGCCGCAAACCTGGGCGACGTGCTCAAGGAGGACGGTTTCAAGGTCATCGTCTGCCATCGCGGCGACGAGGGTCTGCGCCGTGCCAGCAACGACGAGTGCGACGTGGTGTTGACCGACCTGCGCCTGCCGGGACTCGGCGGGCTGGAACTCGTGCGGCAACTTCACGAAACTCAGCCGCGCCTGCCCGTCGTGCTGATGACCGCCCACGGCACGATTGAAACCGCCATCGAGGCCACCAAGCTCGGCGCTTACGATTACCTGCAAAAACCGTTCGAGATGCCGGGGCTGATTGCGCTGCTCCATCGCGCCGTGGAAGCCAGCCGCCTCATGCGTGAACCCGTGACGCTGCCCAACGCCCCGGTCGAGAGCCGCACGGCCCTGGTCGGCACCGGCCGCGCGATGCAGGACGTGTGCAAGGAAATCGGACGCGTTGCCGCCAAGCCCGTCACCGTGCTCATCCGGGGCGAAACGGGGACGGGCAAGGAATTGATCGCCCGCGCCATCTACCAACACAGCCTGCGCGCCAAAGCACCGTTCATCGCGATCAATTGCGCCGCCATCCCGGAGAACCTGCTGGAAAGCGAACTGTTCGGCCACGAACGCGGCGCGTTCACCGGCGCTGACCAGCGGCGCATCGGCCGCTTCGAGCAGGCGAACAAGGGCACGCTCTTCCTCGACGAAATCGGCGACCTGCCGCCCAACACGCAGGTGAAGCTCCTGCGCGTGCTCCAGCAACAAACCTTCCAGCGCGTCGGAGGGACGGAAGCCATTTCCGTGGATGTGCGCGTCCTCGCCGCGACCCACTGTAATCTGGAAGCGATGATTCGTGAGGGGAAATTCCGCGAAGACCTCTTCCATCGCCTCAACGTGGTGTGTCTCCAGCTCCCGCCCCTGCGCGAACGCCACGAGGACATTCCGGTGCTGGTGCAACACTTTCTCCGCAAATACGCCGGCGACTTCGGTGTTGAAAGTCCGACGATCTCGGCCGACGCCGTGGCCGTGTTGCAATCCGATTCATGGCCGGGCAACGTCCGCGAGCTGGAAAACATAACCCGTCGCCTGTTGCTCGCCGCCCGCGGACTCTCCATCAACGCCGACGCGGTTCGCCAAACCCTGGCCGCCGGCAAGGCCGAAGCCGCCCCGAGTGCTCCCACCTTCGCTGCCTTCGCCGGTGATTTGCTGGCGCGGGCGCAGAAGGGCGAACTGCACGAAGCGCATGCCTGCATGCTCGCCGAAGCCGAACGCGAAGTCCTCACGCAAGCCATTAGACTGGCAGAAGGCAATCAAGCGAAAGCCGCGCGCTGGCTTGGATTGTCCCGGTTTACCTTGCGCGAAAAACTCAAACAGCTTGGTTTGCATCCAGACTCCACCGAGGCCAGTCCGGAGACGGGCGGCTGAACGCGTCTCGCCGGTCAATGGCTGTCCCCTTCGGTGGTAAGTCGTTGACCATCCTGTCTGGCAGCGCATCCAACGGCGCTGGATGCGCGCAACGTCAACCGCGGCATGAAGCTGCATTATTCCCTGAACCGCATCCTTCCCTCGTGCCAGAACCTCGACATTCCCTCCATGTCGTTCAGTCCCGCAACCCGATCTTGCCGTCCAGGGTTCGGACCATCTGAGCCCGGCCAAACGAAACGATCAATTCCTGCTGGGGCCGCAGCAACTCAACCAGGCACTCATTCCCATGCCTGTCAGGAGGCGCCTTGGGGTGGGACGTCGATGCGGGTAAAATCCTGCGAGAATCGGGAAAAATCGGAACTTTTGCGTTCCGGCAGCAAATCTGCTCATACTTCAGCAACATGAACTGGACGCAAATCGCCATCGCCGACCTCGACCGGATCGTTAAGCTCGTGGAACAAAAGGAAACCCTTCAGGCCCAGGTCGCCAAAATCAACGCTGAATTGGCCAGCTTCCAACCGGATGAACCTGCCGCCCCTGCCAGGGACAAGCCAGGTCGCCAACCCAAAGTCAACCTGGCGGCCAAGGGTGCCCTGAAAGCCGCAATCATCGAATTGCTCAAGGGCGCCGGAAAACCCGGCCTCACTGTCAAGGAGATTGCCGCCCAGCTCGAGGCGAAGCCCGGCAACATTCATGTCTGGTTCTCGTCCACGGGCAAAAGGGTCAAGGAGATCAACAAGGTGGGGTCTGGGCGATACGCGTGGGTGGGGTAGTTTCGGAAGCGGCAGCCGATTTCTTCCGTTCGAGGGCGACTCCCCTTTGCGGGTCCAGCCGCGCTGACGAGGTTGCAACCGTCGCGTTTCCCTGGCCGATTTGAAGTTGACGGCCGGCTTGATCGTCCGAAGGATGTGAGCAGGAAAGGATTGATGGTTATGAAACAACATTTTCTGCAAACGCCGGCGAGGGTCATCGCCGGCGTGGCTTTGATGTTCGGTTCCGCCCTGACCGGTGGGGCGGATGATTCCACCGCCGCCACCCCCCCGGGCGCAGTTCCGGCCGCGCCGACCAGCCAGGTTCAACTGTCCTACGGCGCGACGGAGGTGACGCAGCTTGCGAAAGCGAAAGTCGCCGACGACACCATTGTCGCCTTCGTTCAAAATTCCGGGCGGGCTTACAGTCTGACGGCGCCGGAAATCCTGGCGCTACGGAGCGGGGGCGTTTCGGATCGCGTGATCACCGCCATGCTGGAGCAGCAAACGAAGAAGCAGACCGACGCGGCCGCCCAGCCGGCGTCGGCGCCGCCACCGCCGGCTCCACAACCGGATGCCGCCAGCCAGCCAGCCCCGCCCGCGACACCGGCGACCACGTGCGCACCCGCTCCCGCCGTGACGTACGTGCCAAGCGTCCCGGCATATGCGCCGGCCAGTACCGTGTATGTGCCCTACGCCGCGCCGACGTATTATTACGCGCCGTATTATGGCTATTCATACCCGGCCGTGTCGCTATCCTTAGGTTTTGGTTTCGGCGGTTATTATGGCGGCCATTATCACGGGGGCGGAGGCTTTCACGGCGGCCGCCGTTGACCCTCAGCCGCTGGTGATGCCACCCAGCACGATCCGGCTGCCGGAGGTGGCAAATCGCGGTTCAGGGCTGGTTTTCAGACGAAGCTGAATTGGACCAGGCCGTTCCGGGAAACCGGAGCGGCCTTTTTCGCAGGTGGAGTCAATGAATCTGCCTGCCTTGGTCCCACGCTCCGCAGATCGCCCGGAATCGGCCGGTCGGCACGGGCTGCGTCGAATCGGCCGCCTCATTTCCAGTCAGGGCACGGCTTGCCGGGCGGGGAACATCCCGTGGCGCATTACCTTCTTGAAATCCTGCATCGAACCCAGCCTACAGCTTGTGGCTCACGGCCAACAGCCCATAAGGCGGCAGGACCGTCACCCGGTCCTTGTCCCCCTTGCCCGACCGCACCGTGATCTGCTTCATCTCAAAGTCCACGTCCTTGACCCTCAACCGCAGCGCTTCCATGATGCGCAAGCCGCTGCCGTAAAGCAACTTCAC
>JBEKGJ010000077.1:0-16647 GCA_050012855.1 Verrucomicrobiota bacterium | reverse complement strand
GGTTATACCGGAGAACCTGCCGCTAGACGGCTCAAATCCGGCTCTCGGGCCGGCCTGCCCAACCGACGCCCTATGGCACACTACATCTTGTCGGTCTGAGGCAACGCCTCGTTAGTTTTGATCCGGCAATTCCTCAAATTTTGTTCTGCCCCCGACAGATTTTTTGGCTCAGCCAGCAAATCTTGCCTGCAAGTCTTGCTGCAAGTCTTGCTTGCTTCACCTTGGAATAGAGTGCTATTAGAAATTCTCCTATGATTACCAAGAGCCGGCCGCAGCCGCTGGGTTCATTTCTTCTGGCCGTCATCTTCGCGGCCGGGCTGGCCCGCTGCGTTGCCCAGGGATCGCCGCCCCCAGGCGGGTTGATCCTGACGGAAACGGACAACGGCAAGACCGTCACCGCCGTCGTCGGGGAACCCATCGCGATCAACCTGCGCGGCAATCCGAGCACGGGCTACGCCTGGTCCCAGACTTCGACGAACGGCGATTCGGTCGTGGCCAACGGCACGGCCACCTACACTTCCGATCCAGGTGGCGGCGCTGGTGTGGGCGGCACGTACCTCTTTCCCTTCAGCGGGGTCAAACCAGGCCAGACCACCCTGGCCTTTGCGTACAGCCAACCCTGGAACCCGGCGAGCCCGGCGCAGACCTTCCTCGTGACCATCAATGTTGCCGCGGACGATGTCCTGCCACGGCTCTACATCGAAGTAGTGAACGGGACCGTGGTGATCCGCTGGCCAATCGCCAACAGCGACGGGTTTTATCTGGAAGGCGCCACCGAACTGCAACCGGCCGACTGGGCGGCCCTGAATGTGGCGGCGGTTCCCGACGGCGATCTCTACAAGGTGACCCTCGGCGCGTCCGGCAACATGCTCGTCTTCCGCCTGCACAAATAACGGGGCACCTTCCGTGCCTCCCGTCCTGCCGGATCGCAGGGAACTGGGTTCAGACAATCGCCACCCGGCAAGCCATGATGGACTTCCAGCCGCCCGGCCCGTGATGCGATTGTTCTCGTCTCGCGCGAAGACGCCGGCCTTCAAAGTGGCGCCGGCGGCGAAGCCGGCCGTTTGGTGGTTGGTGACTGCGATCTGCCCCGGCCGGCCGCTGCTGGCGACAGTCGTCAGCGCTCGTAGATCAACGCCGAACGGCTGAACGCTCGCACTTCAGCGCGTGTTTTGTCGAAATACTCCACCTGGAGCCTGCCCTCGCTGACCAGTTGAACGAGCAGGAACCCCGGCCCGGCCACGCGTTCCCCGGCGACGCTCTCTCCACGACGGCTGCCTTCTTCCGGCCCCAGCAGTGGGTACTTCACCAGGCCCGTTTCCACGCCGACCGTCGCCGGGTCAGGCGATTCGGCCGGCACCGCGTAAGTTCCCGCCGGCGCCAACGTGCCGCCAATCGAAATCCGCACGAGCTTCGGTTTGCGCACGTCATAGACGAAGGCGAGCTGCTTGCGGAAGATCTCGGGCACCCCGCGGCTGCCATCGTCGGCCGACAGACTTTCGTGAAACCAATTCCCCACCAGCCGCCCCCGCCGGTCAAAGTCGATCTTGCCGTCTTTGTCCGCTCCCGCGCGGGTTACTTTGGCGTAAAGCTGGCTTTTGACCGGTTCGACGAACAAAGAAAGCGGCGAAACCGTTTGCCGAGTTGGGGCGGGATAACGCTTCGGGTTGATCAAGCCGGGCAATCGAACCCGCGTGTCGTAAGCTCCCAGGTCCAATGACGAACGGCCCGAGGCCCGGCCCACGACCTGGCCCGCTTTGACCCGGCTCCCGTTCCCGATTCCCGGTTCGAGGACGATATGGGCAAGGTAGTAACTGAGGTGCTCGTCGGCGCGGATTTCGATCTTCAGATCGCCAACCAACTGGGCGACCACGGAAAAGACCGTCCCTCCAGCCGGCGCCCGCACCGGCAACCCGGCCTTGCCAGCGTAGTCGAAGTAGATGTGGTCGGTCGGAAACACATGGCCGTGCCGCGGACTCAAGTTGCCCAGCGGGATGATCTCACGAACCTCGGTCGGGTCGAGGGGCGAGACGGTGAAAACCGGATTCGGAACGAAAGTGTTCTCATCGGCGGCACCGAGCGCCGGTGACACCGCTGCCGAAACGGCCACGACAATCCCCCCTGCCAGCGACCTCCAACCCCAGGTCGCTTTCCGCCTGTCAAGGCTCCATTGGCGCCCGCTGCCGTCGGCTCGATCCGTCCTGTCAGGATGCGCGGCCGCGTGCGGATCGGCAAGCGCGAAGACCTCCGCCAAGACCTCCGGGCCGGAGGCCGCCCCGACTCGGGCGAGGCGCCGGGTGCGAAATCCGCCGGCCGGGCTCGTTGTTGCTTGACGGGGCCTCAAAATATATTTAGTTAGCGAAGTAATTGAGATCGGTCTGGCAGATTCAACATGAAACGAGCATCCGGCCGGGTCAGGCCAGCGGTGAGTGAAGCCGTTTTCCGCGCGTTCCTGAGGTCGTGGGGGCTGTTGCGGCAGGCGCAGGATCCCTACTTTGCGGGGTTTGGGATCAGCGCCTCCCAGTGGGGCATCCTGCGGGTGCTGCAGCGGGCGGAGTTGAAAGGAGAAGCGGAATTGGCTTTGAAGGAAGTGGGCGAGCGTTTGTTGATCCAACCGCCCAGCGTGACCGGCGTCGTGGATCGCCTGGAGCGGCAGGGCTTCGTCAAGCGCAGCCCGTCGAAGACGGATTTGCGCGTCCGCCATCTCAGGCTGACGCGGCCAGGGCGGGAGCTCATGGCCAAAGTGCTGGAAGGCCACGCGGAGCGGATTCAGTCGCTGTTTGCCGGTCTTGAGCCGGAGGAACAGGAAACCATGCTCGGTCTGCTCCAGCGGCTGGAGGCCCATCTGCAAACACTCGTTTCGCCCCCGCCGAATGACGGGGCGTCCAACCATGAGACTCGGAAGAACTGAAGCCCGCCGATGGCCTCACCTCCTTACCGGGACCGACCACCAGCAATGAATTGACCAGGAAAAGATTCTATGGCTCTCCCCCCTGAAATGAACGGCAATCCTCCCTCCTCCAGCGGCGCCGCCGCGACCGGCCGCACGTCCTCCGGCAAAAGATGGGGGGCAATCGTGGTGGCCTGCGTGTTCATCGCGGCCGCCGCGGGGTGGTGGCGGCATAGTCACCCCGCGGTGCCCGACAAGAAGACCTCCGGCTCGGCGCGCGGAGAACTGCCGCCGGTGCCGGTCGTGGCTGGCGTGGTGGCCGAGAAGGATGTGCCGATCTACCTGGATGGCCTCGGCATCGTTCAGGCGTTCAACACGGTCACGGTCCACGTCCGGGTGGACGGCCAGTTGCAGAAAGTCGCCTTCGTCGAGGGACAGGACGTGCGCGCCGGCGACCTGCTGGCCCAGATTGATCCGGCCCCGTTCCAGACGGCGCTCGACCAGGCGGTGGCGAAACAGGGCCAGGACGAGGCCCAGCTCGCCAATGCGAAAGTGGACTTGAAGCGCTACGCGGATTTGCTGGCGAACGAGGGCGTCACGCAGCAGGTCTTTGACACGCAAGCGGCGCTGGTGAACCAGTTGGAGGCGGCAGTGAAGGCCGACCAGGCGGCGATCGAGAGCGCCAAGGTCCAGCTCGCGTACACCACGATCGTTTCGCCGATTGACGGACGGACGGGCCTTCGCCGGGTGGACCAGGGCAACATGGTTCACGCCGCGGACGCCACCGGTCTGGTGGTGATCACCCAGTTGAAACCGATCTCCGTCGTGGTCACCCTGTCGGCATGGATGCTGGGGCAAATTCAGAAACAGACGGCCGCGGGCGCGGAACTCACCGTGCTGGCCGTTGATTCCGGCGACACCAACCTGCTCGGCACCGGGAAGCTCGCCGTCATTGACAACCAGATCGACACCTCGACCAGCAACCTGAAACTGAAGGCCACGTTCCCCAACACCGATCTGCGGCTCTGGCCGGGCCAGTTCGTGAACGCGCGCTTGCTGGTGTCGGTTCTCCAAGGCCGCGCCGTGGTACCCGCCGCGGTAGTGCAGCGCGGGCCGGAGGGGTCCTCCTTTGCCTTCGTGATCAAGGACGACCAGACGGTGGAAATTCGTCCGGTCAAGGTGGCCCAGATCGATCAGGGAGAAGCGTTGATCGAGGACGGGCTTCATCCCGGCGAGCGCGTCGTGGTGGATGGCCAGTACAGATTGCAGAGAGGTTCGCGGATCAAGCTCGCCGACACGCCCGGCCCGGGCGCGGGTGGCGGACGGGGAGGCCGCGCGGCCGGGTCCGGCGGCACCAACGATCAAAGCGGCGCGCGCGGGCCAGGGAAAGCCCGGCCGTGAACGTCTCCGAGCCATTCATCCACCGGCCGATCGCCACGTCGCTGTTGATGACGGGCGTCTTCCTGATGGGCGCGCTGGGTTACCTGCTGCTGCCCATCTCGTCGCTGCCGCCGGTGGATTTTCCGACGATCCAGGTCATGGCCCAGTATCCGGGCGCGAATCCCGAGGTGATGGCTTCGTCCGTCACCACGCCGTTGGAGCGGCAGTTCGGCCAGATCAGCGGGCTGGCGCAGATGACGTCGGTAAGTTCCTTCGGCACCGCCAGCATCACGCTCCAGTTCGTGCTCGACCGCGACATTGACGCGGCAGCCCAGGATGTGCAGGCGGCGATGAACGCGGCCAGCGGCGTCCTGCCGAAGATGCCCAATCCGCCGACCTACAGCAAAGTCAACCCGGCCGACACGCCGATCCTCACGCTGCAGATCAGCTCGGACTCGCTGCCGTTGGAGAAGGTCAACGACCTGGCGGACACGGTGATTGCCCAGAAACTGAGTGAGGTGACCGGCGTCGGGTTGGTCACGATCGAAGGCAATCAGAAACCCGCGGTGCGGGCCCGCCTCAATCCCGCGGCCCTCGCGTCGCAGGGGCTCAGCCTCGAAGATGTGCGCACCGCGCTGGCGGAAAACAACGTCAATGCCCCCAAGGGGAGCTTCGACGGGAAGCGCCAGTCCTATTCCATCAACGCCAACGACCAGATCTTCTCCGCCGCGGAATTCGGCAACGTCATCATCGCCTACAAGAACGGCGCGCCGGTGCGCCTGCGCGACGTGGGCGACACGATTGACAACGTGGAGAACGTGCGCATGGCTGGCTGGGTGGACGGCAAGCCCGCCGTCATCCTGGACATTCAGCGGCAGCCGGGCGCGAACATCATCGAAACCGCCAACCGCGTGAAGCTGCTGCTGCCGCGGCTGTGCGCGGCGATTCCCCCTTCGGTCACGATCGGCATTCTCACCGACCGCACGGCGACCATTCGCGCCTCCGTGGCCGATGTGCAGTTCACGCTGCTGCTGGCGGTGCTGCTGGTGGTCATGGTGATCTTCGTGTTCCTGCGCACGTTCTGGGCGACGGTCATTCCCAGCGTGGCGCTGCCGCTGACCATCGTGGGCACCTTCGGCATCATGAAGCTGGTCGGGTTCAGCCTGGACAATCTGTCGCTGATGGCGCTGACGATTTCCACCGGCTTCGTGGTGGATGACGCCATCGTGATGATCGAGAACATCGTGCGTTTCATCGAAGGCGGGGAGCGACCGCTGGCGGCCGCGCTGAAAGGCGCCAAGCAGATCGGGTTCACGATCATCTCCCTGAGCTTCTCGCTGATCGCGGTGTTTATCCCGCTGATTTTCATGACCGGCATCGTGGGCCGGCTGTTCCGCGAGTTCGCGATCACCTTGAGCGCGGCGGTGGCGGTGTCGGCCATCGTCTCGCTCACGCTCACCCCGATGATGTGCGGGCGGCTCCTGAAAGCGGCGAACCAGTCGAAGCACGGGCGCTGGTATCTGGCCACCGACCGGATGTTCCGGGCTTGGTTGGGCGCGTACGATCGCAGTCTGCAATGGGTGCTGCGGCACCAGCCGTTCACGCTGACGGTGGCCATCGTCACGATGGCGGCCACGGTCTGGCTCTATGTCATCATTCCCAAGGGCCTGCTGCCGGAACAGGACACCGGGTTGATCGTCGGCGTCACGGACTCGGCGCAGTCCATCTCGTTCAAGGCGATGGTCGAACGGCAACACGCGATCGCGGACATCGTGCACTCGGATCCGGATGTTGTAAGTGTCGCCTCGTTCGTGGGCGCCGGGACGGTCAACGCCACCGTGAACTCGGGCCGGCTGTACATCAACCTCCAGCCCCGCGACCGCCGCCAGGCCAGCGCGAACCAGATCATTGCCCGGTTGCGCGCGGCGACGGACTCGGTCGAGGGTATTTCCCTGTTCATGCAGGCGGCGCAGGACGTGCAGATCGACAGCCGCGTCAGCCGCACCCAATATCAATACTCACTGCAAGACGCGGACGTGACGGAACTTTCCGACTGGGCGCCGAAACTCCTGGCCGCGTTGCGCGCCAAGCCGGAGCTGGTGGATGTCGCCACGGACCAACAGTCCGGCGGCCTCCAGGTAAAGGTGGAGGTGGATCGCGAGAAGGCGTCGCGTCTCAACGTCCTCACCCAGGCCATTGACGACACGCTCTACGACGCGTTCGGGCAGCGCCAGGTTTCGACGATCTTCACGCAACTCAACCAATACCGGGTCATCCTCGAAGTCGAACCGCAGTATCAGCTCACGCCCGAGTCGCTGAACAAGATTTACGTCAAGTCCACGACCGGGCAAATGGTGATGCTGAGCGCCTTTGCGAGGGTCAGCATCGCCACCGCGCCGCTGACCATCGTTCACCAGGGCCAGTTTCCGGCGGTGACCCTGTCGTTCAACCTCAGCCCCGGCAGCTCCCTCGGCGCAGCGGTGAAAGCCATCCAGGCCGCGGGCAAGGAAATCAATTTGCCGGAGACGGTGGTGGCGACGTTCTCCGGCAGCGCGGCGGAGTTCCGCTCGTCGCTGAAGAGCGAGCCGTTCCTGATCCTCGCCGCCATCGTCGTCATCTACATTGTGCTGGGGGTGCTGTATGAGAGCTACGTTCATCCCATCACGATTTTGTCCAGCCTGCCCTCGGCCGGCGTGGGCGCGCTCCTGGCGCTGATGGTGACCGGGCAAAGCCTGTCGCTCGTCGCCCTGATCGGCATCATCCTGCTGATCGGCATTGTGCAGAAGAACGCGATCATGATGATTGACTTCGCGCTGGACGCGGAGCGCACGGAGGGTTTGCCGCCGGCGAAATCCATTTATCAGGCCTGCCTGCTGCGCTTTCGCCCGATCATGATGACCACTATGGCGGCGCTGCTGGGCGCGCTGCCGCTGGCGGTGCAACAAGGCACCGGCTCCGAACTGCGCCGCCCGCTGGGCATCGCGATCGTGGGCGGACTGCTGCTCTCGCAACTCATCACCCTCTATACCACGCCGGTGGTGTATCTCTACCTGGACCGGCTGGGGCGCTGGGTCCGGCGGGGACGGGTGGCCATCCGCGGGGAGGAAACGGCCGTCCCGTCGCTCGATGAGCGCGTTGGCCCCGCCTCGCCATGACAACGGACATGGAGCATGGACGAGAAGCGCTGGAGCGGAGTGGGGAGCGCACACCGCTGGCGTGCGGTTTTCGGCGGCCCGCCGAAAACCCTCTGGTCCCAGTCCCTCCGTGCGTTTCATCAAAGAGGTCGCTGGGAAGATGGTTTTGGGCCAGCGGCCCAAAACTGCACGCGGGCCGCGTGCGCTCCCCATCCCGGTTTCGCTGTTGTCCATGAACGTCTCTGCGCCCTTCATTCGCCGTCCCGCTGGCACCTCGCTGCTGGCCATCGGCCTGTTTCTGGTGGGCGTCGTGGCGTATCACTTCCTGCCGGTGGCGGCCATTCCGCGCGTGGATTTTCCCATGATCAGCGTCTCGGCGTCGCTGCCGGGCGCGAACCCGGCCACGGTGGCTTCCTCCCTTGCGGCGCCGCTGGAACGCCGGCTCGCGCAGATCGCCGGGGTTTCGGAAATCACGTCCGTCAGCACGCGGGACGGCTGTGCCATCACCGTTCAGTTTGACCTGGACCGCAAAGTGGATGGCGCGGCGCGCGACGTGCAGGCGGCCATCAATGCCGCTGCGGCGGATCTGCCGATCAATCTGCCCAACCCGCCGACCTACCGCAAAGTCAACCCGGCCGATGCGCCCGTCATGATTCTGGCGATGCGGTCGGAGACGTTGCCGGGCACCCAGGTGTTCGATTGCGCCGATTCCATCGTAGGCCAGCGCTTGAGCCAGGTGGAGGGCGTCAGCCAGGCCGTCATCAGCGGCGCCGACAAATCGGCCGTACGCGTCCAGGTCAACCCCCGCGCGCTGGCCGCGACGGGCCTCAGTCTGGAGGACGTCCGCGTCCTGCTCAGCCAGGTGAACGTGGACCTGCCCAAGGGCAGCTTCAACGGCGAGTACCAATCCCATACGATCGTCAGCAACGACCAACTCCAGGACGCCCGGGATTATGACGCCCTCATCCTGGCCCAGCGGGGCGGCACGCCGTTGAAGTTGAACGCGCTGGGCCGGGCGTTCGAGAGCACGGAGAACGCCCGCGTGGCGGGCTGGGCAGGCACGAACCGCGCCGTGCTCGTGATGGTCTTCAAGCAGGCCGACGCCAACGTGATTGAAACGGTGGACCGCATCCGGGCGGTGCTGCCGCAACTCGAGCGGTGGATTCCCCCGTCCGTAAAAATCACCGCACTGAGCGACCGGACGACGACGATTCGCGCGTCCGTCCACGACGTGCAATTCTCGCTCCTGTTGAGCATCGCGCTGGTGGTGATGGTCATCTTTCTTTTCCTGCGCCGGTTCTGGCCGACGTTCATTGCCAGCATCACGGTGCCGCTGGCGCTGGCCGGCACCTTCGCCTTCATGTATCTGTGCCATTACAGCATCGATAATCTCTCCCTGATGGCCGTGACGATTTCGGTGGGCTTCGTCGTGGATGACGCGATCGTGGTCATCGAAAACATCCATCGCTTCATCGAACTCGGGAATCCGCCGATGCAAGCGGCGCTCAAAGGGGCGAAACAGATCGGGTTTACCGTCATTTCGATGAGCACCTCGCTCATCGCGGTGTTCATCCCGCTGCTCTTCATGGGCGGCCTGATCGGACGGCTGTTCCACGAGTTCGCCGTGACGGTGAGCCTGGCCATCCTCGTTTCCGGCGTCATTTCGCTGACGCTCACGCCGATGCTGTGCTCGCGCTTCCTGCGCGCGGAAGCTTCCTACGGGAAACCGGGCGTCTTCAATCGCGCCTGCGAAGGCAGCTTCAACTGGCTGTTGGGCCACTACGAAACGGGCTTGAAGTGGGTGCTGCGCCATCCCGGGTTCATGATGCTGGTCGCGGTGGGCACGCTGGTCGCCACCATCGCGCTCTACCGGGCCGTGCCGAAGGGATTCTTCCCGCAACAGGACACCGGCATCGTCATGGGCACGACCGATGCGGCGCAGGACATCTCGTTTCCGGCGATGGCGGTGCTCCAGCAGCGGGTGGCCCGCATCGTCCTGGACGACCCGGCGGTGGCCACGCTGGGTTCGTTTATCGGCTCCGGCGGCGGCGGCGGTTCCACCATCAACAACGGCCGCATGTTCATCACGTTGAAGCCGCGCGCGGAACGCGATGCCAGTGCGGATCAAGTCATCGCCCGGTTGCGCCGGAAGCTGGGCGACGTCAGCGGTGTCACCCTGTTTCTGCAGGCTTCGCAAGACATCCGTGTGGGCGGCCGCATGAGCAAGGCGCAATTCCAGTATGCGCTCCAATCCGGCGACCTGGCGGAACTCAACCGCTGGTCCACGTTGCTCGTGGACAAGCTGCGCCCCCTGCCCGAACTGCGCGACGTCAGCAGTGACCAGCAGACCCGCGGCCTGCAAACCACGGTGGTTATTGACCGCGACGCCGCCTCGCGCCTGGGGCTCTCGCCCAGCGACATTGACAACACACTTTATGATGCGTTCGGCCAGCGGCAGGTTTCCACGATGTACGAGCTCTACAACCAGCACCACGTCGTGCTCGAAGTGGAACCGCGGTTTCAGCAGGACCCCTCCTCGCTCAACCTGATCTATGTCCGCTCCACGAACGGCGTGCAGGTGGCGCTGGCGAGCGTGGCGAAGTTCAGCATGGAGAACACCTTCCTGTCGGTCAATCACCAGGGCCAGTTCCCGGCGGTGACCATCTCCTTCAACCTGGCTCCGGGTGTCGCCCTCGGGCAAGCCACGGAAATCATCGAAAAGGCGGTCCAACAACTCCGGATGCCCTCCAGCGTGCAGGGCAGTTTCCAGGGCACCGCGCAGGTGTTCCGCGCCTCCATGACCAACATGCCGCTGCTGCTGGCGGCCGCGCTGATCACGGTCTATGTGGTGCTCGGCATGCTGTACGAAAGCCTGATCCACCCGCTCACCATCATCTCGACGCTCCCCTCCGCCGGCGTCGGCGCCCTGCTCGCGCTCATGGCCAGCGGCTTCGACCTGTCGCTGATTTCGTTCATCGGCATCATTCTGCTGATGGGCATCGTGAAGAAAAACGCCATCATGATGATTGATTTCGCGCTCGAAGCCGAGCGCCACGAAGGACTCAGTCCGCGCGACGCGATCTACCAGGCCTGCGTGATCCGGTTCCGACCGATCATGATGACCACCATGGCGGCGCTGCTCGGCGCGATCCCGCTGGCCATCGGCCTGGGCACGGGTTCCGAACTGCGCAAGCCGCTGGGCATCGCGGTCGTCGGCGGCCTCCTGCTTTCACAGATGCTCACCCTTTATACCACGCCCGTGATCTATCTCGCGTTCGAGAGTCTGGGACAGCGAGTCAAAGCGTGGCGCCGGCAGCGCCACCCTCAACCCGCGCCGGCTTGATGGAACCGAAGACAATTGGTCTATGAAGATGCCTGAGATTCGCAGATTGAAACCGGTGCTGGGGGGCGCCTGCGCCGTCCTGCTCCTGGCTGGCTGCACCGTCGGGCCGAATTATCAGCGCCCCGCAGCCCTCGGCACGAACGCGATGCCCGCGGCCTTCGCTGGAACCGCCGCCGCCACGAACCTGGGCGCGTGGAAACCCGCCGAACCCGCCGCGCACCTGCCGCGTGGCGCCTGGTGGGAACTCTTCGGCGACGCGGAACTGAACCGCCTCGAAACGCTCGCGACGGCGGGCAACCAGCAACTGGCCGCGGCCCTGGCAAACTTCGAGCAGGCTCGCGCGCTCGTCAAGGTGGCCCGCGCCGATCTCTTTCCCCAATTCTCGGCCGCGCCCAGTGTGAATCGTCAGCGTACCAGCCAAAACATGTCCACCGGAATTAGCTCCACCTTCAACACGTTTACCGTCCCGCTCGACGCGAGCTGGGAACTCGACCTTTGGGGCCGGGTCCGCCGAACGGTCGAAGGCACCCGCGCCCGCCTCACCGCCGCCGCGGACGACCTCGAGTCCGCGAAGCTCGCGATTCAGGCGGAAGTGGCCACCGACTATTTCACACTGCGGGCCCTCGAGGCGCAACATGCCTTGCTCGAGGACACCATCGAAACCTATCAGCGTTACCTGCAGCTCACGCAGAACCGGCGCAAGAGCGGGATTGCCACCGAGTATGATGTCTCCCTGGCGGAAACTCAGTTGGAGTCCGCCAACGCCCAGGTGCCCACGGTGGATTTGCAGCACGACAACCTGCATCATGCGCTCGCCACCCTCTGCGGCCAGCCGGCGACGAGTTTTGTCATCAGCGCAACGAAGTCCCCCTTGACCGCCGCTCCCCGCATCCCGCTGGCGGTGCCCAGCCAGTTGCTCGAACGACGTCCCGACATCGCCGCCGCCGAACGCCTGATGGCCGCCGCCAACGCCGACCTCGGCGTGGCCACCTCGGCGTTCTATCCGACGGTCATGCTGAATGGTTTCGCTGGTTTTCAATCCATCGATGCCAGCACGCTTTTCAACTGGCCGAGCCGCGTCTGGTCCGTCGGGCCTTCGCTGCAACTGCCGCTCTTCACCGGCGGACGCAACCGCGCCCAACTTGCGTCGGCGCGCGCCGCCTACGATGCCACCGTCGCCAATTACCGGCAGACGGTCTTGAGCGCCTTCCAGGACGTCGAAGATCAGCTTGCCGCCCAACGCTTGCTGGCCCGCGAGTTCGACGCGGAAAGCTCGGCGCTCAAGTCCGCCCGTCGCACGCTGGAGATTTCCACCACGCGCTACAAAGGCGGCGTGATCACCTACCTCGATGTCGCCATCATCCAAAGCACCGCCCTGGCGCACGAACAGACCGTCGTGCAACTCAGCGCAAGCCGCCTGGCGGCCGCCGTGTCGCTCATCAAAGCCCTCGGGGCCGGGTGGAGTGCCGACCAAAGACCGCCAGCCTCCTCACCGCCGTCGCCCGGGACCGCCGCGGCGCCGCCGCCGCAAAATTGATCCGGCTGGCTGGTTCGCCCGCAGAAGAAACTCCGCGAAAAGGTTGATACGCCGGCGCGAAACAAGCCAAAATTACAGTGCGAGCACCCGCACCGGGACCCGGCAGCTTGCCACTCGGGGGGCGATGCGCCAGGTCTGGGTGCCAAAAAAACGACGTGATTTTTTCTGAGGCCGTGCCAAACTTGTTTTTGGTGATCCGCACGCCTTCCACAATTTCATTGAACCGCGGATCCAAGCTTCGCAAAGGCATCTACATGGGTTGCTGGTCGGATTGGAGAGCGAAGCCCGGGAAGGGATCATCAGCCAGGAAGAGTTCACACAATGCACTGAACGAGCCAAGAGGCTCCTCGAAATCCAGCAGAAAACCCAACAAACCGCACCACTCCTGGAGCATCTCCTCTAACCTATGCAAAACATCGCCATTGTCGGACTCGGGTACGTTGGGCTGCCTCTTGCGTTGCAGTTCGCGCGCTCGGGCGTGCGCGTCATCGGCCTCGACATCGACGCCGTCAAAGTGGAAGCCGTCAACCAAGGCCGGAGTTACATCCAGCACATCGCCGCCGCCGCCGTGGCAGAACAGGTGAAAGCTGGACGCATGGCGGCCTCGACCGATTTTGCGCGCGTCAGGGAAGTCGCCGCGGTCATCATTTGCGTGCCGACGCCCCTCAACAAGAATCGCGAGCCGGACATCTCCTTCATCTTGAAGACGGGCGAGGCGGTGGCTCCGCACGTCCAGCGAGGGGCCTTGGTCGTACTCGAATCCACAACCTATCCGGGGACAACCGAGGAGGACCTGCGCGCGGTGTTAGAAAAGGGTTCCGGTCTCAAGGCGGGGACCGATTTTCACCTGGCCTTCAGTCCCGAGCGCGAAGACCCCGGCAATCCCAATAGTGTCGTGGCGGAGATCCCGAAGGTGGTGGGCGGACTCACGCCGGCGTGCCGGGACCATGCGGTGGCGCTCTACTCGCAGGCCATCCGAACCGTGGTGCCGGTTTCTTCGTGCCGGACGGCGGAGGCAACCAAACTGCTCGAGAACATCTTCCGCGGGGTCAACATCGCGCTCGTGAATGAATTGAAGGTGGTTTATGGCGCCATGAACATCGATGTATGGGAGGTGATCAACGCCGCCAAAACCAAGCCGTTCGGCTTCATGGCGTTTTATCCCGGGCCTGGCTTGGGTGGCCACTGCATTCCCATCGATTCCTTCTATCTTACGTGGAAAGCCCGCGAGTATGGTCAGCACACGCGTTTCATTGAGTTGGCCGGCGAAGTCAACACGGCCATGCCCGAGTTCGTGGTCAACCGCGTGGCCGAGGCGCTCAACGCCCAGCGGAAACCGGTCAACGGCGCGAAGGTCCTGGTGGTCGGTCTGGCATACAAACCGGACGTGGATGACGACCGCGAGTCATCGAGCTACATGCTGCTGGACTTGCTGAAAAAGCGCGGCGCCGAGGTTTCCTATTACGATCCGCACGTGCCGGTCATCCGGCCGAGCCGCGAACATTCGCATTGGGCCGGCACGAAGTCGGTTCCCTGGACGGAGGAGAGCATTGGCGGTTACGATATCGCGCTGATCGCCACCAATCATCGGGCCGTGGATTACCGGCAACTTGCCCAATGGGCGGGCTGCATCGTGGACACCCGCAACGCGATGGCAACGGTGCCCACGAAGCCCGGCCAGGTCTGGAAGGCCTGAGCCCACCACGGTTTCCGCCCTCTTCATCTTCAAGACCATGAAATTCCTCGTTACTGGCGTCGCCGGCTTCATCGGCTCCCATACCGCGCACTCGTTGCTCGCTCGCGGCGACGAGGTGGTGGGGATGGACAACGTCAACGATTACTATGACGTGAACCTGAAGCTGGCGCGCTTGCGCCAACTTGAGGGCCAGCCGGGTTTCCGCTTCGTCAAACTCGATCTCGCCGATCGCGTCGGGATGGAGCGCCTGTTTGGCGAGGTGAAACCTCCACGGGTGATCCATCTGGCGGCGCAAGCCGGCGTGCGCTACTCGCTGGTTAATCCGCGGTCCTATGTGGAAAGCAACCTGATCGGCTTCATGAACGTGCTCGAGGGTTGCCGCCACCACGGAGTCGAGCACCTGGTCTATGCCTCGTCCAGCTCGGTCTATGGCGCCAACACGCGGATGCCCTTCTCGGTCCACGACAACGTGGATCACCCGCTCAGCCTTTACGCGGCGAGCAAGAAAGCCAACGAGCTGATGGCGCACACGTACAGCCATCTCTACCGGCTGCCCACGACGGGCCTGCGTTTCTTCACGGTCTATGGTCCGTGGGGCCGGCCGGACATGGCCCTCTTCCTGTTCACCAAGGCAATCCTTGAGGGCCGGCCAATTGAGGTTTTCAACCAGGGCCGGATGCGCCGGGACTTCACCTATATTGACGACATTGTCGAGGGGGTGGTGCGGACGGCGGATCGTCTGCCCCAACCCGACCCGGACTGGTCAGGCGATCGCCCAGACCCGGGCACGAGTGCCGCGCCTTATCGGCTCTACAACATTGGCAACAACCGGCCGGTGGAGTTGATGCAGCTCATCGAGGTGCTCGAAGCGGCGCTGGGTCGCAAGGCGGAGAAGCGGTTTTTGCCGATGCAACCTGGCGATGTGCCGGCCACCTATGCCGACATTGACGACCTGGCGCGCGACGTTGGCTTCCGACCAGCAACCCCCATCGAGGAAGGCGTTGCGCGATTCGTGGCCTGGTATCGCCAATTCTACGCTGTCTAAGCGGTCCGCTCCCTTCGCCGGACGCCAAACTGATCCTATGGAATTCATTGACCTCAAACAGCAGTACCGCCGTTACCAGACCGAAATTGATGCCCGGATGCACAAGGTGCTCGATCACGGCCGTTTTATCATGGGCCCGGAGATTGCCGAGTTGGAGACGGCGCTCGCGAACTACGTCGGTGTCAAACATGCCCTCACCGTGGCCAGCGGTACCGACAGCCTCGAGATTGCGTTGCGCGCCCTCGACATCGGGCCAGGGGACGAGGTCATCACCGTGCCGTTCACCTGGATCAGCACGGCGGAGGTGATCGGCCTGGTGGGGGCGAAACCGGTGTTCGTGGACATCGAGCCGGCCACCTACAACATCGCCGTGGATCGGATCGAAGCCGCCATCACCCCGCGCACCAAGGCGCTCCTGCCGGTGAGCCTGTTTGGCCAGATGCCTGATTACGACCGCATCAACGCCATCGCGGCCCGGCATCGCCTGGCCGTGATCGAAGACGCGGCGCAGAGTTTCGGGGCGACGCAGGCCGGCCGGCGCAGTGGCGGGGTGACCCAGATCGGCAGCACCAGCTTTTTTCCGGCCAAACCGCTGGGTTGTTACGGCGACGGCGGCGCGCTATTCACGAATGACGACGCCTTGGCGGAGAAGATGCGGGCCATCCGGACCCACGGAGGTTTGAAGCGGCATCATCACCTGCTCCTAGGCATGAACGGCCGTTTCGACACGATCCAGGCCGCGGTCCTGCTGGCCAAGCTGCCCCATTTCGAATGGGAAGTGACGGAGCGCAACCGCGTGGGTGCCCGCTACACCGAGTTATTGCGGGGCGCCTGCGGGGTTCCCGACGTCGCGCCCGGGAACACCCATGTCTATGCCCAGTACACCCTGCGTGTGCCGAACCGCGATGCGGTCGGCGAGAAGCTGAAAGCTCAGGGCATCCCATCGGCGGTGTATTATCCCCAATGCCTGCACGAGCAGCCGGTGTTCGCAAACCTGGGTTACCGCCGGGGGGATTTTCCAGAATCAGAGAAGGCTTCGCGCGAAGTCATCAGCCTGCCGATGCACCCCTTCCTCACCGAGGCCGAGCAGCAGATGATCGCTGCTGCCGTAAAGTCAGCCATCGCTTGAGAACCGCCAACCGTCCCTCCTGCGAGCACATCAGAATTTCCGCGTAAACTGGCTTTGATCGGTGCCGGGTATTGGGGCAGGAATCGGGCGCGCAACTTCAATGCGCTTGGGGCGCTGCACACGCATTGCGACGCGAACAGCACGACCTTGGCTGGCTACGGGGACGAGCACGCCACGGCCCGCAAGTGTCTCGACGTTCAGGAGGTATGGCGCGACCCCGCTTTCCCCAGGGTCGCCATCGCCGTGCCCGCGGCCCGGCATTACGATCTCGCCAAAAAATGCCGCCCGGGCGGCGTTGTCCAGTCATGGCCAAACTCCAGACGCGCAGCCAGAGGCGGCACGCTACATCTGCCCGCGCGGCGGTCGGACGTAAGCGGTAAAGCGGGGACCGTCTGGTGCGCGGCGAGCCGGCGTGGTAAACGCCGGGGTAATGAACACATCCAAGGCTCCTCGCCGCCGCCAACGCACCACGGCGGCCGAACGCGCTCAGATT
>JBEKGJ010000076.1:0-17232 GCA_050012855.1 Verrucomicrobiota bacterium | reverse complement strand
CCGTCCCCAAACAACACGCCCTGCGGTTTGAGCAAACGCAGTCCCACATACCGCAGCGGCTGGCTCTCCTGGCGCTCGTACTTGTCCCCAGGCACAAAGTCCACCTCCCCCCACTGCCGCAAGGTCCCGTCCGCTTCAGTGTCAAAAGTCTGCCAGTCCGCGTCGGCAATCCTGCGCAGCGCCTGGGCCAAAGGCTCGCTCATCACCGCACTGACCGCAAACCCAATCCGTCCGCCCGGTTCCTTGGCCCGGTCCGGATGTTTGAGCCAGTCCAGCAACCCGTGCTCGTGACAGGCCGAATCCCCCCGGAAATACCGCCGGGTCACGCTTTCCGGCAGGGCCGCAAAGGCCAGCTTGGCGCACGTCAACGGGTCCTGCTTGGCCGGCACATTGCCGTCCCGAAACTCATCGGCCAGCACCAAATCGGCTTCCGCCCACACCGCCACCATCGGCTGGTAGCCCCGGCCCTCCTCGTAATGGGAGCAGGCCGCCTGCTTGTGGCTCTCAATGATCGTCGCGTCCTGGTCCACGGTGGCGATCCGCTGCGCCTGCCCCTGTTGCTCGTAACGCTTGGCAATCCGCCGCACCAGCCCGCGCTGCACTTCCTGCAACGCCGCCACCGGCTGGCTCGAAGGAAAAATGAAGCTCCTCTGCGCTTCCCGGGGCGGCCGCAACGCCTCCAGTTCCGGGTCGTGGAAACGTTCCAGAAACCCCCGCACCGCCGTCGCTTTGGGCGGGCGATAGCCCAAGCCCCGCTCCAGACAGTCGTCCCCGGCCAGCAGGTGCAGGTCTTCGGGGCATTCCCCGCCCAGGGCCTGGAGCAAACAGATCGCTTCGGTGAACTGGGCTTCGGAAAAGCCGCGCCGGCGTTGGCGCAGGGAGAGATGGGCGGCGATCAGCTCGGGCACGCCCAGGGCCCGGTAAGCGCGGGAGACGCTCAGCAGACCGGCGTGGGGACTGGTGGCCTCCCGTAACGGCCGCGGGTCCAAGACGAAGGGCGTCTTGTGCAGCAAGGGCAAGCGGGCCGCCATGGAAAACACATATAGAAAATCTATAGAATATTGTCAACCCAAAACACACATCTCACCGCCCTTTTCGCACTTTTTTTTGAAAATCGAAAAATTAGGCGAGGATCAGGGACTTGGCAGGCCCGATCCGGGTTTCCACGGAAAACAGTTTCCCGAGAGGCGGCCCCCGGTAAAGAGGGCTTTGCCAGAACACGCGGTCCGACGCATAGTTCGCGCATGGATAAGGACCAGGTGGCCGCCGTCCTGAACGAGATCGGTGTCTTGCTGGAATTGAAGGGCGAGAACCCCTTCAAGACCCGCGCCTACGCCAGCGCCGCGCGCACCCTCGAAGGCCTGGCCGAACCGCTGACCACCCTCATCGCCGAAAACCGGCTCGGCGACCTCAAGGGCATTGGCGAGGCGCTCCAGGAGAAAATCACCACGCTTGTCACCACCGGCCGGCTGCCCTATTACGAGGAGCTGAAGGCCTCCATCCCCGCCGGCCTGATCGAACTTCTCCAGATTCCCGGCCTCGGCCCGAAGAAGGTCAAGGCGCTGTGGGACCGGCTCGGCATCACCGCCATTGAACAACTCGAAGCCGCCTGCCGGGAGGACAAGGTCGCGGGCCTCGACGGCTTCGGCGAAAAAACGCAGGCGAAGATCCTCGAAGGCATCGCCTTCAAGCGCCAGTACGCCTCCCGCCACCTGCTCAGTGACGCAGTGCTCGCAGCCGAGCCGATGCTCGAACGCCTGCGCGGGCGTCCCGAGGTGATCCGGTGCAGCCTGGCCGGCAGCGTGCGGCGGTTCAAGGAGTTGATCGGCGACATTGATTTTCTCGTTTCCACGCGGGCACCCGCCGACGTGATCGCTTTCTTTGCGACGCAGCCGGAAATCGTGAGCGTCAGCGCGAAGGGCGAGACCAAGGCCAGTGTCATCCTCACCGGCGGCATCCAGGCCGACCTGCGGGTGGTGGACGACGCTGAATATCCGTTCGCGCTCGCCTATTTCACCGGCAGCAAGGAGCACAACATCGTCATGCGCCAGCGCGCCATCCAGCGCGGGCTGCGCCTCAACGAGTACGGCCTCTTCCGGTCAACCGAGGAGACGCGCGACCCGGCCCTTCGCCTCCCATGCCAGACCGAGGAGGAGATTTTTGCCGCCCTGGACCTCGCCTACGTGCCGCCTGAACTGCGCGAGGACAAGGGCGAGTTCTCCGCCGCGGAAAAGGACCGCCTGCCGCGGCTCGTCGAGTGGACCGACCTCAAGGGCTCGCTGCACAACCACTCGAACTGGAGCGACGGGCGCAACACGATCGAGGACATCGCCGCGTTCATGTCCGAACTTGGGCTCGCCTACTGGGCCATCACGGACCACTCGAAAGCCTCCTTCCAGGCCAACGGCCTTGATGCCGCCCGGTTGCGCCGCCAGCTCGATGCAATCCGCCGGCTCAACGAACAACTCGCGGCCCAAGGCAACGAATTCCGCCTGCTCACCGGCACCGAGGTGGACATCCTCAAGGACCGGCTGGATTTCGAGGATGAGGTCCTGGCCGACGTGGACGTGGTAGTCGCCAGCCTGCACGTGGCCGGGAGCGACGAGGCCGACAACACCAGGCGGCTCATTCGCGCAGCGGAGAACCCGTTGGTTCACATCCTGGGCCACCTCACCGGCCGGCTGCTGCTCGAGCGCGAACCCTACAAGGTGAACCAGACCGCCGTGATTGACGCCTGCGCGGCCACCGGCACGTGGCTCGAACTCAACTGCAGTCCCTGCCGGTTTGATCTCGACTGGCGGCTCTGGCAATACGCCACCAGCAAAGGAGTCAAGTGCGTCATCAACCCCGACGCTCATCGCAACGAACAGGCCGGTTACCTGCGCCTTGGCGCCGGCGTCGCCCGCAAAGGCTGGCTGACCAAAAAGGATGTGATCAACACCCTCCCGCTCGCGAAGCTGCGCCAGGAACTCAAGCGCAAGCGCGAGCGTCTGGCGCGAAGGTGAACCGGCGCGAACGCGCACAGATTGGGACGCGCCGCAGCACGTCTCTACCGGGGTAGGGCTGAGCTGCTGCTCGGCCCAAACTTCTTGTCGGCAACGACGGAATTCATTGCCAATCCCATCTGGCACGGGCAACAGGCAACGCCTCGGACCAAGATGGGGACGCGCAGCAGCGCACCCTACCGGGGTGGCGGTGCGGCAGCGCCGCTGCCACCCAATTCAGGATCCCACCGGCGCGGCCGTGCCCCAAGCGGTTCATTCGCCCAGGTGTTTGCGGAGCAGCGCCGCGAGGCGGGCGGGAGAAATCACCGTGACCGTCTTCCCCTTCACGGCGATGAGTCCCTGTTCGCGGAACTTGGCGAGCGTGCGGGAAAAGGTTTCGCTCACGGTGCCCAACTCGGCGGCGAGGACCCGCTTGGTCATGGGCAGTTCGATGCGGACCAGCGTGGTGCCGACCGGCTGCGGACAACGCTTCAAGAGCCAGTTGGCCAGCCGGGTTTCGACGTCCTTCAGGGTCAGGTCGTCGAGCAGGCCGACCAGGGCGCGCAGGTGCTGGCTGATCGAACCGATCATGCGCAAGCCGAGTTCCGGCTGGCGGCGGAGCAGCGCCAGAATGTCCAGCTTCTGCATGAGCAGCACCTGGCTGGACTCGAGGGCACGGGCATCGGCCGGGTAGCCGGTTTCGGTCGCGAGCGTGGCCTCGGCGAACGACTCGCCGGCGCGAAAAACATGGATGACCTGTTCCTTGCCGCCGGCGCCGACGCGGTGAACGTTGATGGTGCCCTGCTGGACAATGTAGAAGCCGCGCGACGGCTCGCCCTCACGGAAAAGATAATCACCTTTGCGCAGCGGTTTCAGGATGGCGATGGCCGCGATGTTCTTCAGGTCCGAAGCGGGCAGGCCGGCGAAAAGGCGGCAGGAGCGGAGCGTGTTGATGATCGCCGCCCGCTTCAGCTCGGAGAGTTGATCGGAGTTCATGCCCGTGGCGCCTGCCTGACCGCGCGGCGGGCCGGAGCCGCCGGCCCCAGGTCAGCGCGCAGGTTCGGAAACATGCGCCTTTTGTTCCACAGACGGCGCAGGTTGAACAGCAATTTCGCAGACGCACGTCGCCGCCGCCGACCGGCGACGGCACCCGCGCCCGGCGGTTGCCACGGTTTGCGGGCACAGTTTGCGGGCTTGCGTCGCCCGCCGGTTTTGGCTTTGCTCGGACCATGACTCCACTGGTTTGTTCTCATCGCCGACCGACGGGTTGCCTCACCGGTCGGATCGCGGGCGTGGCATGGATGCTGGCTGCGCTGGCCGTGGTTCAGATGCAGGCCGCCGTGCAAAAAGAACAGGTGGCCTATGGCGGCTGGTCCAACTGCATCCGGCTGAGCAACGGCCAGATCGAACTGCTCGCTCCAACCGAGGTCGGGCCGCGGGTGATCCGGCTGGCGTTCGTCGGCGGCCGGAACGTCTTCAAGGAATGGCCCGACCAGTTGGGCCAGACCGGCGGCGAGCAATGGCGCATCTACGGCGGCCACCGGCTCTGGCGCGCACCGGAAGGCGCACCGACCTATGCGCCCGACAACGCGCCCCTGACCGTCGCCTGGGATGGCCGCACCCTGCGGCTGACCGCGCCCGTCGAGAAACTCACCGGCCTGCAGAAGGAAATCGAAGTGACGCTCGACCCCGAGCATCCGCGGGTGGTCGTGCTCCATCGGCTGATCAACCACAATGCCGGGGCGGTGGAGGCCGCGCCCTGGGCCGTGACGGTCTGCCAGGGACCGGGCCGGGCGATCATCCCCCAGGAACCCTACATTGCGCACGAGGCGAAGCTGCTGCCGGGGCGGACCATGACGCTCTGGAACTACACGGACATGCACGACCCGCGCTACACCTGGGGCACGAAATATGTCCAGGTGCGCTGCGATCCCGCCAATAACGTCGCCCAGAAGATCGGTTTCCATAACACGCCCGGCTGGGCGGCGTTTTATCGCGACGGCGAACTGTTCGTGAAACGTTTCGTGTTCGACCCGAAGGCGACCTACCCGGATCTCGGGAGCAACATCGAAGCCTATACCGGCTCCGACATGCTCGAACTCGAAACCCTCGGCGCGCTGGTCCGCATCCCGCCTGCGGGCAAGGCCGAACACACCGAAACGTGGTCGCTGAACAAGGTGACCCTCGGCGAAGACGACGCGGCGCTGGGAGGCCGGCTGCCGGAACTGGTCAAGTGATCGGCGGCGGCCACGACCAGAGACTGGCACGCGCCGGCGGACCGGCCAACGCCGCGTGCTTGCCGTTGCCGGCCGCGGTCCGCTAAGCTTCGCCATGCACGACACGCGCCCGGGGGCGGCGAAGGACAACCAGGCTCGACCGGCCACCGCTTCCGGCATTGCGGTTTCCTCCCCCGCCTACCTTTGGTTGATCGCCCTCGTGGCCGCGCTGGGCGGCCTGTTGTTCGGCTACGACTGGGTCGTCATCGGCGGCGCGGCGAAATTCTACGAGGCCTTTTTTCAGCTCACGGACACGGCCAAGGACGTGGCGGCGAACGCCTCCTTCTGGGCCAGAGTGGAGGCCAATGCCGTTTCCCCGGTTGGCTGGGCCCAGAGCTGCGCGCTGCTCGGCTGCCTGGGCGGGGCGCTGGCGTCGGGGTGGCTCAGCGACCGTTTCGGCCGCAAGCCGATTTTGATCGCCGCCGCCCTGAACTTCGTCGTTTCCTCGACCGGCATTGCGTTCGCGGCCACGTTCCCGGTGTTCGTGACCTGGCGGATTCTCGGCGGCGTCAGCATTGGCCTCGCCTCGAACATTTCGCCGATGTACATCTCCGAAATTGCCCCGGCCGACCGCCGCGGCCTGCTCGTCGCCGTCAACCAGCTCACCATCGTGATCGGCATCCTCGCGGCGCAGTTCGTCAACTGGTGCCTCGCGCGGCCGGTGCCGGACGGCCTGTCACCGGCGGACTTTGCGGCCTCGTGGAACGTGACCCACGGCTGGCGCTGGATGTTCGCCGCCTGCGCCGCGCCGTCCCTGCTGTTCTTCGTCTGCTCGCTGTTCGTGCCCGAGAGTCCGCGGTGGCTGTGCAAGGCCGGCGCGCCCGCGCGGGCGGAGCGCACGCTGGCCCGCATCGCCGGTCCCGCCTACGCCACGGCCGCGCTCGCGGAAATCCAGGCCACGCTTGTCCACGAGGACAAGCGCGTCCGGTTCCGGGAACTGCGCGAGCGGCGCATGCTGGCGGTGCTGGGGCTGGGCATCTTCCTCGCGGTGTTTCAGCAGTGGTGCGGCATCAATGTGATTTTCAACTACGCCAGTGAAATCTTCACCCAGGCCGGCTTCAACATGAACGACGCGCTCACCAACATCGTCGCCACCGGGGTGGTGAATCTGGTGTTCGTGTTTGTGGCCCTGGCCACGGTGGACCGCCTCGGCCGCCGGCCGCTGATGTTGTTCGGCGCGGCGGGGCTGGCCGTGATTTATGTGGCGATCGGGTGGTGTTATCACGTGAAGGGCGCCGGTGGCGCCGTCGCGCCGCTGCTCTTTCTCGGGTTGGTGCTGGCCGCCATCGCCGCCTACTCGATGTCGCTGGCGCCGGTGACGTGGGTGCTGATCTCGGAGATTTTCCCGAACCGCATTCGCGGCACCGCGATGTCCATCGCCGTCGGCTGCCTCTGGCTGGCGTGTTTCCTCCTGACCTATACCTTTCCGATCTTCAAAACCCTCCTCGGCGTGTCGGTGACCTTCTGGATTTACGGGGGCATCTGCGCGACCGGTTTGGTGGCGATGCTGCTGTTTTTGCCGGAAACAAAGGGCAAGACCCTCGAGGCGATCGAGCGCGAACTGGCGGGCTGAGCCGGGCTCCCGGCGCCGGTGGCAAACGGGTGACATCCTGCGATTGCACTTGGCGGGGCGTTCGTCTAGGTTCGCCGCCATGACGCTTTCAGTCGTGCTTCGACGTGCGTTGATCTGGTTGCCGGCCTGCCTGCTGCTGGCGGGCTGCGACGGCATTTGGGGCGGTGGGGACGATGAGACCAAGAACGCCCTCCTGGCCGAGGCACGCACCAAGAAACTCGATCGCGATTACGCCGGCAGCATTGCGCTGCTGGAGAAGGCGCTCGAGGCCAACCCGCGCCTCGCCCGCGCCCATTGGGAACTTGGCCTGATTTACTCCAATTCCGATAACAACACGCCGGCGGACATCCAGGACTACGCCTTTGCGATTTATCACTTTCGCAAACTGCTGCAAATCGAACCCAACTGGAAGCAGGCCGACACCGTCACCAAATGCATTCGTTCTTGCACCCTCGAACTGGCCAAGACCGCCCCCCTGGGTCCGCCCACCACCGCCTCCGAGCGGCTCGTCTCCCAGCTCACCACCTCGGTCCACAAACTGGACGCCGACAAGAAGCAGTTGCTTGAGGCCTTGAACCAGTCGCAGCTCCAGCTCCAGAAACTCCAAAACGAAAACGCCCAACTCCGTGCCAATGTGCTCCGGCTCCAGCCGCCTCCACCGGCGCCCGTCCCGCCAGGCGGCCCGCCCGCCGGCAGCCTCTCCACCGCGCTTCCACCGCGCCTCCTGCTGTCCTCCAATGCGGCGCCGCCGGGCCTCAACCCCGTACCACGCCCGCTGCTGGGAACCAACCCGACGCTCATGAGCCGCGCCACGACGAACGCCGCCCCGCCCCACGCCGCCACCACCGCCCCGCGCGCTTATCGGGTCAAAGCCGGCGACACGCTCAGCGCCATCGCGCGGGCGCACGGGCTGAAGGTGAGCGAACTCCAGAACGCCAACCCGGGCGTGGACGCCCGCCGTCTCCAGGTGGGCACGGAGTTGAAGCTGCCGACCCGTTGACGACTCGCTTCCCGCGCGCGGCGTGACGTCTCCCAGGCTGGCTGGTCAGTAAACGTGGAGGCGCAGCGGTACCTGCCGCGTTGAAACGACGGCGAAATCACGCTAGCTTCCGCAACACATGACCCGGCGTTTGTTCCTCCCGCTGACCGCCCTTTTCTGGGTGGTGATGAACGTCCTGCTTTGGCGCTCGGAAATGAGCGGACGCGGGAATGCCGGCAGTGCCGTCCCTCCCACGCTGGTCTGGGAGCGCATCCTCACCGCTCCCGACGATTCTTCGCTCCAGGTCCTCTTGGATGGCCACAAGATCGGGTATTGTCGCTGGGCCGCCACCGTCGGTGAGGCGCCGGTGGCCGGCCGGCCGGTGGATCCCGCAACCGAGCCGGAGGGCCGGGTTCGCCGTCTCGCCAGCTACACGCTGGAGTTTGACGGCAACGTGGTGCTCGCCGATCCGCCCCAGCGGTTCCGGTTCGACACCCGCGCCGAATTCGGCGCCGATCGCGCGTGGCGCAAGGCTTCGCTGAAGCTGTTCACCCGGAACCAACCGATCGAGGTCCGCGCCGACGCCAAGGCCGCCAGCGTCACGTTTTCCCTGGGCCGCGAGTCGGCGACCTGGACCCGAACCTACACCTTCGACGAGCTGGGCCGCCCGGAAACCCTGCTCGCCGATTTCGGCCTGGCCGGCGGTCTTGCCTGGCTGGGGCCGCTGGCCCAGGGCCTCAGCGGCGCCGCCCCGGCGAACCTCTCGCTGGCGCTTCCCTGGGAGGCGCACCTGGAATGGCTCAAGCTCGGCGGGGGCGCCCGCACCCGCGTCTTTCGCCTCGAAACGCGCGTGCTCGACAAATACCGCGCGGTCGTGATCGTCAGCCGCGTCGGCGAGATCCTCCGGGTCGAACTGCCCGGCGACGTGGTCCTGGTGAACGAGGCGATCGCAAGTTTGTAAGGCGGCAGCATGATCGAGCTCCAACATCTGGTGAAGCGCTTTGGCGACCTGGTCGCCGTGAACGACGTGACTCTGCACGTCCCGCGCGGCGAATTTTTCGCCCTGCTGGGACCGAACGCGGCGGGCAAGACGACCACGATCAAGGTGCTCGCCGGCCTGATCAAACCGAGTGCCGGCGTGGCCCGGGTGGCGGGCTACGACGTCCAGCGCGAGCCGCTCGCGGCGCGGCGCCGGCTGGCCTATGTGCCGGATTTTCCCTTCCTCTATGACAAGCTCACACCGTGGGAATTCCTCCGCTTTACCGGCCAGCTTTTCCGGATGGAGGAGGCGCGCATGGTGAGCGTGGCCCGCGAACTGATCCAGCGGTTCAACCTCGAACCCTACCTCGCCAAACCGATCGAAGGCCTGTCGCACGGCACGCGACAGCGGATCGCCATCGTCTCGGCCCTGCTGCACGCCCCCGACGTGTTCGTGATGGACGAGCCCATGGTGGGCCTCGACCCGCACCATGCCCGCGTGCTAAAGGACATTTTGAAGGAACGTTCGCAACAGGGCATGACGATCTTCGTCTCGACGCACCAGCTCAGCATTGCGGAGGAGATGGCTGACCGGATCGGCATCATGCACGAAGGGCGGTTGATCGCGCTCGGCACGCGCGAGGAACTGCGCCGGCAGAGTGGCGCGGCGGGCGCCCTCGAACAAACCTTCCTCGCCCTCACCGAGCAGGAGGCCAACCTACGCGAGGCACAGCCTCCTGTCAGATGAACCAATCATCCTCACCCGGCTTCGGTGCGAGCCCGCTCTGGCTGCTGCTGCGGGTGAACGCGCTGCAAAGCTGGCGGCGGCTGCTTGCCCTGCGCCAGCAATCGAAGCTGCTGACGGCGTTGATCGCCCTGTTCCTGGCGGGTTACGCCGGCCTGGCCTTTCTGCTTTTTTACCGCGGCCTGCTCTTTGCCGGCCAGTTTCCCGGGCTGGGCGCGGTGCTGATCGAACGGATGCTGTTCCTGCTGTTCGCCTGCCTCTTTGCGCTGCTGCTGCTGAGCAACCTGGTAATCAGTTACACGAACCTGTTCCGGAACCGCGAGACGACGTTCCTGCTGCCGCTGCCGCTGCCGCCCCAGACCATTTTTCGCTGGAAACTCATCGAATCCACCTTGCTCGCTTCCTGGGCCTTCCTGTTCCTGCTCGCGCCGATGCTGGCCGCCTACGGCCTGACGCAAAAGGCGGCCTGGCATTTCTATCCGGTCACCCTGGTGTTCATCGGGGTTTTCATCGTGCTGCCGGCGGCCGCGGGGGCCTGGCTGGCGATGACGGTGGCGCGGTTCATGGACCGGCGGGCCTTCCAACTCGTCGCGCTGGCGGCGGCCGCGGGACTGATCCTGCTGAGCGCGCTCTGGCTCCGCCCCGAGCCGGTGACCGACGACCAACTGGAGAAGCGCGTCATCGTGGTGCTTGACCGCCTGCTGCTGCGGACGCGGTTTGCCCAGTTCCCGCTCCTGCCGAGTTACTGGCTCTCGTCCGGGATGCAGCAATGGGCGGAGGGCGCGCTGGCGGCGGCGGGCTTCTTCGCGCTCGTGCTGCTAAGTTACGCCTTGTTCTTTGGCGGCCTCATGTTCACGCGCATGGGGCCCTGGTTTTACAACGCGGCGTCGGCCGCGCAAAGCCGCGGCAGCGTGCTCGGCCGCTGGGGTTGGTTCCGCGCCTGGCAGGGAAGGCGCACCGCGTTCGGCTACGGACGCGGCTGGTTCGAGACGCTGTTCGCCATCCTGCCCGGCGTACCGGCCGATGCGCGAGCGCTGCTGGTGAAGGATGCGCGCGTTTTCTGGCGCGACACCACGCAGTGGGGACAGACGCTCGTTCTCTTCGGCCTGCTGGCGGTGTACATTCTCAACCTGCGACACTTCAGCGAGCAACTGACGAATCCCTTCTGGATCAACCTGATTTCCTATCTCAATCTCGGCGCGTGCTCGCTGAACCTCGCCACGCTCACGACGCGTTTTGTCTATCCGCAGTTTTCGCTCGAAGGCAAACGGCTGTGGATCGTCGGGCTGGCGCCGCTCGGCCTGGCGCGCCTGCTGCGGGTAAAGTTTGCCTTTGCCAGCGCGTTCTCGCTGCTCCTCACCGCCGGGCTCATGGTGCTTTCCTGCCGGATGCTGACCCTGGCGTGGGGGCGGACGTTTTACCTGCTCGGCGCGGTCGCCGTCATGGCGCTCGCGCTCAACGGGCTGGCCACCGGCCTGGGCGCGCTCTATCCAAATCTCAAGGAGGACAACCCGAGCAAAATCGTCAGCGGCTTCGGCGGCACGTTTTGCCTGGTGGTGAGCTTCCTCTATATCGTGGCGTCGGTTGTGCTGGTCGGCCTCGGTTCGCCCTGGGCTCGCGCCGGCGTCACCTCCTGGCCGCTGGTCGCGACGGCGTGGACGCTGTTTCTCGGCCTTTCGTGGCTGGTCGGCTGGGTGCCGTTGCGACTGAGTATGCGGCGCGTGAGCACCTTCGAGTACTGAGCCGCGGCCAACGGGCGGCCGCCTGCTTGACGGCGCGCCCGAAACAAAACCTGGTCCGCAACGCAAACCCCGGCTTCGCGTCCATGCCCGGCAAACCGGCGGGATGGTGAACGAGGCGATCTCCCGAAGGAAACAGCATTGCCAATCAGGCAGAATGGTAATACCTTCCGGACATGGCGACGCGACAAATCACCTTGAAGCTGCCGGAAGCAACCGTGGAGCGGCTCGATAAACTGCGGGCGGAAACCAAGACCAGCCGCAATGGTCTGGTCCTGGAAATGATCGAAGATAACCTCGCGAGCCGCCGCGGGCGATCGGCGGCTGAAAAGCTGGCGCATCTCGGTGGCATTGTGAAAAACGCTCCGGCGGACGGTTCCACGAGCAATGCCTGGCGTCAAAGGCTGGAGCGATGATCAAGCGCATCTTGCTGGATGCCGGACCTTGGTTCGCCTTCCTGTCCCAGAGGGATCAGCATCGGGAATGGGCAACGGCGCAATTCGAGCAATACACCCAATTCACCACCTGTGAGCCGGTGGTCACGGAAGTCTGCCATCGCCTGGCCTATCACCGTCAATCCCCGGATCTCGCGCTCCAGGCCTTGGATGAGGGGGCGATTGTGATCGATTTTTCCATCTCCCGCAGCCTGGCCAGCGTCCGCAGTTGGCTCATCAAATACGCTGACCGGGGGATTGACCTGGCGGATGCCTGCCTTCTGGCCATGGTGCAGGACGAACCCCGCTGCAAACTGATCACAACCGACCGGATATTCGAGGTGGTCAGGATGAGAGACCGGAGGGTGGTTCCCGCCGTCCTGCCGACCAGGGCCGGATAACGCCCCGGCCCCGCGTCAACTACACTTCGTGGCCGCGTGGATGCAAAGGCAAATCGGGGCAATTTTCGCGTTGATTGCCGCCCTTTTCACGCCTCCGCCCACCGTCAGCAGATTGCTTTACAGAGCGGGGGTCGGTGTTAGAGTCGCCCCATGAGTTCGCCGTTCGACGAAACCGATTTCATTGACCGGGAGTTGCAGGTCAACCCGACCGCACGCACCGCGGCGACCGCGCCCGCCACCCCGGCGCCCATCGCCCCCCGCCCGCCGACCCGCGAGGAACTCGAGACCAAAGTGGGCGAGACCCAGGGCCGCATCGCCGAGCTGAAGCGGGCGCAGGAGGAACTCGAACGTGAACGCGCCAAGCTGGATGAGGCCCGCCGGCGCCGGGCGGAGTTCGAAACCGGCCGCGCCGAAACCCTCCAGCAACTCACCCGCGGGCTCGGCATCCTCGAACAGGCCGAGTTCAATGCCCGGCGCGATGCCGAACAACTGGCCAAGACCCTCGTGGATTTTCGTGAGGCCCTGGCGAAAGTTCAAGCCATCCAGGAACAGAGCTGGACGCAGGAAAACTGGAACACGGAGCTGACCCGCGCGCTCACCGCCATCGAGAATGCCCGCATGGAGTGGAACGCCGCGCGATTGAAATGGACGGTGCTGGACGGCGTGGCGGCCACGGACCCCGCCGCCGCAAAAGCAGGTCAGCCGCGCTCCGGGTGGCCGGACGCCCAGCATTCGGGCGCGCTCTGGAAAACCGGCCTGGCCCTGACCTGGCCGCTGGCCATTGCGGTCCTGCTCGGCGTGATCGTTCTGGCGGCCCTCCTGCTACGGCGCTAGCCGCTCGCAGCCATGCCGCTTTTCCGGAAGAAGACCGATCCCATTGCCGAGCGCGAGCGCGCACTGAAGGCGCACATCGCCGCGCTGGAGGGCGAAATCAAGGACCTCAATCGCAAGGCCGCCACGGAACTGGCCCAACCCAAGCTTCGCTCCACCGCGCGGCCGCAATCGCCCGCTGCCGCCGCGGGGGAACCGGCCTTCGAGGATCTCAGCCGCCACCACGTCAAAACCGCCTACGAAAGCCCCACCACCCCGTCGCACATCAACGAATTGGGCGTCCGCAAATATGACCCCATGGCGACGCTGCGCCGATGGTGGAGTCAGTTCCGCGGTTCACCGGCGGCCAATCCCAAACTGGTCAGTTACCTCGCCGCCGGCAGCATCCACGGCCTGCGCCCGCTTCGCTACGAAAAGCGCGTTGCCCGCAACCGCTTCCTCGCCCTGTGCGGCCTCTTCATCGCCATTATCTGGGGGCTGATCTATTTTTACTTTCGCAACCGATGAGCCTGGTCACCGCCACGATCCCGACCCCCGATGGCGCCTTCACCGCGACCTTCACCGCCGGTGGTCTGGCCGCCCTCGACTTCCCCGCGGCAGACGTGAGCCAGCCGAAGCCGCTGGCGGCGGATACGCCCGGCGCCCAATGTGACTGGCTTGAAACCACGCGACGAGCCCTGCTCGCCGTGCTGGCGGGGAAAAAGCCCAACCGCCTGCCACCGCTCGATCTCACCCGCGGCACGCCGTTTCAACAGGCGGTCTGGCAGGCGATGACCGCCATTCCCGCCGGCGAAACGCGGACCTATGGCGAGCTGGCCCGCGCGATTCGCCGACCGCGCGCGGTGCGGGCCGTTGGCCGGGCCTGCGGCGCGAATCCAGTGCCCGTACTGGTGCCGTGCCACCGGGTGCTCGCCGCGGGCGGTCGCCTGGGCGGGTTCTCGGCCGGGCTCGACTGGAAACGCCGGCTCCTCGCGCGCGAAGGCGTGATGCCGCGAGCTTGAGACCCTTCGGCTGCGTCAGAACGCGTTCACGCGGTCAATCACTTCGCGCAGCCGGCCGTAGGATTTCCGGTTGAACCCAAACGCGATGCGCGGCAGGTTCACATTATCCTCATCGTCGCGCTCCTCGGGCGTCGCCATGATGCTGGCAAACGGCGCGCCAACGATGATGTCGGCGAAGTCCTCGTTGAGCGCCGCCAGCGCCGAGGGCGATGGCGCGTGCCGCAGCCGCAACACGAGCAGATCCTTCACGAACCGGCTCGAATGGTAGTTGCGGAAAAACCGCGTGATCCAGCGCACGGCTTCGTCGGGATCGTCCGTGATCTGGTAGAGGTTCAGGTCGTCGGCGGAAATGAGTTCGTTCCGCAGCAGGTGTTCCCGGACATGTTTGTCCCACGTTTTCCAAAACGAGCCGCCGGGCTTGTCCACCAACACGAGCGGCATGAGCTGGCTCTTGCCGGTCTGCATCAGGGTGAGCGCCTCATAGCCTTCATCGAGCGTGCCGAACCCGCCCGGAAACAGCGCCAGCGCATCCGAATGCCGGATGAACGTGAGCTTGCGGGTGAAGAAATATTTGAACGTGACGAGCTTCTTGTCGCTCACGATCAGCGGGTTGGCGGACTGTTCCCACGGCAGCCGGATGTTCACGCCAAAGCTGTTTTCGATGCCGGCGCCTTCGTGGCCCGCCTGCATGATGCCGGGCCCCGCCCCGGTGATGACCATGAAACCGGCGGCCGCCATTTTGCGCGCAAACTCGACCGCCTGCTTGTATTCCGGGCGGTCGGGCTGGGTTCGCGCGGAACCGAAGATGGTCACCTTGCGGCGCTCGGCATAAGGGGAAAACGTGCGGAAGGCGATGCGCAATTCCCGGATCGCGCTCTGGATCACCCGGACATCGCCGCGATGCTCGACCTCGCGCAGCAGCTTGAGGGCGCTGTCAATGATGTCCTCGACCAGGTCCGCGTTATGACCGCCGCCGCGGGTGGCGACGAGTTCCTGAATGCGGCGTTTGAGTTCGGGGTCGGCGGTGGTCCGTTCCACGCGTTGCGGCTTTTGCATGGGTCGAGCCTAGCCGCGCCGCCGGCAAAAGCAAATCGCGACGCGAGGCGGCGGTGTCCTGATTTGGCCGTGTGGTGGAGCGTTCTCGCGAGCCGCAATCAGGTTGATGGGTCATGGTTGAGAGTTGAGCAACCGGCGGAGAGTCGCAGCAAACCCACGCCAGTCGGTGGGGAGCGTCCACGCGAGCCGTCTCTCCCCCCACAACTTGCCACCGGCCCGTCAGAGCCCCACCCCACCACACCAGGACAGTGCCTGCCCGGGCGACCGCGGCGGCCATTCGCCGCGGACCCGTCACCACCAGTCAAAGTTGATGTCCGGCGCGACGCTGATCCAGTTGTCCATCGCCGGCGGGAAGTGATAGATCGCCACGTGACCGTCGCCGAAGAGCATGTTCTCGTAGCGCTTGCCCTTGTCGTTGTGCCAGACGGTGCGCGGATCGGTGAGGCTGCGGTTGGCGTGCCAGGGCCAGTCGCCCTGGATGATCTTGGTGACGGGGCGCTGGGCAATGCGGGTGCTTTTGTTGGCGGGCGCGCCCTTCGGATTCGTGCTGTCGCCGGTGATATGTTCCACGCGGAAGGCCTCGCCCGCCCATTCCACGAGGTAACTGTTGCCCCAGCCCAGCCAGCAACTTTGGGCCGCCGGGTTGAGGGCGTCGCCCTTGTCACCGGGGCAATGGAACGTGTCAACCGCATTGACGTACTTGTTCAGCGGGCGGTTGGTTTCCTGGATATTGCCACCGTAATCGGCCGCGTAGCCGCTGACGTCGGCGTTGGTCCAGAATTTGCCGCCCGTCGCGGCCCAGCCATCATGGAGCGGGTAGGTGTCCGCGTTGTCGTCGGCGTACATGATGAACGCGAAGCCGATCTGGCGCTGATTGCTCACGCATTTGACCTGCTGCGCCTTGGCCTTGGCGCGCGCCAGCGCCGGCAGCAGCAACCCGGCCAGGATGGCGATGATGGCAATGACCACCAGCAGTTCGATCAAGGTGAATGCCCCGACGGCCGCCCGGCGTGTTCGGCGGCCGCCAGGAGAAGTCTCGGACATGGCAATCATGGTCGCTGCTGTTGGCTCATGCAATACCATCGAAACTGTACCGACGCAACCGCCAAGGCCCGCGCCCGACCGCGCTTTCGCCGTCATTCCCACCCCGAGCGGCACCGCCGACGGTAATGGCCGTTCTGCCAGTTGGAAAAACTGCGTCAACTTGAACAATTCAACTTGATTGGCGGGAATTGATCGCGCTTGGGAAAAGGGGAGAAGGAAGTTGGAAAACCCCTTGAAAAGATCGGGGCTTATGAGGGTTTAAGGTGGTGGGTTGGCAGGGATTTGAACCCTGGACCAACGGCTTAAAAGGCCGCTGCTCTACCACTGAGCTACCAACCCGAATCCACCAGTCAGAGGGACCGCCTGATGAAACGGCCGACGGTCATTATGCCGGCGATCAATGACCCGGCAAGCAGTTTCGCCGGACCGGTTTCGGCCACCGGTCGGCTCTCCTGCATTTCAGAAAAAAGCGCGGACGGTGTGCTCAAGCTTGCTGCGGCAGCAGCTTCCGGAGTCGTTCGGTTGCCGCTTCGCGGTCAATCAGGCTGCTTGCGACCGCCAGCGTAAGTTCTTCCCACTCCGGCCCGTCGGCCTTCAGCTCAATTTCGTTGAGCCGCAGAAACACAAGGCAGACGCCCAGCGCTGCCCGCTTGTTGCCGTCAACGAAAGGGTGGTTCCGGCAAAGGTAAAACAGATACGCCGCCGCCACTTCGGCGAGGTCCTGGTAGGGCGAATGCCCGCCCAACGTCGCTTGTGGCGCCGCCACCGCCGATTCCAGCAAAGCCAGGTCGCGCACGCCTACCGATCCGCCAAACCGGGCAACGCCCTCGGCATGAATCTCCCGCACGATCTCCACCGTGAGATGGAAACAGTTGTTCGGCGTGACCGTCATGCCAGTCGCTTCATCGTCCGCGAATAGTCCTTCATCGTCGCCTGGATGACGCGCGACACTTCGGCGCGCGACGGACGTGGGCGGATCGGCGTCAGAGTCAGCGTGCCGCCCTCATGGACCTCCACGTTCAGTTCGTCACCGGCCCGCAGGTGCGCCAGATCCAGCAAGGCGGCGTCCAGGATGATACCCTGCGAATTGCCAACCCTGGTAATCGTCTTGATCATTCCGTAATACTATGTTTTACAATCCAGGCTGTCAACCCGCGGCGCAAGCCCGGCCTGATCGTGCTGGACCGCCGC
>JBEKGJ010000075.1:0-18916 GCA_050012855.1 Verrucomicrobiota bacterium | reverse complement strand
TTCCGCTCGGCTCGTTCGACTCATGTTGGTGCCTTTCTGCTCGGTGTCCACCATGATGAGTCAACGACCCCTTCCCCCCGCACCCCCTTTCCCTTCCTTGGTTACCTTTTACTTGAGGCAATTCGCGGCCCAGCGCAAAAGGCGCAAAAGGCTTGCGTGGGGAGGCGGCAGGGCCTTAATTAACTCCCGCCCGGAGCCGGGCCCGGCCGCTCCGCCTCGTCGCGGGGCGGAGCGATGGTTTTGGAGACAGCGGGAAGACACAGCGAATATGAGCGAGTCGGTCATGGCCGTCAGCGGCGGGATTTCCTCCGCCGTCGGGGCGCATTACGTCCTGAAGTCCGACATTGCGCAGTTCTGCCTGCCGGCGGCCAATCGGGACAGCAACCGCAAGTTCGCCTACGCGAATTCGATTTGTTTCGCGTTTCTGGTCGTTGGTGCCATCGGCATCGTCAAGGTCCCGCAGGTGGTGCTCCGTCCCCTCCCGGATCTGGCCGAGGCGGTGCCCATCGAGGAGTTCATTCAGCAGCCGGAGCAGACGCCGCAAACGACCGACGCGCAACCGGACCAGCCCACCGACAACGCGCAGGCCGACGCGGTGGTGACGCCGGTGGTGGTGGCCGCCGCCTCGGCGGATGTGGCCTTTCCGGTGCCGGTCGAGGGCGCCACGGTGCTGGCGACCACGGCCAAGTACGCGCCGCCGCCGCCCGCCGTGTTGAAGGTGGCGCCCCGGCCGGTGGCCAAGCCGCAGGTGGACAAATTTGTGCGCGGCCAGGACCGGGGCACGTTTCCGCCGCCGCCGTTCAGCATCGTGCAGGGAATCCTGTCCACGGGCGACGTGGTGTCGGTGACCCTGCTCGTGGAGGTGAGCGAAGAAGGTGTCCCCGAGAAGGCGGACGTGGACAAGACCTGCGGCAAAATGGAAATCGACCGCAAGACGGCTCAATGGATCAAGAGCCGCTGGCATTGGGAACCCAATGGCGGGCGGCGTCTCAAGAGCGTCGAAATCGAGTACCGCATGCAATAGTTTTTTCATTCAGGGATGGACACGCGGACGACGGGTTGGTTAGGCTGACTCCCTGTGTTGCGTGAGCATCATGGCAACCAGCGCGGCGGGCGGACCCGCCCGGCAACCTGAGAAGAGCGCAAATGGAATCATTCATGTTAGCGAACATTGTCGTCACCAAGTTCCTGCAGGGCGGGCCGGTGATGTGGCCCATCCTGATTGTCACCCTGGTGGCGGTGTGTGTGGTGGGCGAGCGGGTCTTCTGGTGGACGCGCGAAAGCCTGCGGCGGGATCCCGACACCCTGGAGAAGACGCTCGCCGCGATCGAGAATGGCGACTTCGGCGAAGCCTCCCGCCTCTCGCAGGACTCGCGCGATCCCGTGCTGCGCATGATCTGGCACGGGTTGAACCACGTCCATTACTCCCTCCAGGGCGCCCTCCAGGTGGCCGCCGGCATGGAACTGCGCAAGGCGGGCCGCTTCCTTACGGTCATGGACACGCTGGTCACGCTCGCCCCGTTGCTGGGTTTGCTGGGCACGGTGACCGGCATCATGGGATCGTTCAACGCCATCGGTAACGACGAGCTGGCGGTTTCCAAGGTGACGGGCGGCATCGGCGAAGCGCTGATCGCGACGGCCTGCGGTCTGGGCATCGCGATCATCTCGTTGATTCCTTACAATTATTTCACCGGCAAGACCTCGAAGCTGCAGTTCGAGCTGGAGACCGCCGCCACGAACATCGAAGTCATGGTCCAAGGCGCCAAACAGCGCGGCGGTTTTGACACGATGGAGATCCGCCGGGCCGCCAACGAGGCGGGCCGCAGTTGAAACCATCGGGCTCCCCGGCAACTCCGCACCCCGCGCCCCCATGAAGATCGGTTCTCCCCTGCCTCACAAGAAGGCGCGCATCGAGATCATTCCCCTGATTGACATCATGTTCTTCCTGCTCGCCTCGTTTATGATGGTGAGTCTGACCATGATCAGGATGCAGTCCATCAAGATGGACCTGCCGACGGCCACGCAGGCCAAGCGGGATTTCAAGCCGGACATCGTGAACATCTCGGTTGACCGCCAGGGTGACACCTACATCGAGAAGGAGCACAAGACGCGCGAGGAGATGTTCTCGTTCCTGACCAACAAGCTGGCGCTCAACACCAACCTGCCGGTTTACATCAGCGGCGACAAGGACTCGCGGCACGGCGACATCATCAGTGTGCTCGACCTCGTGCGCCGGGCGGGAGTACAGAAGGTTTCCTTCGCCATCAAATTCCCGTCGCAGGACAAGAAGTAACGACCGCCTGTCTTGGGCCGCCCGGTTCCGCAGTCGCGACCCGCTGGATCATGCGTCCCACGCCAGGCCCGCGTCGGGACACGATCCAGGTTTATGGGACTCAAGCGCCGCCTCGCCGGTGGGATGCTCGCCACCGTGGGCTACATGTTGTCCCCGTTGTCCTGGTGGAATGATCTCTTCGTCAACGTGCCACTGGCCCTGGCGTTCGCCTGGATCGTGAGTCTCTTCTGGGCGGCCGCCTTCACCGCCAGCTTCGTGGTCGGCTACTGGCTGACCAATGTGCTGGGCCTGGTGCTGTTGCACCGCGGTGCGCAAGACCTGATCACCGGCCGCGAGCGTCGGTACTCGCGCAAGGATCTCGCGCGGGACGTGCTGGTCGCGCTCGCCTACACGCTCCTCATCCTGGTGTTGATCAAGGTCCGGGTACTTCGGCCGCTGCCGGATTACCTTCCGCACCACTGACACCCGCCGGCTGCATCACTCGACGGTGACGAAGACCGCCTGGCTCAGGTTTGTGTAGGAACCCGAGGCCGTCGAAGCCAGTTCCGCCGCACGAATGGCGTAAAGCTGCCGCCCGGCCGGAGCAGCCGCATCTGTGAACGACGTCACGGTGACCGGGGCCGGGTTGAGCCGCACAAACGGTTCGTCCAGCCCCCGCGCCGAGCGATACACCAAGTAGCCGCCCGTGGCCTCCGGGGACGCCTGCCAGCCCAGCTTCGCAGCGGCGCCTGCGCGACTGGCGGTCGGCCGGGCTGGTGGGGCCGTGATGCGCGCCCGCAAAGTCGGATCACCGAGGAGCGCGGTGGTGCGCGTACTGGCGGCGCCCCGGGCCGTGCGCACAAAACCGCTGCCCAGCGTGTCGCCCGCGGCCAGCGATTCAAAGTGCCAGATGCTGTCCCGGGTCCAGACGGCCGCGAAGCCGTAGTTGCGGGTTGCCAGGCAAGCGCGCAGCAGGTTGTCCGGCGTTTGGTTCCAGTCGCCGAAATATGAACCTTTCAGGAGATAAAACCCGATGCGGGGTTCGGCCGCCGGCCCAGCCAGGTGACGCGTTTCGTGCGGCGAGATGCCTTGGACATGATTGGCACCCGGATCGCAGTTGATGGTCGCCGGTCCACCATATCCGCCCTGCATTCCCCAGAGATAACTGGTCGTGGTTGCCAGGAAACAGTCGCCGTGCGTGACCCCTTCCGCCGGGCGGCCCACGAGGCGGCTGAGGTTCCAGGCGGCATTGTCGTACATCACCAGGCTCTCGCTGTTGAAAGGACTGTAGAAATAGCCCGCCACGATGGCGGGCCGTTCAAAGACGATTTGCTTCAGCCGGTAGCGATGGTTTTTTTCGAGGTATTGCCGCAGCAAATCGGCCTCCGTTTGCGGCTGGAAAGCCGGCAGGTTGGCGAAGTCCACCCGGCCCACGCCCAGCTCCACCCCGTCGGAGGCGCCGGCATTCGCCGTCGTGATGCCGGACTTGAAGTCGTGCGGATCGAATTTTCCGTCCCCGGGAATGTTGCGCAGCACTGGATTCGAGGTCGTGGCGGCATTGTTGACCGTGCGGTCGGACCAGCGACCGGCCACGTCACCGTAATAACTGTCCGCCGGCCAGGCGCCGTGATGATCGGCATGACCGTCCTCGGCCCGGGCACCAGAGTAGGGGACCGTGACGTGGCCAAGGATGAACACCGCCTTGGTTTCCGCCGGCGCGGTCGCGTAATCCGCCTGGATGAGCGATTTAATCCGGGCCACGTCCGCGATCCAGGCTTGGTTCACCGGGCCCTGGTTCCATACGTCGCTCCCCTGGCGCGGCACGTCGTGACGGATCACCGTCCAACCATCACCCACCAGGTCTGCGCGAAGCCGATTAAGCGGTGCCTGCAGTCTGGCCGCGAGGGTCTGGTCCACCAGCAGAATGACCCGGCCACGGCGCTCGACCGGCGACGCGGCAAGCCCGACGAGAATCGTCCGTTCGTAGCCCCCGTGCTGGGTGACCTGGTATTCGTAGGTCCGGCCGGTTTGCAGCGCTGCGTCCCGGTCGGTAAACGTCAGGCCATCAACCGCGTTGTTAACCAGCACCCAGTTGGTCGAGCCGATTGATCGGCGATGGATGCTGGCGGCACCGGTGTTTACGTTGTACCAGCGGAGGGTTACCGTCGGCGGTGCCGAACTGACGGTGGCGCTCAAGGCGGTTGATTGTAGCGCGGAGTACTGTTCCAGCGGTGTGGCCAGGTAGTTGAACGTTTCCAATTCGTCCACGCGACCTTCAGCGGCGTGTTCTCCGGTCAGACTGGCGCCAATCGCCAGCGTCAGGTTGCCATCCACGCCGACTGGCGTCGGCACGCCCGCGCCGGCGAGGGACTTGGTGGTTTCGTCGGTCTGCAAAACACCGTCCACCAAGAGCGCGGTGTTGCTGGGTGTGTAGTTGATCACGATTTCGTGCCATCCAGGCAGGTGCCCGCCCGGCACGGTCCATCTCAGCGAGACGGTGAGATTACTGCGCGTCACACCCGTCGCGTCCGTGGCCCGCAAAACCAGTCGCGTGCCCTCCGGGTTGATCGTGAGCGCCATCGAGGCTGGGCCGTCCGGAGCACCGATCTCAACGAGGCTAACCCAATGTCCCGGGCCGCTGCCGGCGCTGGTGCCGGGGGGAGCCATGGGATCCCGGCTCATCCAGTTGGGGCGGTAAAGGAATCGGATGGAACCATTCGTCGCATTGAAGTTCGCTGCGCCACTGGCTTCGACCAGGCGGTAGCGCAACCCGGCCCGGGCCAGCGAGCCGGTGAATTCCGCCGCCGTGCCATCAGCGCCTTCGCCCGTCACAGCTCCGTCGGTGTCAAACGGAAGCTGGCCGTGGTCACCGCGCCAATCCCCGGTATTGAACTGCCAGTAGCCCAATCGCCGCGCCGCCGTGCCTGGCGCTTGTGCCCACGCGCCCGGGTGGCTGGTCAGTGCCAGGAGCAGCGCGGCCGGGGCAAGGTGGAGCGAAAGCAGTCGTTTGGGAATCCAGATCATGGCCCACTAAACTTCGGTTGCCACACCTTTTCAAGGACAAGCGCCAGCCTGGCCTGCGGCCGGGCGCGACCAGCTTTGCCCGCACTGCTTTTAGCACTTTTCCTTCCGGTTGCGGGCGATTATTGTGCCGCGGTTGTACCGATGAATCTGTTCGCAAAAATCGTGCTCTACGTGCTGCTCGCCGTGGCCACGATATTCTTTGGACACCGCTTTTTCACTTCCTTTTCCCAGCGGATGGATCAGACGGCGGCCCTGCGCTCGGCCGGTTTCGACCGTGCTGACGATGCGCGTTCCCCGGCGGAAGCAGCCGCCCCGGACGCCGCCGCCGCCAACGCCCCGGCTGGTGACCAGACCAACGTCGTGGCCGGCCTCGGTGCTAATCAGTCCGTGCCCGGATCCACGAACGCGCGGACCGCCGGCGCTTCGTCGCCGTCCAGCCCGCTCGCTCGCGCCGGCAAGTCGCCCCTGGTTGCTGTCTGGGGCTTTCTGGCGCTGCTCACCCTGTTGAGTCTCGGTTTCCTGGTCGGCAACGAGGTTTCGCATTACATCGCCGAGCGCATTCACCGCGAGTTGTACAACGACGAAGGCGGGGACATGGCCGATCCTTTGTATGACCAGGCCGAGCAAGTCTGGGCGAACGGCGACCACCTCGAAGCCATCCGGCTCATGCGGGAATACCTGCAGGCCAATCCGCGTCGCCTCCACGTGGCCTTGCGCATTGCCGAGATTTACGAGAAGGACTTGAACAACCACCTCGCTGCGGCGCTGGAATACGAGGAGGTGCTCCAACACAAGTTCGATCCCGAACGCTGGGGCTGGGCGGCGGTCCACCTGTGCAATCTCTACCACCGCCTCAACCAATCCCAGAAGGCGGAGGCCTTGCTGCACCGCGTGGCCGGGGAATGCGCCGGGACCGGCCCGGCGAAAAAGGCCCGCGAGCGTTTGGGCCTGCCGCAGGAGGATCCGGACGGCGCGGCCGAGGGGGGGCAGTCTGCCGTCGAGGCTGCCGGCCAGGAAAAACTGCCGCCGGGCTTCAAGCGCAAGCGGGGCTGAATTCCGGTGAACCCGTGTCAATGCGGGCCGGGCGCCAGGCGGGCGAGCAGCTTTTCGTGGATGCCGCCGAAGCCGCCGTTGCTGAACACGCACACCACATCGCCGCCCTGCGCGTGGCGCCCCACATGCTCGACGATCGCCTCAACGTCGGGGAGGTAGTCCGCCGGTTTGCCAGCCCTGCGGAGATCGTCCATCAGCCGCTGTGGATCCAGCCGCTCCGCCGGAGGCAGTTGATCGAGCCGGGCGACCTGGGCGATCACCACGCGGCTGGCTTCGGCGAACGCGTCGGCCAGCTCGTGCTGGAAGACATTTCTGCGGGTGGTGTTGGAGCGCGGCTCGAACACCGCCCAGATCCGTTCCTGCGGATGGCGCAGGCGCAGCGCCCGCAACGTCTGCGCAATCGCCGTTGGGTGGTGCCCGAAATCGTCAATGACCACCACCCCGCCGGCGATGCCGCGCACCTCCAGCCGGCGTTTCACCCCCTGGAACGTGTCGAAAGCCGCCTGGATTTGCTTGTTCGACAGGCCGCAGTGCTTGGCACAGGCGATGACGGCCAGCGCGTTGCGGACGTTGAACTCGCCCGCCAGATTGAGGTGGAATTTGAAGCTCGGAATCTCGAATTCGCTGGCCGTGGCCCCCAGCCGCACGTTGAACGCCGTCACCGCGTTGTCCGCGCCCAGTCCAAACCGCTTCACCGGGCAGAAGTTCACGTCCAGCACCGGCGCGACGTTGGCATCGTCACCGTTGCCGAGCAGGAGCCCGTTGCGCGGCACCAGCCGGACCAGATGGCGGAAGGACCGCTGGATCGCGGCCACATCCGGAAAAATGTCCGCGTGATCGTACTCCAGATTGTTGATGACGACGACCTCGGGCAGGTAATGGACGAACTTGCTCCGCTTGTCGAAAAAGGCGGTGTCGTATTCGTCGCCTTCGATGATGAACCACTCGCCGTCCCGAAAACAGGCGCCCTGCTGGAAATTCTTCGGCAGGCCGCCGATGAGGTAGCTTGGCTTCAGCCCTGCGTGCTCGAAGACCCACGCCAGCAGCGACGTCGTCGTCGTTTTGCCGTGCGTGCCGGTGACGACCAGCGAGCGCTTGCCCCGGATGAAAAACTCCTTGAGCAGCTCCGGCAGCGAGCAGTACCGCAGCTTGTGGTCGAGCACCGCCTCGGCCTCCGGGTTGCCGCGGGAAATCGCGTTTCCGATCACGATCAGGTCCGGTTTGTGGGCCAGGTTCGGTGCGCCATAACCGGTCATCACCGGAATGTTCCGCTCCGCCAGAAAAGTGGACATGGGCGGGTATAGATTTTGGTCCGAGCCGGTGACCTGGAAGCCCCGATCGCGCATGGCCACCGCCACCGAGGCCATCGCCGTCCCGCCAATACCGATGAAGTGAACCGAACGAATCGCCGAAAGCATCCGTGCATCATGCGGCGCGCCGCCGCCGTGAAAAGCAGAATTTCCGTCGCCGGTCGCAATTCCCAGTTGACGGCGGCGCGGCCGGGTCGGGAAATAGGCCCATGCTGCATGTTGTTGCCAGTTTTGACCTGGTCGCGGGCAAACGCCCCGAGTTTCTGGAGTTGTTTCACACCCTGGCCCCGCAGGTGCGCGCCGAGGCGGGCTGTATCGAGTACGGCCCGGCCGTGGATGCCGCGGTCAGCATCCCGGGTGTGCCGGCTCCCCGCGCGGACTCGGTGACCATCCTGGAAAAGTGGTCCAGCGAGGCCGCCTTGACGACGCACCTGGCCGCGCCGAACATGCGGGCGTTTTTCGCGCGCACCCAGCCGCTGGTCAGGACGCTCCTCGTCAACGTGCTCCAGCCCGCGTGAACTCCGTCCCGCCCGCCGCTCGACTTGGGGCGCGCGTCTGCTAGCTTGCGGGCGTGAGTTTTGTTGCGGAATTCAACCGCCTGCCGCTGGCCGCACTGCTCCGCCCGGCGCGGGAAGCGGACACCACGGCCGTGCGCCAGATCCTGGGGCAGGGGAACGTTTCGTTGGCCGGGTTCGCCCGGCTGCTCTCGCCGGCCGCCGCGGAGTTCCTTGAACCAATGTGCCGGCGTTCGGCCGGGCTGACGCGCCAGCGTTTCGGCCGCGTCATCCGCCTGTTCGCGCCGCTGTACCTCTCGAACGAGTGCGTCAACAACTGCCGCTACTGCGGCTTCTCGCGCGACAATCCCATCCGCCGCGTCACGCTGTCCGTGGACGAGGTGGTTCGCGAAGCGGAGGCGCTCAAGGCGCAGGGTTTCCGCAACCTCCTCCTCGTCGCTGGCGAACATCCCCGGTTCGTTTCCCACGACTACCTGACGGGCTGTGTCCGGGCGCTGCACCCGGAATGGCCCAGCCTCTCGCTCGAAGTCGCGCCCCTGTCCACGGAAGAATACCGTCCCCTCGTGACCGCCGGCGCGGAAGGACTGGTGGTTTATCAGGAAACCTACGACCGCGAGGTGTACGCAGCCATGCACACCGCCGGACCGAAACGTGATTTCAACGGGCGTCTCGAAACGCCCGAACGCGCCTACGCCGCCGGCTTCCGCCGCCTGGGGATTAGCCCGCTTTATGGTCTCGCAGACTGGCGCGCCGAGGCCATCTGTGTCGCCGCCCATGCGCAATACCTCCTGCGCCATTGCTGGAAGGCGCAGCTCACGGTTTCGACGGTTCGCCTGCGCCCCTGCGCCGGCGAGTTCCAGCCGCTCCTGCCCATGTCGGATCGCGACCTGGTCCAACTCGTCTGCGCCCTGCGGTTGTTCCTCCCCGACGTCGGACTGGTGCTCTCGACCCGGGAACCGCCGCGTCTTCGCGACGGCCTGTTTCCGCTGGGAGTGACCCTGATCAGTGCCGGCAGCCACACCGAACCCGGCGGCTACACGGGCGCCGGCGCGGACAAAACCCACCTGACCCGCGGCGGCCGCATCGTGGCCGCGTCGCTGGCCAACCCGGTCGCTCGCCCCGCCACCACGGATGCCACCGGCCAATTCCTGATCGCTGACGACCGTTCGCCCGAAACGGTTTCTGCGGTCCTGCGACACCTGGGCCTGGAACCGGTCTGGAAAGACGGGGACCCTGCCCTGACCGGCTGAGAACTCGACTGACCACGCCATGAACGACAACTTCATCTTTGCCAACGGCGAGCGGGTGGCCGCCATCCTGCCGAGCAGCCTCGCCGAATTCCTCCGCACCCAGGGTTTCGTGCCGGGCACCGTGGTGGTCGAACATAACGGCGAAGCCGTGGCGCCCTCGGAGTTCGACGCACGGTCCGTCGCGGCGGGCGACCGGTTGGAGATCGTTCGCATCGTGGCCGGAGGTTGACCGGCGGCACCGCCGACCCGCCCGGGCTGCATTCCACGCTCGCCGTTGCCTTTACCGCCGCTTCCAGCTAAGGATTATGTTTTATGACCGACGAGCCGATCGTGGCCATTCACGAGCTGTCGAAGGTGTATCAACAGGGCGATACCAAAATCATCGCCCTGGATTCGATCACGCTCGACATCGCGCCGGCCGAATTCCTCGTGCTGATGGGGCCGTCCGGCTCCGGCAAATCCACCCTGCTGCACATCATCGCCGGCGTGGACCGGCCCACCAGCGGCGAGGTACACGTGCAGGGCAAGGACATTACGCGCCTGAACGAATCCGAACTCGCCGACTGGCGGAATCACAACGTCGGCTTCGTTTTCCAGACGTTCAACTTGATCCCGGTCCTGACCGCCTACGAGAATGTCGAGTTGCCGCTTCTGCTCACGCGGCTGCCCGGCCGCGAGCGCCGGCGGTTGGTCACCACCGCGCTGGAACTCGTCGGCCTCGCCGACCGCATGAAACATCTGCCCCGGCAGATGTCCGGCGGCCAGGAGCAACGCGTGGCCATCGCCCGCGCGCTCGTCACCGACCCTAGCCTGATCGTGGCGGACGAGCCAACCGGCAATCTGGACTCGCATTCGGCGCAGGAGGTTTTGGGCATCCTCCAGCAGCTCAGCCGGGAGATGCGCAAGACGGTCATCCTGGTCACCCACGATCCCAAGGCCGCGGCTTACGGCAGCCGGCAGGTACACCTCGAAAAGGGCGAGCTTACGAACTGAAACACGGCCCATTCCCTAACTCGTCACTCGTCATTCGCACTTCGTAACTGGCATGTCCCTCTCCGGCTTCGTTCTCCGCAACGCCTTTCGCAACAAGCGACGGCTCACGCTCTCGGTCTCGAGCGTCGCCGCCAGCCTGTTCCTGCTGGTCATGCTCCAGGTGGCGTTGCGCGAACTCACCAACCCGATCAACGACGAAGGATCGAGCCTGCGCATCATCGTGCGCAACAAGGTATCCCTCGCCCAGCCATTGCCGGCCCGCCAACTCCAGGTGCTCGAACGCATTCCGGGCATCGTGGCCGTCACCCCGTTCACATTCTACGACGGCCTTTACAAGGGCGACGAGAAGTTCACCAGCTTCGCCCAGTTCGCCGTGGACCCGGCGCGCACGTTGCTGTTGATCACCGACGCCAAGGTACCCAGGGAACAACTCGATGCCTGGCTCGCCGACCGCACCTCGTGCATCCTCGGGCAGATGACCGCCGATCGTTACGGTCTCAAGGTGGGTGACCGGATGCGTTTCACCGGTCAGATCTATCCCTGCGAACTCGATCTCCGGATCGCCGGCATCTACCACGGCACCGCCGACGACCGGAACCTGATGTTCCATCACAAATACCTGGATGAATCGCTCGGTAATCCCGGCACCGTCGGCGCCTGGTGGGTGCGCGCGGCGACGGTGGCCGAGGCGCCGCTCGTGACCGATCGCATCAACAAGGCCTTCGCGAACTCGAGCGCCGAGGTGCGCGCCGAATCCGAACGCGCCTTCGTCCTCGGTTTCGTCTCGATGTGGGCGAACATCAAAATCCTCATCGGCGGTATCAGCATCGTGGTCGTGTTCGCCCTGCTGCTGGTCACCGTGAGCACGATGAGCATGGCCATCCGCGAGCGTTTCCGCGAACTGGCGATCCTCAAGGCGATCGGTTTCCGCCGGCGCGAGCTCTTTGCGTTCATCCTCGCCGAGAGCTTTGGTCTGTCCATGCTGGGCGCGATCCTCGGCGCCGGCGGCGCCTGGGTGTTGTTCCATTCGATCGACATCACCAAGCTCTCCCACGGCCTGTTCTTGATCTTCGAGGTCACCCCGCACATGGTGGGCCTGGCCTTCTCGGTGGCCGCCTTGCTCGGCTTCGTGGCCGCCCTGGCACCCATGCTTACCGTCGCCCGCACCAGCGTGGTCGAGGGACTCCGCACCCTGGACTGACGATATGGCCCTGCCCATTCGCTACAGCCTGCGCAATGCGATCGTCCGCTGGCGCTCCACCATCGCCACGGTGCTCGGCATTGCGCTCGTCGTCTTCGTCTTCGTGCTGCTCCAGTCCCTCGCCGCCGGCATCGAGAAGAGCAGTGGCAATACGGGTGATCCGCGCAACATCCTGGTCGTCCGGAAGGGGGCGACCGCCGAGTCCGCCAGCCTCATTTCGCGCCAGAATTTTCAGCAGATCCAGTATTTCGAGGGAATCGCCCGCACGCCAACCGGCGAACCGGTCATTTCCGCGGACGTGCTGGTGCTGGTGACTCTGCCCCGGCGCGACCATAGCGGCGAGGCGAACGTTCTGCTGCGCGGCGTCACCCCGCGCGGCCGGGAGTTGCGACCGCAGGTCCGCCTCGTCGCCGGCCGGTGGTTCACGCCGGGCAAACGTGAGGTCGTCGTCTCCGCGAAGCTCGCCCGCCGCTTCGCTCATTTCGATCTCGGCGATTCCTTCAAGTCCGGCACCGCGACGCTCACGGTCGTGGGCTCGCTGGACGGCGGCGGCAGCGCGTTCGATTCGGAATGCTGGCTCGATGCCGACGAATGCCGCTCGATTTTCGAACGCGACATGTACTCCAGCTTTCTCATCCGGCCGGCCGATGAAGCGGCTGCGACGAAGCTGGTTGAGCGGATCGAAAACGACCGCCGTTTCAAGCTGAAGGCCGAAAAGGAGGTCGAGTATTATCGCAAGCAAACGATGACCGCCGCACCTTTCAAGTGGCTGGGGAGCTTCCTCGCCGTGATGATGTCCATCGGCGCCGTGTTCGCGGCCATGAATACCATGTACGCCGCCGTCGGCGCCCGCACGCGTGAGATCGGCACGTTGCGCGTGCTCGGTTTCCGGCGCCGCTCGGTGGTTTTCGCCTTCCTGCTGGAGGGCGCGTTCCTCGCGTTCCTTGGCGGCTGCCTCGGTTGCGTTATCGCCTACCACTGGAACGGCTATACGACGGCCACCGTAGGCCTGGAAACCTTCAGTGAAACCGTGTTTGAATTCCGTGTCACTGCGCGACTGGTCATCGAGGGCCTGCTGTTTGCCGTGGTCGTGGGACTGGTGGGCACCCTCCTGCCGGCCATCCGCGCCGCGCGCCTGCCGGTCATCACCGCGCTCAAATCAATATGAACGACGACTCCCGGTCCAAACTGACGCAGTTGCACATTGATCCCGCGGCCAAGCGCCGCGCCAGCGGCACGATGTGCCTCATCTTCATCGTCGTGGCCTTGGTCGCGGTCGCCGCCGTCCTGGTGTGGCGACCCTGGGGGCTGGAGTCCATCCGGTTCGCCCGGGGCGGCAAGGAATACACGCCCACGACCAAGGGGCCGGAAACGAACGCCGCCGCGGCAACCACCACGCCCAACCCCGCGCCCGCCGCGACCTCTTCCGCGAGCAATGCCGTGCTCACGGTTTCGGGCTACATCATCAACCACGAACGCATCGAGGTCAGCCCGCGCTTCATGGGCCTTGTCAAATGGATCGGCGTCAGCAAGGGCGACACGGTCACCAACGGCCAGGTCATCGTCCGGCTCGACGACGCCGAATACCGAGCCCAACTCCACGCCGCCGAGGCGCGCGTCGGCACCGCGCGGGCGAACCTCGCCCGCAGCGAGGTGGACTACCAACGCACCCTCTCGCTCGCGACCAACAACATCGAAACCCGGGCGGCCGAGGACGACGCCCGGCTGCAGGTCGAGGCCAATCGCGCCACGCTGGCCGAGGCCGAGGCCAATCGCGAGCTTTACCAAACCTATATCGAGTGGTGCACCATCCGTTCGCCCATTGACGGCGTCGTGCTCGAGAAACTCACGCGGGCAGGGGAGATGGTCACCCCGCAGAGCTTCGGTGGCACCGGCGGCCCCAGCACCGCCCTCCTGTCGGTCGGCAACCCGAAGGATCTGCAGGTGGAAATTGATCTCAACGAGGCCGACCTGGCGAAAGTATCGCTGGGACAGCGCTGCCGCGTGAGCCCGGAGGCTTATCCTGATCATAGCTATGCGGGCACCGTGGCCGAGATCGCGCCGGAAGCGAGTCGCCAGAAGGGCACCCTCCAGATCAAGGTCCAGATCAGCGACCCGGACAAGTTCCTCACGCCCGAGCTCAGTGCGAAGGTGGACTTCCTGGCGAAGTAATGCGGCCCGGCGATCCGCGACCCACTGTGGTGGCTGGTTGCGGGAATCGGGGGAGCGCGGGCGCCTGCCTGTGCCGCCTGCCTGTGGCAGACACGCCTGCCTGTGGCAGACAGGTGGCAGACAGGTCCCGCCTGCCGTTCGCCGCGTCCTCGCGGCGAACTTCCGAACCGGCGAATCACACCGGGGCGGCTGGTCGCCCACGGAACTCCGACGGCGGGGACGCCGTCGGCTGCGCCCGGCACGGGCGCGCTCCCATTTCAAATCGCGGCCGTGACGACTCATTCCACTTCCGTTGCGTCAACGAAAATGGGGCGCCGACGCAGCAGCGCCAATCTTCTCCTTAAAAGCCCTTCCCTCTCACTCGTCCAATAAAGCAATTGCTACCCGCAACCCCGGCTGGCTCAGCTTCCCAGGAGGAACGAGGGTTCGTCGCGGTCGCGACCGACGCCGCCGCGCGGGTAGGCCTTGAAGGAAAAGGAAAAGCCGACAGTGAAATCGCGGGGGCTGCCTTCGCCGTCGCGCAGGCGGAAGGTGAGGGCGGCGGTCCAACTGCGCATGTCGCGATAGACGCTGTAGGCCTGTTCCTGCATGAGGCCGGAGCGGGCATCGAAATGCTGGGACATGCGCAACGCCCAGTTTTCGTTCAGGCGGACATAGACGCGGCTGTACCAGAGGTTCTCGGCGGAATCGGTGCCGTAGCCCGGAATGGCGCGGAGATAACGCTGGCCAACCTTCCAGTTCCAAATGTCATTCGGCTGGATGGTGATGCTGTGGTTCGCCATGTTCCAGTCCTTGCCGTTGATGTCGTAGCGCAACTCGGAGTTGAGCGTCAGCCAGGAGCGGGGTTTGAAATCGAGTTGCGAATAGACATCGGAAAACGTGCCCTGGTCAGGACGCGGCGTAAGGTGCCAGTCCATCACCAGGTCCCAGTTCAGGAGATTGTCCACCTGGCCGGCGCGCTTGGTCTGGAGTTTGTTGTTGAGGCCGTAGCGGATGGTGTTCTGACTGTTGATGGCGTCAATCGAGTCGTTGTCGGGAAAGTCAATCGGCGGCGGGCGGAAGGTGTAAAGGTCGTAGTCGAACTGCGGCAGGCGGGTGGGGTCCTGGCTGGGGTTGGGAATGAACACGTAGTTGATGGATGGCTCCATGATGTGCCGGAGCTCGGTGACATCGAAGAGCCGGCTGTGTGGTTCGGTCCACACCCGCGACAGCTTGGTCGAGATCTCGGCGCCCGTGTTGAAGACCCAGCGCGACTGGCTGGAGGTGAGGGCGTCCAGGCCCTGCTCGTCGCCGTAGTAAGTGAACCGGCCGCCGGCCCGCGGCGTGAGGTTCAACCACCCGAACAGCGTGGTCGGCAGCAGGATCTGGTGATAGGTATCCGCGCGCATGGCCGAGTAATTGGTTTCGCCGGGGAGGAGCGGCTCGGCGTACTGGCGGCGGAAGAAGCCCAGCGAACTTTCGCCGTCATAGAAGAGCGGCGTGGCGCCGATCTGCTGCCGCAGGGCGGTCAGCTTCAGGTCCGGCAGGCGTTCGACGGTTTCCTGGAAATCGTTGATTTGCGGCATCGCCATGACGTCGAGGCTGAAGTTGGGCCAGAAACGGCTGGCTTCCAGGAACGACTTCGGCTGGGTGTCGCGGCGGTATTCACCCTCGAAGAAGTCGCGGACGACATAGGGGTCGCTCTGCTGGCGGAGGACGACCTTGACCGCGAGGTTGGTGTCAATGAAGGCCGAATGCGCGAAGTTGATCCGCTCGCGTTGTTTCTTGATCGGATTGCCGTTGGCATCGGTGCCGGGCTGCTGGTCGTCGGTGGCGTACGTCTTCAACTCGCCTTCGCCGAAGCGACCGGCGTCGTAGTTCACGTCAGGACCGCCGCCAAAACCGCGTTTGGTGCGGTAGTCCAGATGGATCGCGGCGGCGAGGTTGGTGGCGATCGTCCAGTTGTAAGTGCCCAGCAGGAAGGCGCCGTACAGGCTGCGGTAGCCGGGCAGGAACACGAAGTTGTTGGGGTGGCCGTAAAGATGGCGCCGGTAGTGGGGGTAGTACATCACCGGCACCGAGCCGAGGTAGAGGGTGGCGGCGGTGGCTTCGATGTATTGTCCGGGGACGAAGCGGATGGACCTGGCCTCGATGCGATAGCCCGGGTCCGCGATGTCATCGGAGGTGATGACGGCGTTGGTGGCCGAGTGCGTGTCGTTGGTGAGACTGGAATGCAATCCGCGGGCGGCGGCAAACAGCGGTCCCAAGCCGGTCCGGAATTGTTCGGCCTCCATCTGCCGCGTGAGGTAATTGTAACTGAGCCGCTCGCCGATCCAAAGTTCCTTGCCCCGCTGAAGACGCACCGCCCCCGCCGCCGTCACCTGACCGCTGGCGCGATCGAGTTCGAGTTTTCGGGCGACGAGGATGGCGTCGTCATAAGTCACCCGGATGCCGGCGGGATCCTCGCCGGTGACGTGGATGCCGTCGTCGGATTTGACGACGCCGTTGGTCGAGAGGCAATCCACCACGAGCTCCGGCACTTCGGCGGCGTGCAGGCCAAGGCCAAGCCCGGCGAACAGCAGCAGGCCGAAGAGCCGTGGCAGGTTGCTCATGTCAGGTGAGGCTAGCCAATCTGCGCCGGCCCTGCCAAGCGGATTTGCCGGGCGCCGCGGCCGGAGCCAACGGTTTACTTGATGACGACGGCGTCGAAACCGAGTTCGTGGAAGAAACGACGGAGCTGTTCCTTCGCGCGCACGTTGGCCTCGTCCACGATGCCGCTGTAGCGGGCGCCGCGGCGGATCGTGTCCAGCGCCTCCCGGCGGGCGTTTTGCTCGAGTTCCTTGTCGTAACGCCGGAACAACCCGGTGCTGTGTTCGAGAACCTGGGTCTGCGACTCATCGAGGTAAACGTCGGTGATGGTCGCCATCGGCAGGACGATGATCACCTCGCGTCCGCGCACGGTCAGGTCCCCGGGCTTGAGCTTGTCCAGGTCCACGCCGGCCTTCACGATCCCATGAGCCAGCAGCAGGACCCGGCTTTCGCCGTAGATCTTAACATCCTCCAGCACGACCACTTTTTCGAGGACGTATTTGACGGTGACCAACTGCGAGAGGCCCTGCACCTGGCGGAGGATGGTGGCGGTATTGAGGCTGCGCACACCGCCGGGTGGCGCCAGCACGCGGGCCGTCGCGAAACCGAGCAGAAGCCCGAGGGCAAGCACGAGCAGCAAGGCCGCACCGATGAGCGTCGAGCGCGTCTGGTTCATGGCCGCAGGGTAACCGGTGGCGACGGCTTGCCAACTTGAAATCGCGAGGCGGGGGATTCGCGCGTTTCCGGTGATTTTTCGATTGGCAGCACCGGGGCCGCGCCTAAATTGGCCGCATGAATGCCAACGTGCTGAGCCAGTTTCCCGTGAACCGTCCGCGCCGCCTGCGTCAGTCGCCGGCGTTGCGCCGCCTGGTTGCGGAAACCCGTCTTTCCGCCGACCAGTTGGTGCTGCCGTTGTTTGTGCGGGCCGGGCGCAAGCTTCGTCGTCCCATCGCCGCCATGCCCGGCGTCTGCCAGCTTTCGCCGGACGAACTGGTGCGCGAAGCCGCGGCGGCCCACGCGGTTGGCGTGCCGGCGGTGCTTCTCTTCGGCATTCCGGAACACAAGGACGCGAAGGCCTCGGAAGCGTTCGCGGCGGGCGGGATCGTTCAGCGTGCCGTCCGATTGTTGAAGAAGGAGCTGCCGGACCTGCTGGTGATCACCGACGTCTGCCTGTGCGAATACATGAGCCACGGACATTGTGGCCTCGTGGAAACGGGCCCGCGTGGCGCGCGGATTCTCAACGATCCGACGTTGAAGATCCTGGCGCGCGCGGCGGTCAGCCATGCGGAGGCGGGTGCCGACATCGTCGCGCCCAGCGACATGATGGACGGGCGCGTGGGCGCCATCCGGGCCGGACTGGACCGGGCCGGATTCGCCGACACGCCGATCCTGGCGTATGCGGCGAAATTTGCCTCGGCATTTTACGGTCCCTTTCGGGAGGCGGCGGAGTCGGCGCCGAAGTTTGGCGACCGCCGCAGCTATCAGATGGACGGAGCCAATCCGCTGGAGGCGTTGCGGGAAGTGGCGCTGGACATTCGCGAGGGCGCCGACATGGTGATGGTGAAGCCGGCCCTGGCCTACTTGGATGTGCTTTACCGCGTGAAGACCGAGTTTGGGCTGCCGACGGCGGCCTACGCCGTGAGCGGGGAATTCTCCATGATCAAGGCGGCCGCGGCGAACGGCTGGATTGATGAGCGGGCGGTGACCCTGGAGAGCTTGCTTGCCATGCGGCGAGCCGGGGCGGACATCCTCATTACTTATTCGGCCGCGGAGGCGGCGAAGTGGCTGCGCGCGGGTTAGGCGCACGCCGGCAAGTGCGGCCGCCGGGGGAAGCGTTCCGGTCAGCGGCTCTGAATCTGCCAGATGGAATAGGCGATCAGGGCAATGATGACCGCGCCGAGGACAAGCCCGCCATAGAGGAAGGCCTTGTTGGCCTTGTTGCTCTTCTTGGCGAAGGGTGAACCCGCCGCGTGAGTGCCTTGCTCGAGCTCGTTGAGCTTCACCCCGCCGGGGATTGGCATGGTGTGGTCGAGCTGTTTCTTGGCCGGGTTGGTGCCCGGCGCAACCACTCTGCCGTTCTCGAGCTTCAGTTCAACCTGGCCAAGCCGCAGCGTCTGGCCGGGTTTCAGCACGCCTTCCTTGATCGGTTCGCCGTTGATGAAGGTGCCGTTGGTCGAGTTGAGATCCTTGATCAACACTTCAGTTCCGCGCAGCGTCACCTCGCAGTGGTGGCTGGAGACTGACGGCTCGGGAATCGGGAAGAGGTTGTCCTCAAGGCGGCCGATGGTGGTGCGCTCGCTGGTCAGTTCGCAGGTCTTGCCCGCAAAGCCTTCGGTGAGCACAACTAGCTTGGCCATAGGTCGGTTCGTTCAGGCGATTATCCTCGGCAAGAGGGCCAAGTCAAACGGTTTCTCCGTGAGAACGCGCCGGCCGAATTGCCTCAAGTAAAAGGTAACCAAGGAAGGGAAAGGGGGTGCGGGGGGAAGGGGTCGTTGACTCATCATGGTGGACACCGAGCAGAAAGGCACCAACATGAGTCGAACGAGCCGAGCGGAATA
>JBEKGJ010000074.1:0-19623 GCA_050012855.1 Verrucomicrobiota bacterium | reverse complement strand
AGAATCTGAGCGCGTTCGGCCGCCACGGTGCGCTGGCGACGGCGAGGAGCCTTGGATGTGTTCATTACCCCGGCGTTTACCACGCCGGCTCGCCGCGCACCAGACGGTCCCCGCTTTACCGCTTACCCTCGATGATGCTCTTGAGGGTGCCGAGGGGAGTGAGCGCGGCAGCCGACGTATGGAGGCTCCTTCTTCTGGCCATCAACCACCAACACTCAACCTTTCAATCAGAGCCTCGTCACGTAGGCTGCTACGGACGTGGACGATGCCGGCTCGAACCAGAGTTCAAGCGCTTCCCTCGCGTTGGCCACGGCTTGGTCTTCGCGGTCGCCGGCGGAGGCGCAGCCGGGCAACTCGGGAAAGAACGCGGCCCAGCGCCTCGTTTCAGGATCGTGTTCAACGACCAACCCCAGTTTCATGGGGGTAACAATGCGCTCGCGCAGCCGGGCCGGCAATCTTCGATTATGAGTGAGTCTGGTTTGCAGACGCAGGGCCGCCGGGAGGCCCAACCGGTGCGAAGGTCGAAGGGCGATTGCTGCACGCGGAACGCGGAGTGCGGAATCCCCAAACAACTTTCGTTCTTCGCCTGCGTCCCCGGCCGGCGCCACGGCTGGGGGCCGGGTCGGGAGGCTGGGGCGAAGCGGTTTCGGGATTCTACGTTATTTCCTTTCCAGAAGGGAATGAACACAGTTATGGTTTCCGCATGGATAAGGAAACACTGAAGTACGTTCTGGCCCAGTCAGGCACGCGGCCGTGGCCGCCGGCCACGCCGCGGACGCTGGAGTTGCCGCTGGATTCGCGCAAGGTGGTGGCGCTCGTCGGCATCCGGCGCAGCGGAAAGACCTACCTGCTTTATGAGACGATGCGGCGGCTGGAAGCCCAAGGCGTGGATCGGCGGCAGATGCTTTATCTCAATTTCGAGGACGACCGTCTCCTCCCCATCCAGGCCGGCGAACTTGACCTGATTCTGAGGGCGCACGAGGAGTTGTATCCCGAGATGGCGGGACGGAAGAAATACCTGTTCTTCGACGAGGTGCAGAACGTCCCCTCCTGGGAAATCTATCTGCGGCGTCTGCACGACACCGAGGAAGCCTGCCTCTTCGTCACCGGGTCCTCCTCGCACTTGTTGTCGCGTGAGCTGGCCACGGGCCTGCGTGGACGGAGCGTGTCCTACGAGGTGTCTCCCCTCTCGTTCGCTGAATTCCTGAGATTTCGCGGGCTGGAATACGCACCGTATTCGCGGACTTCTGAAAGTCGCATGGCTTCGGCGTTGGAAGAGTACCTGAAGACGGGCGGCCTGCCGGAAGTGGTCCTCGCCGACGAATCGTTGCGACCGCGCATCCTCAAGGAGTACGTGGACCTGGTGTTTTACCGGGACTTGGTGGAGCGCTACGGCGTGGCGAATCCGCTGGTAATGCGACGATTGCTCCGACATTGCCTGGGCCATCCGGCCTCCCTGTTCAACGTGCACAAACTCTACCAGGACTTCCGCTCCCAAGGGCTGGCGCTCTCGAAAGACACGCTCTACAGCTACGCCGGCTACTTGGAGGAATCGTTTGTCATCTTTACGCTGCCCGTGGCCGAGCGCTCGTTGCGCAAGCAGGCGGTGAACTCGAAGAAGCTCCATGCGATCGATTGGGCGCTGGCGTATCCGTTTGTCGCCGAACCCAGCATAGATGTTGGGAAAAAACTGGAGACGGCCGTTTTTCTGCACTGGCGTCGCCAGCGCGAGGACTTGGGCTACCTGGCCGGGGGTCGTGAGGTTGATCTGGTCGTGAACCGGGAGCATCCCGAACAACTGATCAACGTGGCCTACTCCGTCTCGCAGGCGCAAACTTGGGAGCGCGAGATCGCCGCGCTGGCAGAGGCTGGGGCGAGGTTCCCGCAGGCGGCGCGCGTGCTGGTGGCGCACGAACACACCCAGCGCAGACCACCGGCCGGCATCCAGGTGACCGACGCCTGGCGCCATCTGCTGGCAACCCCGAAACCCGGCGCCTGTGAAAAGTAATTGCATGGGCATGACGGGAACGCCATGCCAACCACCGAGAGACAAGTCCGCGTCTTCATCAGCAGCGCTTCCCGCGACCTGCCCCTTCGACGGGCTCAGGGCGGGCAGGCGCCTGCCTGTGCGTGACTGCCTGCTGCGTCGGCCGCGGCGCAGGCAGGCCCGCACGCAGACAGGGAGCGACCGGTGCGAAGGTCGAATGGCGATTGGCGAATGACGAACGCCGGAGTAGGAACGCCAACGCCGACACGTCCGATCGCCGACCTGGAAGTGCGCCAGGCGGCGCTCAACAGCGCAAGCGCCGCAACTCTCGCCGGCGGAGCTCTGCTTCCGGCGCACGCGGGTGCAGTCGGAGGTGGACTTGGTCGTGAAACAAGGGAGCCGCCGGCGGGCTTTGGAAATTAAATGGTCCCCTTGCCGCGTCTCGGGCCGGGCCTTCCCCAGTGCTTATGGCGTGGAGTTGAGCCGGTCCGCCCGGACCATCCTTTCGCCGTGGACCTCTTCAAGACCTCGCAGACGACCGACGTGAGGAGGCTCACTTTTCCGTCCATCAACCATCAACTCTCAACCATCATCAATAGATTGTGCCGCTGGTCGCGCTGGTCCATGCTTGCCTCATGATGCCACGGTTCACGTTTTTGATGGCCACCGCGTTTTGTCTGGCTACAGCCACCGCCGCGTTGGGCGCGGAGCCGCCCTGGTTCCAACGATCGCTCGTCGGCATGGAGATCGGCCCGACCGGCGCTCAGTTCGGGCACAGCGATTCCAACGATGTCCGCTACGCCGCCCACTTCGATGGTCGCGACATTGTCCGCCACGCCGCGGCGGCCCACAGCGAATATCTCGTGCTCTGGGTCCGCGACGGCGATTACGCTTATTACGACTCCAAGCTCCTGCCCAAGGCAGCCGGCCTGGGGGCGCGCGATCCGTTGCGCGAGGCCATGGACGAAGCCCGCCAGCACAATCTGCCCGTCGTTGCCTACTGCGTGGTGCAACAGGGCGGGCATTTCCTGGACGCGCACCCCGAGTTCGAGATGCGCGGCGCGGATGGCAGGTCCATCGGCCGGTTCTGCCTGAACTCCGGCTATCTCGAAGCGATGAAGGAAATCGTCGCCGAGGAACTGGCCTACGGCATCGCCGGGTTCCACATTGACATGCTCGATCAGGGCTTTGGCCCGCCCTACGGCTGCTGGTGCGCGACGTGTCAGCGGGAGTTTCAAAAGGAGTTCGGCCATGCCATGCCCAGGGGCGCGACGTGGGATGCCGCGTGGGATGAGTTGCTCGATTTTCGCTACCGCACAAGCGACCGCTTCGAGAAGGCCCTGGCGGCGCACATCCAGTCCATCAACCCCCGTGCGACGGTGGACTTCAACTATCACGGCAATCCGCCGTTCAGCTTCGAGGTCGGGCAGCGTCCCGCGCAGCACGCGAGCAACGGCGATTTCGTCACGGGCGAAACCGGCGTGTGGGGTTTCAGCGCCCTCACGGTCGGGCTGAACGCCGAGTTTTACCGCGCCGCCACGCCGGGACGACGGGCGCAGGTGGCCATGCAACGCGGGGTGCGCATGTATCACGACCAGACGACGCGCCCGCTCGCCGACCTCCGTTGGGAGCTGTTCACGCTGTTGGCGCACGGCGTGTTCGTGACGATAGTGGACAAGACCGGCTTCGACGGCGGGCTCGACCCGGTGGCGTACGAACGGATTGGAGCGGCCTTCCAGGAAGCGCGTGCCAAGCGCGCGCAGTTCGGCCAGCAACCCGTCGCCGAAGTCGGCCTTTACTTCAGCAGCCGGACGCGGGACTGGGTTGGCCGCGAGCAGCCGGCGAACTATTTCCGAAGTTTTCAGGGCGCACACAAGGCGCTGGTCTATGAACACATCCCCTACGGCGTCGTACTGGACGAGAACGCGAGTCTGGCGATGTTGAAGCAGTTTCCCGTCGTGATGTTGCCGAACGCGGGGATTCTGTCGGAGAAGGAAGTGGCGTTGTTTCGCCGTTACGTCGAGGAAGGCGGCAAGTTGTTGGTGACCGGTCTGAGCGGTTGCTACGACCGCGTGGGAAGTGTCGCTCCGCCCGGCGCGCTGGCGGAACTCACCGGGGCGAAGTTCGTGCGGAGGCTGGAGTCGGCGGATAACTGGGTGAAGTCGGATCCGCCGTCAACGACCAAGGCTGAGGGATTGTTCTCGGGAATTGCGCATGCCCGCCAGGTGCGTGCGGGAACTGATGTCGTCGAAAGCATCCCTTTCCTCGTCGAAGGCCCTGCCGCCGTCTTCGAGCCCACCACGGCGCAGCCGGTCGGCGAACTGCTCAAACCGCATCGCACCACGCGCCAGCGTGAAGGCCGGGAGGGGACCGAGTGGCCGATGAGCGCGGATGCTCCCGTCGGGCCCGCCATTCTGGTGAACTCCGTCGGCCGGGGCACCGTGCTGACCTTTGCCTGCTCGCCTGACTTTGCCACCGCCAGCGAACATCACCTCGTCGAAGCGCGCCGGCTGATCCGCAACGCCGTTCGCTTCCTGAACCCCAAACCGTTGCTCACCATCACCGCGCCGGCCAACGTCGAAGCCGTCGTGACCGACGACCCGGCGACGCGCACGCTGCGGGTCCACCTGCTCGGCTACAATTCCCCGCCGCAAACGACACCCGCGAAGGATCGTCCCTTTGTGCTGCCCATGCCGATCGAGGAGGCGACGCTCTACCGCGTCGTCGTGGAGTCGAGCCGCCCGCTGAAGCGCACCGCGGCCGGGAACCAGTCCACCGTCCTGAAGCGCTGGGGCAGCCACGTTGAAGCGACGGTGAGCGACATCCACGATGTCCTCCGGTTGAACTATTGAGGCCTGCGACCGGGAGGGCACCCTGCAGTGGGACGGCTGCTGGCGATGGAGACGCGATGCCAACTCAAGGCAGGCGAGAGGTGCGCCGGCGGGCCGACTTTGCCGCGCCTGAGGCTGCTTGGCTCGGCGCGGTGCCTTCGCCTATGGAAGGGACGCACCACTTGATTCCATAGAGCGATCATAAACTCACCGGCTATGGGGGAACATAAGTCAAGGGCATGGGACGCGGCCACATCAAGCGCATCAAGCAGAACCGTGATCGTTTTCATGGGCAGGAGACGCAAGGTCAGCGAATCGGAGCGCGCGGCGAATCCGTTCTCATGCCGGGAAGCCGCAGGTCGAAACAGGCCATCTCGGCAGCGTTGCGCACGAGCAGCCGGCCTTGCGACAGGGCCGGCACATTCCACGTCTTCCCTTTCAACGCCTGGACCCGGCCACCTTCGTGGAAGGCTTCGGGCGTGGCCTCAACCAGCGCCAGTTCGCCCTCGCCGCCCAGAATGATGAGGTGACCGCCGGCCAACAGGAGCTGGCCGTAACCGTAGTTGCCCTCGCGCCACCGGCGCTCGCCCGTCCGGGCGTCCAGGCAGGCCAGTGTCCCTTCATCCAGCCCATAAATGAACCCGTCCCGGAAGACGGCGGCGTTGAATTTGTTCTTCATGTTCCGGTTGCGCCAAACCTCCCGGGCGCTGAACCTGCCGCCGGACGGAACGATTTCAACCAATGCGCAACCGGTGCCGTAGCCGGCGGACATGAAGAACCGGTTGGCGCCCACCAGCAGCGGCGTGCAGATCGCGTTGTCGTACTGCACATGCCAGGGATACTCCCAGAGAATGCGGCCGGAACCGTCCAGCTCGAGGCCCAGCACGCGCCGCGCGGTCACCATCAGCAACTGCTGGCGGCCCGCGAGCGTGACCGCCAGCGGCGACGTGTAGGTCTGCTTGTCGTCCAGCGCCGACCAGACCGGCCGGCCATTGACCCGGTCGTAGGCGATCACGCCGTTGCCCGGGGCAGGTTCCCCGTTGAGCACGATTACCTGGTTCCCTACGACGAGCGGCGAGGTTGCCATGCCGTAATGCAGGTTTCGCGCATGGCTGTCCGCCAGGACGTTCTTCCGCCACACGAGTTGGCCGCTGGCCGCGCGCACGCAACAGAGGTCGCCCGTGGCGCCCAGACTGAAGATGCGCTGGTCGTGGTAGGTCGGCGTTGCCCGCGGACCATCGCCGCCCATCCATTCCCGGAATGACGCGGCGTAGGCGTAGGTCCAGACCTCCCGGCCGGTGACCAGATCGTAGGCGGCCACCACTTCCTGGACGCGGCGTTGTTCGATCGTAAACGCCAGCCCTCCCGCCACCACAAACGAGGCGTAGCCACCACCAATCGGGTGACGCCACAGAAGCGGCGGCCCCCCGCCCGACCAATCCGTCAGCACGGGTTGCTCATCGTAGCACCCATCCCGCCGCGGTCCGCGGAAGTCGGTCCAGAAGGGCGGCGTGTCGAGCGCAAACGCCGTCACCCGGCTGCGCTCGCGCTGGGCCTGCCGGTTGCTTTCGAGCAGCCCGTAATTCGGAGCGGTCTTCCGCCGGACCAACGACGGACCGAACCCGCCTTTCCACTCCACCTCGATCAGGCCCAACATGATGGCCCCCCCGATCAGCAAGGCGGCGTAAGGCAGGCAATACACGAGGAAGCCGGCGGTGGCGAACCAGCGGTGTCGCCGCGAAAGGCGGGGATTGCGCCACAACAACACCAGCGCCAGCGGCGGGCAGAACAGCTCGATCAGCCGGCGAAAAAAGGGGATCTGATGCCACGGAATCTCCGCGGGCAGCATTGGGGGATCGTCGTCCATGATTCAGCCTGGCTTGGTGGCCGACTTGTTTTAACCATGCCTGACGTTGGCCGCCAACGCCAGCGCGAGTTTGGTAACCTGGCACAAGTCAGCAGCACCGAACGGCTGGTCAATCCTGCGCGCCAGTTTGGACCCGCGGGCACGGCAAGCCCGTAGTGCGCCGCCCCGATCAACCACGCTCAGTTGGGATACTCGCCGCTGATGTAGCTGCGCAACTGGTCAATCGTCGCGTTCTGCGAGCTGATGATCCAGTTCACCAGGTCGCCGATCGAGATCAGCCCCAGGATCGCTCCCGCCTCGACCACCGGCAGGTGGCGGATGCGGTGCTCCGTCATCAGGCGCATGCAATCGGCGACGGTCTGGCCCCGGGTTACCGTGATCAACCGGCCGCTGATGATGTCGCGCACGATGGTTTCTCGGGAGTGCTTGCCCTGCAGCGCCACTTTCCGGGCGTAATCGCGCTCCGACACCACCCCCACCGGCCGGCCTTCCTCCACCACGAGCAGCGCGCCCACATTCTTGTCCGCCATCAACCGGATCGCATCGAACACCGTATGGTCCGGGGTGACGGACCACACCTCGTGGCCTTTGTGTTGCAGAATGGAATCAACGGTACCGGTGGGGTGCATGGTCAGGGGTCCGGGTGTGCACCGGCGGCGGCGCGCAAGCCCGAGGGCGATGGACAGATGGTCGTCAACACGGAATCAAACGAGATTGTAATCCGAACAATTATGCAGAGTTCTCGGCGCGTCAAGCCGGGGACGCGGAAAGTCGGCGCCCGGCAGCCGGCCGTCCCGCGCCGCCGGGTCGCCGGGTCCACCGTTCACGGGGGGATTGACGAGGTCGGGGAGAATCGTTAACCATATCGCCGCAGTTAGCACCATTTAAAGCACATGAGCCAACCGATTCGTTTCACGCTGACCCAGGCGGACATTCCCCGGCAGTGGTACAACCTCAACGCCGATTTCCCCGAGCCGCTGCCGCCGCCGCTGCATCCGGGAACCAAACAGCCCGTCTCGCTCGAGATGATGACCGCCATCTTCCCGGAGAATCTGGTCCGGCAGGAGATGTGTCCCGACCGCTGGATCGAGGTGCCCGAGCCGGTGCGGGAGATTTATGCGCTGTGGCGGCCGACGCCGCTGTTGCGCGCGGTGCGGCTGGAAAAGGCCCTGCAGACGCCGGCGCACATTTATTACAAATACGAGGGCGGCAGCCCGGCCGGCAGCCACAAGCCGAACACGGCCGTGGCCCAGGCCTATTTCAACAAGGAAGCCGGCACCCAGCGCCTGGCCACCGAGACCGGCGCGGGCCAATGGGGGGCGGCGCTCGCCCTCGCCTGCCGCTTGTTCGGTCTGGAATGCAACGTGTACATGGTCAAGGTGAGCTACCAGCAAAAACCATACCGGCGCATGCTGATGCACACCTGGGGCGCCACCGTCCATCCCAGCCCGAGCGACCAGACCAACTTCGGCCGCAAACTCCTGGCCGAGGATCCCACCTGCCCCGGCAGCCTCGGCATCGCCATCAGCGAGGCCATCGAGGACACCGTTACCCATCCGCACACGAAATACTCCCTGGGCAGCGTCCTGAATCACGTCTGCCTCCACCAGACGGTCATTGGCCAGGAAGCCATCAGGCAGATGGAACTGGCGGGTGAGGAACCGGACTCGATCTACGGTTGCGCCGGCGGCGGCAGCAATTTCGCCGGCATCGCCTTCCCCTTCCTCCACCGGAAGATCAAGGACGGCAAACCCTATCGGATCGTGGCCGTCGAGCCCAGCGCCTGTCCGTCGCTGACGGAAGGCGAACTGCGCTACGACTTCGGCGACACCGCGGAGACGACGCCGCTGCTGATGATGTACACGCTGGGGCACAAGTTCATGCCGCCCTCGATCCATGCCGGCGGTCTGCGCTACCATGGCATGTCGTCCATGGTCAGCCACGCGCTCAAACTGGGCTTGATCGAGGCGCAGGCCATCCACCAGAACCGGGTGTTCGAGGCGGGCACGCTCTTCGCCCGCACCGAAGGCATTGTGCCCGCGCCCGAATCCGCCCATGCCATTGCCGCCGTCGTCGAGGAGGCCATCGCCGCGCGGGAGGCTGGCCGGAAACGCGTCATTCTTTTCAACTTGTCCGGCCACGGCTTGCTTGACCTGAGCGCCTACGAGAGCTATCTCGCCGGCAAACTCGAAGATGTCTGAAAACCAGAAATGTCCTGATTTGGTGGGGCGAGGCTCGGACGAGCCGGCTCGCGGGGACGCTCGTCCCACCGACAAGTCAAATCATTACCTAAAATCCACAACCAACCCCCAACCCCACTACCCCACATCATGAACCACCACCTCACCTCCCTGATCGCCGCCGGTCTGGTCGCCCTGCCCGCCTGCGTGCAAGCCCAGTCCACCGGCCATTACCCGGTGGGCGCCGAAGGCATCAAAGGCCCGACGCTCCCGCCGCCCGGCGTGTATCTCCGCGATTACAACTTCGGTTACTTCGCCAATTCGGCGCCGGACGTGGCGCTCCCGCCCGGGGCGAAGTTCGACGCCTTCGGCTACGTCAACGCCCCGCGTTTGATCTGGATGACCGATTTCAAAATCCTCGGCGCAAATTACGGCATGGACGTGATCGTCCCATTCGGTTATCGCGAGATTGACATCGGCAGCACCAAGTTCACTTACTCCGGCCTGGGCGACATCCAGGTCGAACCGCTCCTCCTTTCGTGGCATTGCACGCGGCTGGACATCGGTGCCGGCTATGCGTTTTGGGCGCCCACCGGCCAATTCAGCACGTCCAACCCGGCCAAGCTCGGCCAGGGTTTCTGGGGCCACATGCTCACCCTGGGCGCGACCTATTACCTCGACGCGGAAAAGACCTGGGCCGTGTCCGCGCTCAACCGCTATGAGTTCAACATGGAACAGCGCGACACCCACATCACGCCCGGTCAGGACTACACGGTCGAAGGGGGCCTGAGCAAAAGCATCAACGCCATCAAAACCATTGACGCCGGCGTCATCGGCTACTACCAGCAGCAGGTGACCCACGACCGCGGGACCGGCACAACCAACGACAAGAGCCGCGTGTTCGGCGTCGGCCCGGAGCTGAGCGTCGCTTTCCCGAAGTCCATGCTGTTCCTCTCGCTGCGCTATGCGCGCGAATTCGCGACCGAATATCGCCCCGAGGGCAATAACTTTGTCCTCACGGTAACGAAGCGATTCTAAACTGCCCCACCGACGATTCGCCCGCCCCGGAGCATAAGCCCGGGGCGGTTTTGTTTCGGGGGAAACCCGGCGCGACGGCCGCCGCTGGCGGGTGGAACTCACTCCACCGCCAGCACCTGATCGAGCAGGCCGGGCAGTTGCGACAGCAGACCGGACTTGTCCGCCAACAGGTTGACGCCCGCGCCGCGGACCATCTCCTCGAACCGCTTCTGCTTGCGTCCCGCGCCGCGCCGCGCGAACGCCAGTACCGGAATGTGGTTCGTCTCGGCATGGTGCCGCAGGCGGCTGATGGCCTCGCAAACCCGTTCGCTCTCCGCGGCCAGTTCGGCGACGAAAACCAGCGGCTTCTCGGCGCGCGCCTGATCCACCAGCCGGCCCGGGTCAGTCACCAGGGTCGTGCGGTAGCCCAGTTCCTGCAGCCGGTTGATCGCTTGGTTGCCAATCAGCAGGTTCTCGTAAAACACCAACGCGAGCGGTTGCGTCACGCCGCCACGGTGAGACACGTCCCCGGCGTTTGCCAAGTGCAAAACTCACGCCTGCCCGCGGAAACCCGTCAGCGCCGGGTGGTCGCGGTCCCGCAACGGTGGCGAACGGGATTGATTCCCGCCGTTTTGTGGAGCAAGGTGGTCGCCACAACAGCATGGCCCTGATCAATTGTCCTGAATGTGGCAAGCCGGTGTCCACCGTCGCCCACGCCTGCCCAAACTGCGGTTTCCCGGTGGCGGAGCAAGAGGTGGCCGCGCAGCGCACCGGGCCGGCGACCGATCCCGAGACCGTGCTCGCCGAGGTGCGGCCCTCGTGGTGGGGCTACTTCTGGTTCCTCGTTTTCGCCTGGCTGATCGTGCCGTTCCTCATCGCCTGGTGGCGGCGGGCCTCGATTGTCTTGCGCATCTACCCGGGCCGGGTACGCATCGAACAGGGCGTGTTCTCGAAGTGCTACCGGGAGTTTTTTGCGCGGGACATTCGTTCCGTGGACATTGACCAGGGCTTCCTCGCCCGCCTGTTGGGCATCGGCAATTTGACCCTGTCCACGGCGGCCACCGTGGATGCCACGGAGCGGATCGAAGGCATTCCCGACCCGATGGGCGTGCGCGACCTGATCCTCGCGCAACGGCAGAATCAGTAGCGGCGCAGGCGGGCCGTGGCCTGATTTGGTGGGGTGAGGCTCTGACGAACCGGTTCGCGAGGACGCCCCACCGTCGCCCCACCGTCGCGGTTCCTGCCTCTCTGGCCGGTTGCTGGTGGGGCGAGGCCGGCTTTTGGTGCCCGGCGTTCACGTGCACCAGGCGTCGTTCCCGGCAATTGCCGAACCCCTCAACTGCTGCGAACAAACAGCTTGCCGGGCAACTGGCGGACGAGGTGTTTCATTTCGAGGCTGAACAACGCCACCGATACCGCCGAGGCGGGCAGGCCGCTGCCGTGGATGACGTCGTCCACCGATTTCTCCTCCGCGCCCAGCAGCGCGAACACGGCCTGTTCCGGGTCGGAGAGCGTCAACGCCGGCAGCGTGCCGGTCTGGTCGGGCGCGGACGGGCGGTTGGACGGCGGAAACAGGTACTCGAATTCGCTCAGAATGTCCTCGACGTCCTCGCACAGCTTGGCGCCCTTTTTGATCAGGTCGTGACAGCCCTTGCTCGACGGCGAGTCCACGCGGCCGGGCACGGCGAAGATCTGGCGGCCGTAATCGTTGGCCATGCCCGCGGTGATCAGCGCGCCGCTGTTCCGGTCGGCTTCGACGACGACGGTGCCGAGGGTCATGCCGGCCACAATGCGATTGCGAATGGGGAAGGATTGCTTGTCGGCCGGGCGGTTGAAGGGGAACTGGGTGATGACGGCGCCATTGGCGACGATGCGCTCGAAGAGTTCGGCATTCTCGGGCGGAAACACCAGGTTGATGCCGGTGCCCAGCACCGCCACGGTGCGCCCTTTGGCGCTGAGCGCGCCCTGGTGCGCCGCGGTATCAATGCCCCGCGCGCCGCCGCTCACCACCGTGACACCGGTGTAGGCGAGCTGGTAGGCGAGCTTGCGGGCAGTTTCCTGGCCGTAATGCGTGGTGCGCCGGGAGCCGACCATGGCGACGGCGTTCTTGTCGCGAGGCGTCAGGCTGCCCTTGACGTAGAGCACGATCGGCGGATCGTAAATCTGGCGCAGAAGCTCGGGATATTCGGCCTCGGCCTGCGTGAGGATGCGGCAGCCGAAATCCCGAACCCGCTGCAGCTCGCTGCCCAGGTCAACCGTTTTTTCCCATCCGGCAATGGCGTCGGCGGTGTCCTCGCCAATGCCGTGGACCTGGAGCAGTTGGGCGCGTGAGGCGCGGAGGATGGCCGGGGCATCGCCGAAATGGTCGAGCAGGTGCCGCGTGCGCACCGGGCCAACGTGCTCGATCAAATTGAGGGCGACCAGGGCTTCCGTGTTATCCATGACACGAAGACGGGAATGGAGCGGAGCGGCGCTCAAGGATCCCAGCGCAACTCGCGCGGATCGCCATGGTATTGCTGCACCGAACCGTCGGCGAAGGCGACGAGGATGATCCGACCGTGGCGTGAGGTCATCTGTTCCGGTCCACCGACCGCATTCCAGCCGCCGCTGCTCTCAAACAGCACGACCGTCCGGGGATTCACTTTGTCCAACTTCAGGCCGCTGAGCCGGGCGTTGAAGGCGTAGCTGCAACGCGCGGCGGGGTTGTCGGCCGGGCAACGAAGGAGCGCGGCGCCGCCCAGATACGGCTTGAGCGCGTCGCACCACTTGCCGCCGGAGGGAAGCACGCCGTTGTTATCGTCGGCGTACATGTGGACGGCCAGGGCCTGTTGCTTCAACTGGTTTTGACACATGATGGTTTGGGCCTTCGATTTTGCCTGGCTGAGGGCGGGAAGCATCACGGCCAGTTCGATGGGGATCATCAGCAGCAGGAGGGCGAGGACACAACCGGATACGCAGGTGCCGGCGATCGCGAGGCCCTTGCCGCCAATCCGGTCCTCGTTCCTCGAGATTTTGACCAGCGCCACGATTCCCAGCACCAGCCCGACCAACGCGGTGATGCCCGTGCAGAGCCCCAGGATGCCGCAGACCAGCGAGGCGATCGCCAACCCGCTGGTCCGGGGCGGTTCGGCGGGAGGAACGATCACACCGGGAGCGGCCGGCGGCGGCCCGGCCAGCGCGACCGGTGGTGGCGGTGCGGCGGCGAGGGCGTCCTCGAACTCGGGCAATTCGCGCACGGGCTTCCACTCGATGGCGTCCTCCGCCTTCACGAGCGTGCCGGCAACGACGCGGCGTTGGGCAATCCAATCACGCAGGGCTTCGGCGCTGACCGGCCCATATTCCTTCTGGTCGTCTCCGATGATTTTATACATGGGGCAAAAATAATTTCGGGTTCGGCATCATCGTGCCACAGCCTCCGGTGACAAGCCAGCCTGAATCACGCGTCCCCAGTCCGCAGGCGCACGACCTGCGAGCCAAAAAACCTTGCCCCGGCGAGAGAGACGTTTTACGGTGATCGTCTCGGCAGCGTTGGCGCCCTCTTCCGTCTGGTGCGACGGGGTCACACCAAGCGGTCACACGCGGGGGAAAACACGGTTTCAGATGGTGCCGCCGACCGCTGCAAGTAGTTGATGCGCGGTTAGCTCAGGGGTAGAGCACTTCCTTGACACGGAAGGGGTCAGAGGTTCAAATCCTCTATCGCGCACCATCTTGCGCCTGTCTTTCACCAAAGGTCTTTCATGGCTTCACCACTCGCCAGTCAATGGGTTCTCATCACCGGCGCCTCGAGCGGTTTCGGCGCCGCTGCCGCCATCGCCTTCGCCCGGGAAGGCGCCAAGTTGCTGCTCGGCGCCCGACGGGTTGACAAGCTGAAAGCCGTCGCCAGATCAGCCCGCGCCGCCGGTGCGCCCGAAGCGAAGTTCCAGCCGCTCGACGTCGCCAGCACCGCCAGCGTCAACGCCTTCGTCGAGTGGGCGCGGACGGTCACCAAACGCGTGGACATTCTCATCAACAACGCCGGCGGCGCGCATGGGCTCGATCCCGTCGCCGCGGGCAAGGACGCCGATTGGGAGACGATGCTGCAGACGAATGTGCTCGGCCTCCTCCGGGTCACCCGCGCCGTCCTCCCGCTCATGCTGCCGCAACAACGGGGCACGATCATCAACATCGGCTCCATCGCCGGCCATGTCGCCTACGAGGGCGGGGCCGTGTATTGCGCCGCCAAGGCCGGGGAACTCCAGATCACCCGGGCGTTGCGCCTCGAGCTTTGTGGCACCGGACTGCGCGTGGCGACGATTGATCCCGGCCTCGCCGAAACCGAGTTTTCCCTCGTCCGTTTCAAGGGCGACGCCGCCCGCGCCGCGAAAGTCTATGAAGGCATTCAGCCACTAACCGCCGAGGACATCGCCGAGGCAATGGTGTGGGTTGCCAGCCGCCCGCCGCACGTCTGCGTGGATGAAATGCTGATCAAGCCGACCGACCAAGCAGCGATCCACAAGCTTTACCGGCGCCCCACCACGGGCAAATGACGGTGCGTTGCGCGCGCCGCGGGTGACGAATCGGTTAGACAAAGCCCACGGCCGGGCGCGTCCTGTTCCAGAGCATGGCCGCGTCTGAACTCGAACGGCTCTACGACGAACACGCCTCGGCGCTGTTCGCGATCCTGCTGAATTTCACCCGCGACGAGGCCGACACCCGCGACCTGTTGCAGGAAATCTTCCGTCGGCTGGCGACGCGCCCCGACCTGCTCGCCGGCGTCCGCGACGAACGCGCCTTCCTCCTCCGCCTCGCCCACAACCTCGCCGTGGATTGGGTTCGCCGGCGCGACACCCGCGCGCGCGCCGTGGACCGGCTGGCGACCGAGAGCGAGGGGTTGTTCGCGGCGGCGGCTGATCCGGACGACGCGGTATTCCGCCACGAACTCGACGCCGCGCTGGCCGAGTTGCCCGCCGACCAGCGCATGGTCGTGCATTTGAAGCTTTGGGAAGGGTTGACCTTTGAGGTGATCGGCGACGTCCTCGACATTCCGTTAAACACGGCCGCCAGCCGGTATCGCTATGGCCTAGACAAACTCCGGACGCGGCTGCGTCCCCTTTACGAGGAAATCCGATGAACCTGGATGATTTCGAACAACGGCTCCGCCGCCAACCACTCCGCCCGGTGCCACCCGCCTGGCGCGATGCAATCCTGGATTCCTCTCAACCCTCAACACTCGAACCTCGCCCCTCGCCCCTCACCCCTCGACCTTGGTGGACGGAGTGGCTCTGGCCATCGCCGGTGGCCTGGGCCGGCCTGGCGGCCACATGGGTGGTCATCCTCGCGCTGAACTACGCCGCCGCTCCGCCGCTGTCCGCCGGCGGCCCACGCTTTGCTGGCAGCATTAATGGCTACGTTCTGTTCAGCCGGCTGGCGGAGGAACCCCAGTTCGACCTGCTCTCGGAAACTCCAACGGCCCCGCCGGCCGCCGAGCGTCCCCGCCGGACCAATCCCGGTCCGCGCAGCGACGCCCGGCGGCGCATCCTCTCCGCTTGATATGAAAAAATGGCTCAAACGAATCGCGTTCGCGCTGGCCGCCCTGGTGACCCTCGGCGCCCTGCTGTTTGCGGAAGAAAACTATCGCGGTAAACGCGCCTGGGAGGCCTGCAAAAAGGAGCTCGAAGCCAGAGGAGAGAAACTGGACTGGGCAGCCATCGCTCCGTCCGCGGTACCCGATGACGAGAACTTCGCCAGGACGCCTTTCCTCGTGGACTGGATGAACCGGCGGACGGACGCCACCAACGAACCGGCAGAGGAGGGCACCAACTCAACGTCCAGGCTCCCGAGATACCAGTGGCAATGGACCTATTACAGTGGGGCACCTGGCAATTGGCGGTCCGGAACTGTTCCCGAGCCCGTGGAATGGCAGCAGCGCTTGCGAGCGCAAGACACCGGGCAAATGGACCGGCGAATGGCCGAACGCTATGGCCTGGTGAAAAGCGGCGCGAGCGGGACGCCAGCGCCGGCCCAGGGCCAAGGAAGCAGCGCGGACAGTTTTCCGCTTCCGCGCATCGCGGACCCGGACTGGCTTGCGTTGCGCGCGCGGCCGCCGGGAACACCCATGGAAGACATGCTGTTCCTGTTGCGGCAGCACGAGGTCGAAATGGACGAACTGCGCGCGGCGGCCCGCCGACCTTATGTCATTCTTGAAACGAACGCCTTCGATCCCGCTCGCGCCCTGCCGCGTTTGGCTTCGTTGAAGGCCTTGGTCTATCCGTTCCGCGCCTCCGCCTGCATTCAACTCGAAGCCGGTCATCCAGAGACGGCCCTGGCCGATCTGAGGGTTCTGTTCGCCCTCGGCCAGACCGCTTCCAGCCAGCCGGTTCTAATCGGTAGTCTGGTCCGCCTCGCCATTACTGGTCTCGCCATCGATCCCATTTGGTTCGGGCTGGCGCGACATCGCTGGCAGGACGCCCAACTGGCAGAACTGGAGACGAGCCTGGCGAACATAAACATCGTCGCTGACTTTCAGCACTGTCTGCGCGGCGACCGGACCTATGCCCTCGCCGCGTTGGGCGAGGGCGGCCAACCGTCTGAGTCGGACCGGGCGGTGCAAAGCGTGGGAACGAACGGCAGAGCAGGGCCAGCTCCAGACCGGACGATGCGATCCTTGCCGGGAGCTTTTCGCTACCAGAACCTGGCCAGCTTGGTGCGCACGACCCAAGTTCTCATCGATAAACTCAATCCGGCCGGGCCGTCCGTTCGGCTTTCCACCAACCTGGAACAGGAGGTCCGCGCCTCCCTGGGAAAGCGAACGCTCTACAACAGCCTGGCCCGCATGCTCCTGCCCGCATTGTCCAAATCGCTGGAAAGAGCAGCTTACGGACAAGCCGCGGTGTCGCTCGCCCGCGTCGCCTGCGCGCTGGAACGACATCGCCTCGCCACCGGCAGTTACCCGGAGAAGCTGGACGGACTGACGCCGCGGTTCATAGACCGCCTTCCGCCAGATCCGGTGAATGGCGAACCGTTGAAGTATCGCCGCGACGCACCGGACCGCTTCATTCTTTACTCCGTTGGGGCGAATCTGAAGGACGATGGCGGTCGCGTGGACGTTGACGACCTGGGGCGAATCAGGAACCGGGGCCAGGGCGACTGGGTCTGGCGCAGCGAGCCGGTGAAATGAGCCTGCCTCAACCGGCACAAGTGGCCCTTTGGAATAATGGAACGACTCGGGTGTTGAGCGCCAACTGGCCGGCGGAAGCCAGAAATGGATTTTTGGACAAATGAAAACTTTTAGCGGTCCACTGAGACGAACATGGGTTGCGGCGTTGGGGTTCACTCTGATCGAGTTGCTCGTGGTCATCGCGATCATCGCAATCCTCGCTGGGCTGCTCCTGCCGGCGATCAGCCGCGCCAAGGGCAAGGCCACGGGTATTGCCTGCCTGAACAACCTCAAGCAGCTCCAGATCTGCTGGCAGATGTACGTGGACGACAACCACGGCCTGGTGCCGCCCAACCGCTCTGTCTGGAACGGTGTGTGGCGCAGTTCGCCCGATTCCTGGATCGGCTCCAGCAGCGCGCCCAACGACACGAATTTCATGCCCATTGCGGAGGGCCTTTTGTTCAAATACGACTACAACCGATCGGTGGCCCTTTACCATTGTCCAGCCGACCATTCGACGGTCGTGGGCCATCCGTCGCTGTTACGGACGCGGAGCTACTCCATGAACGGGAATCTGGGCGGGCGGACCAACGAGGTGCAGAACACGGTGGACCGGGCCGAAGCCATCCCGAACCCGGCGAAGCTCTTCGTGTTCGTGGACGAGGCGGACGATTCGATTGACGACGCGCATTTCCTGGTCTGGCCCTACCCGGACACTCGCTGGGTGAACCTGGCGGCGGGACGGCATGGGCAGTTGGGGGTGCTGTCCTTTGCCGACGGCCATGCCGAGAAATGGGCCTGGCAATGGCCCAAGAAGTTCAGCCCCAAGACCAGCTATTGGAAGCTGGCCGAGAACGCGAAGGACCTGAACGATTTGCGACGGCTACAGTCTGCAATCTTAACGGTCAGCGACTTTAGCCCACAGGGTTTGCCGTGAAGGACAGAACCGAACCGATGAAACCGACCTCCGAACCTCCGCACGTTGACCCAGTCTATTCGACGGCGCTCCGGCTGGTCGAGGGCGACACGCATCGGCGCATCCTCTCCGCATGATTGGCGGCATTACACTTTATGAAAAACGCAATCATCACTGGAGTTATGGCAGCCACTATTTTGATAGCAGGCTGTGGTAAGAAGAATAGTTCATCGGGCAGTTCCGCTACGCCGCCAACGGCACAGGCAGACGCTGCATCATCGTCATCACCCGTCTCGCAGCCAGCACTGACAGCTTGGCAGCAGGGTGAGAAGGCAGCGGCAGTGAGTAGTTTTCTGGCGGCAGATTGGAGTGCCCGCCCATTATTTGCGGCGGGTTCGGCATTGAGCCTCAACGAAAACCAGTTCAAGGCACTTTCAGACGCCGACCGCCAAGCGAAGTCCAGCGAGCTGACGGCACAGCTTGCTTCATTCAAGCAATTGGCATCTGCCGTGGCAGGGGCGGGGCGCGATGCCGCCTCGAAAGGCGACGTGGCGCTGGCACGGAAGTATTTTACGTCGTTGAAGGAGTGCGGCACGGCTCTCGATAGTCCAGATTGTATGGACATCCTTCGGCTTGTCGGTCGGAGCTTCAAAAAGTTAGCCGACACGGAGCTGGCGAAGATTGGCCAATAACCATGCCGCCGACAAGTCGCCGCAGCGGTCCTTGGCGCTTTTAGTTCCGCTGTCACGGTTCACGTCGCACCTCGGCGGTGGTTTAACTCGTTACGATATGAAAAAAATGGCTCAAACGCATCGCGTTCCTGCTGGCCGCCCTGGTGACCCTCGGTGCTTTGCTGTTCGCGGAAGAAAACTACCGGGGCAAACGCACCTGGGACGCGTGCAAAAGGGAGCTCGAAGCCAGAGGAGAGAAACTGGACTGGTCGGCCATCGCTCCGTCTGCGGTACCCGACGACCAGAACTTCGCCAGGACGCCATTCCTCGTGGACTGGATGAACCGGCGGACGGACGCCACCAACGAACCGGCGGCGGAGGGCACCAACTCGACCTCGGGGCTCCCGAAATACATGTGGCAGTGGGCCTCTTACAGTGGGGCGGGTGGCGATTGGCGGTCCGGAACTGTTCCCGAGCCCGTGGAATGGCAGCAGCGCTTGCGAGTGCAAGACACCGGGCAGATGGACCGGCGAATGGCCGAACGCTATGGCCTGGTGAAAAGCGGCGCAAGCGGGACGCCAGCGCCGGCCCAGGGCCAAGGAAGCAGCGCGGACAATTTCCCGCTTCCGCGCATCGCGGACCCGGACTGGCTTGCGTTGCGCGCCCGCCCGCCGGGAACACCCATGGAAGACCTGCTGTTCCTGTTGCGGCAGCACGAGGTCGAAATGGACGAACTGCGCACGGCGGCCCGCCGGCCTTATGTCATTCTTGAAACGAACGCCTTCGATCCCGCTCGCGCCCTGCCGCGTTTGGCTTCGTTGAAGGCCTTGGTCTATCCGTTCCGCGCCTCCGCCTGCATTCAACTCGAAGCCGGTCATCCGGAGACGGCCCGGGCCGATCTGAGGGTTCTGTTCGCCCTCGGCCAGACCGCTTCCAGCCAGCCGGTTCTAATCGGTAGTCTGGTCCGCCTCGCCATTACTGGTCTCGCCATCGATCCCATTTGGTTCGGGCTGGCGCGA
>JBEKGJ010000073.1:0-21794 GCA_050012855.1 Verrucomicrobiota bacterium | reverse complement strand
GGACCTTGCGGCAGTGGGGGGAGGTGGACTTTGTGCCTGGGGACAAGTACGAGCGCCAGGAGAGCCAGCCGCTGCGGTATGTGGGACTGCGTTTGCTCAAACCGCAGGGCGTGTTGTTTGGGGACGGGAGCGACCGGCATTTTCACGCGGTCATCACCAATGAGCGGACGGAGGGGGGGCGCTTGCTGGCCTGGCATCGGGAGAAGGCGGGGACGGTGGAACACACCCATGACGAGGTGAAGAATGAATTGGGCGGGGGCCACGTGCCCAGCCAGCGTTTCGGGGTCAACTCGGCGTGGTTCAAGATCGCGCTGCTGACCTATAATATCATCAGCGCGATCAAGGGATTGTGTTTGGAGGGGGAGGAGCGGACGGCCCGGCTGAAGCGGTTTCGGTTGTTGCTGATCCATGTGGCCGGGCGGATGAACCGGAACAACTGCGTGATGGGTTTGCGGCTGTGCCACAACGCGGCGGCGCTGCGACGGATGCAGAAAGTATGGAGCGTGTTGGCGTTGCCGACGCAGGCGACCGCCGCCAAGGCTCTGGGGAGGCCCGGTGGTTAGGGGGCCGCCCGCAACGCGTTTTGACGGCCCGCACTAGAGAATGCGGGATGGAGGAAGTGTCTAGCAATAAGGCACTTGGGGAGGTTTTGGGTGGTTAAGGCGAGGATTTTGAGCGGTCGCGCGGAAAAACGAGCGCCGCCTGGGCGGAGGACACCGCTTTTTTTTGTCGCCATGTGCTTAGGCGAGGATTTGGGTTACAGAATTTGGGTTACGGCTTGCATTTGGCCGCCCAAAGCAGTAGCACCCCATGTGAATAGCACCTGTCATGGACGCGCGGATTGTCATCGGGTCGCCCTGCCTGAAGGCCTTGGGGAGTCAGGGCCGTTGGGCGCTGCTCGCGACAACCTTGACCTGTTTGACTCTGCCGGCGCGGGCGCAGACCAATTACAGCACGCCTTACACCATCAGCACTTGGGCGGGATCCACCCAACCAGGCACCGCCGATGGCGTGGCCAGCGACGCGCAATTTGATCGCCCTCAAGGCGTGGCCGTGGACAGCGGGGGCAACGTCTATGTGGCGGACAAAGACAACCACACGATCCGGAACGTGACGCTGGTTGGCACGAATTGGGTGGTGACGACGCTGGCCGGACAGGCGGGCAGTCCCGGCTGCACGGACGGGACGAATAGCGACGCGCGGTTCAATTCTCCCTCCGGCGTGGCGGTGGATACCACGGGCAACGTCTATGTGGCGGACAAAGACAACTGCACCATCCGGCAAGTGACGCCGGTGGTGACACCGGTGGGCACGAATTGGGTGGTGACGACGCTGGCGGGAGTGGCAGGCAGTTTTGGCTTCGCCGACGGGACAAATGGCGACGCGCGGTTCAATTCTCCCTCCGGCGTGGCGGTGGACAGCGCGAGCAATATCTACGTGGCGGACTTGGGCACGATCCGGGAGGTGACACTGGTTGGCACGAATTGGGTGGTGACGACGCTGGTCGGAGCGGCAGGCGTTTCTGGCAGCGCGGACGGGACGAATCGCGACGCGCAGTTCAATTCTCCTTCCGGCGTGGCGGTGGACAGCGCGGGCAACGTCTATGTGGCGGACAAAAGCAACCACACAATCCGGAAAGTGACGCCGGTTGGCACGAATTGGGTGGTCACGACGCTGGCCGGGCAGGCGGGCAGCCCTGGCAGCGCGGACGGGACGAATCGCGACGCACGGTTCAGTTCTCCCTCCGGTGTGGCGGTGGACCAGTGGACCAACGTCTATGTGGCGGACAGCGGCAACAACACAATCCGGAAGGCGAGGCCGGTTGGGACGAATTGGGTGGTGACGACGCTGGCCGGAGCGGCAGGCGTTTACGCCAGTGCGGATGGGACCGGGAGCGACGCGCGGTTTAACTATCCTGAAGACATCGCGGTGGACAGCGGCGGCTACCTGTACGTCGCTGATTCCTACAACAACACGATCCGCAAGGGAGTGCTTACTGCTTGGTTTCCGGCCCAACCGGTGGTCTATCCGCTGCCAACCATGACTGGACAACTCCAGATGACACTGCTTCCGGCTGAGGCCAACGGGCAATGGCGCTTTCCGTGGGAACTGCGCTGGCGCGACAGCGGCACGGTGGCGAGCAACCTGGAGACGGGCAGTTACACGATCGAGTTTCGTCAGGTGTCGGGATACCTGCCGATTCCACCAGCCCTGTCGGGCATACTGGTGTCGAACACAGTGGTGTCGTTGACCAACCGGTATTATCCCACGATCGTTACAGCAGGCACACTGAATGTAGATTTGGGGCCCAACCCGCCTCCCGGGGCCGGGTGGCGCCTCTTGGGGGACACCACCGCGTTTTGCCCGTCAGGCTTCACCAACCTGTTGCCGGGCAACTACGTGGTTGAGTTCGCCCCGGTTAGTGGCTACGCTTGGCCCACCAATCGGCCAGTGGAGGTGGATGCGGGGAAGGTCAGCAACCTGTCGGTGAAGTATCTCTTTGCCGCAAAGCCGACCGGCTTTTCGCTGCCGGAGCCCGTCCCGGCCGACAGCATCACCAATTCACCCTACGGGTTTAACGGCCAGTTGCAGTCGGATGTCGGCTTCGGCAGCGGGGTGGCGGTGCAGACGAACGTGGTGCTGACGGCGGCGCACCTCTTGTTCAACGATCGGAGCTTGTCCTACGTCGGTAATGTTTACTGGTACTTCCAGCAGGGAGCGGATCAGGCGGCCCAGGTGCCGATGTCGGCGCGGGGATCGTTGATCTTGAGCGGCTACGCGGCGCAACGGACGAATGACCTGCCGCCCCTCGGGACGAACGCCGTGGATCAGTCCAGTCCGCAGTCGCGGAACCTGGACGTGGCGGTGCTGTATTTTTCGACGCCGGTGGCGGGCGGAGGCTACGCGGGCTATCTGTCCTCGGATGCGGTGCCCAACCCGTGGCTGACGGGCGCGGATGAGAAGATGCTGGTGGGGTACCCCGTGGACGGATCGTATTTCGGCGACGCTAGTATCATGCCAGGCTCGATGTATGTCACTGGACCGCAAGCCGATGCGCTGGCTTTGGCGCCGGAGCTGGTGAGCGGGCAGCAGGTGTACACGGCTTCTTGGCTGTTGAGTTATCCAGGCAACAGCGGGGGACCGTTGTATGTGGAATTCAACGGCTCCAACTACGCCGCGGGAGTGTATGTGGGGACGCTGTATCATGGGACGCAGCCCTATGCGTCAGCCGTGCGGGCGATCGACAGCAACGTCACGAACCTGATCTGGCAGGCCCAAACCACCGGGGCCGCCGGAACCAACTGGACATTCGCAATCAACAACGGCAGCAATGGCGGTATCCCTACCGGCTCGTCCGAAGACAACTCGGACGAATGGTACAATCAAGGGTATATTCAGTGCCAGATCGAACCGGCACAGGCAGTGGCTTCGGGAGCAGGCTGGCGTTTGGTCGGGCGTGACGCTTATTTGGGCCTGACGACCAACGGGTGGCAAGTGTGTGCGTTGTACACGACCAACACGACCAACGCGGTGATTGAGTTCAAGCCGGTTGCGGGGTGGGCGTCTCCAAGCAATCAGAGCGTGACGGTTTCGCGGGGGGCAATCACAACGAACATCGCGGTTTACATCAGCAACGTCACGGCCACGGTGACGCTTGGTAACCTGGCGCAGACCTACGATGGTACCCCTAAATCGGCCAGTGCAACCACAACACCACCGGGGCTGAGCGTGACCCTGACCTACAACGGCAGCACCACGGCGCCGACGGCGGCGGGCAGTTACAAAGTGGTGGGCACTGTCAATGATCCCAATTACACGGGCTCGGCGTCCGGGACACTGACGGTGGGGCCGGCGGCGGTGACGGTGACAGGGATCACTGCGGCCAACAAGGTGTATGACGGCACTACGAGCGCGACAATCAACACCACCAACGCCACGCCCAACGGCGTGCTGCCTGCCGACGCGGGCAACGTGGCACTTGTGTGCACCGGAGCCAGCGGCGCATTTGCGAACAAAAACGTAGGCATGGGCAAGACGCTGACGGTTTCCGGGCTGGCGTTGACCGGCAGCGCGTCGGGCAACTACACGCTGACTCAGCCGACGCTCACGGTTGACATCACGCCAGCAGGGCTGACAGTCATCGGCTTGGCAGCCTACAGCAAGGTCTATGACGGAACCACGGCAGCCAGGTTAACCGGGGCGCCAGCGTTGTTGGGAGTGGTCGCTGGCGATGTCCTGTCCGTCAGCGGCATGGCCACAGGCGCCTTTGCCAGCAAGAGTGTGGGCACCGGCAAGAGCGTAGCGGTCAGCGGCCTTGCGCTCGCGGGAACTGACGCCGGCAACTACACGCTGACTCAGCCGACGCTCACGGCGAACATCGCGCCGGCGGGGCTGACGATCACTGGGCTGGTGGCCAACAGCAAGGTCTATGACGGAACCACGGCGACCACAATCACCGGGACGCCGGTAGCCGCGGGAATGATTGGCACCGATGCCGTGTCCGTCAGCGGCACGGCCACAGGCGCCTTTGGCAGCAAGAGTGTGGGCACCGGCAAGAGCGTAGCGGTCAGCGGCCTTGCGCTCGCGGGAACTGACGCCGGCAACTACACGCTGACTCAGCCGACGCTCACGGCGAACATCACGCCGGCGGGGCTGACGATCACTGGGCTGGTGGCTAACAGCAAGGTCTATGACGGAACCATGGCGGCCACAGTCACCGGGGCGCCAGCATTGTCGGGAGTGATCGCTGGTGACGTGGTGTCCGTGAGCGGCACGGCTACAGGAGTCTTTGCCGACAGGAGCGTGGGCACGGGCAAGAGCGTAGCCGTTAGCGGCCTGCTGCTCGCGGGAACTGACGTCGGCAACTACGCCCTGACGCAGCCGACGCTCACGGCGAGCATTGCGCCGGCCGGGCTGACGATCACCGGAATTACTGCCGCCAACAAGGTTTACGACGCGAGCACGACGGCCACGCTCACTGGCACACCCGCATTGTCGGGGGTAATCGCTGGCAACGTGGTTTCCGTCAGTGGCCCTGCCACGGGAGTTTTTGCCGACAAGACCGTGGGAACCCGCAAACCGGTGACGGTCAGCGGACTCTCGCTGGCTGGGGCGGATGCGGGTAACTACACGCTGACTGAGCCGACGCTTACGGCAAACATCACACCGAAGGGGCTGACCATCACCGGGCTGACTGCGAACAGCAGGCCTTACGACGCGACAACTTCAACCGCCCTCACCGGGACGCCAGCCTTGTCGGGCGTCATTGGCAACGAAACGGTTTCTGTCAATGGCACCCCCGCAGGCGCGTTTGCCGACAAGAATGTGGGCACCAACAAGACGGTCACCGTGAGTGGATTGGCTCTGGCCGGGGTGGATGCGGGCAACTACTCACTTGGTGTGCTCACCCTGACCGCCAGCGTCACGCCGGCGGCACTGACGGCCACCGGTCTGGTGGCCAGCAGCAAGGTTTACGATGGAACCACGGCCGCTACGCTCACCGGAACGCCAGGATTGTCGGGAGTGATCGCCGGCGATGTAGTCTCCGTCATTGGCACCGCCGCGGGAGTTTTTGCTGGCAAGAACGCGGGCACGGGCAAGACGGTGACAGTCAGCGGCCTGTCACTGAGTGGCGCGGATGCGGGCAACTACACGCTGGCAGTGACGACGCTCACTGCCAACATCACGCCGAAGGGGTTGACCGTCGCCGGGATCACTGCGGCCAACAAGACGTATGACGGCACAACGAGCGCGACGATCAACACCGCCAGTGCTGCGCTCAATGGCCGGTTGCCCGCCGACGTGGCTGACGTCACGCTGGTGACGACTGGAGCCACCGGCGCGTTTGCCGACAAGAACGCAGGCACGAACAAGGTCGTGACGATCAGCGGGCTGACGTTAAGTGGCAGCGAGGCGGGCAACTACACGCTGACCCAGCCGACGACCACGGCTGATATCGTTGAGATTCCGTCACCCACCGTTGCCAATCCAACCTTGGCCGGCCAAGCCTTCAGTGTCTCGGTCACAACGGTGACCGGACTCAATTATGCCCTCCAATACAAGAATGCCTTCACGGACACGGCTTGGACGGCGGTTCAAACAGTGGCGGGCACAGGCGGCACGATCACGCTCACCGACAGCGCAGCGACGAACCCGACCCGGTTCTACCGGATTCGCGTCGAATAGGACGCGATTTAGGCCAAGGTCCGGGAGAGTTGCGAAGTGCGAAGTGCGAGGGTCGAATTCGTGAGGGTTTGGGGAATTCGTGTCTCGACTCGCCACGAGGCTCGCGCCGCAGGGGTTTGTTTCCGGTCACCCTCCAGCGGAACCGGTGGTTCGTGGGCCGCCGCGCCGCGACCGCGAGAACTGCCCGCCCAGCGGTCGGGCAGCCACCCAGACAAGCTACGAATGATGGGCCGGGACGCAGCCCAACCTGCCCCCGACCGAGATTCAGGCCGTGCCGGAGGACCAAGTTGGGCTTGTGCCGTGGTTCCGCCAATGATTTCCTCACGCATAATTATGACTGGCATGACTCCTCGGCATTGGCTCACCCTTCCCAGCACGATGAAACCCATTGTGGCGACCGCCTTGGCGGCGATCACCTTCACCTGCTTGATGCCCGCCGTCGCGGCGGACGCCCGCCAGCAAAACGAACGGCTGGGTCGGGGCGTGAACATCATCGGCTGGGACGCGCTCTGGCGGGATCGCGCGCGCGGCAACTTTAAGGATGAACATTTCAAGCTGATTCACGAAGCCGGGTTCAGCCACGTGCGCATCAACCTCCACCCGCTCCGCGATGGCAAGCCCGACGCGCAGGACAAATTGCGGCCGGAGTTTTTCAGCACGCTCGATTGGGCGGTTGACCAGGCGCTGGCCAACAAGCTGCTGGTGATTCTCGATTATCACGACGACCTGGCGATTTCACCGGATCCCGTCGGCAAAGAAAGTGAATTTCTGGCGAGTTGGGCCGCTATCGCCGACCACTGCCAGGGGCGTCCGCCCGAGGTGTTGTTCGAGATTCTCAACGAGCCGGCCCCCAAGTTTACCCACGAATCCTGGAGCAATTACTGGCACGCGGCCCTGGCCATCATCCGAAAATCCAATCCGGCGCGCACCGTGATCATCGGACCTGACCCCTGGAACGGTTTCAAACAATTGGAGTCGCTGCATCTCCCGGAGGAGGATCGGAATCTGATCGTGACTTTCCATTATTATGATCCGTTCGAGTTCACGCACCAGGGAACGCCCTGGACGGGGCAAAGGGACAAAACCGGCGTCACCTGGCCGGGTACCGAGCGGGATCGCCAGGCGATCGAGCAGGACTTTGACAAGGTGCAGGTCTGGGCCCGGCAGCAGAATCGCCCCATCTACCTCGGTGAATTTGGGGCATACGAAAAGGGGGCCATGGATTCGCGCGCCCGCTGGACGGCCTTCGTTGCCCGCCAGGCCGAGAAGCGGGGTTGGAGCTGGGCGTATTGGCAATTTGCCGGAGATTTTGTGCTTTTCGACATGGCGAGCCAGAAATGGGTTCAGCCCGTTCGCGAAGCATTGATCCCGCCCAAAAGTGCCCGGCAAGAATAGGAACGCTGCGAACGAAAGCCGTCCTGCCTGGCACCGTCGCACCATGCCCGGAAAGCAACGTGTTGTTCGTCCTACCGCGCTCGCTGTCCTTGGCTCGCTGAGCCTTTGGGCGGCGTTGCCGGCTCGTCTTGTGGCAGCGCCTGGAACGGGCCAACCCCTGACCCTCACCCGAGGCGAGGTCCACCGTGTGGCCAGTGTGGTGGAGTTCAAGGCCGCCCTCGACGCCGCCAACCGCGCGAAAGTCGCAGCGACCCTCCTGCTGGAGGACGGCACTTATCTGCTGGATGTTCCGGCGTTCGACATTTCCTGCCCGGGGCTGGTGATCCGCAGTGCCAATGGCCATCGCGAGGCTGTGATCCTCCGCGGGCCGGACGAAGGACCCACTGCGAGGGTGGCCGGCGTGTTTCTCGTCTCGGCGAACGAGGTGGTCATCGCGGATCTGACCCTCGGCTATTGCCGGCACCACGGCATCCAGGTCCGTGGCGAGCGCCCTTTCAGCGTTTCGGGTCTGCATGTTCACAATTGCCGGCTCGTCAACTGCAACCAGCAATTCATCAAAGGCTCATCCAGTGAGGCCGATCCGGTCGGAGCAACCGACGGCTGTATCGAACAGTGCCTTTTTGAGTTTACCAACGGCTGGGCATACCAGTCTTATACGGGGGGAATCGATATTCACAAAGGCGTCAATTGGGTCGTGCGCGACAACCTGTTCCGCAACCTCCGAACTCCGGCGGGCCAGCCCGGGATTGCCGAGCACGCGGTTCATTTCTGGAAAAGGTGTGCCACCCGCCCGCAGAACATCGTCGTCGAGCGCAACTGGGTCCTGAACTGCGACCGGGGCATAGGGTTTGGTTTGGGAAACGCGGAGGGCGGCCATCAAGGCGGAGCCAGCGTCATCCGGAATAACATGGTGTTCAACGATGGCGCCGGCCCGCATACCGACGTGGGGATCGGGCTGGAATATGCCGCCAACGTCTGCGTGGACAACAACACGGTGGTCGTTCGCAACTACTGGGCGCCGATGGAGTATCGCTTCGCCGGGAGCTCGAACCTGGTCTTCCGGAACAACCTGATCAGCGCGCCGATCCAGCGTCGTGACGATGCGCCCCCGGCACCTCGGGCCAACAATCTCGAACGCATCGAAGCGTCCTGGTTCCGGGACTTCACGGCCGGTGATCTGCGCTTGACGGCCGCAGCCACACCCGCCATCGCCGCCGGACAGGCGCTGGATGACTTCCACGACGACGTGGACGGACGGCCGCGGCCGCGGGGAGCCGGATGGGACATCGGAGCCAGCGAGAGCGGCACGAAGACGGCGCGCCCAAGATGACCCTGGAGGTGGAGTGGCCGTGAGGGCACGCCGCATTCAAGGCGGTCCACTGCGGGGCGGCAATTCACCCGGGGGAACACTTGCTTTGCTGCCGAACGGATCCCAAAGGCAGGCTGGTTCCAGTTGTTCCAGCAGTCCCGCACCAAAAGCCCGCCACCCCACACGGCTGCGCCCCTACGCCGGGCCAAAGCCGACCAAGACCGGCAAACCTTGCCGCTCGACTCCGCCTTCGGCGCTCGGCAGACTGCACGCACCATGAGTGTGAGCGTCCTTAATAAGATGGCGCGGTGCATTGCAATGCTGGCCCTGCTGGTCGCGGCGCGCGGCGTGGTGAATGCTCAGAGCGTGACCCGGTGGTCCTGGCGGGAGCCGCAGGCGAAGGTGTTGACAACCGGCGATCTGGAGTGGGCGCCGGAGCCCTTCGAGTTCAAGGCGGGCGAGTCGGTCCGCTACCTTGACTTCGAGTCCGGCAACGACGCCAACGATGGCCTCTCGAAGCAGACGCCCTGGAAGCACCACCCTTGGGACCCCAACGCCGGCAGCAAGGCGAAGGTCTGCAAAGGCGTGCAAACCTATGTCTTCAAGCAGGGCGTTGACTACCGCGGCGAGCTGAACGCGAATGAGTCGGGCACTGCGGACGCCCCCATCATCTTGACCCGAGACCCGTCTTGGGGCGAAGGGCCGGCGGTCATCTGCGGTTCGGAGGCGGTGACGGGCTGGAAGCAGGGGAGCAACAATCTCATCCCGGAGCCGGAGAAGGTCTGGCACGTGGACCTCGACTGGGCGCCGCGCAACGTCTGGATGGTGGGAACGGACGGTGCCGTGACGCGCATCGCCCTGGCCCGTACGCCGAATTGGACGATCAGCGACCCGGACGACATCAAGAGCGAGTGGTGGACGTGGAAGAACCCCGACAAGCCGTTCGACAACTACGCGACGATCAACGGGGAGCGGCGACATCTGGCCTTCGACAAGGAAGACATCAACGAGAGCAAGCCGCAGGATTACTACGAGGGCGCCATCGTCCGAACCACCAAGGGCTGGGTGATGGGCAACCCGTTCCCGGGCCGGGTCCTGGCCGTGGACCGCACGAACGGCTCGCTGGTCTTCCCCGGGCAGTGGGGCGGCGCACCGTCTTACAAGATCATACGCGGTTGCTGCTTCTACCTGGAGGATAAGCCCCAGTATCTCGACAGCCCCGGCGAGTTCTGGTTCGACAAGCAGGGAGACGGCGGTCGGCTCTACCTCCGCCTGCCCGGCGACCAGGACCCGAACAACGCCCGGGTCGAGGTGGCGAAGCGCATCCACATGATCGAAAGCTCGGGCATGAGCCATGTGCATATCAGCGGGCTGACCTTCCGCTTCAGCAACATTTACTGGAACCTGACCGCCGCGCCTTACTGGGTTTCGCATGAGAGCATTGATGTGGAACCCGGCTGCGTGCGCCTGCTGGGCAGCGGCACGGACATCGAGGTGACCCACTGTGTCTTCGAGCACGTCCACCGGGGCGTGCGCCTGAAGGCCGTGGGCACCCGGGACGTAATAGATAAGGTGGTGGTGCATGACAATGTGTTTGCCGATAACGACTACGGGGCCGTGGACCTGGAGGACGGCACGGTGTACAGCGCCCTGGAGCCTCCGATGGGGCGGCTCTACGACGTGCGCGTGATGCGCAACAAGTTCGACCACATCGGCATCCGCCCCGACCTTTTTTGCCAGGGCGCGACGCTGGAGATCGCTTATGCCGAGACAGCCGAGGTGGCCGGTAACCTATTCGACCGTGTCTGTGCTCAGGGCATCGATGTCCATGGAGCCAAACAGGACCGCGCCGCCACCGACCGCCCATTCTGTCGCGTCCTCATACACCACAACAAAGTGGTTGATTCGTTGCTAAACGTGGATGATTTCGGAGGCATCGAGACGTGGCAGGGTGGCCCGGCCTATGTCTATGACAACATCTCGGGCAATCCCGGTGGCTACCGCAGTTGGGATCACGCGCTCAACCCCAATTCAGAGAACCGCTTCGGCCACGCCTATTATCTCGATGGGGCGTTCAAGAACTACTACTTCAACAACATCGCCTGGGGCAAGTCCAAGGGTCCGTCGGGAAAGCTGGCTAACACAGCGGCCTTCCAGGAGATCATCAGTTACCAAAACACCTTCTTCAATAACACCATCTTTAACTTTGTGACCGGCTCTCGCCGGCAGGAACCCCAGGCCGGCCGCGTGAAGTTCCTGGGCAACCTCTGGCAAAGCATGGGCCTGCGCGTCTTCCGCGATGCCGACCCGGCTCGCACTGCCCCGGCTGGCAACGAGGCCGACGCCGGACCGCGTCGAAACGAGTACGCGATCGACACGGACGCTTATGCGCGCAACGTCTTCTACGATGTAGGAGAAAGCTTCGGCGTGTTCGAGCCCTCCGGGCGGTGGCACCAGACGCTCCAGGCGTTCGTCGCTGCCCTCGAATGCTACCACCCCCTGGCGGCGGACGTGGGCATGATGGCCGGGCAGTCGCCCCTGCGTGATGCCGGCGCTCACGACTTCCGGCCGTCCGCCAACTCGGCAGCCCGCGGCTTGGGCGTGAAGGTCTTCGTGCCGTGGAGCCTTTACGAAACGGTCGGAGAATGGAATTTCTATCCCATCCCGGGCGATCCGACACGCATCTTGGACGAGCACTGGTGCATGGCCCCCTACTACACGGGCCGGGACGACTATTACAAGTTCCCCACCTACCCGCTCAAGGGCGTCAATGTTACGCTGAAAGACTATCAGGACGGTCCGCTGGAAAACTGGACCACAGGCACCCTGCACTTCAACGGACGCGACCAGTACGCCGTTCTCGCGAACGAAGACATCAACCGCCCGGTCACCATGCGTGGCACGAGGGGCGCCTCGCAGCGCGCGGTCAGCGGCGCGGACCTGAAGAACCCGCAGATCCACACCTCGAACTTCCTGATCGAAGCGTACTTCAAGACGGCGCCGGGACAGAAGGACGGGATGCTGATCCAGAAGATGGACAAGGCGGGATACGCCCTGCGCGTCAACCAGACGGGAGGCGTGACCCTGTCGGCGCAGGCGCTTGGCGCCCAGGCGAGCCTGGCCAGCCATGGTGCCATTAACGACGGGCAGTGGCATCACGTCATCGCCGAGGCCGACCGTCAGGGGGCGACCTTCACGATCTATCTCGACGGCCAGCAGGACGCCAGCGGACCCGGCCTCGGCGTGGACGCCTCGCTGGCCAACGCCGCCGACCTCTACGTGGGCGGCACGCCGCAAGGTCACAACCTGGACGGAGCGATTGATTTCATGCGCCTCGCCCGCGGCACCTTGGCCGACGCGAAGACCACGATTGATGAACTCTACGACTGGGAGTTCAACGGGCCATTTCTCGAGGATTTCACGGGGCGCCGGCGACCGGCCGGCGGCGGATGTGCGGGCGCCCTTGATGAGGGCGCTCAGTAAGGAGTGGGGCCTCGGCGGCATTGGGCAGTGGATTCTCGACGGCGTTAACGATCCGGCGGAGCGCTGGCAAGTGCTACGAGAGGCGGGACGCTGCTCGCGCTTGAGGTCATGGTAGTGATGCGACTACGGCTCCATTCCGCTGCTTCCGGCGCCGCTTCCAGGCTGGGAGTGTTTCGGGTCCGCGGGAGTCAGCCGTTGCGCGTTCTCGCGGCGGATGGCGTTGAGCTGTGGTTGGCTCAAAGGCGATTCCTGCAATTTCAGAAACGCCGACTCGAAGTAAAAGAATGGCGCGTGTGAGCCGAACAGCACACTTCGCATGTGGACTTGTTCCAGGAAGCGAGCCACGCCGCCGACGCCCTCCAGCATCGCGATTTCAACGCAGACCTGCCCGGCCGCGAGCAGCTTCCGCAGCGGTTCGCCCCGGAGCGTGCGCAGGGCGTTCAGCAGCACAAGCCGAATCCCGGGTGTTCCCTCCACCAGGTCGGCCAGCGGCGCGGGATTCACCGGCTCGACCCGCAGCAGCGGGTGCATCGCCCGCTCGTCTTCCATCTCCAGCGTCAGTTGCACGATGAGGTGGCGGTCGGCCGCCCGACGCAGCAGCCGGGCGAAGTCGGGGTCGTCCAGTTTGTAACCGTGGTAATTCGGATGGAGCCGGACGCCCGCCATCCGATGGACCTCGACGCAGCGTCGCAATTCTTCTTCCCAGTCGGGCGCCTTGGGGTTGACGCAGCCGAACGGGAGGAGCAGGCCGCGGCCATGTTGGCGGCACTCCCGGGCCAGACGCGCGTTGACGGCGCCGAGGTCCTTGTGCAGCAAGCCGTCGAAGCTGCCCGCCCACGCTTGTGTGACACCGTGGCGGCGGAGCTTGGCGACGAGGGCCGGCGAGTTATCGCCCGGGAGACGGCGGAGCGGCCAGCGCGAGAGGCTGACGTTAACGTCGATCAGCCCGCCGCGCATTGCCGCGGGCAGGGTCGCGGCAAAAGCGCGTTCGGCGGGAAGCGCAAGTGCCGTCGCTGCGACGGCGGTCCCGAGGAACGCGCGCCGGCTGATTCCGGTGGCTGACGCTTCGCTCTTCACAGGCTGAGGCATTTCTGTTTCAGGATTGAGCGCAGCAGCCGCTTGAGATTTCCGGACAAAATGAGTTCTCGCGCGGAGTCGGGGATGTCTGCGCCGAGCACTTTCGCCACTTGCGAGGCGAAGCTCCGTCCCGGGACGTCGCTGCCATAGAGCACCCGCTCCGCCCCGAGTTCGCGCACGGCCATTTCGGTGAAACCGGCGGCGGGGTCGCTTCCGGCGAGGTCGGCAAATACATTCCTGTGCGGGCGAATCGTGCGCACCGCCAGCTCCCAATCCCCGCCGGTGTGGCCGCAGATGAGCGCCGCCTGCGGATGGCGCGACGCAAGGTCGGCGAGATCCGTCGGCGTGGATTCACCCGGCAGATTGCCGGTGAGGTTGAACCAAGTGTGTTGGTAAACGAAGGCCTTCAACTCGGCCGCGCGCTCAACCAGGGGGTCGAGAGCAGGCGCATTGCAGCGTTGGGCAACCCAGAGCTTCACGCCGACCATCGGCCCATCACGCACGCAACGGTTGAGTTCATCGAGGCTGGCTTGCGTGTGCCGCGGGTTCAGATAGACGAGGCCGAAAGCACGCGCGGGAAAGCGGCGGATGGCGCGGAGGACTTCGTCGTTCTCCTGGCGCATCTTTTCCGGCGAAGGATCCTGCGACAACTCCAGACCCATGGACACGCACAACCGGGCGATGCCCAGCCGGTCGGCGAAGGCCAGCAGCTTGCCCAGCCGCTCCTCCGGCGTCGTCCCGGGCACGCCCGCCAGGTGGCAATGCAGGTCCCAGATTTCAGGTCGGCTCATTTCGCGATTTTGGCCCAAGGCCACAACCCGGCGCGTCCAGTGCTGCGGACGAACCACCGGCAATTCTCTCGCTCACGGCATAGGGAAAGGAAAGGGAGGTGTCAATCGAAGACGGGTTCGAGAAGATCGTGCCAGAGAGGCGTGCATGCGAAAAGGAGAATGCGAACAGCCATCGTTTCAACGCGCGTCTCGTCATCTTGCGCCGCCCCGTCATCCCGCCGACTCGCGACCGGCCGGCGGCGAACCGGCCGGGGGCTGACTTAGAGAGTGTTCGGGAAATGGGTGGCGCGGGCGACTCGCCTGCCCCGGTCGGCGACCCGCCGACCGGAACCACGGAGAACAACCTTGCGAAAAGGCCGTCCCCAATGGCTCAAACCGCTGCTCCCGTTCCGTCGGGCAGGTCGCCTGTGCTGCCCGACAACGATTTTTCGAACGCGCTCTTAAGGCTTGAGACGCGCTCGCCGGACAATACACTCCCACTCCATGAGCAGACTTGGCGCAAACCGAACCACGCCGGAGCTATTGCGAAGCACCGCATTGCTTATCCTCGTCGTGACAGCCTCTGCGCTCGTCGCCGGCGCAGACGCGGCCTTGCCGCCCTGGACCGCCAGCACTCACCCGACGGACCAGGCGAAGTCTCACGTCGAGGTGATCGCGACCAACCCCCACCGCTACCAGATTTTTCAAGGTGGCACGATGGACGGCCGGAATTGCCGGTTGCCGATGGGGTGCGGCATTGCGCGCGAAGGCGCCCTGCTCCAGAGCTGGGACTCCAACCGCTCGGTCCGGATGGAGAATGTGGGCGAGACCGACCTCGTCAATCCGTGGCTCTCCAATGGGCGCAACACCTTCCGCAGCGTCGCAGAGATCGTCGCTTCGGCCGCCATGCCCGGCATGACCGACGCCGAGCAGGCCTTTGCGCTGTGGTTCCAGGAAATCCGGTATCGCCATCATTCCGGCGGCGACAACAACGAGCTCGGCGACCCGGTGAAGGTCTTCAACATTTACGGCTACAACACCTGCGGCAACGATTCGATCGCCCTGGCCACACTGTGGCGCCAGGCGGGCCTCAAGGTGGCGCCGGCCCGGGCGCTTGGGCATTGCATTTCCCAGGCCTTCTACGAGGGTCGCTGGCATTTCTACGACGGCGACATGCACTCCGTCTATCTCTTGCGCGACAACGAAACCGTGGCCGGCGAACAGGACCTCGTGCACGATCACGACCTGATCAAGCGCACTCACTCCAAGGGCATCCTTTTCCCGGACACGTGGTGGGATGGACAGGGAATGTGCGCGATGTATTTCTACGACGGACCGGTCACCGGGGAACGTGGCGGGAAGTTGGACACCACCATGAACCTGGTGCTGCGCCCCGGCGAAGCACTCGAGTGGCGTTGGTCTAAATGCGATCCCGTCAAGTATCACGGGGCCTTGTACACCATGCCCGCCTATCCCTCGGCGATCTATAACGGTCTATGGGAGTACCGCCCCGACTTCTCGAAGGAAACCTGGCGCAAGGGAGCCTCCCGCACGGAGAACATCACCTCCGCACCCGACGGCTTGGCCGCTCAAGAGGGCAAGACAGGCACGGCGATCTGGACGATGCGCAGTCCTTACGTCTTCGTGGGCGGCCGGCTCGAATCGGAAGGCGTGGACGCCAAGTTTTCCATTTGCGTGGACGGGAAAACGTGGCAGACGGTGAAAGACAACTTGGACAAGGCCTTTTCGACGGTCGGGCCGGCGCGTTACGAATACCAGCTCAAGTGCCAACTGGAAGGCCCCGCGCGGCTCCGTCGCCTGGCGATCATCAACGACCTGCAGATGGCTCCGCTCGCCCTGCCCGAGATGGTCGTGGGCACAAACACCTTCGCCTATTCCGATCAATCCACGGCCGGCCGCAAGGTGCGGATCACGCACCAGTGGGTGGAACGGTCCGCGTCGCAACCGCCCTCGGCCCCGCTCGCCCCGATCTATCCGCCCGACGGCGGCGAGGCCAATGGCACGGACCTCGCCTTTCAGTGGACGGCCGCCCGGGATCCTGATGGCGATGGCATCGGCGACTATCATTTCGAGCTGTCCAGCCGCGCCGACCTGCGGTATCCGCTCTCCCTGGATTTCTACAAACTCGTCTCGCGAACCGCCGATGTGATCAAGGAAAAGGGCAGGGCTGGAGCCCCGGATAAGGTCATCGCCAAGGCCCAATACACCTTGTCCCAACCCGGCCTGCTGACACCTGACCGGCGGTACTTCTGGCGCGTGCGGGCGATGGACGACCAGGGGCTGTGGGGCTCTTGGAGCAAGACCTGGAGTTTCATCCCGCGCGGCCCGGCCTATCCCGTGAACCTGACCCTCGACTACGATCCCGCCAAAGGCACTGGCATTCTCCGCTGGAAGGCCAATCCCACCGGCCGTCGGCCGGTCAAGTACCGGGTCTATGGTACTGACGAGAAGGGATTCACCATCGCCGACCAACCCTACCAGAGCACGGTCGGGATCACGCAGGCGGAGATGGCCGAGTGGAATCCCTGGTTCCCGGCCAACTTCATCGCCGAAACCACGGCGACAGAACTGGCAGTGATGGGCGGCGAGGTTGGCTTGCCCGCCGCCAACAAGACCTACTACCGTGTCGTGGCGGTGGACGAGCAAGGCAAGCGCAGCGGGCCGTCCGACTTCGCGACCGGTCCCCGCCCCGTGATCTACAGCAGGCCCGTGGTGACCGCCAAAGTCGGCACGGAATACCGCTACCCAGTCGAGGCCAATCGTTCGCTCGGCGACCTCAGCGCCCGCATGAAAGACACGGAGCAGGTCAGCGGCTATTTCGACCTCGAAAAACCCGTGTTCACGCTGGAGCAAGGACCGGCCTGGCTCAAGCTCGATGAAGCCACGGGCGTGCTCTCCGGCACGCCGGATGTCGCGGGCCGGGTGGAAGTCGTGGTCACCGCCTGCATCGAACGGAACGTGCGGACCCTGGACGAAAAGACGCTCGCTTGGGGCAACGAAAAAGTGCTCTCCACGGCCATCGAGCGGGTCGGCACCGCCACCCAGAAATTCGTCATCGAGGTGCGGTAGCGCCTTCCGTCATGGGGTCAGGACTGCCCCCCTTTATTCTGACTCATTCAGTCGTCGGTTGATCCTTCACCCGGTTCCACCACTCCTGCCATGCCGCGGACCCATTGCCAAGGTCCACTCCAGAGACGGCTTTGAGGGCAGAGTGCGCAAGCTCCCGAACGATAGTTGCCGACCTGGGGGTCGCCGTGGGGGGACCTGAGAGCTCGACAATGGTGGTCGGATCGTCCAAGTAAGGCACCAAATACGGGATCAGACGAGAATCATCCTTTTTGCGGGTTTGAGGAGGGCTATTGCGCTCGGCAATTGATCTTAGCAACGCCATCCGGAGATAGAGCAGGTGGTAGTGCGCGGCAAGTTCCGGATTATTCAAAGCGGGGCTATAGGTGTCGGGAAACGTCTCAATCGGCCCAGGACGTTGGAACCGGCGCAACAACGGGGCCACGGTGGCACTGTCAGGAAGTGATTTGATTTTTAGCACGATAGCGTCCAGCCAGCGCGCGCTGGGTTCGCTCCCAGCGCCCGCCAAATACATCTCGACAAGGTCCGTTAGCGAGAGGCTTTGCAGCATGACAGCCTGTTGTTCGCGGTCGCTCTCTTGCTCGCGCTGCCAGTCGCGGAAGGCGTGCTCTTCACGCCATCTTCCTTGCACCTCCTGCCGCATAAGCTCAGCCCGACGCGATGGGCTGGTGCAACCGCCGCACCAGAAAAGCGCAAGCATCGGTACTAGAACTAGCCAACTCGCAACATCGCACTTGCTCCGGTCCGATCGTTTAAGTCGTGGACTCATGGCAACACAATCCTCCGAATCTAGTGCTCGAAATCTCAGAGCACGCAAGAAGAACGCTCCTGTTGACAAGCATTTGATTTTGACGCTCCGCGGTCGAGAACTGCACTCGACCCGGCTCAGGTTACGAGGGTGCAACCGAATCCAGTCCCCCGTCAATCCAGAATTCCACTCGAATTCCGCCCGAATCCCTGACCGACCTGCGATGCCGAAAAAGGGGTCATAAAGGGCTCACCCATTAGGGCGGGTGTCAGGGCGGGTGTCAGTTCTCACTTTTGACACTTTTGTCACGCCGCAAAGACGCTCGCTTGGGGCAAGGAAAAAGTGCTCTCCACGAGCACCGAACGAGTCGGTGCCGCCACCCAGAAATTCGTCATCGTGGTTCAGTAGCCGGCGTGAGGCATCCCTGGTGCCGCAGCCAGTGGGCACACGCCTCGGTCCAGGTCGAGCAGGGATGGTCGCTGGCACGGACGACACGAATCCGGGAACTGAGGAGAAGCCCTTCCAGACCGTGCAGCGCGCCGCCAACGCGGGCACACGGCTTTATTTCTTCTTCAGACCCCGGGCGGGTTGGCGTCTTACGCGCACCAAAGCCGGTTCCGCTGCCTGGCCCGATCGAGCGCGTTGAGCGCGATTTGCGCGTCCTCCGCCACTTGGAAATCGAACATGCCCACGCACACGAAGTCCGCGCCATGCTGGAAGGCGTAGCGGAAACCTTGGTCGGGATGAATCGCGCCGGCGCCGAGCACCTTGTAGGCGATCCAGGGCTTGTCCACTTCCTGCATGAACGCGGCGGTTTCCTGCGGGGTTTCCTCCCACACGCTGTCGAGGCGCGGCATCGGGCCGGCGGACCAGTATTGCTTGCTGTTGAAAGTCTTCATGTAGAAGTCCACGCTGAGCTTCGCCTGCTCGCACGCCTTGGGCACTTCGATGGAATGGCCCGCCACGCCGGCGGGCACGCCCAGGCGCTTGATGTAGTCCACCGCCTTGCCCAGCACGTCCACCCGACCCCGCTCGATGAAGCTGTCGCCCACGCCGCCATGCACGTAGGCCGCCACGGCGCCGGCCTCGACCGCTTGCTTGATGTTGCTAAAGTCGTTCTCTTCGATCTGGCACTGGGCGATCCATTGGATTTTGCCGCCGCGCTCTTTCCAGTAGCGCTTCAGGAGGCGCACGGTGTTTTCGTCCAGCCGCAGGATGGCCGTGTTGACGCCATGAGCTTCGCACAAGGCGAGCGTCGCGAACACTTTTTCGTCGGTGAAGTAGTGCTTGAGCAGCGGGGAGACATAGATGAGATCGCGGCTGTGGGCGAAGCCGCTGATGAGGTTGCCGCCGCAAATCAGCCGGCTGATGGCGAGCTTGCCGATCTTGCCGCGCGGGAACTCCGGCGCGGCGGGCGGCGGCGCGGGCACGGCGGGTTCCTGGGCTGGCTGGGCCAACAGGACTTTTTCCTCGAACTGGAAGGCCAGGGCAGTGCCGGACGACACCGCGACGGATTTCGTCAAGAAACGACGGCGACTTTGTTTCATGGACGTCAGTTGAAACGAAGGCGCGCCGCCAGTAAAGGCGGAATCGGCATCGGAGACGTTCATCTCGTGCCTAAAAAAACACCCGGGTAAATCCTCGAAAACAAAACGGTTCTTGATATTGACCCACCGGGGGCGATCAATGGTGCTGACAGGTCATTTGCGAATGGCGATGGCGGAGAAGCCGCCGGCAAGACCGCCCCAAAACCGGCAGGATTTGCCCGTGGACAGTCGCGTGCCGCTCTGGCACCATTCCGCCTTGATGTTGATGTGGGGCCAGAAACTAATTCTCCCTCACCCGCGCAGCGTCGAGTCAATGGCGGCGCGTGAAAAGCAAATTCTTATCAGTTCAGTTTATCAGTTCAGTAAGACCATGCGACTTCTGGCTGTGCAGTTCATAGTCCTGACCCTGGCGGCGCTGACCGCGAGTCCGGCCCCGGCGGCCGACGAGGGCACCCCGTCCAGCGGCGCGGTGGTGGTCTATACCAAGGACCACGCGCCGGCCACGCCCACGCTCGACGCCCTCCCGCTCAAAGAGAGCGTCCGCGAGTACGGCATCACCTGGACCTTCGAGAAGCCGGCCCGCGTCGGGCAATTCATTAACGGCGATTTCTACGTCGTCGGCCCCGTCACCGTCGTCAAGATTGACCCCGCCCCGCGCTATGGCAACGAGGTCGCCGCCGACGAACTTGACGGCCGCGAGAAAGTCCCCGTTGACCAGCGCTGCCGCAATGGCTCCATGCTCAACGCCCCCGCCCGGATGCAGGCGGCCTGGGATTCCGGCATCATGAACTACTACACCCCCGAGCCCCGCGCCAGGCTGCCGATCGCCATGAAGCCCGGCGACAGCCTGGCCTCCAGCATCAGCCTCAAGCAGGGTGAGAAGGTTACCTATCCCTATCATGCCGGCACCGTGCGCGGCGTGGAGGACAACAGCCCCGTCAAGATCATTGCCGTGCTCACCTGCGTCGCCGGCCCGCTGCCGCGCGACGCCTTCCGCCCGGGTTATAGCGGCCACGACCCCAAGATCTACCTGGCCCGCGACCTCAAACGCGACCTGCTGCCGCACTTCACTCAGCCCGCCGACGCCCCGGACCCCGTCAAGTTCGCCGAGCGCGTCCAGCGCCCCTGGTGCGACGCGGGTTTCTTCTCCTTCGACGTGCCCCAGAACAGCATGCCCAATTACGCCCAGGCGTACGCCCAGTGTGTCGCCGATGCCGTCCTCCTGGCCTGCTGCGACGGCACCAAGCTCGAGGACCGGGAGCGGTTGGTCATCGACATCATCCAGATCGGCATTGACCATTACGGCCTGATCCGCAACGGTCATCCGGGCTGGCCGGCTCACGGAGGCCATGGCTCGGGCCGCAAGTTCCCCATCGTCTTCGCCGGCGCCATGCTCGGCGACGAATCCATGGCTAACATCAACCAGATCTTCCCCAAGGCCCAGTTCGGTGAGGACGAGCAGACCGCTTACGGCGATTGCTGGACCGGCGCCAAGGTCGTCTTCACCGGCCACTCCGGCATCGACCAAGTCACCGGCATTGGGCGCGACTTCGTCCGCGCCGGCAATCCCTGGGGACCCTACGAACACCTGACACCCGATAAATGGGTCCCCGAAGAGTTCCGCAGCGACGCCTACCGCCGCGCCAACACCTCCACCTGCTTCGTTGCCCAAGCCCTCGTCCTGCGGACCATGAAGCTCGAAAAACCCTGGAACCACGACGCCTTCTTCGACTACGTTGACCGCTGGATGTTCGAGGACGACCGGCCCTTCCGCCTCGAGATCGCCAAGTACTGCAACCCGCCCTACAACCCGAACGACTACCTCGACGACAGCAAGGACTGGTTCCACGAGGGCTATGCCGACCAACCTTGGGTCAAGCAACTGTGGACCCAGTACCGCCCGCTCTGCCCCGCTCCGACCGACGGCTGGAAGCAGCAGCACGACGACCGCTACTACCTCAACGCCGTCGCAAAGCAGCGGAAGAAATAGGGATCAGAGCTTCGATATCCATCGGAGAGGATTGCATTTCAGGGCCGGAGCGTGGCTGCCGTCCGCCAGTTCGCGGACCTTGATTTCCGCCTCGTGGCGGGCTTCGGCGTAGCTGGAAAGCGACTTGGTGATCCGCCGGCCGGCGACGTGATAGCAGAGGCGGTAGAAGGGGTAGGCCGCC
>JBEKGJ010000072.1:0-23292 GCA_050012855.1 Verrucomicrobiota bacterium | reverse complement strand
CCCCTCGGGCATGGTGAAGGAAAGGCGCACGACGCCGTTGCTGTCGGAGACGAGTTGCGGGAAGAAAAAGGCAGTTTCGTTGAGGATTTTGCGGGCCGCGACCTTGTTCAAATCCGGCGCGGCGCCGCCCTTGTCGGAACCGCCACCGATAGCACCGCCGCTACCCGGCGCTATCATGCTGCCGGTCACGACGACGCGCTTGGCCATGTTGGCCTCCATGGCTTTGCCATCCGGGGCGGCGAACGCCAGTCTCGCCGCCGCCGCGGGCATGGGTGCTTCCGCCAAGGAGTCGGCCAGCATCATGTTCTGCATCGCTCCAGCCCTTCGAGGCGCCGCCAAGCCATAGCGCATCATCATGCGCATGGGCGGCGCATAGGCCAGTTCGGGCGGGAAGGTCCGATACGTCAACTCCACCGGTTCGTTGGGAACGGGCCAGTCCTGGCGGAAGATGCCAAAGCCGCGCTGGTCGTTGCCGAAGAGCACCTGGCGGTTGCTGTAATCCATGCGGAAGCCACCCAACGCCGCCGGCCAGTTGAGCGGCGCGAAGGCATCGAGCGAGGCGTCGTAAAGCGTGGCGACCAGTTCAGCCGCAGCCGGCCCGCCCAGCTTGCCCGCCACTTTCGGTCCCTGGATCGCGAGCGTCCAGGTTTCCTTCTGGCCGGGCTGGAGTTTCGACGTGAAATGCTCCCACTTCAAAACCAGTTCCTTGTTCGACCACGGAACGTCCACCCGTCGCGACTCGAGGTAGGCGCAGTTTTCGCGGACGAACGTCACATGCAGCGTGAAGCCGCCGCGCATCGCTTCGCCAATCGTTTGCTTGATCTGCGCTTGCGTCACCCCGGCGGGCGTCCAGAACCGCTGGATCATCTTGCCGCGATGCTCGATTTCAACAAACGCCCGGCCAGTTTCGTAGCCGGTTCCCCACAGGGCCATGAACTCCTGCCCGGGCTCGACGGACCACGCGGGCGCTTCCAGCAAATGCGGTATGCGGGAAGTGAACCGGTCGGCCGCCGGCTGTAGCACGCGCAGAGCCAGCCGGCCGGTGACTTTCTTGCCGAAGCGGTCCTGGGTTTCGAGCAGGGCGCGGAAATCCCCCGCCGGCAGCTTCACGGACAGCGTTGTCTTGCCCTCCTTGTCGGTCGTAAACCCGTGCTCGAACACCACCGGCCCCTGCGGCCACTGGTTCACATCGGCCAGTTCCGGCTCCGACGCGTCGTCGGGCTGTGGAGTGCCGCCGGCGGCGAGCGAGGGGCGCTGCACGCGATCAGGCGCCTTGAGCGCGTACACCTTCACAACGCCCTCGGCGGTCTGCGGGGTGCCGTCGAGCGTCGTGGTGAGGACTTTCAATTCCACCGGCTGGTCGTCGGTGAGCCAGTTTTCAGCGCTGAGCCGGGCCTGGAGCGCAGTGTAACCGAGGCGGATTTGCTGGTCGGCCGAACGCGTCTCGCCAGCGGCATCCGTCACGTCGGCGTGGACGCGAAAGACAAATGTCGGCTCGTCCTTCTCCGGCACCTGCGGGTCGGGCTTCGCCACGAACTCGATCGGGAAACTACCGTCCGCCCCGGTGCGGGCCGTGCCGTGGGCAATTTCCTGGCTTTCACCCGGTCGGAACCCGCCGCGCCACCAACCCCACCACCAGGGCATTTCCACCTCCCGGATGATCCGGTACTGCACCGTCGCCCCGTCGGTGGCCGCGCCGGTGTAATTCATCGCGTGGCCGGTGACCGTCGTCTTCTCGTTCAGCTTCGCCGCAACCTTCGGCAGATCGAGCGTGACCTGGAATTTCGGCCGTTTGTATTCCTCGACGTTCACCCAGGCCGTGCCTTGCGGGCCGTCCTTCGTCGAAATCCGCATCCGCCCGAGAACACGATCGCGCGGCGCGGTGAAACTGCCGGCAAACGATCCGTAATCATTCGCCCGCACGGACTGGCTGGCGATTTCCTTGCCGTTGCCGTCGTAGAAAACCACGGTCATCGCGCGGCCGGCGATGGTGGCGTAATTGTCTATGGTCGTATCCACCGCCACGCAGATGCCCTTGTAGCTGACCGTCTGGCCCGGCCGGTAGATCGCGCGGTCCGTGAAGAAAATGGTCTGCTCGTAAGGTCGCTCGACCCCGCGCCGGTTCCAGACGAACACATCCGAGCCGCTGGCAACGGACTGATCGCCGGCAGTGACTTTGATGACGTAGCCGAATGAAGGCTGCGCTTCCAAGGCGAAGAAGCCATTGGTGTCGGTGGCGCGTTCCGGCACCGGCACCCGGTTGCCGGTCCGGTCGAGGAACCACGCCTGCACGCGCGCGGCGGGGATGGGCTGACCCGATTCGGCGCGGAGGACGAAGCCTTCCAGTAGGTCGTCGCGGGTGCGCAACACGAAAGCGAGGTCGCTCACCCAAATGTCCGCCAGCGAAAGCTGGTTGTTATGCTCGCCGAAAGTCGGGTCACCGCTGGCGACGATAAAATAGAACCCCGGCTTCAAGTCCGTCGGCGCCGGCAGATCGAGCGTGTGCGTCTTGTAATCCGTGGTCGGCCGCAGCGCAGCGGACCATTCCCGCGCCGGCGCTTGCGCCAAAATCGCCTTCCGCTCCGCGTCTGTCAGGTTCTCGGGGCGGCGGTGCCGCTTGTCGAGGAACTCGTCCCAATTGCCCGCGACGGCGCGGAACCAGACGTTCGTGACGTTGCGGTAGGCGACGCGGATCTTCGGCCAGGGCGCGTTCCAAATGCGCTCGGTGCTCATGTCAATGGCTCTCGCCTCGATTTCCGCAATCAGGTTGCCGCAGAGCTTCCCGCCCGCGCTGTGCGGATGCGCATTGCGCCCGCGCTCCGCCAGGGCGTGCGCCTCGGTCAGCTTGTCTTCCTCGCGCAGTGTGGTCGCCCAGTGCCACAGCACCATCGAGGCGAGGTCGTGGTCGCCATATTTGTCCGCCAGCACCTTCAGGGCGGCCTTGAAGCGCTCGTTCTTGTCCTCGCCGGCCGCCACGTTCTTGGCCCACACCAACCGCGCCAGGTCGGCATCCAGCAGCGCACTCGGCTCGGCGTCGTTCAGGTGGAACCGCAGGAGCGCCTGATAAAGCCTGATCGCCTTCAGCGCTGGCGCGTTCGTGTCGGTCGTGACGGGTTGCCACGCCAGGAACTCGGTCACCGGGCCGAAGACCGGGCTGTCCACGGGGACGGTGAACGCGTCTTCCGGTTTGGCGGCCGCCTGCTCGCCCGAGATGTAGAACGCCAGCGCCTCCTGGGCGACGAAATCGTAAAGCGTCGGCCGGCAGGCATCGGGCAAGGCCCCTTTCGGCAGCAGATCATTCCACACCGCGATGGGGGTCGCCTTGAGGATTTTTTCCGCCACCAGCGCCTTTTGGAACTGGGCGTCAATTTCGGCGAACAGGCGCGGCAGATCCCACGTCGTGAAATCCTTGCCGGGAGGCTGGGCGGTCGCGGTGCGCTGCATGAACCGCCAGCGGTTCTGCTGGAAAAACTGCCAGTACCAATGTGCCAGCACCGTGTCGAGCATGGGCGTCATTTCCTTGGGCGCCTTGGCGAGTTCGGCCTGCAACCGGAGGATGCGCTCCTCGGGTTTGTTGCCCTGGATCATGCCCTCGAAGGCGATCCGGGTGGCCAGCGCCTTGGTGGCCTCCGCCCACGCGTGATCCGCCAGCGCGCCCTGGAGAATCGGCGCCAGTTCCTCGATGGCGGTTTTCGGCAGGCCTTTGGCCGCGGCTTCCTCGACCCGTTTCCACTGCGCGTCGCGCGGACCGGCATGGAGAGGTGAATTCATGAGCAGGGCAAGCGTGAGGGCGGCGAGGGTTCGGATCATAGCGGCATTGTGTTCACATTGCTCCCGCCACGGTGGACGGGCAACCAATCTTTTAGACGGCAGGCGTCGGCCGTTTGCTCCCGGCAAACCGCGCCAATTTGGCTTGGGGCCGGCGGCGGCGCGGCCTTAGAGTCCCCGCGCATGTCGCAGATGTTGAAATCCTCCGGCGCGATGGGCGCGGCCACGCTCAGCAGCCGCGTGCTCGGACTCGTGCGCGAGCAGGTCTATGCACGGTTCATGGGCGACACGCCGGTGGCCAGCGCCTTCATCCTCGCCTTTCAGGTCCCGAATCTCTTCCGCCGGCTGCTCGGTGAAGGCGCGCTCACGGCCGCCTTCATCCCCATTTTCAAGGAGAAGGAAAAAACCGCCGGCGAAGTGGAAATGTGGCGGGCGGCCAACGCCGTCATGTCCGGCCTGGTGGTGGCCGTGGCCGTGGTGGTCGGACTGCTGATGCTCGGCATCGCGGCGGTGCTGGGGCTGGCCAGCCTGCACCTGGGCCGCGGCGGGCTGGCGGTGTTCCCGCCGTTGATCCTCTCCGCCAACACGCGGCTGATGCTGCAATTGCTGGGTCTGATGGCGCCCTATCTCTTCCTCGCCTGCCTGACCGCGCTGTGCATGGGCATTCTTAATGCTCGCAACCATTTCTTCATTCCTGCTTTCGGCGCCACGCTGTTGAACGTGGTGATGATCGCGAGCGTGTTTCTGCTGACGCCGCGGTTCGGCACGACGCTCGAAACCCAGATTTTCGCGCTCGGCGTCGGGGTGTTGGTCGCGGGCGTCGCGCAACTCGCCTTCCAGTTGCCGACCCTCTGGGGCGAAGGCTACCGCGCCCGCTGGGTCACGCCGTGGCACGACCCCACGGTCCGCGAGGTCGTTCGCAAAATGCTGCCCGGCACGATTGGCGTGGCGGCCTTCCAAATCAATGTGCTCCTCATCCAGTGCCTCTCGTGGTGGGTGGACAAGACCATCGTGGCGTCGTTCAACTACGCCGTGCGGCTGATGGAATTCCCGCAGGGCGTGGTCGGCATCTCGCTGGCCACCTACCTCCTGCCTGCGCTTTCCGGCCTCGCCGCCCAGAAAAAATACCTGGAATACCGCCGGACCCTGACCGACGGCCTCGGTTACCTCATCTTCGTGAACCTCCTGGCGGCGGTGCTGCTGCTGGTGCTGGCGGAACCGATCGTCCGCCTGCTCTTCGAACGCGGCCTGTTCACCAGCGCCTCGACGCATCGTGCCTCGCTCGCCGTGGCTTTCCTGGCACCCGGCCTGGTCGCGTTCTCCACCGTCAATATCCTCGCCCGCGCCTTTTACGCCCTGGGCGATATACAAACGCCCATGAAGGTCAGTCTCGCCTGCCTGGTGCTCAACCTTGTCGTCGCCGCGCTGGTGGTGGTGCCGCTGCGCCAGGCCGGCCTCGGCCTGGCCAACACGATCAGCGCCGGCGTCAACGTCTGGCTGCTGCTTCGCGCCCTGCGTCTCAAGATGCCCAAGCTCGACCTCGCCCCGCTCGGGCGACTCCTGGCCACCATGCTGGCCATCACCGTCCTGGCCGGCTTGACCGCCTGGGGCGCGCATTATCTCTGCAACCGCTGGTGGGGGCACGCGACCTTGCTGCGCAAGGCGGGCGAGGTGTTCGTGCCGATGGCACTGGCGACGGCCGTCTATTGGGGGCTGGCCCTCTGGGCGCGCGTGCCGCAGGCGCATGAGTTCGGCGAGCTTGTTCTGGGCCGGTTCCGAAAGCGGGCGGGCGACCCCGGCCAAAACTGATTCGCTGTCAGGACCGGTCCCATGCGTCTGCTCGTGGTGATCAATCCGCACGCCGCCAGCGGCAGGCCCTTGCGCCGCCAGGCCCGCATTGAAGCGCGCCTGCGCCAGGCCGGGCATGAAGTCCGCGTGGTCGTCCCTCCGAACGTCGCCGCCATGCACCGGGACATTCGCGAGGCCGCCGCCACCGCGGTGGAAGGCGTTCTCGTGGCGGGTGGGGACGGCACGCTGCACCAGGCCCTGCCCGCGCTGGCGGAGACGAACCTTCCTCTTGGCGTGCTGCCTTGCGGTCGCGGCAACGATTTCGCCCGCAACCTCGGCATGTCCCCGCGCCTGGAAACGGTGCTGCGCGGGCCGCTGCAGTTCGCCGTTGACACGGTTGACCTGCCCCGCGCCAACGGCCGCCCGTTTCTTTCGATCGCTGGCGTGGGCTTCGACGCCCGGGTGAACCAACTGGCCCGCGCGGGCAAAGGCTGGTTCCACGGCCGGGCGGGTTACCTGGTTTGCGTGCTCCGCGCCCTGCGCACCTTCGCGCCGTTTGCGGCGCAGGTGCGGGTGGATGACCGTTCCTGGCAGGGCTGCCTCACGCTCGTGGCCGTGGCGAATGGGCCCGGCTACGGCGGCGGCATCCGGATCGCCCCCGGCGCCGACCTGCGGGATGGCAGGTTCGACGTGTGTGTCGTCGGCGACCTCGGCAAATGGGAGTTGGTGCGGAACCTTCCCCGACTCCTCCGCGGCCGACACCTCGACCATCCACGCGTGTCGCTCTGGCCGGGACGGCAGGTCGAGATCGTAACCGCCGAACCGCAACCGATCTTCGCCGACGGCGAATTCCTGGGCACCACTCCGGCAACCTGCGTCCTCGACGGGACGAAACTTCGCGTGCTCCGGCCCGCGGCGTGAAGGTTGGTTCGTCGGGCCACGCAATCGGTCGGAGGCGGCGGAAACTCGCGCGATCTTCACTCAGGCGAATGTCCGGTCCGCCGGCGCCGCCGTGTGCTGGCTTGAAACGAAACCGGACAACTGGAGTGGGGGACCACGCCCGCCTCGGGCGTTGCTGGACGCGCCTCGCGTCCAGCCGCTGGGCGAAAGAGTCGATCCGGGCGAACGGGAACTTTTTTTGCTGTTTTCCGCGAGGGCGCGGAAAACGGCACCCGGGGCGGACGCGCTCCCCTTTCAACGTCGGTCTTCAGGTTAAAAAACGATGGATGGCATCCAGACGGGCCCCGGCTCTTCGTAGGGACCGCGCGCCATCAGGGTCATGATCTTGGTCAGCCGGCACCCCGCTTTCAGTAGCGACCGGTAAAGCGCGGTGTTGCGCAACGGACAGAAGAAGAAGTTCGTGCCCGGCCGGGCATGACGCGGTATCTGCGCGATCAGACTGAGCGCCAGCGCCTCCGTCTCCGCCACCCCATGCCCCAGTTTGCCCGGCACCAAATAGCCGTGCAAGCGCCCATGATCCTCGATGACGAGCACCGGGAACCCGCGCTCCAACCAGGCGGCCAGTTCCTTCCGGCGGCTCACGCCGTAGATCCGTGCGCCCAAATTCGCGAGCGTCGGCAGATCACCGGTCCCGGCCAACCGCACCGTCGGGTCCGCTGGACACACGGGTCCCGCCTTGAGCAAACCCACGGGTTCGCGCACATCAAACCCGAGCGAGGCGTAGAGCGAAAGCGACGTTGTATTGCAGGCGTCCTGCAGCAACCGGACCCGCGTGATTCCGCGCGCCGCGGCATGCTGGAGCACCGCCTCCATGAGCCGCCGGCCAATGTTCCGGCCCTGGCAGACCGGGTCCACCGTGATCGGGCCGACTCCCGCGACACTGTCGGTGAGCAGCAGGAAGTTCGAGCCCACCAACCGGCCGTCGAGACTGGCCGCGACGCCAAAACTCCCCGGCAGCCCCAGGATGAGTTGCAGGACCTTCGTGGCCACGTTGGCGTCGGGAAAATCATCCTCGAAGCCATGCGAGCGGGCCACCTGGCGGAACGCGTCGTCGCAAATGCGCCCCAACTCCGGCAGGTGCTCCGGCGCCGCCGGCAGCAATTCCACATTACCCATAAATCTTCGTTGGTTCGATTATTCGCGGACAATACACCGGAACTGGCAGAGGACCAAGCGCGGCGCAGGTTCGGCCGGTCAAGGCGGAGGGCGGGGGCGGCCGGCAGGGAATTGCGAGTGTCGAGTGTCGAGTGTCGAATTCGTGAGGGCTTGGGGATTTGTGTCTCGGCTCGGCCGGACGTGTCGGCGAACTCACGGCGAGCCGCTCGCTCCCCGCCAGGAAACCAAACTCAGACGCCCCACGGGAGGCTTGAGGCGCGACTCGCTTCCTGCTAAGCCACTGCCCGTGGACTCCCAATCTGAAGCCGAACCGGTGGAACCGGACGATTATGGCCGCCGAACCGCAACCGGCGCACCTGATCTTTCGCGGGACGAACAGGCGGTGTTGCTGGACCTGGCGCGGCGGACGTTGCATGACGTGGTGTTGCTGGGGTGTCTCCCGCACGCGGATGCGGAGACGATGCCGCCAGGATTGCGGGTGGATCGAGGTTCCTTCGTGACGCTTACCTGGCACGGCGTGTTGCGCGGCTGCATTGGCAATGTGCTGCCCGACGGGCCGCTGTGGCGTTCGGTGATGTCCAATGCGCGCGCGGCGGCCACGCGCGATCCGCGGTTCCCCCCCGTCGAGGCAGCCGAACTGGAAGGATTGCAGATCGAGGTCAGCGTGTTGGGTAAAACGCAGTCGCTTTCGTTCCGGTCGCCAGAGGAGTTGCTGTCGCAACTGCGGCCGGGGTTGGACGGCGTGGTTTTGCGGCTCGCCTCGGGCAGCATGGCGACGTTCCTGCCCCAAGTTTGGGAACGGCTTCCCGACAAGGCGCGATTTCTCGACACGCTGGCGGGGAAAGCGGGGGGCGCGCCGGGCGATTGGCGCGAACCGGGCACGACCGTGCTGATCTACCAGGTTGCTTCGTTCGGCGATGCGGATCCGCCGGCGCCGTGACGGCGCAAGGTAGGGCTGCGGTGCCCCGCGGCCCAAACTTTGCGTCGGCGATGACGGGATTCATCCGCGAGCGCAGGCCCCACGGCGGACGAGTAGCGCCTCATGTCAAGATGGGGACACGACGCAGCGTGTCCGTACCGGATTTGGGTGGCGGGTAGGTTGCGAACCGCGGGGCGGCGACGACCACTGCCCGCCCAGCGGTCGGTCAGCCACCTCGCAGGCGGACGTCGAACGTGCGGCGCCGCGCTGATCATGCGGCGGGAGGGGCGCCCGTGAGCAGTTCGTGGGCCCATGCAACCGTCCTGGCCGGCGAGTCCGGCACCAGCTTGATCAGCAGCAGCGTGCCCGCGACGGTCATGATCCCGCCTGCGAGGAACACGCCGCCCGGCCGCAGTCCGCCCAGTTCGGTGAGCAGATAATGCACCGCCGAGGCGACGAAAACGCCGATAAACGACAGCAGGTTCGCCGTGGCGAGCAGGCGGCCCTTGCGCTCCGGCGCGGGTCGGTGTTGGAGCAGCGCCGAGATCGGCACAATGAAGAAACCGCCGCTCAGGCCAACCAGGGCCAGGCCGGTCATCGCGAGCGAGAAGGACAATCCGGGCAGCGACATCAGGGACGAGGTCACGGCCAGGCCGACCGAGCCAAGCGGGATGAGACCAATCTCGATCCGGCCGCGGGAGAGATAACCGGCGGCAAGACTGCCAAGCCCGATGCCCAGGGCGACGGCGACATTCAGGAGACCGATCTGCAGCTTGCCCAAGTGCAACACGTGGACGCCGTAGAAGAAGAGGTTCAGAAAAAGCAGCGCGGCGAGGAACCAGAAGTAGGTGTTGCCCAACAACGCCAGCACCAGCGGCCGGTCGTTGCGCGCGGCGCGCACTTCGCGCCAGACTTCGGCGATGAAGTTGGGATGGTAGCGGCGCGTGGGATCAGCCGGCGGCACACGACTGATGCCGAGGCTGGTGGTCAGACCGACCAGCGCCAGCCCCACGAGGATGAGGCCGGACCATTGCTGGCTATCGCCAAACCGCTCGGCCAGCACGGAGGCAGCCACCGTGCCGAGGATGATCGCCAGGAACGTGCCGAGTTCGAGGACGCCGTTACCCCAGGAAAGCCGGTGTTCATCCAGCAGTTCCGGAAGCAGGCCGTATTTCGACGGTCCAAAAAACGCGCTGTGAACGCCCATGAGAAAAACGGCGGCAAGCTGCATCGGCAGACTTTTCCACGCCAGTCCCGCGGTGGCGAAGAGCATCACGAAAACCTCGAATACTTTAACGCCGGCGCAAATCGTGCGCTTGCTGAACCGGTCCGCCATGAAGCCGCCGGTCATCGAAACCAGGATGAAGGGCAGGGCGAACAACGCGCCGACCAGTTCGCCGATCTGGTGCTCCTTCGCCTGGCTCAACCCAGCGCCGACAATCAGCAGCACGACCAGGAACTTCAGCGCGTTGTCACTGAACGCGCCTTGGAACTGGGTGACGATCAGGCTCCAAAAACCAAGCTTCCAGGGCGGTTCGGTCCCGCTGGGGGTTGCGGCGTTGGCGTTTTGCATGGGGGCAGATTACCCGAAACGTGTCGCGCTCGTTAATAGATAAAACGATGGACTTGATTGAATCAAGCGATGGCGCCGACGAGGTAGTGTCCCAATTTGGCGCGTCGGTGGGGCGTCCGTGCGAGCCGCCATCAGGTTGATGGGTGATGGTTGAGAGTTGAGCGACCGGAGAAGGGTCGCAGCAAACTTCGCACCCCGACCTTCGGACCTCGTAATCTGCCCCTGATGCGCGTGGCGGCCGGCCGACTGCTGGGCGGCCGGGAGATGTCGCGGCCCGGCGGTCCGCGACCCACCCAATTTGGCTTTTGGGTGGGGTGTCCCCGCCGGCTCGTCAGCGCCTCACCCAATTGGGACACTCCCCGTCGGCGGCGGTGGGGGGCCGGTTTCAGTGACCGGGCACCTGGTTCAACTGCTGGAGCCACTGCCCGCCGTATTGCTGGTAGATCGGCAGCGCGTCCGCGCCGAGCGTCTGCTGGAGCGCCTGGAGCGTTTGCTGCCGGATCGCATTCAGCGCCGCCTGCTGCGTCTCCGGCGGCAGGTTGGCATTGCCGCGCACGGCGTCGGCCTGTTGCAGCGCGGCCTGGCGCATGGCGAAGACGTCGTTGGCCACGTCATCGCCCAGCCCCAACCGCTGCGTCACACGCATGAGTTGCTGATAATCGCCGTCGCTAGCGCGCTGGTAATCGGCGAACCGGTCGCCCAGCGCCGCCTGCATGGCCGCATCCTGGCTGGCTTTGATGGCTTTCAACTGCGCGTCACGATCCGCCGCGGTTAGCGGCGCGTCCGGCGTTGATGGGGGTGGGGCGAGGCCGTAACGCTGCATCATCTGCGGATCCATGGCGGGCCGGATCTTTGCCCGCGCGTCGTCCGCCTCTTTCGTCAGCTTCGCCACCGTGCGCCATTCGTCCTCCGTCGGCTCGAACCCGTACAGATTGGCGGCCCAGTTCGCGGTGCCCGAACGGCGCAAATCGTATTCCGACTGTTCCTCCGGCGAGAGGAGGGCGCGCCGTTGTTGCTCGAGCTGTCGGGTCAACTCCGCCGAGCGTTGACGGTCCTGGCTGGTCCAGCTCTTGTCGGCGCGATTTTGAATCTCGTCGGCCACTGCCTGTTGCCGTTTCATGAAGTCCGCTTCCAGCGCGAGGATTTGCTGCCGTTTTTCCGCCGGCAGCCAGGCGAGTTCGGTTTCGACCTGGCGCAGGCGCTGCGCCTGCATTGCTTCCTGGTCGGTTGGCTCCGGCCCCAGCACGTCGTCAATCAGTTCCTGCCGCTCCTGTTTCAACTTTTCGAGCGGTTCCACCATCCGTTCCAGCTCTTGGTTGTCCCGTCCGAACGTCGTCTGCACCGCGAGCACGTCCCAGAACCGGGCTTCAAGCTGATCAAGGATCGCGCGCCGGCGCAGGGCGAAACGGTCGTTGATCTCGGCCAGCATGATGTCCCGGACGGTCGCCTCCGGACAGCCGATGGCGCGCAGGTTGTCCCGATAAACTTTGAAATCCTCGGCGAGCAACTGGCGCCAGTGAAATTCCGCCACCCGGGTGCCGGGATCGTTCGTCGTCGCGACGTCCGGACCGGATCGCACCGACCGGGTAAACGGCGGAGGCGTCTGCGCCGGAGGCGTGGCGGGCGCGTTGTGGGCCCGCCACCAGAGGGCGCCGGCCGCGAGCAGGGCGACGTTGAGCGCAACGGAAAGCCAGGTGGCGAGACGGCAGTTCATGGGCCCGCCTCCGCGGGGGGCTGGTTGGTCCGGCTGGTTAAGCCCTGGAACCAGGCCGTGTTGTTGGTCAGATACTCATGGCCCGCCGCACCGAGCGAGCCGGCGATGGTCTGGGCCGCGGTTTGCTGGATGGCCTCGAGCGCGATGGCCTGTTGCTCCGCGCTGAGGGAGGCGTCACTGGCGATCAGGTCCGCTTCGCGCTCGGCGCTTCGCCGCGTTTCATACACCTTGACGGCGGCCGCGGTCGGGAGGTCGTGCGCCCGGGCGAATTGAAAGGCCTCGTGGAACGTGCCGTCCTGCGCCCGCTGATAGTCGGCGAAGCGGGCCGGCCCAAGCAACTGGGCGAGGTCCTTCTCGAAGGCCTGTTGCCGGCGTTTCTGTTCGGCTTCGGGCGGGTCCTCGCCGTCCCGCAACACCAGGTCCTCCATCACGTCGGAAACCTTCAGGCTCAGGCCCGTGATCTGGCGGAGTTCGGCGCCGGTGAGGTTCACGCCCTCGAACTTCTCGTCGTTCATGGCGAACTTGATCACCTGGATGCGCCGCCGCAGCTCGTCGCCTTCCGCCAGGGACAGCAAGGTCGGGAGTTCGCCGGTCACTCGGCCGAACAGTTGCCGAAGCTGGGCGCGGTCCGCGTCGAGCAGGATGTGGTCGGCCGCGTCACGGATGCGACGGGATTCCTTTTCCACGCCTTCGATGAGCTGCACCACCCGCACGCCCTTTTCGTCCGACAGGAAGCCGAGCAACAGGGCGGCGATGGGTTCCTCGTTCCAGACCTTGGCCGCCTCGCTGCTCCATTCGTAGCCCAACAGTTCCTTGATGACGGCGCGTTGCTCGGCGTGGAGCGCCTCTTCGTGAGTGGTCGCCACCCGCTGGGCGGCCCGGCGGCGGGTGGCGTTGTACCATGGCTCGATGTGCGCCGGTTCGAGGTCGGCCCCGCGCTGCCCGTAGAGCTTTTCCACATCGGCGACGATGAGATCGCGAACCAACCGGTCCGGACATTCGATGGCGCGCAGGTTGGCGATGTATTGCCGGTAATCGTCGGATTCCACCATCCGCCAATGGAACGGGATCGTCTTCGGTGCCGCGGGAGTGTCGGTGGCTTCCGGCGCGGACGCGGCGATGTGAGCGGGCGGCGCGGACGTGGCGCGGGCGGCGCCATGCGACGGAGGCGGGCGAGGTGGCCACACCGCCAGCGCGGCCGCCGCCAGGGTCAGGTTCAGCGCCAGCGACAGGATCAGCGGCCCGCGGCGGACGCGGTCGCGACCTGGGTTCGTGGCGCCATTCATGGTCATCGGTCAGTTCGACAAATGGGACTTGGGGCACTCACGCGGCGGAGTCGGCATTTCACTTCAACCAGTGCGGCAGGGCCGTGGTCAACGGCGGAAAATACGTGATGAGCAGCACCCCGCCCAGGAGCACGAACATCATCGGCAGCGCGGCCCTGGTCACCTCGCTCATCGGCTTGCCGAACCGGTAGGAGGCCAGCAGCAGGTTCAAACCGACCGGGGGCGCCAGGAACCCGAGTTCCATGTTCGCCAGGAAAATGATGCCGAGATGGATCGGGTCCAGCCCGAACGCCTCGCCTACTGGCACCAGCAGGGGCACCACCACGACGATCGCCGCGTAAATTTCCACGACCCCGCCGATCACCAGCAGCACCAGGTTCAGGCCGAGCAGAAACAGCCATTTCGATTTGATGGTGGCCGTGGCCCACGCCACCGCCTGGTCGGGAATCTGCGCCTCCACCAGGAAATGCGTGAAGCCCAGCGCCACGCCCAAAATCAAGAGTACCCCGCCCACCAGTGACCCGCATTCGGTGATGACGCGCGGCACATCGCGGAACAATCTCAGGTCGCGGTAAATCACGACCTCGCAGAAAAAGGCGTAGAACGCGGTCAGCGCCGCGGCCTCGACTGGCGTGGCGAATCCGCCAAAGAGCGCGGCCAGGGCCACGACCGGAATGAGCAACTCCCACTTCGCCGCCCACATCGCCCGCGCCGCCGCCTTGCCGTCGAAGTGTCGTTTCGCCGCGGCCACCTTCGGGCCCTGGTAAATCCCCCAGCACGCGGTCACGCCCATCAGCAGGATGCCGGGCAGAAAACCGCCCTCGAAGATTTTTTCGATCGGCACGCTGGTGCGGCCGGCACTGCTGGCGACGATCGAGTAAAGGATCGGCGGCAGACAGGGCGGAAACAGCAGCCCCAACGACCCGGCTCCGGTGAGCAAGCCCAGGGAGTGACGTTCGCTGTACCCGGCGGCGATCAGAATAGGCAGCAACAGGCCGCCCAGCGCGAGGATGGTCACACCGGAGGCGCCGGTGAAGGAGGTGAAAAACGCGCAGACCAGCACCGTGCCGATGGCGGGTCCGCCTCGTAGGTGGCCGAACAGCGCGTCGAACACCTTCACCAACCGCGGGGCGGCGCCGCCCTCGGCCAGGAAATAGCCCGCCAACGTGAACAGCGGAATGCTCGGCAAGGTGGGATTCGTCGTCAGGCGGTAATGATTCAACGGGATGGCCGCCACGGCGTCGCCGCCGCTCCACAACAGGATCAGCGCGGCGCCGCCCAGGGCGGTGAACACGGGCGCGCCCAGCGCCGTGGCCAGGAGCAGCAACAGCAGCCCCGGGATGCGCAACCTGGCTGGCGAGATTGGCAAGGCGAGCACCAGACCCGCCAGGGCGGCGGCGAACAGGAGCGCCGCCAGACGCCCCCGCCAGTTCGTCCCAGCGTGCCAGACGAGTCGGGCCGCGATCAGGACGAAGCCCACGGTGATGACGGACTGGACGATCCACACCGGAATTCCGTAAGCCAGCTCGCGTCCGAGGCTGCGTTGCGAAATCACATAGTCCTTGCTGGCCCAGGCAAGAAACCCGCAGACCGCGGCGGCGAAACCGTTGCTGAAAACGCGGGTCACGGACTGCGTGGAGAGGGTGAACTGGGTGGTCAGGGTGGACAACGCCAGCAGGCGGTTGTCGCGCGCCGCCAGCGCGCCGCCGAGCATACCCACGACCAGCACGAGGTGCTGCACGATCGGAACCGAGGCCGGCAACCCGGTGTGGAACAGGCTGCGCAGGAGAATTTCGCCGCATGGCAGGATCACCATCACCGCCAGCGCCAGGACCGTGACGAGGTTTTCGACCCGCCACAGCCAGGACCAGCCCGCTGGCAGCGGCGCCTCGGTGAGCGCGGGGTTCCGGATGGGCAGAGACGTGACTCCGGTGGACATCGGCTCAGTGGTGTTGATCGGCCCGGTATTCCTTGATGAACTTGAGCGCTTGATCGAAGACGTCCTCGGGGACGACACGTGCGCGAATCTGCGGGTACACGGACTCGCCCATCGCCCGCCATTCGGCCTCGATCTCCGGCGTCACCTTGGTCACCTTGAGGCCGCGTTTTTGCATGGCCTGCACGGATTCCTCGCCTTCCTTGCGGCCGTTTTGCTTGATTTCCTGGCCGGCGGCCTGGGCCACTTTGAGCAGTTCGCCGCGGATTCCGGCGGGGAAGGATTCCCAGGATTCCTTGCGGATGACGCAGGCGCCGACCAGAGGCGCGTAATTGATTTCGAGCATGTAGGGCGCGCGCATGTCCACCTGGCTCAGCAGGGCGAATATCGGCGGCATCGGGGCCGCGTCAATCAATCCCGTTTGCAGGCCGGGCAGAATGTCGGCCGTTTCCAAGGCCACAGGATTGAAGCCGGCGGAGCGGTAGATCGTCACCTCATCCGGGCTGCCCGCCCAAGTGAACAGCTTCATCGGCTTTAAGTCGGCCGGATGGACGACTGGCTTCTTCGTGAAGATCCGGACCCACCCGGCGTCGGTCCAGAAGAGGACCACGAACCCCTTCTTCAACAACTGCTGGTCGAGCATCGGCTGCAGTTTCGCGCCCACGTAGTCCACTTCCGCGAAGTCATTGAAACCCATCGGAATGCTCTGGAGGCCGGCCACGCCCTTCTCGATGTCCGAGAGGCCCACGGTGGTCAACATCGAAGCCTGGATGGAATTGACCGCCATCAAGCCCACCGTGTCGGCCTCGCCCCCCAGTTTGCCATCGCCGTAAATGACCAGGTCAATCGCACCGCCGGAGATTTTTCGCCAGGCCTCCCTCATGGCGAGCAGGCTCTTGTAATACGAGCTGCCGGTGGGGGCGAGGGTGGCGAGCTTGACCTTCGCGGCGCACACGGCCGGCAGCGCCACGAGCAGCGCCACGACTACGGAAAGAATTCGAAACAGATTCATCGCAGGAAAAATGATTACGGCTGGCGCGACGGTTTTTCGCCCGGCGCGTCAGGAATGAGAAACAAATCGGCGCGCCGTGCCAGCAGCCACCGCGCCCGGCGCTGCATGACCAGGTTCACCAGCCGGACTTCCGGGTGCGCGTCGGCGTTGATCGCCAGCGCCTGGTTCAACAGGGCGTCGAACTCTTTCAGGTTTTGCTTTTGGACGCAGACCGCCTCGGCGAACGTCACCAGCGGCCCGGCCTGCCACCCACGCGAGAGGGCCATCGCCCGCTCGAAGTGCCGCCGCGCTTGCTCCGCCGGATCACCTTTCGCGTCCTGCCTCACCATTTCGTAATTGATGAGAAAACCGTGGATCGCGCCCGAGTCGTAGCCTTCCTCCAACGCCAGCGCCCGGTCAATCAACGCCTCCACCTGGGGGATCTCCGCAATGAGGTGGGGATCGTCCTTCGCGAGCGAAATGGCCGCCGCCCAGGCCGTGGCCGTCCAATAGAGCAGGGGAACGTCGCGAACCCGCGCCAGCACGCCGGCGGCTTTCGGGTCCACCCGCAGCTTAGCGGTGAAATTCGGGTGTGTCACCTCCAGGCCCCGCAGACCGTAATCCCGCGCCCGCAGATACAGGCGTCGGGCCCGCGTGCGCATCGCCTCCGCCGTCGCGAGGTCGCGGTCCTGCATTTCGTCGGCGTCCTGCTGGACGAAGGCGAAGGCGTATTGCGTGAAGCCGCTGGTGGTGGCGGACAGGAGCCCGCGGTGTCGCGGACTTTCCGCCAGCAAGGACTCCATCAATTTCAGGCTGAACGGAACCGCCGCCTTGACCAGCTCGGGATCGTCGTCGCTCGCGAACGTCGTGCCGCCGCCGGCCAGGGCGTCGCCCACCTTGTTCACGGCCATGCGCCGGATCGAGCAGCCGGTCGCCAGCAATCCGATTAGCGCGAACAGGGCGAACAGCGCGACGGCGCGGCTGGCTCGCTCGGCGGCTTTCCTGGCTCGTGCTGGCATGCGCTTTTTCAAGTTCGACCGTGTTTTATCGGTCCGGCGGACCTTTGGCCAATTGATTATTCCACCCGCCGCATTGAGTGGCGCGATGGCCGGTTTTACCCGTGCAGCGTCGGCTGGCAACCGTTCGATCGCCCTGAAAAGGCCGGTCCGGGCGCCGGCGCCGGGTTCAAACGAGTTTCTCCTGCAAGATCTTCGCGGCCTGCGCGGCGCGATGGGCCGCGAGCTTCTGGCGCAGCTCCGGACGCTGATTGGCGAGGATGGCGATGGCCAGCAACGCCGCGTTCACGGCGCCCGGCTGGCCGATCGCGAGCGTCCCCACCGGGATGCCGCCGGGCATTTGCACCGTGGACAGCAGCGAATCCAGGCCCTTGAGCGACGCGCTTTCCATCGGCACGCCCAGCACGGGCAGCAGCGTGTGGGCCGCGGCCACGCCGGCCAGATGCGCCGCGCCCCCGGCCGCCGCGATGATAACCTCCAGCCCGCGGGCCTCGGCCTGACTGACGTAATCCGCGGTCTGGCGGGGCGTCCGGTGCGCCGACAACACCGAGCATTCATGTGGGACGCCGAACTGTTCGAGCGTTTCGTGCGTGTGCCGCATCACGTCCCAATCGGACTTGCTGCCCATGATGATACCGACAATCGGTTTGGTTTGATCGTTCATACGGAGCCAAGCGTTGTCCGGAGAGACTTGGCGAGCCGCCCCGGTTTGTCAAACCCGCCCGTCGCTTGGTCGTGTCCTGTTTTGGTGGATTCTCATCACTTTTGCTGCGGGCTGAACGGATCGTTCCGTTCGTCGTACTTGCCGCCTTGGGCCAGCACCGGATAGACCGCTGAGGGGAAGCAGAGGCTCTGATAAATGGTAAACTCGCTCCACTGGATGGACCCCAGATTGTCGATATACTTGCGTTCCCGGGCGAGTCCGGTGACGGCGGGAACCGACACGCCATTGCCCGTTCCACCTGGACCGAAGACCAGAATTCCGGGGCGAGGACCCCATCCCTGCCGCTTGGTATAGGCCGATTCGCGGTCGTGGGGATTGTGGACACGGTTGAATCCGATCCCGGTCATGTAGCACTTGCCGATGGGGTTCAGGCCCTGGACGTAGTCCATCAACTGACTGGCCGCGTCGATGTACTTCTGTTCCTTGGTCAGGGACCACTGGAGCAGGCAGGGATAGGCATATTGGCCCTGGGCCGAGTTGCTGCCCCACCAGCGAAGATTCGCCGGGGTGCCCACCGGGTAAGCATTGCCGGCCAGGTAGCCGATTTCCTTGTCGGCGGCGGCTTTGATGGCGGCCTGGAACCGTTCGACGACCGCCGGGTCGGTGGGCCGATCCTTCGCGACGATGTAGGAATAGAAGAAGGAAGCGAGCCAGCCATTGCTGGCAAACGACTCAGGCGCGCCGTTATAGTTGCTGGCATACCCACGGACGCTGGGCGACAAGTCCTTGACCATCTGGTGGGCGGCCTCATCCCCGGTCAGCAGGTACTTCTGCACGGCGTAGTAGAGCTTATGCGTCGGACGGACGGCGTCGCCTGCGGCCGCAAACGCCATCTCCGCGTGCTGCTGCAGCTCTTGCGAGCGGGCCGCCTGGTACGGCTTGATCAAGCGGGCCAGATGCATGAACATCCCGGACGCGAAGCTGGCCGACCGCGGATCGAGTACTTCGGTGCCGAAGCGCGTGGGGTCGTTCTCGTAGGTCGTGAAGGGCGAATACCCCTTGGTTTCGGTGCCCCAGTGGATCGCACCGTTCGTCTCCTGCATGTATTCCCAGAACATCGTGCCCCACATGGCTTCGTCGAGGATGTCCGGAATCCCGTTCCCTTTGCCCAGGACATGGTACTTCTCGTCGAACCGGTCGGGAATATTGAACTGATCGTCCGTGAACAGTTGCGGAAACGCCTCGTAGGTCGTCATCAGCGTGACCGGCACGTCCATGTGGTAGGTGCGACGGTCCGCATCGCCAGCATCGTGATAACCGCCGTAGGCGGTGAAGGTGGGTTCATTTCCCGTGACGATCAGTCGGGCTTCGGTGATGGGGCCATTGACCTGCCAGATCGTCGTGTGGCACGGGTCCGGCTTGATGTTCCAGGCGTACGGCTCCACGATTGGGCAGCCGCAGCGCTGGTGGTAGAGCGACCGGAACGACACATAGCCAAGCCGGCGCGAGAAATCGCCGCCGACGCCGAAGGGATACGAACAGCCATAGCCCCTGACGGCGATCTTGTAGGGGCCGCCTTCGGGGACGGCCGACAGATCGATCCGGTAAACGAAATCGCCCGACGATGCGTCCTCTCCGATCACCTGCAAGGTGCCTTGGGCGATGATGGCACCGTTGGCCAGCTTGAAAACCGTATAGGTGGGCAGCTCCCCGCTGATCTGCCTGGTTCCGCCGTCGCCGAGCCAGATGGCGAAATTGGCGTAGCGCACCTTTGACAGGGCGCTGTACCCATTCTGATTCGACTTGATGGACTCGCAGAAGGTGGTCCGATCGTCGAACACGAAGGTCATCTCGCCGTGGGGCGTTTGCAGCGTGTAGGTCGTTCCGTTGACCAGCGTGGGCACCTGGAGGTAGATATGGTGATCGCAGGCGTCAGCTTCGGTGACGAATTTGTTGATGGCGGCCACGGGATGGCCGTTAAGCTTCCAGGACGCCAGATCGGCCGTGTTCACCTCATTGGCGTTGATCACCGTGCTCTTGAAATAGGCGACCAGGATGTCTTTGGACGCGGTGCGGATTTCCGTGACGGTAAGTTCCGCGTTCGCTGCCAGCGAGGAGCCCAGGCAGAGGGCAATGATCAGCAGACGTTTCATGGGACTAATGGGAGTTTGGTTCTTGATGCGCCGCTCGTTCATTGAGGATTCCACTAAGGTTGATAGGTTTTTGAGAATTGATTCCGCATATTGATCACGGTGAACGTGCCGTCGCGCTGCACGGAAACCTCGATGGCCTTTCCTTCACACGCCTCTTGCGTGTTGGCAATAAAATCAGCGGGAGCATTCTTGTCCTTGGCGGACACGGAGGTGTGCAACTGCCAAAGGTCCAGTAAGCCCGGCGAAGGCTTCAGGGTATCAAAGGTCACGGCGTCGCCGCCTTTGCGCGCCCCGTTGTTCATGATGGCCACCTTCGGATGCAAGGCGTGGACCAACACCGGATTGTTGGACCGGAAAGATCCATGATGGCTGACCATCAAGAGGTCCACGGTGCCGACAGGGTTGTCAGGCGTCATCAGGGCAAATTCCTGGGTCTGCAACAGATCAGCGAAGTCGGCCATGCGGAACTTTCCGAACGCGTACAGCAGCCCGATGCACTCCGCATTTTCATCTGGTGGCCCGATGTCCGGCCTTGTCGCCGTGGCCGCAAATTCATTGGGTTTGCCCCCGCCGGGCAGGGGCTTTTTAATGACCTGGCCGCTCGCCGTGAGCACCGTCGCCTTCAGCCCCTTGAAGGGGAGCATGTCGCCGGGCTTGAGCGTGACGCGTTTCCGCGCGCCGATGCACTGCAAATAAGTCGTCATATTGCGTTGGATGCCTCCCTGACTCCCGCCGGGTTGAAGCGGTCCGCGATCGAAAAATACCTTGGCTGGGATTCGGGCGTCCACATTGGCAATGTTGCCGACGTGGTCGCCGTCGTAGTGGGTGACCAACATGTAATCGAACTGCATGATCTTCAACTCTTCGGCCGCGGCGACAATGCGTTTGGCATCGCGGTCGTTGTGGCCCGGGAATCCCGCATCCACGAGCAGCGACTCGCCGTCAGGTGTGAGCATGACAACGGCCTTGCCGAGGAACTTCAGCGGCCCAGGCAATTCGCGGGCATTGCGGTCGGTGATCGCGGCCAGATGCCAGTTCTTCCCGAGGCACCGCACCTCGACCACGTATCTTCCCGCCTCGCCGGCCAGGCCGCGGGTCTCGTCCCAGACGGTCGGCAGACCCTTGAGAAATACCTGACTCAAGACCGCCACGATTGTCCGGTAATGAGGGTGTCATTTCCCTTTTGCGGTTTCGTATGTTTCCGTGGCAGGGTTGTTCCATGATCCAACGGCGCAGCCGTCCGGGCAAGCAAAAGGGTCAATTATTGGCGGGTTGCCTCATGGCATTCTGGATGCGCACGTAGTCGGGCATTTCCTGCGGGGCCACGGGCTGAAACCAGTCATAAAATATCTTTGGCACTTTCCATTTCCAATGTTCGACGTGGCCGTCGGCAAAGGCGAGATTTGCCCCCTGACTGTGCCGGTCGGACGGCATATCCCACCAGATGTTCTGCGTAAACCAGGGCGAACCAACGGGAGGATTGCCAAATTCCGCGTCGGCAATCGTGTCCGCGCTCTCATCAATAAAAGCAAAAAGCGCGCTCGGCGGGGGCTGGCGGACTTCGGTGAATTGCGTCCAGGTGGGGATGAATTGATACACGTCCGGATCGCCCTGCGGATAGCCGTTCACCGATTGACTCAGATTGTAACTCCGCCAACGCAATTGTGGCAATAACTGTCCGTCCGGGGTTTGCAGGGTGGACCGGTCCGCCGGACAATGATAAATCGGCAGCGAACGGTTGTATTGAAACAACAGGCCGGAAATGATGTTGGAAGGGTCAATCTCCGTGCGCGCAGACCCGTCCGGCAGCCAGGACAATCCCCGATTATCCACCGTGGGGGCATTGGTGCCGAACGAGCCAACCGCGACGGAATTGTTGGGCACGAAATAGTCGTTGTTGTCGGTGACATAGAGCTGCAAGCACAGTTCGAGTTCCCTGAGGTTGTTCATACAGGCGACGGTGTGCGCGCGGTCTTTGGCCCGGCTCAGCGCGGGCAATAGGAGCGCGGCCAGAATGGCGATGATCGCAATCACCACCAGCAGTTCAATCAATGTGAACGCCTCGGCGACAATCCGCCGTGAACGAGAGCCTGTCTTGTAATGGCGTGAGGCCATTGACGATAGAGTATTCCTGTCGGGCGCTTCTGCAATTGGATTTTCCAACCGATCCAGAATCGGGAATGGGTTGGTCCTTGTTCACAGGACGGCCACCCTTCCGGGTTTCAGGTCTGAGCCGACCACGGGGTTACTCACCCGTAACTGGGATGTGACACACCCGGTGGCGCCGTTCTGGGACAAGGCTGCCCAGCGGACCGCGATGCAGACTGGCGACGATTCCCGCCGGAACGTCTTCGAGCTAGTCCTGCGGGAGCAGGGCATCGCCCTGGTCGGCAGGCCGGATGCGAAGATTGAGAAGATCACGGTCGTTGACACACGGAAGGTGGGCGCCGCGAGTCCTCCGGGGTGGTCTATTTCGCTGGCGCACCGATGCAGAACAGGTTTGTCGCCCCGCGCAGGAGGATTTGGCCGCCGCTGATGGCGGGCGAGGCAAAGCACCTTTCGCCCAGTTCGTTTGCCGCCACCAGGTCGTACTTTTCCCCGGGTCGGATGACCTGGGTGGTCCCCTGGTCGGTGAGAAAATAGACGAGGTCACCCACACGCACCGGGGAGGCATGCGCGTGACCGATGGGCTCATGCCACAGAATCCGGCCCGTGGCGGCGGCAAAGCAGTAAATGTCATTGCCCGATTCCGCCACCGTCAGGAAAAACCCGCCGACGGCAATCGGAGAGGGGACGTAGGGCGCTCCCGGCGCATTCTTCCAGGCGATCTTGCTCTGGGTCACGTTGCCCCGGCCATCCGGTTTGATGGCCACCAATTCTCTTTTGGGCCAACTCGATGAAGTGAGCAACAATCCCGCCGGCTCGCTGAAGACCGGCGTGATCACGGAATCGGTGGAGGTGTTCTCGACAAACCAAAGGCGCTCGCCGCTCTTCGGATCGAAGCTGGTTACGGCTTTGTCGCCGCAGAGGACGATCTGCGGACGCCCGGCCACCGCGCCCGCCAGGGGTTGGCCGAAACTGTTGGAGGGATTGTCGAGGGCGGTTTTCCAGAGGGTCTGCCCGTCCGTGCGACGCAAGGCGACCAGGAAGTTTCCTTGTTTGCCCTGGGCGCTCAGGATGACCTTGTCCTCATAGAGAATGGGCGAGCTGGAAAAGCCGTGGTCGTTCTGAAAGGTCCCCGGACGCACGAGCCAGAGCGGTTTCCCGTCGCAATCAACGGCGGCGATCGCGACCTGTTTGCCATCCTGGAAGGCCACATAGACTCTTTCCCCATCGGTGGCCGGGGTGCCGGAGGCATAACTGTTCTCCCCACTCTTGGCCTCCAGGGGCGCGGTCAGGACGGTTTGT
>JBEKGJ010000071.1:0-23361 GCA_050012855.1 Verrucomicrobiota bacterium | reverse complement strand
AATCTGAGCGCGTTCGGCCGCCGTGGTGCGTTGGCGGCGGCGAGGAGCCTTGGATGTGTTCATTACCCCGGCGTTTACCACGCCGGCTCGCCGCGCACCAGACGGTCCCCGCTTTACCGCTTACGAGCCACCAGCCGGCGTTCGTGCTTCTTTGTGAGTTCGTGCTCCCAGATGCGCAGGACCCGCCAGCCGGCCTGGCGGAGGGTGCGGGTGACGAGCCGGTCGCGGATCTGGTTTGCGGCCAGTTTCTTCCGCCAGAACGCGGCGTTGTTGCGTGGTTTGGTACCGTGCTGAGGACACCCGTGCCAGAAACAGCCGTCCACGAAGACCGCCAAGCGGTGGCTGCGAAAGACGAAGTCAGGCTTCCCGAAAACGGGCTGATTCCGCCGCCAGCCAAAAATCCCAGCCCTGCGGAAAACGAAGATGAGGGCCAATTCGGTGCGGCGGTTGCCGCGTCCCCGCACGCGGGACATAATCTGCGAACGCTTTGCCTTGGAGAAGACGTCTGCCACAAAGTAACCGCAAATGGGCAACCCACTCTCCGCTATGGTTTAGGCTTCTTGGTTCTCGTGTAGTCCACGTCCGACGCTGGAAGCCCTTTGGCTCGCTCCTTTGGGTCCCGATGGATGCCATGCTCCAACAGTTGACGGGTGCGGGCGACTTCTTCTTCCTTTGCAGCGAAAGCCGGGTTGTCAACCGCTCCTTCAAGCACTGCGCGGTAGTGCTCGTAAACACTACGAGTCTTGCGGAACAGGTCATTCCAGCAGCGAATTTCGAAGTCCGGCCGCGCCTGTAATCCTTCCAACTGCTGCCTGCTGATCTTTGGCTCCCTGCCGCAGATGAACACCATGTTGAAATGCCGATCGTGTCCAACTGACAGCTTATCTGCGTACTCGAACAGGCGATTCACCTCAGAAAGTTCAGCCGGGTAATCTGGGCGCTTGATCTCAATAATCGCCAAGTCGCGCTCACTGCCCAAAGCCAGGAAATCAAAACGCCCGCTGTAATTCGGCAAGTCCTTTTGCCCCCACTCCCGAAGCTGTGTGGTGATTTTCTTCTCCTCTGCCAGCACTTGCCATTCCGGATTCAAGAGCCACGGATTGCCGGCCAGAAGATCGTGCATGTTCTCCGGAGTGCGAGACGACGCCGTTTCAGGAGCGTTGTTGCAAAGCATCTTCTCGAACTTGTCGAGAATATCGATCCGGCCTTTGACCACTTCCAGAATCGCGCGACTCTCCAACACCTTCCACTCGTTGAGTTGTTGGAGCATCGCCGCCAGCTTATTGGGATCACTCGCCGCCTCCTCGATTTCCTCGATAACATCATGGAACTGCCGAAACTCGTACGCTCGCACGAGCGCGCCTGCCAGTTCCAGCGTCTTACCGTTTTCGGAATCACGATTCCCCAAGATCCGCAAAAACTGCGCAACCTGTTTCTGGGAAGGTTTGTCGAGACGTTTGATTCTCTTGTCCAAGTCAGGATCGCTCAGCACTTCTTTGACGGTCTTCTCCCCCCGGAACTCAGTGCAATCACGCAATGCCTTGCGGCACAGCTCTTCACCCCATAACTTCAGCGTTTGGGCGTTCTCGTCTTCCCAATCGATTTCTTGTCGATCAGTCGAAACTAAGTCAGTGTCATCGTCGGTGCCGTTGTCAAGGAAGTCGGCCTCAATCTCGCCGATCACGTAGCGGGTGGCATGTTGGCCCGACGCCTTCGCCTCAACGTCAAAGAAGAATGGCGGGGCTTGGGCGACCTTGCCGTGAACGAGAATGGTAAATCCACGCAACTCGCGGTCGTGGATTACGTCCGTGGCGAAACCGTACCAGTATCGGACAACGGAGCCATCGAACAGTTCAACATCTTCAAGGTGCCTGCCACTTTCTTGGCTTGGCAATCGAAAGTCGAGAGGCGGAGTTGGATCAGGAAGTTTATGGCCGTTGACCCTGATCGTCATCTGCCCCTTGACGGTGCGGCTCAGGCGTCGCGCCAAAGAACGGCTCAAACTGTCAACGTCCATTGGCGTCTTGTGCTTGAGCGCTTCCAAAGTGACGATGGTGCCGGAGGGGCTGAGCTTTTTGTGCGGCGCAATCGGTTTCCATTGGATGGGCTTTTCCTCCGAAGTGTTGTCCTCGGCCTTCAGCTCCGTCAGATCCAAGTAGAACTCCAATCCTTCCTTCTCCTGCCAGGTCGCAACGGTCATCTTCCGCGCGAGACCAAAGCCCGCCAACTTGCCGATTCCTTTTCGGCCCATGACCCGCCGCGTCTTCTGGATCGCTACTGGGCCTGCATCTGCCTTCGTACGCTCCTCGCCGAAATCCAGGGGCAAACACGTCTGCACTTCGATCCCTCCTTTACGACGTCGGTTCCGCCCTAAAACAAGGTACGAGTCCTGAACCTCATCACGGCTCATTCCACAGCCCGTGTCCCGAATCACGATCTTGCTGGTGTCAGGCTTGTAGTTCGACGGGTTTGGCAGCTCGATCATGACCTCGGTAGCACCAGCGTCCCAGCAGTTGGCAACAAGCTCTGCTATCGCCACTTCGCGGCGTTTGTACATCTGGACACCGAAATGCTCAAGGGTTCGGCCAAGGACTTTGAACTTCAACGGCGGGTACGAGGCTTCTTTCCCGGTCAGCTTCTTGCTCATAGGCTCAATTGTCCTCGCGAGTTGGCGTTCCGTTGCGCTGAGTCTTCCTCAGCCAGGCGAAAATTAGCTTCGCGTGACGTCGGATGAATTCCGGGGGCAGAGCATTTCCGATCATCTGAGCCGCCGGAAATTTCCCACGCTTGCTGGAGAAAAAGTAGGTCGGCGGGAAAGTCTGAAGCAGCGCGGCTTCGCGCAGCGTGATGCAGCGGTTCTTGGTCGGGTGAAGAAACCGGCCCTTGGACGGATTGCAGCATCCGCCGGTGATGGTCGGGGCGACCTCATCCCAAGCCATGCGCCCGTAAACATCGTTGAAACCGTCGCAGTTCCGATGGCATTCAAGCTGACGTTGTTTCCCCAAGTCCAGTCGGCTGCCGCCGTTCTTTGGAATCAGACGGATGATCTCCGTGACTTTGGCGCTGCGGTTTTCGCCCAGCATGTGGAGCGGATCCTTGCGCGCTCTGCCTGGGTGAAGTCGCTTCAGCGCGTCGCGCACCGTCTGCTTGCGTTTGGCGGGTCGGGCAAACGGGATCGTCGCGTTCCGAGCGGCCAGAAGGATCATGCGGCGGCGCCGCTGCGGCACGCCGTAGTCGGCGGCGTCGAGCACGGCGACCGACGGTTGCCTGTAACCCAAGTCCTTCAGTTCCTGGCAGACCATGCTCATCCGCGCGTCCTTCGCCAGCCCAGGCACGTTCTCCAGCATCACCGCCTTGGGAGCCAATTCGCGAACAAATCGGACAAACTGGAAAATCAAATCGTTCCGGGGGTCGTCCATGCCACGCTTCCCGTTCAGGGTCGTCATCGTCGAGAAGCCTTGGCACGGCGGGCAGCCCGCGAGCAGGTCCAGTCCGCCTTTCCTCAGCCCAAGTCGCCGTTTCAGTTCGCGTGGCGTCACGTTGCGAATGTCCTCCGGCCACACGGCGACCTCCGGGTGATTGGCCTGGTAGGTTTCAACGGCGAGCGGGTCCATCTCAACCGCGCCTAGAACCCGAAAGCCCGCCTGTTTCAAGCCGAGCGTCAGCCCGCCACACCCGGAAAACAGGTCTATGGCTGCTGGTTTGTTCATCGGAATTTGGTTTTACTCTCCGATTCGCAAATCGTCCAGCTTGCACTCACGTCGGCAGTGTCCTGATTTGCGGTGCCGGTGGGACGAGCGTCCTCGCGAGCCGGCTCGTCAGGAGCCTCGCCCCACCAAATTGGGACACTACCCTCACGTCAGCCACTCGGTTTTTGATTTCCTTCTCCACGCCTTGAATTCCGAGTCGCCGGAACACTGAAATGCCGATTGGAGAATGTGGATTGCGGATTGAGCCAGCGCGAGGGCGAGGAGATAAAGCGGTTCACCCCTCAGTCGGCCGGCGAACCGCTACGCCAGGTCCACCGGATCAATGTCAATTGTCAGCGTGATGTCGTCGGGCAGGGCGAGGGTTTCCTGCAGCTTGGCCAGCCGCCGGCTCAAGGGCGACATCTGCCGCGTCCGCACCATGAGCTGGTAGCGGTAATAGCTTTCCGCCCGCAGCAGCGGTGCGGGCCCCGGCCCCGCCAGCACCAGGTCCTTCCAGCCGGCCAGCGCGCGCTCGAGTTCCTTGCGCACGTGGTCGGCGGTGAACTTCACCTTGTCCTCGTTGCGGCCCTTCAGCGTCAGCAGCGCGATGCGCGTGACCGGCGGGTACTTCAACTGCTCGCGGAACTCGATCTCCTGGTCGTAGAACCCTGTGAAGTCGTGGTGGCGCGCGTATTGGATCGCCGGGTGGAACGGCGTGAACGACTGCACGAACACCTCGCCTTCGATGTCGCCGCGGCCAGCGCGGCCGGCGACCTGCGTGAGCAACTGGAAGGTGCGCTCGCCGGCGCGGAAATCGGGCATGTGCAGGCTGAGGTCGGCGTTGATGATGCCGACCAGCGTCACATTCGGAAAGTGCAGTCCCTTGGCGATCATCTGGGTTCCGATAAGGATGTCAATCTTGCCGGTCCGGAAATCGCCGAGGATGCGCCGGTAATCGTCCTTGCGCTGGAGGATGTCCGAGTCCATGCGCTGGACGCGGGCGTCGGGAAAGAGGCGCGCCAACGTTTCCTCGACGCGCTGGGTGCCGATGCCGGCGTAGCGGATGCCAGGATGGCGGCACTTGGGATTCGGGCAGACCAGCGGCGCCGGCGTCTCGTGGCCGCAGATGTGGCAGAGGAGTTGTTGCTTCGGCCGGTGGTAGGTCAACGCCACGCTGCAATGCGGGCAGCCGGCCACGTACCCGCACTGGGGGCATTGGAGCGACGTCGAGTAACCGCGCCGGTTCAGGAACAGGATGACCTGCTCGTGGCGTTCGAGCCGGCCAACAATGGCGTCGCGGAGTTGCCGCGAGAAAATGGCCAGCCCCTTTTCCCGGCGCGCTTCCTGGCGCAGGTCCACGACCCGGACGCGCGGCATTTTCTGGTTGTCCACGCGGACGGTGAGTTCGAGCAGGGTGTATTTGCCGCGGCGGGCGTTGTAATAGCTTTCGAGCGACGGCGTGGCCGAGCCCAGCACCACCGCGGCCCCTTCGCGCTGGCCGCGCACCACCGCCACGTCGCGCGCATGGTAACGCGGCGCCTCCTCCTGCTTGTAGGAATTCTCGTGCTCCTCATCCACGACAATGAGACCGAGCGGTTCGACCGGGGCGAAAATCGCCGAGCGCGCGCCGATGACGATCCGCGCGCGGCCCTGGCGGATTTTGTGCCATTCGTCATGGCGTTCGCCGGCGGACAAATGGCTGTGGAGCACGGCGACGAGCGTTTGCAGCGGACCGGAGCAGAACCGCGCCTTGAAGCGCTCGACCGTCTGCGGGGTCAGCGAAATCTCGGGCACGAGGACGATGGCGCCCTGGCCGCGTTCGAGCGCGTGGGCGATCGCCTGGAGATAGACCTCGGTTTTGCCGCTGCCGGTCACGCCGTGGAGGAGAAAGGTCGAGGATGGCGCCTCGGATTGCGGATTGCGGATTGCGGATTGCGGATTTCTGCCCTCTGCCTTCTGCCTTCTGTCCTCTGCCCTCTGTCCACTGTCTTCCAAACTCTGCCCTCCGCCCTCTGCCTTTCCCTGGTCCATCGCCGTGATGATGGCCGCCAGGGCGCGGGCCTGCTCGGCGTTCAGCACCAGCGGTTGCGTCGGGAGGATGCGCTCGTGGGCGTAGGGATCGCGCTCGGAGATTTGCGGAGCGATGCTGACGAGCCCCTTGTCCTCGAGCCGCCGCACGGTGTCCGCGGTGGCGCCGGTCAGCCGGAGCAATTCCTGGAGCGAGATCTCTCGCCATTCCTCGAGGACGTTCCAGATTTCGGTCTGCCGCTTCGTCAGCTTCGGCAGGTCGCCGGTGACCGGCAGGACCCGCACAAAGAGCCGTTCCCGCCAACCTTCCTCCTCGCGGCGGACGGCTTCGGGCAGCACGCTTTTCAAGGCGGTTTCCGGGGCGCAGCAGTAGTACTCCGCGATCCACCGGGCCAGCTCGATGACCCGCGGCGTGACCAGTCCCTGGCGGCCGACCACGCGGGCGATGGGGCGCAGGTTGGTGTGCGGCGAATCGGGCGCGAGCGCGGTGACACAGCCCATGACCTGGCGCGGCCCGAAGGGGACCTTCACCCGGCTGCCCACCTCGATCTGCCCCGCCAGCTCGGGCGGGATGAGGTAGTCGAACTCCCGGCGGAGCGCGATTTCCAGGGTGACGCGCGCAATCATGCCAGCGCGAGAGTCGAAGCTTCGCCGCCCGCCGTCAAGCGGCCGTCGGCGCGGGCAGTGTCCTGATTTGCCGTTTCCCGGAGCGCGGCTGTGCGCGAAGCGTCAGCCGCAGCAGGCGGAAAACGCTGCGGCTGATCTTCGACACAGCCGCGCTCCATTGCTCGACGACGACGGGCTTGGACCGTAGGATGGCGGTGTGAAACGCCGCGGGTTGCTGCTGCTTGTCGGGCTCGTGCTGGCCCTGCCACTGCTCGTTTGGTGGTGGCACTGGCGGCTCGAACACAGCCAGGACAGACCGATCCTTGCCGCGGCGCGCCGCTATGGTATGGACCCGGCGCTGGTGAAAGCGGTGGTGTGGCGGGAAAGCGGCTTCAACCCGCGCGCGCTCGGCCGGGCGGGCGAAATCGGCCTCATGCAGCTCATGGACGCCGCGGCTCAGGAATGGGCCGAGACCGAGCACGCTTATCCACTGCCCGAGGAACACCTCTTCCATCCGGCCACCAACACGCTCGCCGGCACCTGGTATCTGCGGAAGGTGCTGCGCCGTTATGTGCGCTGCGACAACGCCGTGCCCTTCGCGCTGGCGGACTACAACGCCGGTCGCGGCAACGTGCTGAAATGGGCGCAGGGTCCGGCGGCGACGAACAGCGCGGCCTTCCTTGAGCGGATCGGCTTTCCAGGCACGCGCGCCTATGTCGAGGCGATCATCAGGCGGCGTGGCCGCTATCGCGGCGATTTCCCGCCACTCACGGCGACGAACCCACCTTAACCGGCGGATGCCGGACGCCCGCCGCGGGCCTGGTCCTCCAGCCAGTCACAAGCGACCGGCAGGACGCGGCTCCAGTGGAACGTCTGCGCGCGCTCCCACGCCGCCGCGCGGTATTGCTCGTATTTCGCCGGAGCGGCGACACAACGCTGCACGCCGTCCGCCAGCGCCTCGGGTGTTTCCGCGTCGGCCACGATGCCCGTCTGGCCGTGCAGCGTGGACTCGATGAGCCCGGCGACGGGATAGACCACGGCCGGTGTGCCCATGGCGTTGGCCTCGATCACATTCAGGCCCCAGCCTTCGCGCAGCGACGTGTGCAACAGCAGGTGCGCGTGGCGCAGGCGTTCGTCCTTCGCCGCCTCCGGCAAACCACCCGTGAAGGTCGCTTTCGCCGTGAGTCCAAGCTCGGCGGTGAGTTGGCGCAGGATGGGTTCGGAGCTGCCCGTGCCGACGATTGTCAACTCCGCCGCGACGCCACGGTCCACCAGGACGCGGAGCGTGCGGACGGCGTGTTCGATGCGTTTGTTGGGTGCGAGCCGGGAGACCACGATGAGCCGGAGTGGCGGCGTGAGCGGCTTGGGGTCGAGGTGAGGCAAGGCCACCGTATGGACGCCATAAGGGATGAGGTGGATGCGTTTGACGCCGTGGCGTTCCAGGCCGGCCTTGGTGGAGGGGCAGGCGGTCCAGAACGGCACGTCCCGATAGAGCCAGTGGGTTCCCCGCTCCTGCCACTTGCCGAGCTTCGAGGTTGGCCAGCGATAAAATACGTCCCAGATCGGGCCCAGCACCTCGTGCACATAGGCGACGCAGTGGGTGCGGCACCACCACGGCGCGTACCAGGGCAGGCCGTGGTGCTGGTCAATCACCAGGTCGAAGCGGGGTTGCCGGCGGAACCAGCGCCGGGCGGCGACGATGGAGGCGCCCTTGCCGCCTTCACGGCGGATGCGGATGCCGCTGATTTCCTCCTCGAGCGCGGCGCCGGGAAACGCATTGGCGAACCAGAACACCTCATGCCCGCGCTCGCGGAGCGCGGCGAGGTAGCCTTCGGTGACCCGCTCGGCCCCGCCGGCCAGCGGGTTCTTCGGGTCGCGCCAGTTGAGCATCAGGAATCGCATGGCACCGGGCTGTCGGGCAGCCCGGTTGCCCGCGCTTATGGCGTGACCGGCCGGGAAAGACAACGATGAAACGAAGCCGGACCACCTCCAAATCGCGCCGGTTGGCAGCCGTGTCCGCGATTTTGCGCCGGCTGGCACGGGACCCGCAAGACTTGCGGCTGGTTTCCGACGCAGCCGCGCCCGGGGGGCAGCGCGCGGATGCGCGCAATTAAACACGGCGCGGAAACCGCTTGCGGTGGAAGGGGGCGGACGCCGACCGGTCAGGGCTTGGCAGGCGCCGTGGGCGCGGCTTTAAACAAAATTACGGTCTCGCCCGGCCGGGCCCATCCGAGTTTCTCCCGAATGAGCCGTTCGATGGTGCGGTCATCCGAGGTAAGTAACTGGACCAGGTTGGATTTTTGGGCGACCTGCTGGCGCGCGACGGCAACCCGGTCGTGCCAGTCGTTGAGTTCGTGCCGGAGCCGCTCGTTCGTGTCGATCAAGGGCCGATACCACAACCCCACGAGCAGGGCAGTGGCCGCCACCAGCAGGCCGGCCACAATGCGCGCGAGAATGTGCCAAACGGTGTTCATGCGACAACCACCCAATCACCGACGCACCGCAGGCTAGCAGCCTGGAAGTTCATTTGGCGAGCTTTTTCCACGCTTTCAGCCGGCCATCCGGGCCGAAAGTCAAACGCAGGATCCAATCGGGCGAGGTGTCATAGGTGGCAAATCCGCCGCGCCGCCACGTCGAGATGGTCCCGCTCCGCCCGCCACGACTGAGAATCCAGTCGGCCACCCGCGCGCCGTCACTGAGCGTCGCGCTGTTCTCGGGCGGACCGAGGTCAACCACCGCCTGGTCATAGGAGTACTGGCCAATCCGGGCGTCCCAATTGACCTTGGTGGAGGCGCAGCCGAACGCCAGGCAGAGCGCGAAACCCAGGGCAACCATTCCGCCCGGGCCGGCCAACCGTCCGCGAAAAACGGTCGTGAGCCTGCTCAACATGACCTAATGTTAATGCGAACCCGGCTGTTTGGCAACCCGGCCGCGGCAACCACCCGCCGGCCTCGACCCAGTTTTTCCGAACGACCGCGCAGTTCGGACTGCGGCGCGGCGGACCAGGGGACGACTTTTCGAGGTGAACTTCGGTCTGGCCGTTCCAGTGACCGCAGCGCGACCAGGCGGCGGCCGCGGGCGCGATGACACGATAGGCCTCGAAGTGCGCGTAATCGGAAACTCCGGCGTTTCGCGCAGACGTCTCGTGCCATCAAGCGCGGCGTTCCCGAATCGCCGCCAGGATGTCCGCCAGCACTTCAGCCCGCGGTTTCACGCCCTGCTGGCCCTGGCCGTGGATGCGGACGGCGACGGCGCCCGCCTCCTGCTCGCGCTGGCCGACCACCAGGATGTGATGGACCCTGGTTTCCTCCGCCCGCTGAATCCGGCCCATGAGCTTGTCGTTGCTGAACTCCAGTTCGGCGCGGACCTGCTGGGCGCGCAGTTCGCTCACGATGCCCTTCGCGTAATCAAGCTGGGCCTCGGTCACCGGCAGGACGCGCACCTGGTCGGGCGCGAGCCAGAGCGGGAAATTGCCGGCGTAATGCTCGATCAGGAAGCCGATGAAGCGCTCGTGCGTGCCCAGCGGCGCGCGGTGGATGCACAACGGCGTCTTGTCCGTGTTGTCGCGGTCGCGATAAACGAGGCCAAAGCGTTTGGGCACGGCGAAGTCCACCTGGTTGGTCGCGAGCGTGAATTCGCGGCCGATGACGCTCCAGACCTGGACGTCGATCTTCGGCCCGTAGAACGCCGCCTCGTTCGGCACCTCCACATAGTTGATCTTCGAGTCAATCAACACCTGCCGGACCATCGCCTCGGTTTTCAGCCATAGCTCGGGCTCGTTGACGTATTTCTTGCCGAGGCCCTCGGGCGCGTGCGTGCTGAACCGCATGACGTATTTCTCGATGCCGAAGATCTTAAAATACTTCAGGTACATCTCGTTCACCGCGTTGAATTCCTGGGCGAACTGCTCCTCGGCAAAGTAGATGTGCGCGTCGTTCATGTTGAGAGAACGAACCCGCATGAGGCCGAAGAGTTCGCCGGATTGCTCGTAGCGGTAATTGCAGCCGTACTCGGCCAGCCGCAACGGCAAATCGCGGTAACTGCGCGGCTCCGCCGCAAAAATGCGGTGGTGATGCGGGCAGTTCATGGCTTTGAGGTAGTAGTATTCTGGTTGCATTGACCGCCAATCCTCTTCTGCATAAACGAACTCGCCGACCAATCCGCCAAGGGCGGAGCTCAATCTCCGCTCCTCCCATAACTGGCGCAGTCGGCTGAACAGAAATTCCTCGTAGTCGCTGCCAACCAAATCTGCGTCTGGGATCAAGCCTTCGGTTTCCTCTTTGACCGTCCCCGCAGCCAGAATGGCGCTTCGGAGGAATTCGACCTTCTCAGCTAGTGCTCGTCGCTTCTCGATTTCCTTTGGTTTGTCTTTGAGCGGATCGAGTTCCATCGGCGGAAACATGGACTCTGCGTAATACGGCAGGTGCCCGGAGGTCTTGTACATCTTCTCCTTGGCGATATGCGGGGTCTTGACGCGGACGTAGCCGGCGGCGAACTCGGTTTCCTTCGCCAGCTTCTCCAGCTCCTCCAGGATCGCGCCGCCCTTGGGCAGCCACAGCGGCATGCCCGGCCCGACGTATTCCGTGTCAATCGCGAACAGCCCCATCTCCGCGCCGATCTTGCGATGGTCGCGGCGTTTAGCCTCCTCGAGCATTTTGAAATACTCGTCGAGCTGGGTCCGGTTCTTGAACGCAGTGCCGTAGATGCGCTGGAGCTGCGGGTTTTTCTCGTCGCCCTTGTAGTAGGCGCTCGCGACGGTGGTAAGCTTGAACGCGCCGATGTTGCCGGTGCGCATCACGTGCGGCCCGGCGCAGAGATCAACGAACTCGCCGTTCTTGAAGTACGAGATCGGCTCGCCTTCGGGGATGTCGGCGAGGTTGCCGATTTTGAACTTACTGGGCACGGGGCGCGGGGCCAGGGCGGCGAGGCGCCCGGCCTGGGCGTCGGCCGTGGCCTGCTCGCGGGTGACGATGAGCTTCTCGAACGGCTGGTTCGCCTTGACGATGGCCTTCATCTCCGCCTCGATGGCGGGGAAATCCTCCGGCGCGATGCGGTGTTCGAGTTCGACGTCGTAGTAAAAGCCGTTTTCGACCGCCGGCCCGGAGGCGAACTGGGCGTCGGGCCAGAGTTTCACGATGGCGTTGGCCATGACGTGGGCGGCGGAGTGGCGGAGCCGCTCCAGATCGGACATGGCGTTGCGTTGGTCGAGGTTTTTTCGATCTTCCATAAAGTTATATTCAACCACGGATAAACACGAATGGACACGGATTAAATGCAGTCACAGGACGATCCTTTCCCATTCGAGCCGGGGGTGCTTGAAATTCAGTAGCAGTCCGACACGGAGTTTCGTGACGCGCAGGTAATTCAACATCTGACCGCGCTCCGCGTCGCCGACGCGGTCAAGCGTCTTGGCATCAACGAGCACCTGCTCGAAGACAACCAGATCCGGGATGAATTGGCCGACTCGCTGGCCTTTGTAAAGCACCGCGAACGATCGTTGCTGCTGGAAGGCGATGGAGCGGTGCGTGAACTCCACGACCAGGGCATTCTCATGGCACTTCTCGTTCAACCCATGTCCCAAGGTGTTCAGGACCTCGAACGCACAGGCGAGGATGTCATGCGTCTCCCGTTGGAGCAGCAGTTTGGGGGCGCTGCCTTGGAGATCAGGCTGGGCATCCGTGTTCATCTGTGTCCATCGGTGGTTGATTGCCGGCAACAAAAACGCCCCGGACGGTTAGTCTGAGGCGTGGGCGTCCGCGGGTTCGGCCGCGAACGCTAGCAAGTCGTCGTTGTCCAGTTCGGTTTCAACGGTGCCAGCGTAAAGAGCGCATCCGCTCCCGGCAAACGAATTCCGCCCGGCTCTCGTGTAACCTTCAAAACCGGCCGCCAGTGGTTCGGAGCGCGATCACGAACCGGTGCGCGCGCGGTAGAAGCGGCAGGGATTCGTGACCGGGGCGGGATCGGTGATTTTCACGTCGCCGGTGGCGCTGTTCGTGGTCACCAGGGTATTCCAACTGCCCGCTTGCAGGCTGGTGGAGTACTCGACCGTCAGCGTCTGGCCCGCGGCGGAGGTTACGTCGAAACTGAACAGGCCGGACGCCCAAGTGGCGTTGGTCAAGACCAGGGGCACGGTGGCGCCGCTCGTGGTGCTCAACGCGAATTGCGTCGCCGTCGCGCGGAACGCTTCGGTGGCGTAGGTCGCGTTGGTGTTCGCAATGAAGCGATAAAACGTGACGGTCGCATCGTAGTTGTTGGCGGTCGGCAGCGTGCCGGCGGGAATCACCACCGACGTGGCGGTGCCGTTCAGCGCGTTCGTGGCCGGCGGGTTCACCGTCGTGAACACGTCACCCACCGTGACGGCGATGTAATCCGCCGTCGTGCCGCCGGGAAACGCGTCCCAACTCAGCGTGAAGGCCTGGGTGGCGTCCACCGCCTGCGCGGCCATAAAGTTGTTGACGTGCGGCGCGCCCGGCTGCAGCAGGCTGGCGGGGAGGTTGACCGAAACCTGCTGGTTCGAGGTCGCCGCCTGGACATTAAAGCTGTGACTGCCGCTGGGATACGTGGCCTGGAAGGTCGCGAGATTCGTACTGCCGTCAACCAGGTAGTAAGTCTCCGGCCTGGTTGGACTTTGCGCCAGGGTTTTCAGGGCACTCGTGGGCAGCAGGAGGGTGACCGCGGTGGCTGTCCGGTTGGATGCCAGGGTGGTGTCGGCGGTGAAAGCGTAGCTGATGTTCGGGTCCAACGTCGGGGCGGCCGTGGAGGTCTGATCATAGTAGAATACATGGCCGACGACGAAGGAAGTAATCCGATTGGTGCCCGAACCCGTCCCGCCACCGCCGGAGGTGCCGGTGGTGAAGTAGCCCTCGGGCTGCCCCCCGAGCGAATCGCCGGCGAGGTCCTGACCTTCGACGCTCCAAATGACCATCGTGCTGGCCGGAAACGGCTGGGTGGGCGTGCAGGTCAGCGTCTTGCTGTCCGCGCTCCACGCGGGCGTGGTGGGCAACGGCGAAAGCGGGGAAGCAATATTCACGAACATCGCCGTCGTCGCCGTTGTGTCCATGGCGGTGCTGAAGGTGATGACCACCGGGGCCGTGGGCGAGACGCCGGTGGCGAGGTTGGCCGGCACGGTGGAGACGATAACTGGCGAGGGAGCTTGGGCTAGTGCCGGCGGCAGCGCCAGCGGCAGCAGGGCGGAAGCGAAGACCAGGAACGACAGCAACGGGAGGCGGGTGGATCGGGTCATGGCACTTTCGGAGTTGATCAGGCGCACCCTTCATTTGCCTCAACCGGGGCAGGGTGCGCAGCGCGGACGACCGCCAGTCTGATTGCAGTCCAGTGAAGTCCGGGCATGTTATTCAATTGTTTTCCGGCCCGGACGAGTCAGTTCGTCCCGGTCGGTGTGGATAGATATAAGTGATTCTCCGCCGATTTCAAGCCCGCCGGCCGGCCGGTGCGTCCTCATCCGATCAGCCGGTAGGGATATCCTCGCGAGCCGCAATCAGGTTGATGGGTGATGGTTGAGCGTTGAGCGGCCGGAGCAGGGTCGCGGCCAACCTCGCCCCCCCCGACCTCATGAACTCTCACGAATTCGACTCTCGGAGCTCGAAACTCGCAATTCTCTGGTGGTGCGTCCTCGCGAGCCATGTCGGCGAGCTCAATCGAGCCGGCTCGTCGGAGCCCCAGCAAATCAGGACACCGCCCGCCGAGCCGCCGGTCACCGGGTGCATTTCGGCTGGCGCGCAGGCGGGAGCGCGTTCATCTTGAGCGCGCTGCATTCCGGGTGATCCGGTTTGCCGGTCGCGTGCAACCGCAGACTCCATTATGGAAGGACCACCGCTCAGAGTTGACAGGCCAACCGGTCCGGCCTCCGACCCGGCAACATCACGGGTCGCACCGCTCCATCCCGCCGGGCCGGGCGGCGGCGGCGTGCAGACCATCGTCATCGGGCACCGCAACCCGGACATGGATTCGATTTGCGCGGCGGTGGGCTACGCCCGGTTGAAACAGCTTCTGGGCGTGCCCAACGTCATCGCCGCGCGCGCTGGCAACACCAATCCGCGCATTGATTTCGTACTCGAAAAATTCGGCGTGCCGGCGCCCGTGTTCCTGAGCGACGTGTCGCCGCGCGTAAGCGACGTGATGGAGCGCCAGGCCGCCTCGGTGCGGGCGGACGCCTCGGTTTATGATGCTCTGCACCTGATCGAGGAGAAGCAGTTGCGCGGGCTGCCCGTCACGGACGACCAGCAGCGGTGCCTGGGCCTGCTGTCGGCGTTCAAGATCAGCCACCACTTGTTCCCGCCGCGCGAGGAGGCCGCCCGGGCGCGGGTGATCGTGGCTTCGCTGGCCAGCATGGTGGACACCTTTGGCGGACGGGTCGTTACCGGCGAACTGACGACCGAAAGCGAGGAACTGCTGCTGGTGGTCGGGGCCATGAATGCCGACTCGTTCTCGAACCGGCTGCGGGGCCACGGCGGCGAGGCGGTGGCGCTCTTTGTCGGCGATCGCGATGACATCCAGATGCGGGCCATCGAAGCGAAGGTCCGGGCCATCGTAATCACGGGCGGGCTGCCGGCGCTCAAGGGCGTCGAGCGCGCCGCGCGGGAGGCCGGCGTGGCAGTGATCAGTTCGCCGCACGACACGGCCACGACGGTGTTGCTGGCCCGCGGGGCGGTGCGGGCGGAACGGATGGTGGAGACCGAATTCACCAGCTTTGCGCCCGACACGCCGCTGACGAGCGCCCGCGAGCGGGCCGCAGCTTCGACCTCGCTGGTATTCCCCATCCTGGGCGAGGGCGGCGTGCTCGTGGGGCTTCTGACCAAGAGCGATTTCCTCAAGACCGTGCCCCGGCAGTTGATTCTGGTGGACCACAACGAGCTGGCGCAGGCGGTCGCGGGCGCGGACCAGGTCCCCATCGTCGAGATCATTGATCACCACCGGCTGGGCGGTTTCGCCAGCGACCTGCCCATTCATTTCTGGAACAACCCGGTCGGTTCAACCAGCACGATCGTCGCGTTGTGCTACGAACAGATGGGCGTGGCGGTGCCGCCGGAGATCGCGGGGCTGTTGATGGCGGGCGTGATCGCCGATACGTTGAACCTGAGTTCGCCCACGGCGACGCCAGCCGATGTCCGCCTGCTGCGCCAGCTCGCCGCCGTGGCACGGACCGATCCGGCCCAACTGGCCGAGCAGATCTTCTCCGTGGGCTCGCCCCTGCTCACCCTCACGCCCGCGCAGGCGGTGGCGGCGGACTGCAAGGCCTACGAGGCGCACGGCCGGCGCTTCACGGTTTCGCAGATCGAAGAACTGAGTTTCGGCCGGTTTGCGGAGAAGCAAGCCGGGCTGCTGGAGGCGCTGGATCGCCACACGCGCGCCCGTGGCCTCTTTTTTGCGGCGCTGCTGGTCACCGACATCAACACGCAGGACTCGCTCCTGCTGGTCAGCGGGCCGCCGGAGTTCCTGTCACAGATCAATTTCCCGGCGCGCGGCCCGCAGCTCTGGGAACTGGCCGGCGTGGTGTCGCGCAAAAAGCAGTTGCTCCCCTATCTCCTCCAGTGCCTGGCCGGTCTGCCGGCCCGGTAGCTCGTCTGCCCACAGGAACGCGACCGTCCAGCGCGGCTTACGCTGGCCATCAGCCCGGCGAAGACCGGCAGCGCGATGTTGCAGGGCCGATCATCCGCCGCCGGCCGGCGGGGGAAAACAAAAAAGGCGTCCGCAGACGCCTTGCTTGGGAAAATTCGCCGGCTACTTCGCCTTGGCCAGTCGGAGGGCCAGGCGCGATTTTTTGCGGCTCGCGGTGGACCTGGGGATGACGCCCTTCTTGGCCGCCTTGTCGAGCGCGGAATGGACCGCGGTCAGGGCGGCGGTGGCGGCTTCCTTGTTCCCGGAGGTGACGGCGGTCTGGTAGCTGCGCTCCAGCGTCTTCAAGCGGGACTTGATGCTCTTGTTCTGCGTTTGCCGGCGCGCACTGTTGCGCATGCGGCGTTGAGCGGATGCGGTGATCGGCATAAATTCTATCGTTTCAGTAAGAAGCGAAAAACCCTAGCCGAACCCGGCGGGATGTCAACGGCTTGTTGCGGCTTGTTGCGGGCTTTGGTATTGCGTCAGCGCTGATTTCTCACGTTGGTAACCAACCCATCTGGAGGGCCGAGAAGCGTTCGGCGCGGCGCGAACTGATCAGCCAGTCGGTTTCGATCCCTTCGGATTTGGCTCCCTGGCAATCGCTGGCACGGGTCTGGCGCGCGGCCTGCGCCACGGCGGGGAAACAGACCTGCTCGGCCGTGGCCGCCAAGCGGATCGGACAGCGGGCTTCGAGCCGGCCGCGATTGAGTTCAACGCCCTGAACGAGGAGCGTCAAGGAGTGCGGCGCCCGTGGTCAGTCCCCGTTTCCATGCCCCTCTCCAACACCACCTTTCACCCCTCAAAAATCAGCCCTGGTGTTTCCGGCGCGAGTGGATTGCGGGCAAACGCGAATTCCGCCACCTCCCGGCCGCCGATCAGATGTTCCTGGATGATCCGCTCGAGCACGGGCGGCGTGCAAGAGTGGTACCAGGTGCCCTCGGGATAAACCACGGCGATCGGTCCCTGCGCGCAGACGCGCAGGCAGGCGGCCCTGGTCCGGTAAATCAGCGGTCCCGAGCCGGTGAGCTTGAGCTCGTTCAACCGGCGTTTGAGATAATCCCAGGCCGCCAGGCCGGCCTCGGCGGGCGCGCACTTTGGCTCGGCGGCGCCGGCGCACAGAAAGATGTGGCGGCGATAGCGCTCCAACCCCAGCGATTCGATGGCCTTGCTCAAGGACGGGTTCATCGCGGGGCAACCATGCACTGCTCACCCAGCCCGGGCAAGCGCACATGCCCGCGCAAGCGAGGCCCGAACGAGTCAGCGCGGACGCAGCACGGGTCGCCCGACGGCACCGGCCAGTGGCCCGTTCTACCCGTCCGTGGTCCAGAATCCAGGCGGGTTGATTTGGATACGTCCGCCGATCAAACTGCAAACCGTCCTTGCGGCCGGCCCGGCGACTGGCCTAGAATGAATCCAATTCCGTTGCCGCGCGTCCCTAGGTCGCGTCGTGTAACACGGATAAAAACTTAAAAACATGAAACGTTCACTGGTTCGACCTCTCCTCAAGTCACTGGCTGCCCTGGCCCTGCTGGGCCTGCCGCTGGCGCTCGGCGCGGCGGAAATGAAGCACCTGCTCGTGGTCACGGCCACGAAGGGTTTCCGCCACAGCTCGATTCCCACCGCCGAAAAAGTCATCGCCGAACTCGGCAAGTCCAGCGGCGCGTTCGACGTCGAGTACGTCCGCGGCGGCCCCGACGGCAAGGACGACGCCGAGGTGCGCGAAAAAATGTCGCCGGAAAACCTGAAGAAGTTCGACGGCGTCGTGTTTGCGAACACGACCGGCGACCTGGCGATTCCCGACAAGGAAGCCTTCCTGGAATGGCTGAAGTCCGGCAAGGCGTTCATCGGCATGCACGCGTGCAGCGACACCTACCACGGCTATCCGCCGTTCATCGAGATGCTGGGCGGCGAGTTTCTGACCCACCAGTTCCAGGTGGGCGTTGATTGCCTGAACCAGGACCCGCGCCATCCGGCCACCGCGCAGCTCGGCGCAGATTTCAAGGTGTTCGACGAGATTTATATCCAGAAGAACTTCCATCGCGACCAGGTCCACGGTCTGTTGTGGGTGGACAAACATCCGAACACGGGGATGCCGGGCGATTACCCGATCGCCTGGGCGAAGCAGTACGGCAAGGGCCGCGTGTTCTACACCGCGCTGGGGCATCGTGAGGACGTATGGGATCCAACGTGGAAAGAAGGCAAGCGCGAGAACTCGCCGGAAGTGGCCCTCGCCTACCAGCAGCATCTCCTCGGTGGCATCAAGTGGGCGCTCGGCCTCGCGCCCGGCAGCGCGACGCCGCAAAGCACCGCTTACAAGGTCAGCGCCGCCGAGGCCGCCGAAGGGTTCAAGCCGTTGTTCAATGGGGTGGATCTGACCGGCTGGAGCCTCCGCCACGCGGACGGCCCGAAGAGCTGGAGCGCGCAGAACGGCATGATGGTGAACACCATTGCGGAAGGCAAACACGGAACCGACCTCGTCACCGAGGCGAAGTATTGGAACTTCACCGCCCGCTATGAATACATGGTGGCCAAGGGCAGCAACAGCGGCTTCTACCTCCGCGGCCGGCACGAAATCCAGGTTCTCGACGACGGCGACGCCACCGCCCCATCCTTGACGAGCAACGGCTCGATTTACAACCACACCGCGCCAAGCAAGATGGTTTCCAAGAAACCGGGTGAATGGCAAACCGTCGAAGCCACGATCGTCGGCCACAAGGTGACGGTCATCCTGAACGGCGAGAAGATCATTGACAACGTCACCGTGGACCGGGCGACCGGCGGCGAACTCGACGGCAACGTCAACGACCCAGGCAGCCTGTTCCTGCAGGGCGACCACGGCGCCGTGGCGTTCCGCAACCTGCGGATCAAGGTCCTGCCGAACTAGTGCCGGGTTGGGCCCGGAGCCGTCCAGCAGTTGGGCTGGCTCCGGGACTTCTGAAAATTACGTTTGCAAATCCTTTTTTGGACAGGAGAGACTGTCGCGAGGCGGTTCGGGGCGGGGGCGACGGGCGCTGCCCCGACCGGGCGGTTGGAATGAAATCGAGAGACATGAAATCAAGCAATCTATCCGAAGTGAATCGCCGCGATTTCCTCGCCGGCGGGTCGTTTGCCACGGTGATGATGTTGATGGGCGGGGTCCCCCTCAACGCCGCCGAGGACAAGCCCGCCGTCAACCCCGATGGCACCACCAACTACAAGGCCAAGGCCGTCCCGGTGAACGTGGGCGTCATCGGCTGCGGCATCTGGGGACGCGAGCTCCTGAAGACGCTGGCGCTCCTGCCCCACGGACCCGTGGTCGCCATCGCCGACACCTATCCCGCCTACCTCAAACGCGCCGCCAGCCTCGCCCCGAACGCGCAGCAGCATCCCGACGTCGAGAAACTCCTGGCCAACCCGAAAGTCGAGGCGGTCGTCGTCGCCACGCCGTCGCATTTGCACAAGGACGTCGTGCTCGCGGCGTTGAAGGCGGGGAAACACGTCTATTGCGAAGCCCCCCTCGCCGCAACGATCGAAGACGCGCGGGCCATCGCCGCCGCCGCCAAGGCCAGCCTGAAACTCAATTTCCAGCCCGGCCTCCAAAGCCGCTCGGACAAGCAGATCATCAACCTGGCCAAGTTCGTCCGTTCGGGCGCCGCCGGCAACCTGGTCAAGGCCCGCCAGCAGTTCCACAAAAAGCAGACCTGGCGGCTGGCCTCCCCGAATCCCGAACGCGAGAAGGAAATCAACTGGCGCCTCGACAAGGCCGTCTCGCTCGGGCTCACGGGCGAACTGGGCATCCATCAGGTGGACGTGGCCAACTGGTTTTTCGCCAACCCCCCGCTCGCCGTGAGCGGTTTCGGCTCGATCATCCAGAAGGACGGTCGCGAGATTCCCGACAACGTGGCCGTGCGGCTCGAATACCCGGACGGCATCTTCCTGAACTACGAGGTGACGATTGACAGCACCTTCGACACCGAAACGGGACTCTTCTTCGGCACCAACGCCACCATCATGATGCGCGAACGCCGCGCCTGGATGTTCAAGGAACTCGACGCGCCCCTGCTCGGCTGGGAGGTCTATGGCAAGAAAGAGGCCTTCTACAAGGAGAGCGGCATCGTGCTCGGCGCCGGCGCCACCAAGCAGGATGCCCAGGAGAAGAAAACCGACAAGGATGCGCCGGCGACCGCGGCGGGGGCTCCTTCCACCGACCTGGTGGACGAAGTCAGCGCCCTCCAGTACTCGCTGGATTCGTTCCTGGTCAATTCGCACATGGTCGCCGCCGGCGTGAAGGACTTCACGGACACCTACGGTGACGACCCGCAACAACTCCGGGACTATCTCAAAGACCAGGAGAAGAACCGCCTTCCCGCCGCTGGCTGGAAGGAAGGCTATGAATCGGTCGTGACCGTCATCAAGGCCAACGAAGCCGCCCTCAAGGGCCAGAGAATCGTGTTCGAAAAGGAGTGGTTTAACGTTGCCTGACCCGGGCATTCCTGAATTTCGACCAACCTGTCACCATCTAATCATTCAGAACCAAAACCTATGAAATTGAACCATTGGACCCTGAACGTCGCCGCCGCCCTGGCCCTGACCAGCGTGGCGCTGCTGGCCCAGGACACCGTCCGCTACAATAGTCAGCCACGCGGCTCGAAGGTCACCATCCTCGGCACCTCCTCGATCCACGACTGGGAAGTCGAAGGCCAGGTCATCGGCGGTTACTTCGAGGTCGAGTCGGCGTTCAAGACCGACAAGAGTCTCAAATCTGTCAAAACCCTGAACACACCCGGGAGCGCGCCCAAGGTCTCCATCTTCATCCCCGTCACCTCGCTCAAAAGCCAGGTCGCCATGGGCCGCGACAAGATGGACAGCGTCATGCAGCAGGCCATGAAGGCGGACACGGTTCCCCAAATCCGCTACAAACTCACCGAAATGACGGTCAAAGGCGCCGTCCCTGACTCCGGCACCCCGGTGAAGTTTGATACCAAAGGCGATCTCGCCATTTCCGGCGTGACGAACAACGTTGTCATGGAGGTGACGATGGAGCGGTTGGATGGCGACAAGTTGAAATTCAGCGGTGAAAAAGTGATCGCCATGCCCGATTTCGGCGTCGTGCCGCCAACCCTGAGTCTCTTGGGCTTGGGGAAAATCACCACCGGCACGAACGTGACGGTCAAATTCGAGTGGGTCCTGGTGCCCAAGGCAGCTCCGGCCGCGCCCGCTCCGCCGCCTGCTCCGCCGGCGAAGTAACGCGCCGTTTCATCTCCTCAGCGCGGCTCCGACGGCCGCGCTCTTTTTTTTGTTCTGGTGGACGAGGGAAGTGTGGAGAAGACCCGCTCAGTCGGAACGTACCTCGTGGCGCGAGGCTGTGAGGGTAGCCGTGGATTTCAATCCACAGTTCGCCAAGCCCAGGAATGGAAGCGTCGCGGAGCGACGCTTGGAGCGGAGGCGAGGGCATTGGTTCTGGCGTCAGCCGTCGCTCCGCGACGCTTCCCCTCTCGCTCGTCCACCGTGGGCTCAAGTCAACGGCTACCGTCGGGTCGTCGCCCAGCGACGAATTCCCGGAACTCCGTGAGGAACCGCCTTCTGTCCCCGGCCATCGGCCGCCACCGGCCGGCCTCACTCGCGGTGGGCCGCGCTGGCCTGGACAAAATCGCGGAACAATACCCGGAAGTCGGTTGGCCCGCACGACAGGCGCTCCGGGTGGAATTGCACGGATAGAAACCACGGCAGCAGGCCCGCCTCGGCAGGCGCGAGTTCCAGCGCCTCCACGACTCCATCTGGGGCGGTGCCGACCGCGCGGAACGGCGGCGCCACGCGGTCAACGGCTTGGTGGTGCGTGCTGTTCACCTGGATCGCCGTGGCGCCGAGCAGGCGTGCCAACCGCGAATCGGCCGCCAGGTTCACCGGATGCACCGGTTCATCCTTGCGGTCGAACTGGCGGTGCGGCAGCGCGCCCGGCACCTGGGTGGGAATGTCCACGAACAGCGTGCCGCCAAAGGAGACGTTGAGCATCTGCTGGCCGCGGCAGATCGCGAACAGCGGTTTGCGCTGCCGGAAGATTTCCGGGATGAGCATGGCCTCGAACAGGTCGCGCTCCGGCTCGGTGCTTTTCACCGTGGCGCGCAAATCGGCGGGCGCATCCGGGGCATGGAGCGCGGGGTTGACGTCCTCGCCGCCGGTCAGGAGCACCCCGTCGCCGCGCCGCAGACACTCGGCCACATAATCCGCCGAGGCCGCGCAGGAGGCGACCAGCGGGAATCCGCCGGCGGCGAGGATGGCCTGGGCGTACCGCTCGGAAACGTCAACGGCAAAATCGCCAAATTCGTAGCCCTTGGGTCGGGTCCCCGGAAAAATGAGAATCAGCGGCGCGGTTTTCATCGCCGGAAAGAAAAGCGAAAGCCCGTCCGTCTGCAACTGATAAACCCGAAAAACCGGGTTGCCAGTTCATCAGCTTCGCCCTCCGCCGTACGGTCATCCAACCGCGAGAACACCCTGCCAGAGTCGGCAGAATGGAAAAGGCTGGCCGGTCCACGGCCAGGAGCGATGGCTCACCCTTTGCGCTCAATCAACACGGCGCAATTCCACGCCAGGAACTCGCGCACGATCGGGATGCGCATAAGAAAACCGAATTCGGTATAGTATCTTGGCACCACGCGGACGACGCGCAAATTGGGTTGCCGCCGAATCGCGCGGAGCGTCTGGCCGATGTAGGTCGGGAACAGGTTCTCGAATGGCTTTAACAAGCGCGGTTGCCTGATCAGCCGATCAAACACCTTGGGTCCCAGGCGTGGTCCCAGGTAGTGAAAGGGCGAGAAGTCATGCCCTCCCCACAGCGAGAGCCAGTTGGTCCAGCTCAGGTAAAGCCTTCCGCGAGGGCGCAGCAGGCTGCCGAAAGCCGCCAGGAGCCGACCTGGGTTCGACAAATGCTCAATGACATTGGAACAGACAACCAGATCATATTGCCCCAATGCGGCCAGGTCATCCTTCTCGATGTTGACCCGCCGAAAAAGCTCCCCCGGGGTGCCGGGAGACAGCCAGTTGTTGTCATCGGCGAAAACCACCGAGCAGCCCAATTTGCGCAAGGCCTCCCCAAAAACCCCCGACCCGCACCCCAGATCCAGCACAGCCATGCCCGGTCCGATCGTCACGCCGTTGCGCTTCAGCCAGGCGATGGCGTCTTCGGCCTGAAGGAGATAAAACGCGGCATCGCCCCCATGACGGAGGTGTTGCAGGATGAGCCGGTGGATGATCATAGGCCACGGTGAGCTTGCCTCAGCGTTGGGGGGAGCGCAATCCCAGCAACATATGAACCACGAGTGCGAATTGCCTCAAGTAAAAGGTAACCAAGGAAGGGAAAGGGGGTGCGGGGGGAAGGGGTCGTTGACTCATCATGGTGGACACCGAGCAGAAAGGCACCAACATGAGTCGAACGAGCCGAGCG
>JBEKGJ010000070.1:0-23660 GCA_050012855.1 Verrucomicrobiota bacterium | reverse complement strand
GCCAGGCTGTAGCCGATAATGGTCTGCGGATCGCGCTTATCAACAATGATCCGCGGCGGTGAATTGCCGCTGGTGGTTGCGCGCCTAACCCAGGCGTCAATGGAAAAATCATTCGTGCCGAAATTGATGGCGTTGTATGAAGGAACCTCGACGTACTGGCTTACGCCATCGAAAGTGAGGCTGTTGGCAACGAAACCACTGGTGACCACAGGACCGTTGACCTGGGTGCCGTTGTTTCCACCCGGGACAAGATTGGCTGAGTTGGTGCCGCTCGTTTCGTCAAACGGCAGCCACAAGACCATATTCGCCGGCGCGGGCACGCAAGGGTTGGCGGGACATTGCACGGTGACGGTAAAGCTGCACTTGGCGCTGCCGATGCAGTTGGAAGCCACGCAAAGCACCGTGGTTGTGGTTCCTGGTGTGAAGTCGCTGCCCGAGGGCGGCGTGCATACGACGGCCAGATTGCCGTTGCAGGCGTCCGTCGCTGTCGCTGTGTAAAACAACTGGGTGACGGTGCATGAGGTCACCACGATGTTCGAAGGACAAAGAATCACTGGCGAGCTGGTGTTCACCACCGTCACCGTCTGGCTGCAGGTGGCGGTGTTGCTACAGGCGTCGGTGGCCTGCCAGGTGCGGGTGATGACCATCGGACAGATCCCGTTGGTCACCGTGCTGAGAATGGTGATGGTTACCTTCGTCCCGCTACAACTGTCACTGGCGGTGGGCGCATCGAAAGTCCACGGCGTGCTGCAATTGACCGTCTTGTTGGTCGCACAAGTCAGGACGGGCGGCGTGGTATCCACCACCGTCACAGTCTGGCTGCAGGTGGCGGTGTTGCTACAGGCGTCGGTGGCCATCCAAGTGCGGGTGATGACCTGCGGGCATACGCCGTTGGTGACCGTGCTGAGAACGGTGAGCGTCACCTTTGTGCCGCTACAACTGTCATTGGCGGTGGGCGCATCGAATGTCCAGGCGGTGCCGCAATTGACCGTCTTGTTGGTCGCACAAGTCAGGACGGGCGGCGTGGTATCCACCACCGTCACGGTCTGGCTACAGGTGGTGCTGTTGGTGCATGCGTCCATGGCCATCCAAGTGCGGGTGATGACTTGCGGGCATACGCCGTTGGTCACCGTGCCAAGAACGGTGAGCGTTATATTGTTGGTGCCGCTGCAGCCGTTCACGATGGTCGGCGGATCGAAACTCCAAGCCGTTCCGCAGTTGACAGTTTTGTCGGTGGCACAGGTAATCACTGGCGTCGGCGTGCAGGCCGAGGTGTAGATTTTGCTATCGGTCACTCCAGCGACCAGTTTGCTCCCGTCCGCCGACGAGGTGACGGACCACCAATACCGGTTGCTATCTCGCGCCATCCAATTCGTCCCCGAGTCAATCGAAGTGTAAACTTGGCCGCCATCCACCACCGCCACCAGCTTGCTCCCATCGGACGAGGAAGCGACGCCAGACCAATTTCTGCTGCTCTCGCGCGCCGTCCAATTCGTCCCCGAATCGGTGGAAGTGTAAATCTGGTCGTTGTAGGCCACCGCCACCAGTTTGCTCCCGTCGGACGAGGAAGCGACTCCATGCCAACTCGGGCTGCCACTGGCCTGCGCCGTCCAATTCGTCCCGGAATCGATCGAGGTGAAAATCAGGCCGCCACTCACCACCGCGACCAGTTTGCTCCCGTCGGACGACGAGGCGACGGAATACCAATTCCCGCTGCCACTGGCCTGCGCCGCCCAATTCGTCCCCGAGTCAATCGAGGTGTAAATCAGGCCGCCACCCACCACCGCAACGAGCTTGCTCCCATCCGCCGACGAGGCGACGGCCTGCCAATTCCTGCTGCCACTGGCCTGCGCCGTCCAATTCGTCCCGGAATCGATCGAGGTGAAAACTTGGCCGGCATTCACCACTGCAACCAGCTTGCTCCCATCCGCCGACGAGGCGACGGAATACCAAGTCCGGTAGCTCTCGCGCGGCGTCCAATTTACGCCGGAATCGGTGGACGTGTAAATCTGACCCTGAGAGTCCGCCGCAACCAGCTTGGTCCCATCCGCCGACGAGGCCACTGAAGGCGCGTCATGGATGCTTTGACGCGGTGTCCACGTCTCGCCCGCCACGCACTGTCCGGCCGGATTCACCGTCACCGTCTGGCTGCACGTGGCACTGTTGCCGCAGGTATCGCTCGCCTGCCAGGTTTGGGTGATGACCAGCGGGCAAAGCCCATTGGTCACGGTGCTCAGAATGGTGAGCGTCACGTTCGTGCCGCTACAGGCATCCACCGCCGCAGGCAGATCGAAACTCCACATCGTGCCACATTCAACGATCTTGTTGGAGGCGCAGGTGATCACCGGCGGTGTGGTGTCCACCACGGTAACGACCTGGCTGCAAGTATTACTATTGCCACATATGTCGCTGATCAACCAAGTGCGGGTGATGACCAGCGGGCAAAGCCCGTTCGTCACGGTGCTGAAAGTGACACTATAGTTGGTGCAGCAGTTATCAACAATGTTCGTCGGCGCGTCAAAATCCCAGGCCGAGCCGCATTGCACCGTCTTGTCGCTGGAGCAGGTCAGGGTGATGCACGGATTGGTGTCGCAACATTGCGTGAGTGAAACGTTGTCAATGTGCGCACCGCCCTGGGTGGCTGAGGTGCCATCGGAAAAATGCGGGTGGCCCCTGAACGCAATGGTGACCGTGGACGCTGTGGGAACAAAGTTGGTGCAGAAGCTCATCCAACCTCCGGTTGCGGAGGCAGCGGGATCCAGGGGCACCGAGAATAAAATGTCGCCACTGCTGAGTGTTACCGTAAAGTCATTGTTAGGTGTGCCGCCTGCCAAACCAAAACGCCCGGTATAGTCGAAGCAGAAGGTCGCGGCGCAATTGGTGCTCAAGCCCGTCACCACTTGAGATACCGTTTCATCATCACTCTGGGCGTTGATTTCCAACTGGTTGGTTCCACGTGAGGCAGGAAAGCCGGCATTGTTGCACCAGATTTCAAGAAAATTGGTTGAAGCCGTCGTCCACCCAGGCACTCCCGTGGTTGGATTCAGCGCGTTGTTGAAGGTGTTGGGACTCATCGCTGGACTGGTCGCCTCAAAACTTCCATTGACCACAAGGTTCGGGCAAGGATTCGTGGAGCAGCCCACGGTGATGGTAAAGCTGCAACTGGCGCTCCCGATACAGTTGGAAGCCACGCACGTCACGGTGTTGGTGGTTCCTGGTGCGAAAGCGCTGCCCGAGGGCGGCGTGCAGACGACGGTCAGGTTGCCGTTGCAGGCGTCGGTCGCCGTCGCCGTGTAAAACAACTGGGTGACGGTGCACGAGGCCACCACGATGTTCGAAGGGCACAGAATCACCGGCAAGCTGGTGTTCACCACCGTCACCGTCTGAGCGCAGGTGACGCTATTGGTGCAGGCGTCCGTGGCCATCCAAGTGCGCGTGATGAGCTGCGGGCAGACGCCGTTGGTCACCGTGCTGAGAATGGTGAGCGTCACGTTCGTGCCGCTACAACTGTCACTGGCGGTGGGCGCATCGAATGTCCAGGCGGTGCCGCAATTGACCGTCTTGTTGGTGGCGCAGGTCAGGACGGGCGGCGCGGTATCGACGACCATGACGGTCTGGCTGCACGTGGCGCTGTTGGTGCAGGCGTCGGTGGCCATCCACGTGCGCGTGATGAACTGCGGGCAGACGCCGTTCGTCTCGGTGCTCAGAATGATGATGGTCACGTTCGTGGGGCTGCAGGTGTCACTGGCGGTGGGAGCGTCAAAACTCCATGGCGTGCCGCACGGCACCACTTTGCCGGTGGCGCAGTTGAGGACGAGTGAGGAGAGCAGGGGTGTTTTGCACTGGCCAACCGAACCGGCGTTGGATAGCCCCTGGATTTCCAGGGCCGTAAGCGCCCGGGTGAAAAGCACGACTTCATCAATGCCGCCCATCCATGCGTCCACCCCCGGAACGAGCGAACTGCCGACCTGCAAGGGCGTGGTGTTATCCAAGCTGCCCGGCAGAGCGGCCGTGTTCAATATGGCGGTGGGCGCGCCGTCGAGATAAAACCGGACCACGGAATTTGTTGGACCGCGGCTCACCGTCACCGCGACGAAGTGCCATTGGTTGTCCACCGGCACGGCATTGGTGTCGCTATAGTTGGCGAAGTTGCCTGCGGTGCTGGTCATTTGGAGCAGCAAGTTTCCCGAATCGACCACGAAGCTGTAGCCGATGCCGGTTCCCGGCTCGCGCTTATCCACGATGACGCGAATCGAGGAAGCGCCACTATTGGGGTCCCGATTGACCCAGGCACCGAGGGTAAAATCGCCCGCGCCGACATTGATTCCGTTGTAGGAGGGCACGACCACGTTATCATCAATGCCATCGAAATACAGGCTGCCGCCGTTGAAGCCGCCCGTGGGAGTAATGTGAGTGGGATCGGAAACCTCATGGATGGGGCCGTTGGCGCTCGTGGCGACTGTCGAGCCGTTATAGAGCACGCCATCGGAGCCGCCGGCGAGGTTGCGGGCGGTCGAACCGCTGGCCTCATCGAACGGCAGCCAGAGGGCAAGGTTGGCCGGTGGCGCGATGCAGGTGGCACAGGACTGCAATGGGGGGCACTGGAGGACGGACTCATACATGTAGTCACAACCCATCTTGGTCTGCCAGCCTTCGAGCAGATCATAAACCCGACGCCAGATCCACCAGGGCCCCCAGGTGTAATGGTGGCCGAAGAAGCTGAAATGGATCGCGGGGATCATACGGCCTCGCTCCCAGGACTCGACTTTCGGCACGCAGGAGCGGTCCAACAAAGGAGCGTCGTCCCCGGGATACACCATCGAGAACGGCACATACACCGCCGGGTCCGTGATCACGCGGGACTCCTCCTGGTTCGCTTCGCCGATCGGCGTGGGAAAGTAGTCCGAGCCAAAGAAGCCCAAGGTCCCGGTATAGCCGCCCAGATGATCGGAGGCGCTCTGGATAAATGAAAAGTGGTTGTGGTAACGATTCAAGGTGCTGAAGGGCGTGCCGGCGTAATCATCCGCCACATCTTGTCTCATGCCCGACGGTGAGAGGTACGGCGTCGCCCCGCCCGCGATGAGGAGGGGAGGCAGGCGCCCCGGTTCCGCCACTTGATCAATGTAGTAGCCAACCGCGCGCGCCGGCGACATGAGGCCGGACTGCTGGCCGTTGCCGGTTCCCGCCAACCCCATATCGAACGGTCCGATCAAACCCGAGCCCTGCGGCCTAAACCCGCTGGGCCAAAAAAACCGGCTGTTGGGGTTGGCCACCTGGCTGTTAATCGTGGTCACGCCGTCATCGAAGCCCGGATTGATCAGGTATTTCAATGGCCAAAGGAAGGTCGGATGTCCTCCCACCAGCGTGAGCGTTCGCACCGGCGTCGCATCCACGAACGAGCCCCATTTGTACTGGGAGACGAGCGGGACCAGGTCCACGAGGATGCTCGAAGAAAACACGCTCAAAAAGTTGCAGTCCACCGCGGGATAACTGGGGTCGAAAAGAGACAATGCCGCCGCCGCCATCGAACAACCCCAGTCTGCAGGGCTGACGGTAGCGAATCCGGAAATCGCGATTGCCGCCGTGGCCAGCTCGGAGCCGGAGAAAACGCCGTCCATGGCGACGTGGGCTTTGCACATTTGCGGAATGTAACCGGCCCCGAGGTTTGGGTAGCGGGCGGCGGCAGTCATGGCCACGTCGGTGAGGAGCGTGCCCGTGGAATGGGACACGACGACAAAACTTGGCGTGCCGAAGTTGGAAGTGTCGTAAGCCCCGTTGGGATCGAGCAATTGGCCAATGCTTTTTACGCCCGTGCCGAAATGCATCGCGTCGCTGATTTGCGTCAGGACGGCCTGCGCACCGACTTCAAGGCGCTCGGTGCAGGGGTAGTCAACGATGAGGTAACGGTTTTGGTAACCGTTCATCAGCAGAAATTTTATAAGGTGCACATACCAGACGTCATCCGCGACACTCTTGAAATAACCGCCGTCATAGAATTCGGGGTTTTGAGCGGAACCGGGGAATTGCGTGGGCGTCACCCACGTCTGCATGGCGTGCGGGTTCCCCGCAATTTTGTCGAAGACATGCCCTAACTGCAAGCCATGCACGAAAACAATGTCCCGGCCACCGAACGCGTATTTCTTGGTCGGATCGGGGCAGTGAGGCGTGGCGGGCGGAAAGTAGGGCGGGCCAACCGGCCCAGCCGTGGGAAAGCTGAGGGTTTCGCTGACGGCTTGGGACGCGATTTGCACATTCCAGTTGCTGATCGTAATAGAGATCTGCGCCGGCGACACGTTGGTGATGCCAATCCCGGCCAGTATGCTCGTGAAATCGGGATTCGAGGCATTGGTCGGCACGGTGCCGCCGATGGATTGCAGACAGTTGAGGTTGGTGTACCAAAGGTCCACGGAGGTGTCGAAGCCCGGATTGAGTTGCTCGACGGTGCCCAGCAGGCGATTGACCTCGACGTAGGTGATCAGGTTCGTGTCCATGCCCTCGGGGACGACCAGGTTGCCGTTGGCGTCCAAGGGCGCGCCCTCCGGGCAGTTGGATGTATTGGTGTCGCAGTTCGGAGAGGCATTGGTGTTGGTATTCACCCCGAGGCGGATCGTATGGTTCAAGGTATCCGCCACATAGACGTTGCCGGCGCCGTCCACCGCCACGCCCGCGGGAAAATAAAATCGCGCGGCGCTGCCCGTGTCATCGTTGCTGCCAGAGGTAAGGGCCAAACCGCCCAGCGTGGTCACGCTGCCGCCGGGCGTGATTTTGCGAATGAGGTCGTTGCCTCCATCCGCCACATAAACATTGCCGCAACTGTCCACCGCCACGCCGGGGACACCAGTCACAATGGTGAGCTCGGCCATACTAAACCGCGCGGCGCTGCCCACGCCATCGGTGAAGCCACTGCTGCCGGCCGAACCGGCCAGCGTGCTGACCCAGCCGTTGAAAGCGATCTTGCGAATGGTAGCGCTCGCGATGTCCGCCACATAAACATTGCCACTCTCATCAACGGCGATCCCCTCGGGCGCGCCAAACTGCGCGGCGGTGCCTGGGCCATTGGCGCTCCCAAAGACGCCGACGGAGCCGGCCAGCGTCGTCACGCCGCCGCCGGGAGTGATTTTGCGGATGGTTTCGTTGAAGGTATCCGCCACATAAACATTGTCCGCGCTGTCCACCGCCACCCCGTTGGGATAGTGAAACTGCGCGGCGGGGCCTGTGCCATCGGCGCTGCCAAAGACGCCGGCGGAGCCGGCCAGCGTGGTCACGAAGCCGCCGGAAATCTTACGGATGATGTGGTTATTCCGATCCGCCACATAGACCACCGTACCGGCGCTGTTTACCGCCACGCCTGTGGGGCGGCTGAATAGCGCGGCGTTGGCCGGGCCATCGTTGAAGCCCGGTGAGCCGGCGACACCGGCCAGCGTGGTCACGACGCCACCGGGAGTGATCTTGCGGATGGTTTGGTTGAGGGCCTCCGCCACATAAACATTGCCCGCGCTGTCCACCGCCACGCCCCAGGGTTGATTGAACCGGGCCAGGCTGCCCGTGTCATCGGTGGCGCCGGAGTTGAGGGCCAAACCGGCCAGCGTGGTGAAGGAGTATGGTTCGTAAATGGACTGCGCCTGAGCCGGGCTGGCGCCGGTCAAAGCGCAAACGGCAATGACCAGCTTCAGGAAATGTTTTTTCACAATTTTTGTTTGTATTAGGCTGCAGCCGTTTGCAACAGTGGCAAAGTGAAGCATCTGAATGCACATAGGCGTCTCATAAGCGTTTAATCTGGCAAAGATATGCGTTCCCTTCCGCACCGAGAAGAAGCAATGCGGGCGGGGGATTACAGCGCTTCTTAACTATGTTTGCCCGGGCGCAAAACGTCCCAGTCGAACAGAAACACGCGTTGCCGGTTTATTCCGTCGGCGCGATCAGCAAGCGAAGTTCATCAATGCCTGTTTCGAGGGCCGATTTGCCGCCAAGGTAGCGCATAATAATGCCTGATTGCGTTCATTATAGGATGTTTTCCATCTCTGTCAAGTGGGAAAATGAACGTATTCGTTCGGCCAGGCGTACGCAAATGAAGGCGTTTTAGGGTTTGGGCCGGTGGCGGGTGACCAAACCCAAGGCTTTGGCGAGATTGTCTTCGTCCATCGCGGCTTGGAAGTCGGTGAGGGATCGGAAGTGGGGCTTGCGCTGACGGTGGCGCCATTCCATGAACAGGCTGAAGACCAGGCGGCGCATCATCCCAAGGATTCACAGGCCCTTGACGCTACGCACCCGACAACGCTCGTCATTGAGCGACGCATCCAAGCGCTGACGGTTGCCGTTTTCGATCTCCAACCTTGCCGGTTGGCCCCAGCCACTGGCGCGGGGTGAGTTCGTCGGAACGCAGATCGGTGATGAGTCCGACCGTCTCGTCCTTGCGTCCGGCGCGTTGGCCGGTTAGAGAAGTCCGGGCAAAGGCGCCAACGGGTTTCCGACAGTTTTTCGCTCCCACCTCCAAAGGTTTGGACCGAACTCCGTTTCTGAGCCCCGGCGGCCGTGGCGAGTTTCCCCGGTGCAGCGGCGTTCAGGAGAACGCCGCCATTATTTTTCCCTGCGAGCGGTTGGCGGCGGACTGCGGTCCGCCGCTACGCCGCCGGGGCGGCTGCGCCGGCATGATACGGCTTAGAATTGGTTCGTTTTGTACGCGCCCAGAACCGGCGCGTCCGGATTCACGTCCGGGCCGAAATAGCGGAGGGCAACCAACGGCTCGGTTTCGCTGGCGTTCTCGAAGGTCACACCCGCCTTCGCGCCGTCCTCGGTGACGAAGAATTCGTCCTCGGTCAGTTCGGTGAAGCGGATGAGTTTCGGGCTGTTCAGCGGCTGGCCGTTGATCTTGCCGATGCCCTGGACGCAGATGAGACCGCAGGCGCCCTTGTCCTTGATCGTGACCTTGGCACCCGGCTCCACGGTCAGTTCCTTGGCGGTGAAATACTGGCGGCCGTTGATTTTGCCATAGACGATCCAGCGATCCACGAACCCTTCCTTGCGCGTGTCGGCCACGGGCACGGGTTCAAGGTAGTGGTTCTCCTTGAAGCTCGGGTCCACGTTCGCGTCCCAATCGAGCTCGCTCACGATGAAGTCGAGGTCGTGGTGCTTCTCCTTGGGCATGTCCTTGACGAGCAGATCCCACGGCACGTAGCGGCCCTCGACCATGCTCTGGTACATGCCGAAGACGTCGCTGCCCCATTGTGGCTCGTAGGTGCAGAGCGAGCCCGGGGCATGGAGGATACACGGTCCAACCAGCCAGCCGGTGCCGGGTTTCAGGCGATAGGCCTTCGACAAATCGAGGATGCCATTGTCGCCCTTGTTCCAATCCTCAAGGCATTTCCGGACCTGGGCCTTCGTGGTGCCGGGTTCGAGGCCGAAGAAGGTGTGCGGAAAATTGTTCCCCACGTTGTTGTGCTGCGGCGGGAAGTAATAGCTCTCCGGTTTGCCCTCCTGGCCGACCAGCTTGGCGAACTTGTCGGACTGGTGCATGTGGTGCGGGATCGGCCCCATGTTGTCGAAGAACTTCGAATAGACCGGCCAGCGGCTGTATTTCTTCCAGATCGCCTTGCCGACGACCGTCGCGCCGCCATCCGCCACGGCCTGCCGCAGCGTGAAACGCTCGCTGCCGACGACGCAGTAGCTCAGGCCTTCGTCCGGCACGCGGCCGTCGTTGGCGGCCTCGGTGGTCGAGGCGAACCACCGCTCGTCAATGCCGCCCCGGTTGGCGCCGTAGGCGTAGGTGTCGTCGGGGTGCAGCTTCAACCGCAGGCCCGGCTGGAGGAAGGAGCGCGGCACCCAGTTGGGCGCCAGGCGCAACAAACCGCCCGTGCGCGACAGCTCGGCCTCGACTTTGGACTGCGTGGAACCTTTGACCGTCTTGAGTTGCGTGATCGTGTTCATGGCTTCGATTTGCCCTCCAGTAAACGGCGGCCGGCCAAAAGAGGCAAATTCATTTCTCGCTCCGCGTTGCGTTGGACTGGAATGGCAAAGCCGGCACACCCTGGTTGCTGGATCGACCGGCTCGTGAGATGGCGGCGTGCCGCCGGCGGGCCGGGCGGTGGTGCCTCGTCTATTGCATTTTCGCGGCGGCCTGCTTTGCTAGCCGCACCTTGACGCCGTTCCGCCGCCGCAACTTTGAACAAAGGCTTCGCCCGCTCCTGGTCTTGGGGCGGGTGTCGAATCTGCCGACCGTCTGGTCGAATGGACTGGCGGGCTGGCTGCTGGGCGGCGGCGGGCACCCCGGTTCGCTCCTGCTGGTCTGGCTGGGAACGACGTTTCTCTACCTGGGCGGAATGTGGCTGAACGACTTTTGCGACGCGGACTTTGACCGCCAGCGCAAGCCGGGCCGGCCCATCCCGGCGGGCCAGGTCAGCCGCCAGTTTGTGCTTTGCGGCAGCGTGCTCTGGCTGGCGGCCGGCCTGGTTGTGCTTTTCCTGGCCGAGGCGAGCGTGGTGTGGACGCTTCTGCTCCTGGCGTTCCTGGTGAGCTATGACCTGGTGCACAAGCTGACCGCGCTCTCCCCCGTGCTCATGGCGGCCTGCCGGTTCTGCGTTTACCTGATCGCCGCCTCGGCCGGCTACGATGGCATCGAAGGCCTGGCGGTGTGGTCGGCCCTGGCCCTGGCGGCGTACATCACCGGGCTGAGCCAGATCGCCCGCAACGAACTGACGCAAACCCAACCGGATTGGTGGGCGCTGTTGTTGTTGCTGACGCCGATCGGTCTGGCGTTGGTGGCGAACGCCGATGCCAGCCGCGAAGCCGCGATCGGTTTGAGTCTGCTGCTGGTGGTCTCGGCGCTGGTGGCCTTGCGTCATGCCGTGCGCGACAGTGGACCCAACATCGGCATGACGGTTTCGAGCCTGCTGGCGGTCATCGTGTTTGTGGACCTGCTGGCCGTCGCCGGCGATCCTCCCGGCGCGGTGCCAGTCTTTCTCGCCCTGTTCCTCCTGGCTAAACTCGGTCAGCGCTACGTGCCCGCCACCTAAACCAATCGTCCGGGCGCGCCTTGCGGATTGTTTCCAACCCGCTTCCGTGCCACCATGAGGGCATGATTATCGGCGCCCCCAAGGAGATCAAACAAAACGAATTCCGCGTCGGCTTGCTGCCCTCCGCCGCCTACCTGCTCCGGCAACGCGGCCATGAAGTCATCGTCGAATGCAATGCCGGGGCGGGGGCGGGCTTCCCAGACGAGGATTACCGTCGCGCCGGGGCGACCCTGGTGGATGACCACGCGGCCGTGTTCGAGCGGGCGGAGTTGATTGTGAAAGTGAAGGAGCCGCAGCCGGCCGAATTCGGCCTGCTGCGCCCGGGCCAGTTGCTCTTCACCTACCTGCATCTGGCGCCGGACCGCGCGCTGACCGATGCCCTCATCGCCTCCGGCGTTACCGGGCTGGCCTACGAAACGATCGAAGTCAAACACCGCCTGCCGCTGCTGGAGCCGATGAGTGAAATCGCCGGCCGCATGTCCATTTTTGTCGGCGCCTATTTTCTCGCCAAGCATTGCGGTGGCAGCGGCACGTTGCTCGGCGGGGTGCCGGGCGTCCTGCCCGGGCGCGTCGTCGTGCTGGGCGGCGGCAGCTCGGGGATCAACGCGGCGCGCATGGCCACCGGCCTGGGCGCCGATGTGACGATCCTCGAGGTGGACCTGGAGCGGATGCGCTTTCTCGACATCACGCTGCACACGGCCCACACGCTTTATTCGAGCGAGGCCCACCTGGTTGACCTCCTGCCGGCGGTGGACCTGCTGGTCGGCGCGGTGCTGGTGCCGGGGGCGAAGGCGCCGAAACTGATCCGCCGCGAGATGCTCCGGTGCATGCGCCCCGGCAGCGTGCTGGTGGACATTGCCATTGACCAGGGCGGCTGCGCCGAAACCTCCCGCCCCACCACGCACGCCGATCCCGTCTTCGTCGAGGAAGGCGTCCTCCACTACTGCGTGGCCAACATGCCCGCCGCCTACGCCCGCACCGCGACCTAGGCGCTGACCAACGTCACCTACCCGTTTGTGGAGTTGCTCGCCGACCACGGACTGGCGGAGGCCTGCCGGCTCCAGCCGGCCTTGCGCGGCGGCATCAACGTCATGGGCGGCCGCGTCACCTGCGCGGCCGTGGCCGAAGCCCACGGTCTGCCACTAAGCGAACCGACCCTGTAGGCGCGCAACTCAGGCGGTCGCCTTCTGGAAGCGCTCGACGACGAAATCCCAGTTGACGATCTTGTGGAAGGCCGCGACGTATTCCGGGCGGCGGTTCTGGTATTTCAGGTAATAGGCGTGCTCCCACACGTCCAGCCCCAGCAGAGGCAACCGGCCCTGGGACCACGGCGTGTCCTGGTTGGAAGTGGTTTCGATCCGCACCTGGCGGCCAGCGAGCGAGAGCCAGGCCCAGCCGCTGCCGAAGACGCCCAGCGCGGCCTTCGTGAACTCCTGCTGGAACCCGTCGAAACTGCCGAACGCCGCGTCCATGGCCCGGGCCAGCTCGCCGGACGGCTTGCCGCCGTCGTTTTTCTTGAGGGCGGGCCAGAACAACGAGTGATTGGCGTGACCGCCGCCTTGGTTCCGGATCGCGGTCCGCACCTTTTCGGGCAGGGAATTGAGGTCCTTCAACAGATCCTCGACCGATTTCGCCGCCAGCTCGGGAGATCCGGCGACGGCCTTGTTCAAGTTGGCCACATAGGCGGCGTGATGCTTGTCATGGTGGATCTCCATGGTCTGCGCGTCCAGGTACGGCTCGAGCGCGTCGGTGGCGTAGCCCAGGGGCGGCAGTTTGAACGGGCCGGCCGGCGCGGGTGGCGGTGCGGGTTGCGCCGCCAGTCGGCCGACGGCAACGGTGGCGGCCCCGGCCACGGTCGCGAAGGAAACGCGTTGGAGGGCCTGACGACGGGTCATCATAATTCGGTTCATTATTGTTTAAAGTTCAACTGCCTAATGGAATCGCGAACGGGCGGCTTGTCAAATCCCCGCCGGACGGGACGGCGGCTCCCGGCGGCGCGTTTTGGTTTTGAACTTTGGGTGATGAGTTCCTAGGCTGGGGTCGTGACGGTGGCAACCTTTGAACCCGAGATCACCGCGGCGCGGAAGGCATTCGAGAAATACGTGGTCTGTTTGGAGAAGACTCCCGAGGACTGCCTCGCCGCGCTGCATTCCCTGCTGGAAAAGGCGATCAAGGCCTATGAGGGTCGCGCCCCGGGCCTCCGACACGGCATTGCCCTCGACCGCCATCTCACGATCATCCTCAGCCAGAACGAAACCGACCGCCCGCATTGCGCCATCTACTTCAACCTGTTCACGCCCTACAACCGGAAGGGCGCGTTGAAGGCGCCGTCATCGCCCGAGGGAATCGCGTAGCGACGGTCACTCCCGGCGGGCGACCCCGCTAGGTCAGCGGCGAGTGAAAGCGGCTGGCGGCCGCGATGGCGGGCCAGCCGCCGTGAGCCGCCTGGAATTTCGGTTCCTCCAGCAAGTGCGGGCCCGAAGTGTCCCGACCAATCACGCGCTTGAGCTCGGCCAGGTCGCCCGACCAGGCAAACCCGTTGAAGTACTCCATGCCGGGGAACTGGGCCTTGTAAAGGGCGCGCGTCGAATAGCAGGTGCCGAGATGAACGTGCGCGAAGCCCTGTTCCGCGAAGAACTTCACCGCCGACGTCATCATGAACATCCCCAGGCTCCGGTCAGCCCAGGCCAGGTCATAGAAGGCGTAATAATAGAACGCCACCCGCGGCGGCTGCAGGAACAGCAGCGCGGTGCCGACCTCGCGGCCGGCCTTCGCATCGGTGAAAACCAAAAGGTGCGAGATTACCGGCGCAGCCATCAGGGTGTCGAGCCGTTGGGCGGACATCACCCCGTCACCGAACCGTTCGGCGGCATAGGCGAGCCAGGCGGCCTTTCGTTCCGGCGTGCAGGCAAACTCAGCGCGGGGCACGAGCCGGAAACTGACGTCGGCGCCCTTCCGCAGAACACGCCGGTTCTCCGAGGTCGGTTGAAACTGCGCCAGCGGCAGGCGGAGCTGGCGGCACAGGTAAAACCGGTCAAGCTGTGGCGAGGCGGGAAGGAAACCCGCGGCGAAAAAATCCGCCGGCGTCTCGCCCGGCTCCGGCACTGCCCAGATCACATAGGGATACTGGTAGCGCGCATAGTCCGGGGCGGTTTCGGAAAACAGCAGTTTCATAACAAGGTGCCAGTTTCCGCCGCCGCAGTGCCGGTATAGAGGCGCGGGAGCCGGTCCCGCCAGCCCGCCAGCACGTCGTAGGTGACGCTCCGCGCCAGGGTGGCGACTTCCTCGACCGGAATTTCCTCCGCTCCCTGGCGACCGACGATGACGGCCTCGTCGTAGAGCTTCACTCCGGGCGCGTCCGTCACGTCCACCGCCAGGGCGTCCATGGCGACGCCACCAACCAGCGGCACGCGCCGCCCACCGACCAACGCACAGCCTTCGTTGCGTACCCGCGGGAAACCATCCGCATAGCCAAGCGGCAGCACGGCAACCCGCCGCCGCGAGGTCGCGGTGTAGCGCCTGCCGTAGCCAACGGTGTCGCCCGGTTCCAGCTCCTGGAGCGCGGTGATGCGCGCCTTGACGGTCATCACCGGCGCCAGCCCGGGCAGCCTCCGACAGACCTTCGACGGGTACACACCGAGCGACAGAATCCCCACGCGCACCAGGTCGTAATGCGCCTCGGGCAGATCGAGCAAACCGCCGCTGTTGCACAGATGCCGGACGCCCGACACCCGCCCCGCAACGGCCATCGCCTCGAGCACCGTTTGAAACCGGCGCTGCTGTTCGTGGGCGAAGGTCTTGTCGAGTTCGTCGCTCATGGCGAAGTGGGAATAGACGCCTTCGAGGCGCAGCCCGGTGAGCGAGCGCACCTCGGGAAGCCACGCCGCCACTTCCGACCAGCGCAGGCCAAAGCGGTTCATGCCGGTGTTGATCTTCAAATGCACCGCCGGTTGCCAGCCCTCGCGGCGGGCGAAGTCATCGAGCAACCGTGCCGTTTCCAACTGGCCCACGCAGCAGACAAGGTCCAGCGCGCGGCACCACGGAAAGTCCGCCGGCGAAGGATTCGTCAGCAGAAAAATCGGCGCCCGGATGCCGGCGTCGCGCAGCGTCGCCGCCTCGCCCGGGGTGATGACCGCCAGGGCGCAGGCGCCGCCCGCGAGCGCAACGCGCGCCACGGGCACGCTGCCGTGACCGTAGGCGCCGGCCTTCACCACGGCCAGGATGCGCACCGCCGCCGGCGTGAACGCACGGATGATGGCAAAATTGCGGCGAAGCTGGTCGAGGTCCACCTCAATCCAGGCGTTGCGCGGCAGCGGGGTTGACGACGGGTTCGGCATGTCACTCCTCGCCGGGCGGCCAGAGGCTCGCGCCAACGTCCGTGCGGTAATAACTGCCCAGACACCGGATGCGGCGGATGTTTTCGTAAGCCCGGGCGATCGCGTCCGGCAGCGTCGCCGCGACGGCGCACACATCGGCGATGCGGTGCCCGGTGGCTTCGATCGCGCCCTCCGGCCGGCCGGCGACCTCGTTCCACCAAACGTCGCAGGTGAACGGTTCCGTGACCTGCACCGGCACCCGCGGTCCGGCGATCTGCACAAACGGATAGCCGTAACCGGCGAGCGTCAGGGAGCAGCCGAAACGCAGATTCGGGCGGAAGCGAACCGCCAGCGGCTGGTTCCGCGCCGCGCGCAGGAACGCGTCGAGGGGATCGGCCAGCAACCGCGCCAACAGCACACCGCTGGTGACGCCCAGGCGGACGTTGTACTCCAGGACATGCCAGCGGCCCCCGTGCAGCATCGCCGTGACCTGCACCGGGCCGCGGAAGCCGGTCTGCTTGAACCACGGCTTGAGTGGATGCAGAAGCTGCCGCGCCAGGCCGTACCGGTCCTCCGCATCGGCCTCGACCAGTCCCCCCAACGGAGCGCCGGCGACAATGCCGAGGTTGCCATCAAAGGCGCGCTTGTATTCCTGGTTGGTCACGAGCGAATGGATCTCGCCGCCGCTGACCAGCGCGATGTGCCCGACTTCGCACCGCCCGAGGTATTCCTGGAGAAAGATGCCTTCCGCGTCGTTGACCTCGGCCAGCCAGCTCAGCGTTTCGTCGGCGGTTTCACAGACGATCGTATGGATCGGGCTCGTCGGCGCGCACAGCGGGTTTTTGATGACAAACCCCCGGCCACGCTGGCGGACGAACGCCTCGGCCTCGGCGCGGTTCCGCGCGAAGAGCGCCTCGGGAAAGGGAATGCCCGCGTCGCGGCAGAGCTGCCGGCCGAGATCGCGTTCGCGTTCCAGCTTGAGCGCCTCGCCGGTGGCGCAGAGAAACGGCGTGCCGGTGTCGAGGAACCGTTGGGCCCACGGCTTGAGCGCCCATTCGATGGACATCGGCACCACAAGGTCGGCGGGCTCGCGCGCCAGCAGCGGCGTCGGGTCGGGATACCGCGCCGCATCATGACAGGGGCCGGCGAGCGAGGGACCATAATGGCCGTAATCGCGGGTCAGATAGCCGCGCACCCGGGCGCCGGCCTCGGCGAGAACGGTCATGAGGCCGTGGGTGAAGGCGCCCACGCCAAAGACCATGACCGCGGGAGATGAAGGCGAGGTTTTCAAAACGGAGTTCGGACGGGGGCGGGATCGCCCGCCATCGCCCGGCAGCGCACGTTCAGTGGTATTCCTGCAACGTCTGCACGCCATAACCCTGACGTTTGAGGGCGGCGATGCCCAACAGGGCGGCCTTGACGCTGCTCAGCGTGGTCATGATGGGCGTGCCAGTATAGACGGCCGTGGTGCGAATCCGGACCTCGTCCGCACGCGGCGTCGCGCCGGAAGGGGTATTGACGACGAGCTGCAACTCGCGGTTCTTGAGCAGATCGAGCGCGTTGGGCCGGCCTTCCTGCAGCTTGAAAATGTGCCGGACCTTCAGCCCCGCCTTTTCCAGGACGGTGGCCGTGCCCCCAGTGGCGATGAGCTCGAAGCCCAGCTCGACGAACTGCCGCGCCAGCGGGGCGACCAGCAGTTTGTCGGCATCGTTCACGCTGATGAACACGCGGCCTGACGTGGGCAGGGCGCCCCCCGCGGCCATCTGGGATTTCGCATAGGCAACGCCAAGATCCGCATCCAGTCCCATCACTTCGCCGGTCGAACGCATCTCCGGCGACAGGATGATGTCCTGCCCGTGAAAGCGGTTGAACGGGAAAACCGATTCCTTGACCGCCCAGTAGTCGGGCCAGATTTCCGCGGTGAAGCCGAGTTCGCGCAGGGTTCGTCCGGCCATCACCTTGGCCGCCAGTTTCGCCAGCGGGACGCCGATCGCCTTGCTGACGAAGGGCACCGTGCGCGAGGCGCGCGGGTTGACTTCGAGCACGTACACCGTTCCGCCCTTCACGGCGTATTGCACGTTCATCAGGCCGATGACCTTCAACTCGCGGGCCATCGCGTGGGTGTATTCGCGGATGGTGCGGATCGTGGCGTCGTTGAGCGTGTGCGGCGGCAGCACCATTGCGGCATCGCCGGAGTGGACGCCCGCGAATTCGATGTGCTCGAGCATGGCCCCGATGACGATCGTTCCCTGGTTCGGATCGGCGAACTGGCCGACGTCGGTGATGCAATCCACGTCCACCTCGGTGGCGTCCTCGAGGAACTTGTCCACCAGCACGGGGCGCTCCGGCGAGGCCTCGACCGCGAAGCGCATGTAGTGGGTGAGCTCGGCGTCGGAATACACGATCTGCATCGCCCGGCCACCCAGCACGAAACTGGGCCGGACGAGGATCGGGTAGCTGAGTTTCTTCGCGACTTCGAGCGCCTCGGCTTCGTTGGTGGCGATGCCGTTGGGCGGCTGTGGAATGTTCAACCGGTTGAGCATCACGGCGAACAGCTTCCGGTCCTCGGCCACCTCGATGCTTTGCGGCGAGGTGCCGATGACGTTGACGCCGTTCTGCTGCAGGCCCAGGGCGAGGTTGAGCGGCGTCTGCCCGCCGAACTGCGCGATCACGCCCCAGCACTTCTCCCGCTCGTAAATATGCAGCACGTCCTCGAGGGTCAGCGGCTCGAAATACAGCTTGTCGCTGGTGTCGTAGTCCGTCGAGACGGTCTCGGGGTTCGAGTTGACCATGATCGTCTCGAACCCGTCCTCCTTGAGCGCGAAGGCGGCATGGACACAACAGTAGTCGAACTCGATGCCCTGGCCGATGCGGTTCGGTCCGCCGCCGAGAATCATGACTTTGCGCCGGTCGGACGGCTTCACTTCGTCGTCGCCGCGGTCGTAGGTGGAATAGTAATACGGCGTGTAGGCCTCGAATTCGGCGGCACACGTGTCCACCAGCCGGTAGCTGGGCACCAGGCCCAACCGCCGGCGCTCCGCCCGCACCTCGCCTTCCGTCCGACCGGTGAGGTGGGCGATCTGCTTGTCGGAAAATCCGAGCGATTTGGCTTTGGCGAGCTGTTCTGCGTTCATTCGTTCTCAGCACCGATCGAAATCCGGCAAAGAAAACCGCACGCAGCAGGGAATGTCGAGTGTCGAGTGCGTTCAAATGGAGTCGTCCCCAGGCCTTTCAACCGGGTCCAACCGCGCGTGGACAACCTCCCCGCGGACACCTACAGGCCGAACCGCCGCCGATCACGGTCGTCGCCATTAAATGGGCCGGCGATCGTTGCCCCGGACCGCGACGTGAAACGACGCGCCGGCCCGCTTGATGCGCAAGGGCCTTGCCAGGCGCCCTCAGCTCTCCCAGCAACCCCCAACAGTCAAGCAGAAGATAGAGTGCAAAGATATGACCCAAATTATTTGTTGGATCGCCATAGGCGCGGTGGCCAGGACCAGCCATTATCAAGACCCTTTACCTTACTTGACCTTGGGGTGACCTCGGCCACCCGCAGGGGGAATGTACGCGCATAGGCAGCGGGTTTCATAAACAAATGACCTGCTCGGCGGTAAGGGCTGCCGGGGCGATCTGTCCTCACGGTCCCAGCTTCAAACGGTAGAACTGGTTCGGTTTCGTGGGGATGATCAAGTACGAATTGGTTACGGTGGACACAACAGCCCACGGGCCGATGACGCTGTCGGCTCGTTGCAGAATCCAGCCTTGATCCACGGGCCAACTCACCACATACCCACCAGCCGTAGGCCTGATGGGGAGCTGGGGTGGCGGGGAGTTAGCGACGGTCACTAGGAAGTCGCAACTGGCGCTACAGCCGCAGTCGTCGGTCGCCACGCAATGAACAACCGTCGTCCCCACCGGGAACAGGGAGCCGGAGGACGGGGTGCATACCACGGTCACCGGGCCTGCGCATGTCGAACTGGCCGACACCGTGAAAGGCACAGGGACTGGCCCATAGGGGGGCGGCGAATACGCCACGATGTTGCTTGGGCAATGGATGTCCACTTTGGCCTCGCAATTGGTACACGGACCGCTGTTGAGAAGGAACGAGAGATTGAGACTGTTGTTGGTCCTCGGGTCGCGCAGTTCCTTCCAATCCCCCATGGGAACTCCACCCGTGTTGAGATGCCCATAGACCGCGTCATCATTCCAATGGTTGGTCGAGGTCTTCCAGCCAAAGAGGACGTTGGTGGGAACCTCGGCGCTCACCGAGAGCCAGTAAAAGACCGGGCTGTTGCTCGATCCGGTCTGCCAGAAAGGGTTCAGTGGATTGAAGCTGTACCGCCAGATCTCGGTATCGCCGCCGACGAGGCCACCGAGGCCCGCGATGTTTGGATCGTAGAAGTGCTCACTTGCGTTGGCGTAAAACGCAGAGCTGTAGTTGTAGTTGGGCGGTCCAAACCAGGCGCTCCAGAGCAAATCGCCCGGATGGCTCGGGATCGGGGGCTGGGTCAGTTGGGCCGGCACGTCGCTCCAAATTCCCAGCGTGAAACTCGGGTTGTCCACCATCTTGTCTGAGAGCCACGAGCCCCAAATCTGGATGTTGGTAATCGGTCCGCAGCTCGTGCAGAGGAAGTCATCGGCCAGGATGTTCGTCAGGCTGGCGTTCACGTCCAGGCCATTGGGGGATTGGTCCGGCCACTGGACGAATTTCGGGAGCGGAACTGGACTGGGGTAATTGCCGAAGTTCAGGCGCTCGTATGGCCCGCTCTCGCTCGTGACGACGTAGTAGCCACTGCTGGGACAGGTCTGCACCCAGCCGGGCATGGATGCCTCCATGAGGGTGTAGGTTCCACACGGCAGGGTGAAGTGATACTGGCCGTTGGCGCCGGTGACCGTGTTGGCAACCTGGATGCTGTTCTGGTATGCGTAGATGGTCACGCCGGCCAGCAGCGGCTCGTTGGACTGCCATACGCCGTCGCCGTTCAGATCGTTGAACTTCATCCCGGAGAAGGTGTTGGAACAGCAACATTCGGTGCCGCTCATTTCCACCCGCAGGCCGGTGTAACTTGCGTAATTGGTCACCACGAAGTCCAAGTTGTTCGCCCCCGGCACAAAACCGCTGGTGATCGTGAACGGATGCCAGGTCTTGAAATTGGCCTGGATGTTGCCGGAAATGGTCCCGCCGGGGATGGGGCTTCCGTTGAGCAGGATGGCCCCTGAGTTGTCCACCGCCCAGCGTCCGTTGATCACCACGCAGTCGGTGCTGCACACCACGTGGAAGGTCTGCCGATACGTGTAGCTAGTGTTTGCAGCCCCGAGGCCATTCTCCTGCGGCGCAATCCATCGCGAGTAGGGAGAGCTGGACAGACTGTTGGCCAGCCAGGCCGACATGACAGGAGCGCTGTTGTCCACCGCCACAAAGTTGGGCCCCGAGGGGGGAAGGTAATGGAGATCGTCATCCCCGTTATTGAGTGGATCGTTGTTATCGTTCACCCCCGTGTTGTAAAGGTCCAGCGCCTGCGGCTGCCCCTCCACCACCGTCACGGTGAAACTGCAACTGACGGTGCCGCCGTAGCCGTTGTCGGCCCAGCAATACACTGTAAACGGCGCCGTCCCGGGCGTAACGGTCATCGGCAAGATTGGACTGGAATGCACAATCACCGACTGGGCGGGGAAGATGCACATGTCTTTGGCGGTCACGGGGCAGGTCACCACCACATCCGTTGGGGAGCAGATTGTAATGTCTTTGCAGTTGAAAAGATGAACGCAATGCCACTGCTCCGGGGTAATGTAAATGTCCACGGGCGCTGGCGGCGGTGTGAACAGACCGCCGGCGGGGGCAATCCAGACGGCTTCGCCCACGGCTGTGGTTGGCGCCGAGGGAATCCAACCGCCTGCAGGCGCCCCTTTGGTAAATACCTGGTAGGCCGAGCCGGTCCACTTATACACTAGCGTCTGGGCAGGCAGGTTGGTCCCGACGATCTCCTCGGGCGTGGCGACGGCATTCGTTTGGTAGCTGAGCAGATAACATGCGCCAGCAGGGATGGTGACAGGCAAGACCGGGACATGTGGACTGCCGGTGAAGGTGAGGCTGAAGTTGGTGGGGCTTTGCAGGAACGCGCCTTCGCCCGGGCTGAGAGTGATGTCGCCTGGCATCCACGAGCCAAGGGCCGCGCTGTAATTGGCTGCGCTCCAGTTGGACAAGGCATTGTCGTATTTGTACAGCGCGCAGCCATCCGGCACGACGGGCATGATCTCGTTGAGGGAGTTGCCTCCCTGGTCGAGTTGGTTGGCGATCAGGTTGAAGCCAGGCTGGATGTTGATCGGGTAGATAAGGGTGAGGCGGTTGCCGAAGTTCAAGCCATTGATGCTTTGCGCCGTGCCCAGCGTGACGGTGTACGATCCACCCGCCGGCGCGGTCTGCATCCAGCCGGGCTGCTGCGCCTCGCTCACCGTGTAGCTGCCGGGCGGCAGGTCCATGAAGTAATAGTAGCCGTTCACGTCGGTGACGGCGCTCTGCGGCGCGCCCGGCCCGCTGGTCAGATTGATGGTGCAGCCCGGGAGCGCCGGCTCGCCAGGATCCCAGGCGCCATTGCCGTTGAGATCGTTGAACTTCTGGCCGACGATGCTCCCGTAGGGCCAGCAGCAGTCGGGCCGGTTGGCCCACAGCCCGCTGCCGGTCACGGTGCCGGTGAGGTTCAGGCCCATCGCCACCCCATACTCGTTATGCACGCGCACCACCAGGTAGTTTATCCCCACGTGGAACAACGACGGATCAGTGGTCGAAGTCACCGCCCCACAAGTCGGCAGCGCGGTGTTGAAGGACGAACTCGGCGTGGTCAGGATGGAAACCGGAGTGTTCGCCTGGTTGGTCAAGAACACCTCCGCCGAATCATCGGCCCGGAGGCACAGGCTCAACGTCACGTCGTGGTAGTTGGTTTCCAGACAGAACTGCGTCCGGAACTCATAAACGCCATTGGTTGGATTGGCCGAACTGCCGTAGGAACTGATCCACTGGCTGTTGGGCTCGGCCGGCTTCCAGGCCGGGTTGGCCTGGATCACGGTGGCGGGCCGCGGTTCGGTGGTGCCGGGGTCCGGATCCCCCACCACCGTCCAGAAGCTGTCCGAGTCGCCAATGGAGTAGAGCGGGCCCGCCGGCTGATTGAAACCGGTGTTGAGGACCACGTTGGTCGCCAGGCAGTCGTTGGTCGGACAGGCGAATGTTATCTGCGAATGGGAGGCGATGGCATTGCCGCAGAGATCTTTGACGCCATTGACCGTGAGGGTGTAGGTGACACCAGGGGTGAGCTGCGAGGTGTTGAGGCAAACCGTGTCGGGTGGGCCGACGAGGACAGCGCTCACAGTCACGCCGGAGTCGATGGAGTAGTTGGCCGCATTGTTGGCGGTCACGGGATCGAGCGGCTCGCTGAAGGTGATGCAGACGGTGTTGCTCGTGCAATCGGCCGCGGCCGAAAGCAGCGTGGGCGGAGTCGTGTCAACCACCACGGTGAGGACGGCCACCCTGCTGGTGACCGACCCGCAGGCATTGGTGACCACGACATAGAATTGCGCGCCGTTGTCCGCCAGCGTGACGAATGGATCGGTGCAAGATGAGCCGTTGGCGCCGCTCTTGGCCACGCCATTCTGGAACCATTGATAACCCAGCGGCGGCGTCCCGCTGGCGGTCACCGAGAACGTGACGCTCCGGCATTCGGACACCGTTTGGTCTTGCGGCTGGCTGGTGATCACCGGGGCCACACACGGGTTGGTGCACGTGAAACTGAGGTTGGTGGCGGCCATGACGTTGCCGCAGAGGTCGCGGACGCCATTGATGGCAAGCGTGTAGGTGATGCCAGGGGCCAACTGCGTGGTCAACAAGCAGACCGTGTCCGGCGGGCCGAGGACGGCGTTGTTCAGGGTCACGCCGGGGCTGATGGAGTAGTTGGCCGGATTGCTGGCGCTGACCGGGTCAACCGTCTTGTTGAAGGTGATGCACACCTTGTTGCTCGTGCAGTCAACGTCGGTGGCAAGCACGGTGGGCGGCGTCGTGTCCTCCACCGTCACCGTCTGGCTGCAGGTGTTGGTGTTGCCGCAGACGTCGGTGAACAGCCAGGTCCGGGTGATGACCCAAGGGCAGGGACCGCTATTGGTCACGGTGCTGAGAACGGTCGCCGGCACCGGCGCTCCGCTGCACGCATCCACCGCGCTGGGCGTGTCAAAGGTCCAACCGCTCCCGCACTCCACGGTCTTGTTGGTCGAACAGCAGCACGACACCACCGTCAATTGCAGGTAATCCACCCCCGTGTCGTCCTCAAGCTCGAAGTCCAGGAAGCCG
>JBEKGJ010000069.1:0-24618 GCA_050012855.1 Verrucomicrobiota bacterium | reverse complement strand
GGATGGTTTCATGCCCACCAGCGTAAAAGAGTGCGCCGCGGGTGTCCAGCTCTTTCGCCAATCCACCTCCCCCTCCGTCACTTAGCTCCATCGGAAATCCGCCCTGGCTCACGGTTGCGCAGGTGGCGTGGCTGGGGCAGGGGGCCGGGACCAGCTCAGTCGTTCGGCCGCGGCGGGCAGCTTCGGGAAGGGCGCGTGCGGCTCCGTCTGATACCAGTAGGCGACGCTGTAGTAGAAATTGCCGCTACGGAATGGCGGCGCGCCGTTGCCGTGCTCGATTTGGAACCGTATGCTGTGGCGGAACGTCACCGGGTCCGGCACGTGCCAGCGGTAGGCGCTGGTGAACGGTTCCTCCAGCAACGGCACCCCGAAATACGGAAAGCAGCCTGCGCGCAACCCATACGATTCGCAAAAATAATCCTCGGAACCGGTGCCATGCATCGCCTCCTTGCCGTCCAGATAGACGATCTCGTCGCCTTCGCCCCACCAGCCGCCGTCGTTGTTCTTCACGCTCAGGACGCAGCCGATCAGGTGGCCGCGGCCTTGCGCTTCGAGGATCGTGTAGGGGCCCGCGGGCGGCGGCGTGGCCTGACGGTATTGGGCATGGAACGCGCCCTGGTTTCGCGGCGCCTGGCCGTAAGAACGGTAATTCACCTCGAACCAATGCCGGCTCGATTCCTTGCCCTCGTTGGTGATCGTGATCCGCGCCGAACGCGCAAACGGCATCGGGATGTAGCAGTTCCGCGCGGCGCCCATCGCCGCCGGGTCGGTCAGTCTGCCCGGCCGCTGGTCAATGCAGAGCAGGGCGGAGGCGAACTTCTCGGTGAACCCAAACCCGATGCCGAAGAAATCCCCCACCGGCACCTCGACGCTGGGCGTCGTCTCGCCGTCCCAGAACATGCGCAGAACGTGGAGCTGCAAATGGTGCGGTTCGCGGCTGGTGATGTTGTCCCGGAAATGCACGATGCAACCGGGGCCGCGGATGTCCGCCAGCACCAGCGTTCCGCCGGGCGGGAGGTCGCGCCAGTCGTCGTTGCCGCCGGACGGATCGGCGGAGGTGATCCGGTGCGCCGTGAAGTTGTGCAGCGTGGGCAGGTCCCTCAAGGGCGCGTCTTGCGCGCCCAGGGTGAGCGTCGCGACCAGCAGGGGAACGCTCCGGGCAATACGGTTCATGCCGGACATTGTGCGGCCATCCGCCGTTTTCGACAAGACCGCACCGGGTGGCTGGGATCGCACCGGTTGCACTTGCACGGACCGGTTTTTGAGCAACACTGTTGCAGCAACTGCCCGCCGGGAACAAAACCGCCACCATGCGCACGATCTTCAAAGCCTACGCCGCGCCGGCCCAAGGCCAGCCTCTCGCCCCGTTTGAGTTCGACCCCGGTCCGCTACGCCCCGAGCAGGTCGAAGTCAAGGTCAGCCATTGCGGCATCTGTCATTCGGACCTCTCGATGATTCACAACGAGTGGGGACAATCCACGTATCCGCTGGTGCCGGGGCACGAGATCGTGGGCACCGTGGTGGCGGCGGGCGACCAGGTCAAGCGGGTGAAGGTCGGTGACCGCGTGGGGGTGGGCTGGTTTTCCGGCAGTTGCCTGGCGTGTCCGCAGTGCCTGGCGGGCGACCACAATCTTTGCGCCGGGGCCGAGCAGACCATGGTCGGCCGGCCGGGCGGATTCGCGGATCGCGTGCGCGCCAACTGGGAATGGGCCACACCCCTTCCCGCCGCGCTCGATCCGGTCAAGGTCGGTCCGCTGTTTTGCGGCGGCATCACGGTGTTCAACCCGATCGTGCAATGCGGCGTGCAGCCGACGGATCGCGTGGGGGTGATCGGCATCGGCGGACTGGGCCACCTGGCGCTCCAGTTTCTGAACAAATGGGGCTGCGAAGTGGTGGCGTTCACCTCGACCGACGCCAAACGCGAGGAAGCGCTCAGGCTCGGAGCTCACCGGGTAGTCAATTCCCGGAACTCCGGCGAAATGCGCCAACTCGCCGGTTCGCTCGATTTCATCCTGGTCACGGTGAACGTGTCGCTGGATTGGGCGACCATCATCGCCGTGCTCGCGCCCCGGGGACGGCTGCACATCGTTGGCGCCGTGCTGGAGCCGATCCCGGTCGCGGCGTTCTCCCTGCTGGTGGGGCAAAAGTCGCTCTCGGGCTCGCCGGTGGGCAGCCCGGCGACGACCGCGAAGATGCTGGAGTTTTGCGCCCGTCATGGTGTGGCCCCGGTGATCGAGAAGTTTCCCATGTCCCGCGTGAACGACGCGCTGGAACACCTCCGCGCCGGCCAGGCCCGCTACCGGATCGTGCTGGAAAACGATCTGGGCTGACCGGGGTACGATGATCCGGTGGGGCGCATCACCCAGCGCGTCGTGAGGGTCATGATCCACGCCGGGCCGCCGTGTTCGTGATCGTCCAGTGGCAGCAATTGGCCGGCCGGAAAACCGCCTGATCGCGGGCAAGCTGCGGAACCGGGCGGGGTCTTCGCACCGCGATCGGTCAACGGTCGGAACCCGTCGGCGGCAGCCCGGGAGCGGAGCTTTCACCACCCGTCCTTCATCTTCGCGCGCACGGCGGGCCAGGATGGCGCGCGGGCCGCTCCGACGGCTGAGGCTGCGCCGCCCGGCGATCCGCCCTTGAACGTCCCTCCCTCATCCCGGCCTTCTCCGCCACTGGGGGAGAAGTTGCCCGCAGGGCGGTTGAGGGGGATTCCGCATGGTTCAGGGGCGATTCGCGGTTTTTCAGCGGCCGTGGAATCTCCCCCTGGCGGCTGCATTATATTTACGATATTATGCATTGCCAATAGCATTCAATTGGCTACACTTTGATAACTCAAGCCGGCGGATCAACCATAACTAACTAATAAATTACATGAAGAACATTGCTTACTTCCTGGCGGCGGTTTGCGCGGTGGCGCTGAACGCTCAGGCACAGTTCAATCCGGGCGACCTGGCGGTGTTCCGGGTCGGCGATGGCGCGCAGACGCTGGCCAGCACGGGCAACTCCGTGTTTGTGGACCAATACGACACCGGGGGTTCACTGGTGAACAGTGTGGCCATTCCCGCCAGCGGTCCCTCCGCCTTGCTGGTCAGCGGCACGGCGTCGTCCGAAGGGGCGCTGGGGTTGTCCGCCGACGGGCGATTCCTGACGCTGGCGGGCTACAATACCGCGCAGCCCTATTCCTCGGACCTGACCACCACCCCGGCCTCGACCGTGCATCGTGGGGTGGGCAGTCTCGATGCCAGCGGCGCCTACACGCTCGCCGCGAGCACGAGTTCGGGCATCAGCGGGTCCAATGTGCGATCCGGGATTACCGATGGCGCCGGCAACTACTGGGCGGCCGGCGGCGCCGGCGGCACTTTCTACGCGGGCAACAACGAAACGGCCGGAGTGGTGCAGAACGCGGTGGCGAATTCGCGGGTGCTGAACATTATTAATGGCAACCTGTGCTTCTCGACTTCATCGGGCACGCCGGGGATCTACGGGTTTACCGGAACTCCGACCACGACAGCCACGGCGTCGCTGCTCATCGGCACGGGCACGGGATCGAGTCCCTACGGTTTCGCCATCAGTCCGGGGGGGACGGTGGCCTACGTCGCGGACGACCGGTCCGCCGGGGGCATCCAGCGTTACGACAAGACGGGCGGCACGTGGGGTTTGACCTACACCCTGAATTCGGGCACCGGCGTGCGTGGACTGACCGTCAGCTTCAGCGGGCCGAACCCCGTTGTGTATGCCACGACGACCGGGAACTCGCGCAACAGTCTGATCATGGTCACGGACACGGGCGTCAGTTCCACGGCGACGACGCTGGCGACTGCCGGCGCGAACGAGGTGTTCCGGGGTGTGGCCTTCACGCCAACGCCCGAGCCCACCACCTGGGTTCTGCTCCTGGTCGGCGGTGGCGCGCTGGCGTGGCGGTGCCGGCGCAATCGGTGCTCGTGACGCGAAAAGCGACGAACTCTGGGAGTGGCACTGGGCGTAACCGGCCGCCCGGTGCCTTCAACGCCAGAACGGGTTGAGGGTCGTGTGTCGGGCGACGCGGACGCTTTGGGCGATGGCCTGGGTGACATGCGTTTTCGCGAGCGTCACCGCTTGGGCCAGACCGCATCCCAGCGCCAGGTAACCGACAATGGCGGCCGAGTACGTGCAGCCGGTGCCGTGCGTCGCCACGCCCCGGACAAACGGCGCGGTCAACAGGAGTTCGTCGCGTCCGTCGAAGAACACGTCTGCCGCCTCGCGGCCGCCGCGGAGATGACCGCCCTTGACCAGCGCCGCACAAGCGTAGCGCCGCTGAATTTCCCGCGCCGCGCGGCGCAGATCCTCGACCGATTCCAGCCGCGCGCCCACCAGCATCTCCGCCTCGTCGAGGTTCGGTGTGACCAAGGTTGCGCGCGGGAACAGTTCGCCGACCAGTGCGCGCACGGCCGAGCCATGCAGCAGCCGTGCGCCGCTGGTGGCGACCATCACCGGATCCACAACCAGCGGAACGCGGTGGCGTCCGAGTGCCTGGCGGACGGCGCGAATGATCGCCGTGGAGAACAACATCCCCGTTTTGACCGCCGCCGGCGGAAGTTCGGCGAACACCGCCTCGATCTGCTGGCGGACGATGTCCGGGCGGGCTGCTTGAATTCCCCGCACGCCGTGCGGATTCTGGGCGGTCAGGCAGGTGATGGCGCTGGTGCCGTGGACACCCAGGGCGGCGAAGGTTTTCAGATCCGCCTGGAGGCCCGCTCCGCCACCGCTGTCGGAACCGGCAATGGTGAGCGCGACTGGAATTCGTTCCCGATGAGGCATGGCGCAAGAGTAGAGGATGCCGGTTGGGTTGTCAGCCGTCGGTTGCCGGTTCGAGGAGACGGAGAATCCGACGGTGGGTGCTGCTGAAAGCCAGCGCGTCGAGTTCGCGCCGGTATTTCCACTGTCCGGCCCGGCGGCTGACCCGCGCACCTGCCGGCAGCGTGACGAGGAATACTTCAAGCGACAGTCGAAAACGCGTCACGGTGCCTTTGACGACGCCCAATCGGCGGCACGAGTCCGGGCGGGTGTTCAGGAGTGCGCGGGCAGAAGTTTCGGGCCGGAGCGGGGCCGCGCCATTCACTTCGCAGTTGGGGAATTCCCACAGGTGGGCGTTGAGCACGTTACCAGGCCGTCGGCGGACGAGCAGGGCGTCGGCCCGCTGGACGACCAAGACGTGAAAGTGTCGCGTCGTCGTGACTGGACGCGGTCCGAGGTTGGGCAGTTGGTCGGTGAGACCTTCCCGCCGGGCAACGCAACGCCGCTGCCACGGGCAGGCCGGGCAATCGGGCGAATGGGGTGTGCAGACCAGGGCGCCCAGTTCCATGAGCCCTTGGTTGAGGGCTGAGCAGGGGTTGGAGCCGGGGGCGTGTTGACTCGTTTCCACGAGGGCGCCCGCCAATTGCCAGAGGCGGTCGTTCGTCCGGCGAAGTCGCGGATTGTCGCGGAGGCCGAAAACCCGGGTCAGAACGCGGATGACGTTGCCGTCGAGAACCGGCCGCGGCTGGTTGAAAGCGATGCTGGCGATGGCGCCCGCGGTGTAGCGCCCGATGCCGGGCAGGGCGAGCAGGGCGTCGAAATCGTTCGGAACACGACCGTCATGCTGTTTCATGATCAGGGCGGCGGCCTCCTGCAGGTGGCGGGCGCGGCGGTAATAACCCAGGCCTTCCCAAAGTTTCAGGACGCGATCGGCGGGTGCGGAGGCCAGGGTAGCCACCGTGGGCAATGCCTGCAGCCAGCGTTCCCAGTAAGGCAACACCGTACTCACCTGGGTCTGCTGGAGCATGATCTCGGCGACCCAGATGGCATAAGGGTCGCGGGTTCGACGCCAGGGGAGATCGCGGGCGTTGGCGCAAAACCAGACGAGCAGCGGCGATACCAGCCGGGAGATCTCCGGCGCTGGCGACCTGACCGCCTCCGGGCGGGCGCCTGCCGGCCGCCGGCTCACTTTTTCTTCTCGCCCTGCTGTTGGGCCTGGAACTGGTCGGCCATCTTCTGCGCTTCCTCGGCCAGCTTGTTGTAATCGGCGACCAGCTTGTTGTATTTCTCGACGATGCCCTTCAATTCCTCGACCTTGTCGTCGCGCTGCTTGGCGACATCGCGGATGATGCCGTTCTGCTTCTCGATGGCCTCGTTCTGCTGCTTCAGGCGTTCGTTGGCGGTGATGACCGTCTGCTTGTAGTTCTCGATGGTTTCCTTCTGGCCAACCGACTCCCGGGAGAGCTTGTCCACCAGCTTGTCGAGCTCCTTGATCCTGGTTTCGTTGGTGTTGATGACGCCGTTGAGCCGAATCTTCTGGTTCTCCAGGCGGGAAATGGTCTGGGCGTCCTGCTGGGCGGAGTAGCGCAGAGTCTGGATGTTGACGAGGTTCGTGTGGATTTCGTCGTGCAGTCCGAAGATCTCCTTGCGGAGACCGCCCTCGCGCACCCACTGGAAGGTGGAGAGGCAGCAGAGTGCCATTGCGAAGACGAGCAGCAGGTTTTGCAGAAATTTGTTCATTCGATAATCGCTCTAGGGTCGCCGCCCGGCAGCCGGCGGCCGAACCTTTCCCGCACCCTGTCAGTTTCGGCGGGCCTTGTCAAAGCATGACCGCAAGCCGGGCCGGAGCCGTTTCCGAACCCGTCAAACCAAGGAGGTGACCATTCCTGCGTCGCTGAGGGCCGGCACCAAATCGAACACATCCCGGCGCAGGCAGAAGGCTACGTCGTCCCGGAGTTCCGGGCGCGCCAGCAACCGGCGGCCGTTGCGAGATTGGGCCATGGCACCGAGGAGATTGGCGCGATGGGCCTGGTAAACCTGGCGGGCGATCTGCGCCGAGTCCGCCACCCCTTCGGGCGCCAGCCGCGGCCACACCCGATCCGCCAGCGCCCCGGCGGCCAGCGTGTCCTCCCAGGCCGCCTGTTCCAGCGTGCCACCAGCCACGATGAGCAGGTGTTCCGGCGGCTGGCGGTCAAGCCAGGCCGCCACCGCGCCCAGATTCAAGAACGAGCCGACCAGGACGTGCCTGGCGCCAGCACAAGCCTGCAGCGCCCGCGTGCCGTTGGTGGTGGACATGATGATCGTCCGGCCGCGCACCCGTTCGGGCGTGAACTCGCGGGGCGAGTTGCCCAAGTCGAACTCCACGCCCCCGGTGAGGTCGGCGCGAATTCGCAAACCGTCGCGTTCCCCGGCCAGGAGGGCATCCGGGAGCCGGGCGCGGGCCGCCAGCGCCTCGGGAATTTCCGTCACGGGCAGAATGGCCGACGCGCCATTGGCCAGTGCCGTGACCATGCTGCTCGTCGCTCGCAGTACGTCGAAGACGACGCAGGTCGTGGTCCGCAGATCACGCGTGGCCAGGGCAGCGAACTCGGCCGGTGTGAACAGGACCTCCAACGTGGTTTTCACAGCGTCGGCCGGGGCAGTCCCGATGGCCCCCGCAAGCATGCGGGCGTGATGGAACAGACACTGCTGGGCGTAACCCGCATGCCGTCCGAAATGTTTTTCGCTGAAGGCGCGCAATTCGCGGAGCGTGACACGGCGGCGCGGAAAGTAAAGCTGCCGCAACGCCTTCGCCATCCAGACGTCCACCGGAAACGCCCGGTCGAATCCCAGGGAAAACAACAGCACGCAATCGGCGATCTTCGGTCCGACGCCGGGGACCTCCAGCAACGCCGAACGGGCCTTCATCAGCGGCAATTTCGGCAGAGCGACGAGGTCCAACTCGGCCGCGGCAACACGGCGGGCGGCCTCGCGCAGGTAGCGCGCGCGGAACCCCATTTTGAACGCGCGCAACTCGGCTTCCGAACACGCTGCCAGCCGCATCGGCGAAGGGAAGCTGAGCGCGGTCGGTTTCCCGCGTGGAACGGTCACCGGGTCGCCGAAGCGGGCGCAGAGCGTTGCGACGATCCGGCGGATTTGGACGATTTGCTTGGTCGAGGACAGCAGAAACGACGCCAGACACTCCCAAGGTTCCTGGCGTAGCAATCGCAGTCCGGCGCAGGCATCGAGCGCGGCGACGAGTGGCGGATCCGGCGGTAGTGTTGCCCGCACGGTGTCGGGGTCTTCGTCGAGCCGGAGATAATGTGACAGCCATTGCCAGTCGGCCACCGGAGCCGCAACTTCGGCGCGCAGGCCTCCCATGACCGGCGTCAACCGGACCCAGCGGCCGGCGAAAACACCTTCCCATGCGCCGCCGACCTGCTGCCAGCGGAAGGCCTGGCCGGAGTCGAACGTCGCGGCGAGGTTGAAGCTCGCAACCTCGAACAAATGCTGGTTTGGCGGCAGTGGACGGTTCATCGCCGGTCGTGGCATTCCCACATCTGGAACCAGCGCATCGGCCGGTCCTTGTAAGTGGCGTTGAAGAGGCCGAGATCGCGGACGCTGGCGAACCGGTCCCGCAGTTCCGACGGCAACGCGGTGGGCGCCGACGCCGGGGCAACCTCCGGGTCCTGCGTTTCGATGCTGGCCATGACAATGGCGTTGTCGCCGCTGCGCAGGAGGCCGCCGGCCGGTGGAGCAACGGCAGGTTTGCCACCCAACCCGGCTTCGACGGCATTGCGGACCAGCGGTTGGTGATGTCGGCGGCGGCGCGCTTCGGGCAGGTAAAACGTGATTTCGGCCGTGTACTCGGGCTGCAGGCAGACGATGAAGGCCGGGCCGCCGGTTGCCTGCTCGAGTTCGCGGCGCGCCTCGCCGGCGATCCGTGCCGTTTCGCGCCAGCCTTGTAGGCCCTGGAGCGGATCCCATCGGCCGGGCACGGGATGGCCGGTGAAGCGCCGGACCAGATTCGTGTCGTGGACGAACACCACCAGGACACCGCCGAGCACCAGGCCGGCCGTCCACCAGCGCACAACGCCTGCTGTGCCGCGGGATTGCCAGAAAACGGCCAGCAGGCATAGGAGCGGCAGAACCGCCAGTTCGAAACCGCTAGTGTTGCTGCCTGGCTGCCACCACGATACCAGCCCAGCTAATAACCAGGGGACGCCCATGCTGACCAGGAAGATCAGTGGCTGGCACGGTGCTGAGCTGGTGGGGCGAGGCTCTGACGAGCCGGTGAAAGGTGTTGGTCGGAGCGGCTCGCGAGGACGCTCGCCCCACCACCGCGACCCAGTCAGGACACTCCCCCACCGGCCATCGTGCCCTGTGCCCAGACACAGCCGGGCGATGGTCAGGACCACGCCCACCACCCAGACCGGGTTGAGCAGAACCAGTCTTTCCGCGAGCAACTCAAGCCGCGGTAGCGCTGCAACGGCAAGATGGGCACCGGAGCTCGTTTTGAGCGTCACCTCCAGCGCCGCGCAGAGCACGAACGACAACGCCAGCCAGGGGCCGCCGCGGGACAGGCAAAGCCGGGCGGGCGGCCACAGGGCGAGAAACAGAATCCAGCAAGCGAGCGAAAACACGACGGATGTGCCGCCCAAGACGCCCAAGCCAAGCCAGAGACCGGTCGTGAGCCAGTGGCTGGTCGTGCCGTCCGGTTGTGCGGCGCGCCATCCGGCAGCCATCGCCGCCGTCCAGAGCAGCACGCGGAGCAGTTCATCCGACATCAGCATCGCGCCCAGCGCCAGGAAGGGCGTGGTGGTGGCCAGCAGCAGGAAAATGACACCCGTTTTTGCGCCCGCCTCGCGGGCAAGCCAGCGGAGCAGGACCAGACTAATTACGGCAGCAATGAGGGGGGCAAACAGCCGCACGCCGAACTCCGTGTCGCCGGCGATGATCGAGCCGAGCCACGCAAGGCAACTGGCGGCCGAAAGACCGCCCGTCGGAGCGAAGGACCAAGGACCGCGAAGCCAGTGGCTCGCTTCGCTGGCGGACAACTCGAGGCGCCCGCTGGCGATGAAGCCCAACCGGAACAGGAGCATAACAACGATCACCGCGTAGCCAAGACGCTGCCAGTGCTGGTCCAACGAAACGGCGGTGCCCGGAGGTCGCGCGGCGGTCGGTGCTTCTCCCGACGCTGGGCGGGTCAGCGAGGGAAATGCGGTCCACCAGCGAGGAAACCACCGTTGACCCACCCAGCGCCAGAGCCGGTCGAGGCCGGCGCCGCCGCCGCGGCCCACGGCGGCCCCCACGAGCGCACCCGCGAGGACGTCGGACGGGTAATGAACGCCGTTGTAGATCCGGGAGAAGCTTACCAGTATCGCGAGTGGCAGCAGGACGAACGCGGCGGTCCGCCGGTAGTAGAACCAGACCATCGCCGTGGCGGCGAACCAGTTGGCGGCGTGCGACGACGGCATGGCATGGCTGCCCCCGCGTCCCACCAGCAGCCGCACGTCAGGCATCTGCAGGAACGGCCGCGGCCGGGCGCCAAGCTGCTTGAGGTTCTCAACCACCCAGTTGTTCGTGGCGAGCACGAACAGGAGGAGCATCGCGACACACAGCCGGCCACGCGAGCCGCCGCGCCAAAGGAGCAGGGTGATCAGGCCCACGAGTGCCGGCGCGAAGAACGGATTGCCGCTGAGGAACGGCATCAGGCGGTCGAACACCGGGTTCGCCAACGACTGGTTGACGAAGCGGAACGCGGCCGAATCAATCGTTTGGAGCCAGTACACCGGAGAAGTTGCCGGCGGCGATCCGGCGGGTCAATAAACCACGAGCGAACGCACCGGATAGTCCTGCAGCCGGTCGCGGCCTTTGAGGAAGGCGAGTTCGATGAGGAAGCTGATGGTGAGCAACTCGGCGCCGAGCCGGCGCAGCAGGGCGGCCGCGGCCCAGGCCGTGCCGCCGGTGGCGAGCAGGTCGTCAATCAGCAGCACGCGGGCGCCCGGTTTTACGGCGTCCACATGCACGGCGACCGTGTTCGCGCCGTATTCGAGTTCGTAACTCTGTTCGAGCGTGCGGAAGGGCAGCTTGCCTTGCTTGCGGATGGGGATGAATCCCGCCTGGAGCCGCAGCGCGGCGGCGGCGGCAAAAATGAAACCGCGGGCGTCAATGCCCACCACGGCATCCACCGAGCCAGGGGCAAAACCGGCGATGAGCAGGTCCACGCTCGCGGCAAACAGCCGGGCGTCGGCGAGCACCGGGGTGATGTCTTTGAACTGGATGCCCGGCTTGGGAAAGTCGGGCACATTCCGGATGGCGCGCTCGAGCTCGGCGACGGTCGGTTGGCTCATGGTGGTGGGTGGCGGGTTAGCGTTTGTTGCCTTCCATCTTTTCGATCATGCGGCGGAGCTTGGCCAGGGCGATGTTCTGGATTTGCCGGATCCGCTCCCGGGTGACATTGAACCGCTCGCCCACTTCCTCGAGGGTTCTCTCCGAGCCGCCGTCCAGGCCGAACCGGTAACGCAGGATCGTTTTTTCGCGCGGGTCGAGCCGCTCAATCAGTTCGTCCAGCATGACGTTGACGGTCTTTTCCTCGAGCTTCTCGTAGGGGTCCTCCGCGCGCTCGTCCTCGACCACCTCGGCGAACGTGTTGGTGTCGTCGTCGCCGATGGGCGCATCGAGCGAGGCGGGCCGGATGGCGGCGGTGCGCAATTGGGTCACGCGGGAGGCGGTGATGCCGAGTTCTTCGGCCAGTTCCTCGTCGGTTGGCTCGCGGCCGAAGACCTCCTGCAGCTTGGTGGCGATGCGGCGCATGCGCGAGATCTTGTCCACCAGGTGAACCGGCAGGCGAATGGTCTTCGCCTGATTGGCGAGGGCGCGTTTGATGGACTGCTTGATCCACCACGCGGCGTAGGTGGACAACTTGCCGCCCTTGGCGGGATCGAACCGTTCGACCGCCTTCATCAGGCCGATGTTGCCCTCGTTGATGAGGTCGAGCAGCGGCAGACCCAGCCCGTCGTAGTCATGGGCGATTTTCACGACCAGGCGGAGGTTGGCCTTGATCATGTGTTCGCGGGCCTTCTTGTCACCGCGCTTGATCCGGGCCGCCAGTTCGATTTCCTCCTGCGGGGTCAGCAGCTTCACCTGCCCGATTTCGCGGAGGTAGAGCTTGATGGCGGTGTCGCCATCGTAGCTGGAGCGATAGCGGGTTTCGACGGCAGAATCGGCGTCCCGGGGGACGGACACGATGGTCAGTCCCGGCTTGGGCGGCGGGGGCGGCCGCACGGGCGTGGCGGTGGCCGCTGGCTTCCGGTGGGCGGCCGGCGGCCGGGCCTTTTTCCCCGAGGGTCCGCGCTTGGGCTTGGCGATGGGCTTGGTTTTGGCTTTGACCACCATAGGCGGGGATTGAGATTGAATGTGTGAAGCCAGCGCGGCAAGGAAATTGAGCGACAGGAAATTGAGCGGAGGGGATTCTGCTTGCCGCCCGGGGCAGGCTGCGGCTAAATCGCCCCGGCTTTGCCAGGGCCCACGGAATGCGGACTTACGAACCCCGCCAGGGCCGGAAGGCAGCAACGGTAGTTTGCTCTGCATCTGCCGTGGTCACCCTGGCTTTTGAATTTCGGAACCGGAAGTGCGGAGCAGGGCAGCGGCCGGCCCGGGCGAGCGCCCAGCCTCCCGACTTGGGCTCCGCCATCCCGCAGCCCGATGAGTTATCAAGTTATTGCGCGAAAGTACCGACCGCAGCGGTTTGCCGAGGTCGTCGGCCAGGAGCACGTCACCCAGACGCTGGCCAACGCCATCCGGCAGAACCGGATTGCGCACGCCTATCTCTTTTGCGGCCCCCGCGGCACCGGCAAAACCACCGTCGCCCGCATCTTCGCCAAATGCCTCAACTGCACCGGCGGCCCGAAGGTGGACTTCGACGACGCCGACCCGCGTTGCGTGGAGATCACCGAGGGGCGGGCCATTGACGTGCTGGAAATTGACGGCGCGAGCAACAACGGCGTCGAGCAGGTGCGCGAGTTGCGCGAGACCGTCAAATACGCTCCGGCGGCGGCCCGGTTCAAGATCTACATCATTGACGAGGTTCACATGCTCTCGACGGCGGCGTTCAACGCGCTGCTCAAGACGCTCGAGGAGCCGCCGGCGCACGTGAAGTTCATGTTCGCCACCACCGATCCCGAAAAGGTGCTGCCGACGATTCTCTCGCGCTGTCAGCGGTTCGACCTCCGCCGCATCCCCGCGAACCTCATCGTCGAACACCTTGCCCGGATTGCCGGACAGGAGGGCGTTCGCATTGACGAACCGGCCCTCCACGCGATCGCGCGCGGCGCCGACGGGGGGATGCGCGATGCCGAGTCCACCCTCGACCAGCTCATCAGCTTTTGTGGAACCGAGATCGCGGAAGGCGACGTGCTGTCCATGTTCGGCCTGGCCGCCCGGAGCCAGATTCTGGCGCTGGCTGGCGCGGTCATTGCCGGCGACACCGCCGGGACGCTGCAGGAGCTCGACGAGTTGACCCGTCACGGCAAGGACCTCGGCCGGCTGCTTTCGGACCTCCTCAACCACTTCCGCAATCTGTTGATCTTTCAAGTGGCGAAGGGCGATCTGCGTTTGCTGGAAGTGTCCGAAGCCGAGGCTGGCGCGCTGCGGGAGCAGTCGGCGCAACTCGACGCCGAGGCGGTCGGCCGCATCATGGAAGTCCTCGCCGAGGGCGAAGGCCGGCTGCGCGATGCAACGTCGCGGAAAATTTTGATCGAAGTCACGCTCCTGCGCGCCATCCAAGCCCGCAATGCGGTCAGCGTTGACGTGCTGCTAAAACGCCTCAGCGAACTGCGCGGTGAAACCGCCGAGCCCGCCCCCGCTTCCCGCGAAGTTCCAACGTCACCCGCATCGCCGGCCCGATCCAGCGCGGTGATTCAGCCGGCCGGGCCCGCGGCGACCGCGCCGGAGGTTCCGACGCCGGCTCCCGCTGCCACCGAGGCGGCCCCCGACGTCCCGGAAGCCCTGGCGGCGCTCTGGGCCCAGTTGATCGAGGCGGTGGGCCGCGCCAGCCCGTTCGCGCGCGGTTATCTCTCCAACGCCTTCCCCGTGGCCTTCGAGCAGGGTAAGTTGACCATTGGGTTTCCGCCGGAATTCGCCGACCAGATCATCCTGGTGGACTCGCCGAAAAACCACGCCCTGATCCAGGCCGGACTGCGCGAACTGGGGCAGGGCGAAGCTCAGGTCAAATTCGTCCGCGCGTCCGCGCCGGCCGCGCCCCCGGTCGCCCCGCCTCCGGCGCCCACGAAACCGGCCGCGCCGCAGGCAGCCTCGCCCGCTGTGCCCCCGCCGGCCAAGGCCGAAAAGCCGAAGCCGGAAAAGCTCGATCCCGCGGATTTCAAGGACGACCCGCTGATCAAACAGGCGCTCGAAATCTTCCGCGGCCGGATCATCGAAGTCCGCCGTTGATCTCGCCCCTCACCTTTCACCTTTCACCTCGCACTTCGCACCTCGCACCTCGCACCTCGCACCTCTTTAGCCCCCATGTCCAGCATCGGCAAACTGATGAAACAGGCCTCGCGCATCCAGCAACAGATGGAGGCCGTCCAACTCGCCCTCGCCAGTCGCACGGTCGAAGCCACCAGCGGTGGCGGCGTGGTCAAAGTCACCGCCCGGTGCGATGGCACCATCGCGGCCATTCACATTGACCCGCAGGCGGCGAACCCCGCGGACACACAACTGCTCGAAGACCTGTTTCTGACCGCCGTCAACAGCGCCCTCGCCAGTGCCAAGGAAGTCGCCAACGCCGAGATGGGCAAGGTGACCGGCGGCTTGAACGTGCCCGGGCTAGTGTAGGGTGATCCGCGGGGTAGTGTCCAAATTCCACTTGCACGGTGGGGTGTCCTCGCGAGCCGGCGGGAAGGTTGAGAGGGTGGTGAGTTGAGAGTTGAACGGCCGGAGCAGGGTCGCGGCAAACCTCCCCCCGACCTCACGAACCCTCACAAATTCAACACTCGAAACTCGCAATTCGCAATTCTCTGGTGGGGCTGAACACTTCAAACTTGAAACTTGAAACTCTGACCTCCTTTCCGGCTCGTCAGAGCCTCACCAAATCAGGACACTGCCATCTGCGGCTTGCGTTGGACTTTCCCCGGCCGGCCGGCCAGACTCCGCCCGTGTCCGCTTTACCGGCACCCATTTCGGATTTGATCGCCGCGCTGGGCCAGCTCCCTGGCGTCGGACCGCGCACGGCCGAACGACTGGCCCTCCACCTCGTGCAGGCCGAGGCCGGCCAGGTCCGTCAGCTCGCCGCGGCGATGGTCGCCGCCCGCGAGCGCGTGACTGCTTGTGGGCGCTGTGGCGCGCTCACCGAGGCACAAACCTGCGGCTTCTGCGCCGACGATCGGCGTGACGCCTCGCTCGTGTGTGTGGTCGAGCGGGCCGTGGACGTCTTGTTGCTGGAAAAGACGGGCACGTTCCGCGGACGCTACCATGTCCTCGGCGGCAAACTCTCGCCGCTCAACGGCGTTGAGCCGGAGGATTTACGCATCGCCGAACTCGAGAACCGCCTCGCATCCGAACCGATTCGTGAAGTGATCCTGGCGCTGCCAACCGACGTGGAAGGCGACGCGACCAGTTACTATGTGGCCCGCCGGCTGGCGCCGCGCGGCGTGAACGTGACGCGGCTGGCCCACGGTTTGCCCGCTGGCACCGGCCTCGAGTTTGCCGATGACCTTACGCTGAGCCGCGCTCTCGAGGGCCGGCAGTCCCTCATCTGAACGCGCTCCCATGACTCCCACAGCCGTCGTGTTCGATCTCGGCAAGGTGCTTTTGGATTTTGACTATCGCATCGCCCTGCGGCGGCTTCGTCCCTGGCTGCGGGCGGACCTGACCGAAGGGAACGGATTGTTGAGCGGCTTGCCGGTGCTGCTCGAATACGAGTGCGGCCAACTGACGACCGAGGAGTTCTTCGAGCGAATCCGTGGCGTGCTGGGTTTTACCGGCACGCTGGCGGAGTTCGCCCCGGCCTTCGGCGACATTTTCACGGAAATTGCGCCGATGGTGGCCGTGCACGCGGAGATGCGCCGCCGGGGAGTGGCCACCTACATCTTCTCCAACACGAACGAGCTGGCCATCCGGCACGTGCGCCGGCAGTTCCCGTTTTTCGCCGGTTTCGCCGGTTACATCCTCTCCTACGAACAGCGCGTGATGAAGCCTGACGCGGCGATCTATGAAGCGCTGGAACGCCTGTCAGGCCGGCATGGCGCGGAACTATTCTATCTCGACGACCGGCCGGAGAACGTGGCGGCGGGATGGGCGCGCGGGTGGCAGGGTGTCGTCCACGAGACGCCGGCGGCATCGCGTGCCGCCCTGGTGCAGGCCGGCGTGCTGGCTTGACGGCGTGGTGGCCGGGTTGCCTTTTGCGGGTGCATCCTTATCTTCCCGAGAACATGGAAACCCTTCTCGCCCGGATTCCGGCGCATTCGCAACGCCAGGCGATGGATTGGAGCCTGGTCCTGGCCAGCCAGGGCATTGAGGCGGTGATCGAGCAGTCCCCGGAAACCGGTGCCTGGGGCCTGCTGGTGGAACCGGAGCAGTTTGCCGCCGCCCTGGATTCGATCCGGCAATACCGGTTGGAAAACCGGCGTTGGGCGTGGCGGACGCATCTGACCTCAACCGGTTTGGTGTTCCACTGGGGCGTGCTGCTCTGGTGCTGGGTGTTGATCCTGTTTCACTGGCTGGCAGAGGCTTTCGGCGGCCGGCTCGAATCCCTCGGGACCATGAACGACCAGGTGCTGGCGACGGGCCAATGGTGGCGGTTGTTCACGGCGATCACGCTGCACGCGGATGTGGGGCATCTCGCTTCCAACGTGGCCACGGGGCTGGTCGTGATGGGCCTGGCGATGGCGCGTTTCGGGCCGGGCCAGGCGCTCCTTGCCGCGTTGCTGGCGGGGGCGGTCGGCAACACCGCCGGTCTGGCGCTGCGCACCGAACATTACATCGGACTGGGCGCGTCCGGAATGGTGATGGGCGGGCTGGGCCTGCTGACGGCGCAATCGCTGGTCCTGCTGCGGGCGCCCTGGCCGGCGTGGCGGGCGATGTTCGCCGGTGCCGCGGGCGGGGTGCTGCTGTTTGTGCTGGTGGGATTGAATCCGGCGGGCGACGTGCTGGCGCACGCGTTCGGCTTCGGAAGCGGGCTGCTGCTTGGCGGCGGGCTGGTGTTGCTGCCGGAGGGCTGGACCAGGAACCGCTGGCTTGACCGTGCGGCGGGTGCCGTGGCGACGTTGATCACCGTGGGCGCCTGGGCGCTGGCAATCGCGGCCGCGCGCTGATCAAAAAAAAAGGGTCAGTTCTTAAAAGGGGTCAGTTCTTGATATTGACAATTAAGGCGTTGTCGCGCACTCTTTCGTCATGGCCCGCAAGGTGAGAGTCGAGTATTCCGGCGCGATCTACCACGTCATGAATCGCGGGGACCGGCGCGAGCCGATCTTCAAGGACGATACGGATCGCCAGGGGTTCGTCGCGACGCTGGAGGAGGCGTGCCGCAAGACCAGTTGGCAGGTTCACGCCTACGTGCTGATGCCGAATCATTTTCACATGGTGATCGAGACCCCGCAGCCGAATCTGGTCGCCGGGATGAAGTGGTTTCTCGGGACCTACACGGGACGGTTCAACCGGCGGCACAAGCTCTTCGGGCACCTGTTCAGTGGGCGCTTCAAGGCGTTGGTGGTGGATGGCTCGGGCACGGGCTACCTCAAGAGGGTGTGCGATTACGTGCATCTGAATCCGGCGCGGGCCAGGCTGGTCAAGGAGGACCAACCGTTGAAGCGGTTTAGCTGGAGCAGTTGGCCGGCGCACCTGCTGGCACCCTCGAAGCGCCCCGTGTGGCTGCGAGTGGATCGGTTGCTGGGCGAGTATGGCATCTCCAAGGACAGTCTAGCGGGGCGACAACGGCTGGAGCAGGCGCTGGAAGCACAGCGTGGGGCGGAGGAGGGTGGCGAGTTCAAGGCGATCCGGCGCGGTTGGTGTCTGGGTGGGGAGGCGTTTCGGCAGGAATTGCTGGCGCAGATGGGCGAGGTGATGGGGGCCGAGCATTACGGGGAGGAGCGAGCGGAGACGGCGGCGGCGCGGGCGCAACAGATCATCGCGGCGGAATTGGAGCGGCGGGGGTGGCAGCAAGCGGAACTCAAGACGCGCCGAAAGGGGGATCCAGTGAAGGTGGCGTTGGCGGCGCGCTTGCGGGCGGAGACGACGTTAACGGTGGGATGGATCGCGGAGCGCCTGGCCATGGGAACGCGCAGCCATCTGAACCACCTGTTGTATCGTCAGCGGAAGACGGGCGAACAGTAGCCAATATCAAGAACTGACCCCTCTGACAGGCAAGAAGAGATTGATGTGAAACGATATTCTGCGGTCTTACTGGCGATTTTTGCCGGCTTGTGCGGAGCCGTTGCCAAACCGGTGGACTTAACGCTCGGCAACGGGGACGTTCTGCGGGTGGACGCGGTCAGCGCTGGCATTTTTCGCATCCGACTCAGTGCGGCCGGCCGGTTCGAGCCGTCGTTGATGGAGCGCTATGGAATTGTGCGGACGAATTGGCCCGCCCAGGAGGCGACCGTGCGCGAGGAGGGCGGCGCCACCCGGATCAGCACGAGCGCAGGGGCGCTGGTCGTGCGAACGCAGGATGGCCGGATGCAGTTGTTCGATGCCCGGGGGAAGGCCGTCTGCGAGGAGATTCTCCCGCAGAAAACCCGCTGGGCGGAGCCGGAATTGCAGGCCTTCAAAAAGCGTCAGACATCCATGACCGACTATTTCAAGGGCGAGAAGCGCAAGGAAGGGCAGATAGAAATTATTGGCGGCAAAACACCGGACAAAACGGAGGATTCGGAAAGCATGCACGAATTCGATCTGCCGACCAATTCGTTTGGCGCGACGTTTTCGATTCGCGACGGCGAGCGTTTTTACGGATTGGGGACGGCGTCATCGAAGCGCATCCAACTCCGGGGGCATGGCTACCGATTGTGGACGCAATACCGGGGGAATTTTGGCTACGATGGGCAGGGTCTGTGGGAACAGACCGAAGGCCCGGTGCCGTTGTTGATCGGCACGGGTGGCTGGGGCGTGTTTGTGAACACGACGTGGGTTCATTATTACGACATCGGCCGTTACGAGGCCGACAAGGCGTTCTTCTGGGGGCCGGGCGGGCAGCTCGATTTTTATTTGCTGGTGGGCAAAACGATGCCGGAGTTGATCGCGCAGTACACCGACATCACGGGCAAGCCGCGACTGATGCCGGAGTTCGGTTATGCGCTCACCTACGTGAGCCAGATCACCCAGAACGAACACGAAATCCTCAACGACAGCCGGTTGTTTCGCGATCGGGGCATTCCCTGCGACATCATCGGAGTGGAACCGCAGTGGATGAAGAAAAACTACGATTCATCCCATGACAAGGAATGGAACCCCGACAAATTCTATGTGCCGTCATGGATGGGGCCGGACTCCAAGTGGGGGACGTTCATCGGCGGACTGGAGCGGACCGGGTTTAAGCTTTCGCTGTGGCTGGTGTGCAACGATGATCTGACCATGGAGGAGGAGCGCCAGGTAGCCAGCCGGGAGGGGCGGGATTTCCCGGCAACGCCCGATGCCTGGTTCCATCACTTGCAGAAATTCGTGCGGAACGGGGCGCGCTGTTTCAAAATGGACCCCGAAAGCCTCATTCAGGAGCACGTGGGACGCCAGTACTCCAATGGCCGGACCGATCTTGAAAACCACAATCTAATGCAGGTGCTGTATCACAAGCAGATGTGCCAGGGTTTTGAGGATTTCGCGAAACAACGGGCCATGAACCACTACTGCGCCGCGTACGCCGGGGTCCAACACTGGGGAGCAACGACGATGGGTGACAATGGTGGCGGGCAAAAGGCGCTGGTCTGGATGCTCAATTACGCGATGAGCGGCCACATGAACACTTCCTGCGACATGGACACCTCGCCGCGCGGGATGCACTTCGGTTTCTTGCAGCCGTGGAGCCAGTACGACAACTGGGGCTATGCCTACCAACCCTGGTTTCTGGGGAAAAGGAACGAGCAGATTTGTCGCGATTACGCCCGGCTGCGGTATTCACTGATGCCCTACCTCTACTCGGCCGCCCACGTGGGGCACCGGTCTTCCGTGCCCATCCTGCGGCCGATGCCGCTGGCCTTTCCCGAAGAGGTGAAACTGGCCGACAACCTCAGCCAGTATATGCTGGGCGAAAGCCTGCTGGTCGCGGCTTTTACGGATCATGTCCAGTTGCCGACGGGACGCTGGATTGATTACTGGAGCGGGAAGGAATACACCGGGCCGCTGGAAATGACGTGTGCGTATCCGACCAACCGTGCCGGAGCCCTGTTCATCAAGGCCGGGGCGATCATTCCCTACTGGCCCGAAATGGACTATGTCGGTGAAAAGCCTGTCGAGACCATCAAGCTTGAAGGGTATCCCGAAGGGAAGAGCGCATTCACGTTGTATGAGGACGACGGGAATTCCCTGGATTACCTGAAAGGAGCCGTGGCCGAGACAGCGATCCAATGCGAGGCGACCAAGGGGCATGTGAAGCTGACCGTGGAACCACGCGCCGGCAGCTATAGTGGAATGCCCGCCCAACGCAACTATGACATCCGAATTCACACCGCCAAACCGCAGTTGGTTACGGTGAACGGAAACAAAGCGGAGTGGACCTATGAGTCCGCAACGGGAACCGTATGCCTGACCGCCACCGAAGACGCTTCGCGGAAAACGCCGGTTGTGCTTGAGTTGGGGATGTGATCTATGGTGACTATTGTTCTGTTCCTGCCGCCTGGCGCGGCAAAATTGGATGGATCGTTACGGGACCGGGCGCCGTCAGGCCGCGACGACATCATGAGACATCTGGACGAGTGGCAGCCCACTTTTGCGGACGGCTGGAAGGGCCTGTCGCGCGCGATCTTGCCCGCATCGCACAATAGCTTAGCAACCCGTGGCAAGGCGCGAACGCCGGGTTGCTTGAAGACTGAACCGTAACCCCGGATCCATGTAAAGAGCCGCGCCATGAACGCATTTTCTCGTATCCTCCCCATGAACCTCACCACCTCATCCCGGCCTTCTGCCCCAGTGGGGGAGAAGGCGCCCGCAGGGCGGTTGAGGGGGATTCCGCGCGGTTCAGGGGCACGATTCGCGAGCTTGGGTTCGTGGAATCTCTCCCGTAAACAGTTGCTGTTGGCCGCCCTGGTCCTGGCGGCAACGAACTGTGCCGGACAGACGCTCAAGAGCCTGGACCCGCCGGTGCTCCTTCCCGACGGGACCGAATTCAGAACCTGGGAGGTGCCGCTGAAGTTCAGTCGGACTTACTATGCGGACGGGTCCAACCCGAAGGCCTCGGATGCCAATCCCGGCACCAAGGAGCGGCCTTTCGCCACGATCAACCAGGCTGCGCGGATGCTCGGTCCGGGCGAACGCGTGATTGTGGCGGCTGGCATCTATCGCGAACGGATCTGCCCGGCCCGGGGTGGGACCGGCCCGGACCAGATGATCAGTTACGAGGCGGCGCCGGGCGCGAAGGTGGTCCTGAAGGGTTCGCGCGTGTTCCGCGAACCCTGGATTCCAGCCGATTCGGCGGTGCCGACGCGCATTTGGCAGGCGCGCCTCGAGGCCAGGTATTTCACGGGCTACAATCCGTTTAACACCGATAACGTCACGTCGCCTCAGTTTGACATCATGGATTTTGCCGCGTCCCTCCGGGGAACCGCCCCTTGCAACCTGCCGCGAGGGTTGGTCTTTCAGGATGGTCGCCGGCTGACCCAGGTCCGCCAGCGCTCCGACCTGGATGGAAGCGAGGGCTGCTATTGGGTGGACCGCACGAATCAGGTTCTCATCGCCAGTTTTTTCGGCCAGTTGCGACCGGACCAGGTCCTCCTCGAAATCACGACGCAGGAAACCGTGTTGGCGCCGGAGCAAATCGGGCTTGGTTACATCCGGGTAAGGGGATTCGTGGTTGAGCAAGCCGCCGGGCCATTTCCGTGGGAACAAGTCGGGGCGATCTCGACCACGCGGGGGCATCACTGGATTATCGAAGACAATGCGGTGCGCCAGGCCAACGGGGTCGGCATCGATGTGGGAATCCAACTGCACCAGTGGCCGCAACCGGCGCTCGCTGGCTTTCATATCGTGCGCCGAAACACGGTTACCGATTGCGGGATCTGCGGCATTTGCGGCCTCGGGCCGGGCGGCGGCCGCGAATTCGGCTTGTTGATCGCGGACAATGTCCTTCTCCGCAATGCGTTTCATGACGTTGAACGGTTGTTCGAGACGGGGGGCATCAAAACCCACAATAACGTCCGCTGCCTGATTCGCCGCAACCTGATCATGGATACGTATCACGGCGCGGGCATCTGGATGGATTGGGACAATCGCAATTCCCGGTGTTGTCAGAACATCATCGTCAACGCCCAAACCATGCACGGGGGGATTTTTGTTGAAGCGTCGTATGTCCCCAACCTGATTGATCAGAATTTCGTCTGGGGCACACAAGGAAACGGCATTTACGAACACGACTGCAGTCACCAGGTGTTCGCGCACAACTTCGTCGGCCAAAGCACACGTTCAGGATTCCATCTCCATGGCCGAATGACGAACCGCCGGATCGGCCAGCACGAACCCGAATACGGTGCGCATCAGGTCAGGAACAACATCCTGTATCAGAATGCCCGGACGAATGTCTTCGGAGGCCAGCCTTCCACGATCAACGGCAATCTGTCGGCGGGAATCATGGCGGCGTTTGATCGCGAGGACTTGGAACTAACCTGGTCGGTTCCGGATGGACTACCCCTGTGCGAACCTGTGCCGGGGGTCAACCGCGACTTCTTTGGCAAACAGCGGAAGGGCGCAGAAGCGGCCGCGGGTCCCTTTAATCAACTCCCGGCTCGAACTGTCAGGGTCAAACTCTGGGGTGGAGCGGTGCCGGATAAGGCCAGTGTTCCGGCGTTCAAGCTGGTGCTCGATGGCAGAGATACCGGCCGCACTTTCGAGGGTGTTGGCGCGGCGAGTGGTGGCGGACGCGTGGCCCGGCTGCCGATCAATTATCCCGAACCTCACCGCAGCCCAATTCTCCATTTCAAGCCCAATTACGGCGCGTCCTGGCCCCCGCTCCACGCCGGGTTGGGCGTGCTCACGGTCGCGCTCGTCTTCCTCGGGTACGGCAACACTCTGCCAACACAATGAACTCAAAAAACACCATGAAAATCAAATGGCCCGCGCCCTATCCGGGCGCCCACTGGTTGGACCAGCGCGAGGATCGCGCCGTCCTGAATGTCCTGCACCAACGCTCGCTCTTCCGCTACTACGGAGTGAGGAAACCGAAGCACGTGGCGGCGCTCGAGGCCAGGGCGCGTGCGTTCTACGGCGTCAAGTACGCCCTGGGGGTCAACAGCGGCACCGGCGCCCTCTTTACCGCCATGACCGCGTTGGGCGTCGGGCCGGGGGACGAGGTCATCGTGCCGGCCTTCTTCTGGGTTGCCACCGTGGGAGCGGTGGTCAACGCCAACGCGATCCCGGTCCTGTGTGAAGTGGACGACAGCCTCTGCATGGATCCGCACGATCTTGAGAAGCAGATCACGCCGCGCACCCGGCTCATCGTGCCCGTCCACATGGCCGGCGCGCCGTGCAACATGAAAGCCATCATGGCGATCGCAAACCGGCATCGGATCCCGGTGCTGGAGGATTGTGCCCAAGCCAATGGGGGAACGTTCAACGGCCGGCGACTGGGCAGCTTCGGAACCGTGGGGATGTTCAGCCTGCAATGGAACAAGAACGCCACGGCGGGCGAAGGCGGCTTGCTGGTCACCAACGACGCCAAGCTCTACGAACGCTGCAACGCCGCGCACGATCTGGGCATCCCGTGGGTGAACGGTGCACCGTGCGAAACCGGCACGGTTACCTGGGGCGCCGGCCGTCGCATGAGCGAACTGACCGGCGCAGTCGGCGCCGTCCAACTCCAGAAGCTGCCCACGATCATCCAACACATGCGCGCGTCCAAGCGTCGGATCAAAGCCATGCTGGAAGGAATTCCCGGGATCACTTTCCGTCGGTTGAACGACGAACGGGGCGACACGGGGCCGTTCCTGATCCTGCGCCTCGAAAGCGAAGCCAGGGCCAGGACCGTGGTTCAGCGGATGCAGGCTGCCGGTCTGGACACCGCCGTCCGCCTGGCCGAGTACGGCCTGCACATCTACCACAACGTGCCGCAACTGGTGGGCAAGCTGCCGTTGTCACCTGCCGGCAACCCCTGGAATCTGCCGCGCAACCAGGCGCTTGTCCGGGACTACGGCAAGGGCGCGTGTCCGCGCAGCGACGATCTGTTCAACCGCTCCATTCTGCTCCCGATTCCGTCGCGGCTGGATCGGGCGCATGAGCAGGTCGCTGCCACCATCATCAAGGCCGCCCTTGGATGACCTCCGAGGAAAGCCTGCTCGCAGCGATGGAAGGGCGGCCGGCCGATCGTATGCCCTTGACGGCCTGGTGCTTTGGCTTTCCTGCGCCTCCGTACTTGCGTTGGGAGACTCATGGGCACCCGGAGAAGCACTGGCACACCAAGCGGCTCGAGCATAATTCATGTGCCGCAGCACCTCCGTCTCGCTGCGACCGTCGGCGCAGGCGGAGCGGAAAGCAACCTTGTTTGGTAAGCGCATGTTTGCCTTGGCGGACACGAAGTGGGCCATCAACGGGTAGTCTGTGAACGGCGGTTGTTTCCTGTCTGCTTCTCATTGGGTGGACGAGATAAAAGGGGGGTTATGGGGTCTGAGCGGCCCAGAAATCCTCGAAGCGACCGGAGAGGATGCAGCAACGGAGCGCCAGGATGGCATT
>JBEKGJ010000068.1:0-24963 GCA_050012855.1 Verrucomicrobiota bacterium | reverse complement strand
AAGCCCGGCAACGTTCATGTGTGGTTTTCGTCCACCGGCAAGACGATCAAGGAGATCAAGAAGCTCGCGCCGGGGACCTACGGGTGGGCGGGCACCGCGGCGAAAGCGCCAGCGACCAAGGCGCCGAAGGCTCGGAAGCCCCGCGCCATAAAAGCGGTGGCAATGAAAGCGGAAAAACCCAAGGCCAGGAAATATGGTGCGGCGAAGGAAGCGATCATTGCCTTGCTCAAGGCCAGCGGCAAGGCGGGGATCACAGTGAAGGAGGTGGCCGGCAAACTGGGCGTCAAACCCCAAGGCGTGTACGTCTGGTTCGGCAACACCGGCAAGAAGGTGAAGGAGATCAAGAAGGTCGCCCCGGCCACCTACGCGTGGGTCGGTTGACCGGATCAACCGCCACCAGGAAACTCAACGCCGTCGTTGGTTTGGGAATTTCCCTGATCGTCCGTTGGTTTTCAGTGGCGGTCAGGGTTTCTTCGGTAGCACCGTTCCCGAAAACTCGGCGGTGGTGATTACCTCGTCCGACGAGCCGTTGCCGTCGTAGTGGCTTGTGGCGGTTCTTCGTGCTGACTCGGAACCATGCCGAACCGAGCCGCCGCTTCCTCCCCGGCGACCAATTCACGATAGCGGCAGAAGATCATCACCGGGCTGGTGCCGGCCTCCCGAGCTGTCCTGGCGGCGTCGTGCGATTGTGCAAGCGGGGGGGGAGGACCAGAACGAGTGGCGCAGGCCGTTCCGCTTCCAGCGAAAGGGTTCATTCATGGCGGACGCTTTCGGTGCCGCATTCACACGGGCGAAGATTATGGCGCAGAGTAGATTCCAACCCGGACGCCACCTGGCTTGATCACGATGACCCGTGTTGGCGAAGCTGCCGTCCGACGGCTTTCAGGCGCCGGTTGGCGCCAAATAGCCGCCAAAGGTCAATCATCCAGTCAAAACCTCAATAAAAAGTGGTGGAGGCGGCGGGAGTTGAACCCGCGTCCCTGACAAAGCAACCAGCCGCGACTACATGCTTAGTCGGATGAGAGTTTCTGCCCGACGGTAGCGATCCGACCCGATCCGCCCGGCCTAGTCCGCTGTGAATGGTTTCAGCCGTCGTCGCGCAGGCACCGCCGCCGGCCTAACCTGCTGTGGCGTTCGTCCGGCGTAGCAGGTGTCCGCCGGCGAACGTCGCGGCGCATTATGCCGCGAGAGCTAATTCTTCGTTAGCAGTTATGTTTTGGTTCGATTTTTAACGAGGCCCACGAACCATCCTCGGCATGCCGCCTCTGGCGTCTCCCTCAGGTCGAAACCAGTACGCCCCCAAAACGACGGCCTGAGTGTCCTCCGCTTCCGCGAACGGGTCAAGCGCCCAGATTCGTCTTTCCCGTGCGTCGTTATCCGCCGGCCGCGACGGCCATGCGCAGTTTTCGCTTTGCAGCCCGTCCTTTTCCACGTTTGATCAGGCCGCAAAACAATTTTGCCCATGAAAATCGAAACACTGCACATTGGTCAGCGGGTCCGTCACCCGCAACACGGGACCGGGGTCGTAAAGGCCCTGAACGCGAGCGCCGCCGAAATCGCCTTTGACGACGGGGTGCAGCGGTCGGTTGCCCCCGAGCTGGCTGGTTTGCAGCCCGCCGAGGCGCTGGCGGAGGTGACGGGACTGGCGGTTCCGCTGGGGCAACTGGTCCGGGAGGCCGCCGAGGCCACGGTGAGCGCGCTCGGATTGGAATCGCCCAAGGCGGTGATCACCGAACTGGGCTTGCGCTGGCGCGGAGGTCGGTTGGTGCTGCATTCCGCCGACCCGGCGCTGCAAACCAAGGAAGTGGACCTCGAGGTGTTTTTCCACAAGATTGTGATGGTGCGCAATAATCTGCGGGTGTTGGAGCAGAAGATCAACGCCCACGAAGGCCTGACCTCCGCGGAGAAATTCGACTGGCAGCAATACCTCACCCGCTGCTACGGGTCATTGACCACGTTCAACGTCCTGTTCAAGGAGAAAGAAAGCCAGTTCTAGCGGAGGCCTTCGGGGTCGGATGATGGCCGTGTCCCTCTTTTATTGCCTGGCTGGCTTGTTTTCTGCTAACGGATTCACACACGCGTAACATAATGAGCGATCAAATCGCACCGCCGCATCATCAAGCTGGACTATTCCGGTGCCGGCGGCTTCGCCCGTGGGTCCGAACTGCCGGCGGCAGTGAAGTTTTCCAACTCCAGTGGCGCGAAGACAACGGCAGGGCGGGTTCGGCGCGCGGACATCGGCGGGCCTGGGCGCTGGGGTTGTTTCTGGCCGCGGGTCTGCTGGGGGCATCTTCCGCCTCCGCGCAGACTTACGGGGTTTACCGCGAGTTGTGGGACAACCTGGACAGCTCTCAGGCCAACACCATCGCGATGTTGACCAACAGCGCCGTGAACCCGAACTGGCCGGACAAACCCAACCCGGCCTACACCCAGACGTTGGGCACCTTCGAAACCGGGGTGAACACGGGCATGGACTACTATGGCCAGCAGTTGCGCGCCTTCATCCTGCCCCCGACGACCGGCGCCTATGTCTTTTGGATCTCGAGCGATGACAGTTCGAATCTTTTTTTGAGCACGGATGAGAACCCGGCCAACAAGGTCCTGATCGCCCGTGTGGACAGTTGGACCAACTCGCGCGAGTGGACCAAGGAGGCGAATCAACAGTCGTCGCCGATCAATCTGGTGGCGGGCAAGCGCTACTACATCGAAGCGCTCATGCAGCAGGGTGGTGGTGGGGACAACCTGGCGGTGCAGTGGCAGCTTCCCAACGGCACCCTGGAAACCCCGATTCCGGGGACACGGATGCAACTCGACGCGGTTCCCGCCCTGGTTTCGCAGCCCACCAACACCACGGCAGTGGAATCGGGAACCGCCACGTTCACCGTCAGCGTCAGCAATTTTGTCACACCGGGTTTTCAGTGGCAGCGGGGGACCACAAACATTCCCAACGCCACCAATGCCACGTTGACGCTTTACCCGGTGTCGCTGGCGGACGACGGCGCGCAATTCCGCTGCGTCATTTTCAACCAGCTCGGGACGACGAACAGTGCCTATGCCACGTTGAGTGTGGCCCGGGACACCACGCCCCCGACCCTGACGTCGGTTTACAACTCGGGTCTCAGCACCCTGGTGGTCACGTTCAGCGAACCGTTGTCGCCGGCCTCCGCCACCCAGGCCACAAACTACGTAATCACGCCGGGCGTTTCGGTGAGCCTGGCGGTTTTCGGCAGCAACCCGAACACGATCCTGTTAACCACCACGCCGCTGACGTTTGGGCAGATTTACACGCTGACAGTGAACAATCTCCAGGACCGCGCCGCCACGCCGAACACGATTGCCACAAACACCCAGGTGGCGTTCTCAGCCCTGGACTATGCGCCGGCGGATGTGGGGAATCCCGCGCTGGCCGGTTCCACCGTGGCGGTCGGGAGCGGCTACAACGTCTCCGGTGCGGGGCGCGACATCGGGGGGACGGCGGATCAGTTCCAGTTTGCCTGGCAGCAGAAGAGCGGTGATTTCGACATGCAAAGCCGGGTTGCCGCGCTGACCGCCACCGATCCCTATGTTCAAGCGGGCTTGATGGTCCGCGAGACGCAGAGCACGAACGCCCGTTTCGCGGGGGCGTTCGCCTCCTCGGTGCAACTGGGGTGCCTGTTCAAGGTGCGCCCGACGACCGGCAGCGCGGCGCAGACGATCGTGCCGAGCGGGGGCGTGCCGGTGAATTACCCGTACACCTGGCTGCGGCTGCGCCGCGCGGGCAGTGTGCTGGCCGGCTACGCCAGTCTGGACGCGCAGACCTGGGTTGCGTTGGGCAGCTACGACTTCGGCACGCTGCCCAACCAGCTCTACTTCGGCTACGCCGTGACCAGTGACAACACCAACCTGGTCGCCACCGCGCAGTTCCGCGACACGGGCCCGACCACGAGCACCGCGGTTGGCTCCGTCGCAAAAGAACCGTACGACCCGCTCACACCGGCAGACCGTTCAACCGGCATGGTCATCAGCGAAATCATGTATCATCCGCCGGCACGGACCGACGGCCGCAACCTCGAGTTTGTCGAACTCTACAACGCCGGAACGGTGTTCGAGGATCTCACCGGGTGGCAGATTAACGGCGACATCAGCTATCCGTTCCCGAACGGCTACACCCTGGCGGCCGGTGATTTCGTCGTTCTCGCGGCCGCGCCCGATGACATCAAGGCGGTCTATGGCATCACCAACGTGCTTGGCCCCTACAGCGGAAACCTGCCGGGTGGCGGCGGCACGGTGCAACTTTTCAACAACGCGGGTGCGCTCCGACTGGAGGTGGACTACGACGATTCGCCACCCTGGCCGGTGGCGGCCGATGGCGCCGGGCATTCGCTGGTGCTGGCGCGCCCGAGTCTCGGCCAGAACGACCCCAACGCGTGGGTGGCGAGTGAGTTGGCGGGCGGTTCGCCCGGCCGGATGGAAGCGGTGGTGCCGACGCCGCTCCGCAATGTTGTCATCAACGAATTCCTGGCGCATACCGATCCGCCGGAGATTGACTACATCGAGCTGTACAACCACAGCAATGGGGCGGTGAATCTTTCCGGGTGCTGGCTGAGCGACGATCCCGCCACGAACAAATTCCGGATTCCCGACGGAACCACCATCGCCGCGCGTGGCTTCGTGTATTTCGACGCCAACCAGCTCGGCTTTCGCCTCAACGCGGCCGGCGAGGACATCTACTTCCGCGATCCCCAACTTACCCGCGTTCTCGATGCCATCCGTTTTGGCGCGCAGGAAAACGGCGTTGCGTTCGGCCGCTCACCGGACGGCGCGCCCACTTTCCGCCGCCTGGGCACCCCGACGCCGGGCGCTGCCAACGCCCCATGGCGGCAGGAAAGCGTGGTCATCAACGAGATCATGTACAACCCGCTCTCGGGAAATGACGACGATCAGTACGTCGAGCTTTACAACAGCGGGACGACCAACGTGGACCTCGGCGGCTGGCAGTTGGCGAACGCCGTCACGTTCACGTTCCCCACGAACACGATTCTGCGGCCCGACGGCTATGTCGTGGTGGTGCGCAACGCGGCGCGGTTGATGACGAATTATCCGCAGTTGAATGCGGCCAACACGTTCGGCGATTTCAAAGGCAAGCTCAGCGCCAACGGCGAGGAAATCGTTCTTACCATGCCGCACGATTTGGTGGGCACCAACTCGCAAGGCGGCCTGACCACCAACCTGATTGACATCGCCGTCGCTGACTTTCGCTATGGGGTGGGCGGGCGGTGGGGGCAGTGGGCCAACGGCGGCGGCAGCAGCCTCGAACTGATTGATCCGCACGCGGACCCGCTCCGTGCCGCCAGTTGGGCCGACAGCGACGAAACCGCGAAAGCGTCATGGACCACCGTGAGCGTCACCAACACGCTCGACAATGGAAACACCAGTTTCAGCCCGAACCGGCTCCGGATCATCATGCTGGGCACGGGCGAATGTCTGGTGGACGACATCGAAGTCTTCCGCGACGGCACCGTCACCAATCTTCTCACCAACCCCGGGTTCGAGTCGGGCACGACCGGCTGGAGTTTCTTTGGCAATCACAGCACCTCCGGGGTGGACACGACCGGGGCGGCGAGCGGGGTGGGTTGCCTGCATGTCCGGGGCCAGGAAAACGGCGACACCGGCATCAACGGCATCCGCACGCCGCTGAAGAGCGGTTTGAGCAACGGCAGCAAGGGCGTGATCCGCGCCAAGGTGCGCTGGCTGGCGGGCTGGCCCGAAGTGTTGTTCCGCCTGCAGGGAAACTACCTTGAATTGTCGGCGCGCATGACGGTCCCGCCCAACCTGGGAACGCCCGGATTGCCCAACAGCCGTCGCGTAGCCAACGCCGGTCCCGCCATCTTCGACGTGGCCCATGACCCGCCGCTGCCGGCGGTGAACCAGGCGGTGGTGGTGACCTGCCGCGTTTCCGATCCCGATGGCATCAGCGCGGTGCGGCTGCAGTACCGGGTTGATCCCGCCACCAATCTGCAGACCGTGACGATGCGGGATGACGGTACCGGCGGCGACGCCATTGCTGGTGACGGCGTTTACACGGCCACGATCCCAGGCCAGGGGAGCGGCATCCGCGTTGCCTTTCGCATCACCGCCACCGACGCGGCGGCGGCGGCGGGCAACGCCATGTTCCCGGCGAACGCGCCGGCGCAGGAATGTCTGATCCGCTGGGGCGATCCCATTCCTTTCGGTTCGTTCCTGCACTACCACCTCTGGAACACCGCGGCCACCGAGTCGGCCTTCAACACGCCGCCGGGACTGAACAACACGTGGCGCGACGGCACGCTGGTTTGCGGCAATTTCCGCGTGATCTACAACGCCTCCTTCCGCAACAAGGGCAGCCCGTTCCACCAGGGCTACGGTGATTTCGCCGTGCTGGTGCCGGAGGACGACCTGTTGCTGGGGGAGACGGAGCGCGATTTTGGCTGCACGGGCAACGACGATGAGGAATCCACGGGCGTGCGCAGCCAGTTGAGCGCCTACCTGGGCGAGAAACTGGGCATCCCCTATTTGCATGCGCACTACCTGCGGCTCTATCGCAACGGCAATCAGCCCTGGCGGGTGTTCGAGGATCTGCAGGTGCCGGATCGCGCCTACGCCAAACGGTGGTTCCCGGCGGGCGGCAGCGGCGATCTCTACAAATCATCCGAGTGGTTCGAGTTCCAGGATGACAACGGGAGTTTTAACAACGTCAACTGCACCATCGAATCGTTCACGACCACCGGCGGCGCCTACAAAACGGCCCGCTATCGCTGGATTTGGGAGCGCCACTCGGGCGACGGCACCGCCAGCAATTACACCAACCTGTTTGACCTGGTCGCGGCCGCCAACGACACAAGCGCCAACTACGTTCCCCGGATGACAAACCTCGTGGACATGGAGGAGTGGATGCGCGTGTTCGCCTATCACCGCATCCTGGGCAACTGGGATTCCTGGACCTACAGCACGGGCCAGAACATGTACGCCTTCAAACAACCCGGCCAGCCCTGGAAGCTGCTGCCGTGGGACATTGATTTCACTTTCGGCCGCGGTGACGGCCCCACCTCGCCGCTGGGCGCGAGTTCCTTCGGCGGTAGCAGCGAAGACCCGGTGGCCAATCGCTTTTACGACACCTTCGCCTTCAAGCGCATGCTGTGGCGCGCTTACGAGGACGCCATCGCCGGTCCGCTTTTGCCGCAAAACTTCGGACCGCAAATCGAGGCTCGCCACGCCGTCCTCGCCAAGAACAGCATCCCCTCTCTCGACAGCCTGCAGCAGATTTACACCTATTGCTCGCAGCGGGTCGCCTACATCCAGCGGTTGCTCACCGCAAACGATGCCAAACAGTTTGCCATCACCACCGGCGGCGGCAGCGACTTCACCTCCACGACGCCCACGGCCACGCTCCAGGGCACCGCGCCCTTCGCCATCGCGGCGATCGAAGTCAACGGCTCGCCCATCCCCGTCACCTGGATCACGGCGATCGCTTATCGCCTGGTTGTTCCGCTCACGCAGGCCACCAACGCCCTCACGCTCGTCGGCGTGGACCGCTTCGGCAACCCGGTGGCCGGGGCGACGAACCAAATTACGATTACCTATACGGGGGCGATCCCGCAGCCGCTGGGCAACGTGGTGTTGAATGAAATCAACTACAATCCGCTGCAGGCCAATGCCTCCTTCATCGAGCTGTTCAATCGCTCGACGGCGGTGCCGTTCGATTTGTCCGGCTTCCGGCTCGACGGGGTGGGCTACGTTTTCCCCAGTGGCTCTCTGATCCAGCCCAACTCCTATCTGCTGGTCGTCCAGGACCGCGCCGGGTTCGCGGCGGCCTACGGGGCCACCATCCCTGTCTGGGATGTCTTCCCCGGCTCGCTGAAAAATGGCGGCGAACACATCGCGCTCGTCAAACCGGGTGCCACTGCGGCGGATGACCTGGTGATTTCCGACGTGCGGTATGACAACCGCCTGCCGTGGCCTACGAATGCCGCCGGCTTCGGTCCGTCGTTGCAGTTGATTGACGCTGCGCAGGACACCTACCGGGTCGGCAACTGGGCCGCCACATCCACCAACGACGTCAACCGCGCCACCCCCGGCCGTGCCAACGCCACCGTCCAGACCCTCGATCCGTTCCCGCCGCTGTGGATCAACGAGGTCCAACCCCTCAACACCGGTGCCATCCTCGACAACACCGGCACCGCGTCACCGTGGATCGAGTTGTACAACGCGGGCACGAATCGCCTCGACCTCTCGGCGTTCTACCTGACCGATAACTACACCAACCTCACCCGCTGGCAGTTCCCCGCGGGTGCGGCGCTCGATCCTGCCGCGTTCCTGGTCATCTGGGCGGACGGCCGCACGAACGTCTCAACGGCCACGGCGATCCACACCGGGTTCCATCTCAGCGCCACCAACGGGTCCGTCGCGCTCGTGCGGCTGCAGGGCTCGCCCCGCTTGCCCGCGGTGTTGGATTATGTGGATTACCCGAACATGTCTCCTGGCCGGAGCTACGGTTGCGCCACGGATGGCGAGCCGCGTCAACGTCAACTCTTCCACCACGCCACGCCGGGCGTTACGAACGACCTGGCCTGGCCGCCGATCGAAGTGACGATCAATGAATTCATGGCCGACAACACGAAGACGCTCCCCGATCCTGCGGGCGGCAAGTTCGAGGACTGGTTCGAACTCTACAACGCCGGCACCAACTCCGTTGATTTGTCCGGTTACACGCTGACCGACACGCTGTCGAACCCCAACCAGTTCGAGGTTCCAGTCGGCGTCACCATCGCACCCAAAGGTTTCCTGGTCATCTGGGCCGACAACCAGGCCAGCTCCAACCAACTCGGCGGCGCGTTGCACACCAATTTCAAACTGGCGAAATCCGGCGAGGAACTCGGGTTGTTCGCCCCAGATCAGAGCATGGTGGATGGATTCACCTTCGGCCCGCAAACCAGCGATATGACCCAGGGCCGCTATCCCGATGGTGCCGACCTGCCGCTGCTCACCCTGGACAAACCGACCCCCGGCGCCGCCAACTACCTCGTCGGCGGCAACCGCCCGCCGGTGTTTGGTGCCGTTGCCGATCAAACCATCGCGGAGGGAAGTCTGCTGCAGTTTACCGTCAACGCCACCGATCCCGATGCCGGACAGACGGTGACTTATTATCTGGGCACCAACGCGCCGCCGGGTGTCGCGATCGCCGCCACCACCGGCATCGTTACGTGGACGCCGACGGAGGCGCAGGGACCGGGTGCCTACGTGCTCACCGTCCATGCCGTGGACAACGGCACGCCGCCGCGCACCTCGACGCTCCATGTCAATGTGATCGTCACTGAGGTGAATCAGCCACCGGTGCTGAGTGCCGTGCCTGATCAAACCGTCATGCAAGGCCAGACGCTTAACGTCCAGCTCGCCGCCAGCGATCCGGATGTTCCCACGAACGTCCTCAGCTTCAGTGTGGACACCGGCGGACCCGTCGGCGCCACCGTGGACCCGGCGAGCGGCTGGTTCAACTGGCTGGTGCCCTTTGACCTGGCGCCGGGCAACTACACGTTTACTGTGCGCGTCACCGACAACGGTGTGCCGCCGCTCAGCGCCACGCAGCCGATGAACGTCACCGTGCTGACCGCGCCGCACCCGCCGGTGTTCAGCACGATCCCGCCGCAGATCACCGACGAACTCGTGCTCTGGCAGTTGACGGTGCAGGCCACCGATCCTGACGTGCCGCCCAGCGCCATCACTTACAGCCTGGACGTGGCCCCGACCGGCGCCGCGATCAACTCCAACACCGGGCTCATCACCTGGACTCCGACCGAGGCGCAGGGACCCACCAACGCCGTTTTTGTGGTCCGCGCCATCAAGGCCAGCGCGACCAATCTCGCCGGAACCGTCACCTTCAGCGTCAAGGTCAACGAGGTCAACCAGCCGCCGGTGTTGTCGCCGATCGCGGACCAGCTCATGACCGGCACGCAGTCGCTGGCGCTGACCAACACGGCCTGGGATGCGGACATTCCGGCCAACAAACTCACCTTCAGCCTCGGCCCCGGCGCCCCGGCGGGCATGACCATCAATCCCACAACCGGCGTGCTGACCTGGACGCCTTCCACCGCCCAGGTGCCCAGCACCAACACGGTTGTGGTCGTCGTCACCGATGACGGCATACCGCCGATGAGCGATCAAAAAACCTTCCAGGTCATCGTCCGGCACGGAGCGACCTGGCATTACGTCATGGCGAACGGCACGGCCTCCTCGTCCACGATTTACATTTACCTGACCGCGCCCGGAGAAGCTTATGTGGACGATGTCCAGCTTATGCCCGGTTCCGTTCCGGGCGTCGGCACCAATGCGGTCCAGGATGGCGATTTCGAGTCGGCGCTCGATGGCTTGTGGACCATCTCGGACAACCTTGCTGGCTCGGCGCTCGACACGAACCACTGGCACGGCGGCAAGAGCAGTCTGCACGTCGTTGCCTCGAGCGGCGGCACCACCCGCGCCTCGGCGATTTACCAGGACATGACGCCCACGCTGACCAGCGGCGCGCCCTATACCCTGAGCTTCTGGTTCATGCCCGGCAGCACGAACACGACGCTCATTGTCCGCCTGTCCGGCTCCGGCATCGTCGCCAGCACGAACGTCATTCCTTACGCCAACACAGCGCCCATTCTGGCCGCCATTAGCAACCAAACCGTCAACGCCGGCGCCACCCTCAGGTTTACTGCCAGGGCCAGCGACGCCGACCAGCCCGCCGACAATCTCTCCTTCAGCCTCGATCTGGGGGCGCCGCGCGGCACGGCGATTGATCCGGTCTCCGGCGTCTTCACCTGGACCCCCGCCGTGAACCAGGCCCCGAGTACGAACCACATCGTCGTCCGCGTGACCGACGATGGCGTGCCGCCGCTGAGCGCCACGCAGAGTTTCAGCGTAATCGTTTTGAGCCCTGCGCTGTTCATCGGCAGTGTCGGTCTGTCACCCGACGGCCGGCCCACCTTCACCTGGGGTTCGCAGGCGGGGTCCACTTATCGCGTGCAGTTCAAGAACACGCTCGACGATTCGACCTGGCAGACCTTGACCGACCTGGTTGCCACCGGGGTCGCGACCACGTTCACCGACTCGGCAACGCAAGGCGTCACGGAACGCTACTACCGGGTGCTGCTCATCCCTTGATGGCGTGGCGAGGCTCTGACGAGCCGGTTAAACCCCACGGCATGAACGGCTCGCGAGGGCGCTCGCCCCACCGGGCAAGGCAAATTCGGACACTACTGCCAAGGTAGCGGTTGGGGGATGGCGTTCCGTCCGGCGATGTGGTAGCATTCGCCAGCTTCTTAACATGGCATGAAACTCCCGAGACTGATCCTTTGCTTGGCGCTGGTGCTGTCACCCTGGCGATCCTGGAGCGATCCCCAGCTCTATCGTTTGGTACGGGGCAGCACGCTGACGGTCATCGCCACCAACACCGCGGTGAACCCGCCGGTGGCGACCACCAACATGTACCCGATCGAAGGCACCTTCTTCCTGACGGCCGTGGCGGGGCCGCTGGACTGGAACTACTACCAAATCTCCGACTTGCGACTGGATACGCCGAACGGGGCGTTGCCCGGGTGGGAACTCAGTGGCAGCGGCACGTATCGCCAGAGCGTCCTCCTGCTGCCCCCGGAGGAGCAGATGACCCTGGCGACCTGGAGCCAGGCCTGGGGCGCTGTGGCTTTCAGTTCACCGGCGCAGGCCATCACCGGCGCATGGCCGGCGCTGGACGTCACCCTCACCGGGGACCTCACGACGCCCACGCCGGAACAGGCGCAGTTGCATCTGGTCGCCGTGCCGGAGTTGCAACGCTGGCATTACCGGTTGCTGGACGGCAGCACGCTGCTCGACGAATGCCCGATCTGCGACCACCTCAGCCGGCCGGTGCCGTTGCGCGGCGATTTCGACCTCGTGCTGGTAGGCATCGACCCGCTCAACAGCCATTACCACTTGTTCAACGTTCTGTTCCTGGTCGAGAATTACGACGCGATCACCTACATGGTCGGCGGCGAGGGGGATTACACCGTCGGTGGCGAGGTTGCTGTACGGCAGACGTTGACGCTGGACGTGGATGTACTTGGCCAGTCCGCCCAGAAGAAGACCACCGGGTTTACCAACGTCGTCGGCCCGCCCGGCCGACTCTGGCCGATGCTGGCGGTGGATGTGGATGAGACGCAGGGCACGGCAACGCAGTTTTATCATCTCCAGCTTCGCGCGGCGCCGCTCACCGAACTCTGGTTCACGACCACGCAGGGGTTCACGCCGAACAGCCAGTGGATCGGCATCACGAATCCGATCACGGGCGGCGACGTGATTTCGGATCTGGGTCGCGTGGTGAAATGGCGGGCCGATCTGCTGGGCCAGCTCGGGCTGGGAACGAACGTGGTGAAATACGGTGTGGACGCGTTCGACGTGGCGCAAGGTGGAACCTGCCTGGTCTCGCTGACGGCCAACGCGACGAGCAGCACCCTGGGGGCGTTGCAGGAAGGCGATTTGCTGTCGGAATCGGGGACCATCGTGAAACGGAACCAGGATTTGACGGCGAAGTTCGGTTTGATGCCGATGGTGCCGGACGCCGGTCTGGATGCCGTGCAGGTGCTCGACAGCGGGGAAATCCTCTTTTCCATCCGCCAGGACCAATTCGCCGAAGCGCAGGGCGTGAATCTCGGTCATGGCGACATTCTCTCGGACCAAGGCGCGATCCGCCGCTCCAATGCGAGTTTGCTGGCGCATTTTCAACCGGCCCAGCCGGGACATGATTACGGCCTGGACGCGTTGTACGTCTGGCCGAGCGGCGAAGTCTGGTTCTCGACCGAGGAAGGGTTCACCGACCAGGTGCTGGGCGCGATCACCGACGGCGACCTGTTGAGCGACCAGGGATACGTCGTGTTCCCCAACCTCGAACTGGTCAGCATGTTTCTGCCCCAGGACAACCTGACCAACTATGGACTGCGCAGCCTGTTTGTGGTTACCGACGCCCGGCCGACGCTGCCCGCCCCGACACTTGCCGCCCAGTTGGACGGCGCCGGCGGCCTGCGCCTGAACTGGACCGCGAAAGGTCGCTGCTTCCAGGTGGACAAGGCGCCGGGTGTCAGCGGTCCGTTCCAGGCGGCGAGCCCGATCCTGACCGCCAACCATTGGACCGACTCGCTGGGAGCGGGCCCGCAGAGTCCGGTTTTCTACCGTCTGCGCCAGTGGTGAAGCTCAGCCGAGGAACGCGGTGTGAATCGCCCGGGCCGCGAGTTCGGCGCGGGCGCCATCAATGGCCACTGAGATTTTGATCTCGCTGGTGGAGATCATGTCAATGTTCACGCCCGTTTTTGCCAGGGTTTCGAACATCTTCGCCGCGACGCCCGAGTGGCTGCGCATGCCGACGCCCACGATGGAGAGCTTGGCGATCTTTTCGTTGGCCAGGACTTCGCGATAACCAACCTGCGCTTTGAGGTCGGCGATGACCTTTTGGGCCTTGAGCAGGTCGGGCTTGTCCACGGTGAACGAGATGTCGGTGGTGGGGGTCGCTTCGCCGTGGCTGATGTTCTGCACAATCATGTCCACGTTGATGGCGGCGTCGGCGAGGGCGTTGAAGACACGCGCCGCCACGCCCGGACGGTCGGCGACGCCGGTCACCGTCAGCTTGGCCTGATTGCGGTCGAGGGACACGCCGCGGATGACGACGTCCTCCATGCTGCGGGTTTCTTCTTTCACAATGGTTCCTGGGTGGTCGTTCATGCTGGAGCGGACTTCAAAAATCACACCGAACTTCTTGGCGAACTCGACCGAGCGAAGCTGCATAACCTTGGCGCCGGCGCCGGCCAGTTCGAGCAGCTCATCGTACGAAATCTCGTCGAGCTTGCGCGCGTCCGGCACGACCCGCGGGTCGGCGGTGTACACGCCGTCAACGTCGGTGAAGATCTGGCACAGGTCGGCCTTGAGCGCGGACGCCAGCGCAATGGCGGTGAGGTCCGAACCGCCCCGCCCCAAGGTGGTGATCTGGCCCTCCGGCGTCTGGCCCTGGAAACCGGCGACGATGACCACGTGCCCGCTGTCGAGCCAGGCATGAACCTGCTTGGGGGTGATGTGCTGGATTTTGGCCTTGGTGTGAACGCCGTCCGTCGTGATGCCCGCCTGGGCGCCCGTGAGCGAGACGGCGGGAACGCCGATCGCCTGGAGCGCGATGGCGGCCAGGGCGATCGTTTGCTGTTCGCCCGTGGCCAGCAACATGTCCATTTCCCGTTCGCTGGGCAACGGCGTGATCTCCTTCGCGAGACGGATGAGCTGGTCGGTGACCCCGCTCATGGCGGAGACCACGACGACGAGCCGGTCGCCGCGCTCGCGGTATTGCGCCACGCGGGCGGCGACGTTCTTGATGCGCTCGGGGGAGCCGACCGAGGTGCCGCCAAATTTCTGGACAATCAATGCCATGCTGAATCTTCAAGGTTGAAACCGGTGCCGTCCGCTGCGGACTGGGTTTCGTGCCGGACGGGGAGTCTATCGAAAGGACGACGCTTTGCAACGTTGCGAATGGTCAACGTGGCGCCTCACCCTTTGCGGATGACGCTCGTCACCGGGCACCCGCCAGCCCCGCGGCCAGGGCGACAGTCCGCGTGAAAGGCCTGTTCACCGGCAGTTCCAGCGTGCCGGCCTGGCTGGACCAGGGATCGAGATGGAGGACGACACGGGCCGGCGGGTTGCGGCGCGGTGGATCCAGTTTCAAGCGCGCCGTGCGGCCGTCCCGGGCCACCCGGAATTCCAGCGACAACGGGCCGAACGAGGTGGGCACACCGCGTAACCGCGTCACAGCGCCGGGTTGCGCCCAGGTGACCGGCAGCGCCTCGAACAAGTGCAGTTCCCGGCCGCGCTCCAGCGCCAGCGAGTGGCGGACCAGCCGGATGAACTCCGCGCTGGCCCAGTTGTGCGGCATGTCGCCCACCACGCCGGTGCCGTGACCGACGGGCATCTGCTCCTCGCGCCAGCACAGCAGCGGCGAGGCGTGGTTGCCAAAGGCGTAAAGCGTGCGCGCCGCCTTGTCGCCGTCGCCCAGCCACAGCCAGGCATGGCCGTAGAACGAACCGAAATAAGTCCAGATGCCGTCCTTCAACCAGCCGGTGTCGAACACCAGCCCCTGCGCTTCCACGGCGCGCAGCATCGCCATGTTGCCCCGCACCAGCGGGTCGTCCGGCGCGAACACCTTGCCTGGAAAAACCGAGTGGAGGAACGCCCATTGCGCCTTCTGCGGCGGGAGGCCTTCGCCCCGGGCCATGCGGATGGGCAGGTAACGGTTGCCCTGGGGATCCGTTTTGGTGTCGCGCGCCGCGGCCCGGCGGAACGTGGCGAGGAAATCGTCATACTCGCGCTGCCAGGTGTCCGCCTCCCGGTCGTTCCCCAGCCAGTGGGCCGCCTCGACCGCCGCCCGCATCCCGGCCATCGTCCAGTAAATGTTCGTGTATTCCGGCACGCGATCCGCGAGGCCGCCGTCGCTAAAACCGTCCGGGATCAGCCCCGCGTTGGGCGCGTCCGCCGGCGGCAGGCGGCGCATTGCCTTGATGAACTCGAAACCGCGTTCCACGTTGGGCCAGACCGACCGCAGCCAGGCGCGATCCCCGGTGAGCTGGGCGTGCCGGGCCACGGCCCACAGCACGATCCCCGTTTCCTTCCAATGCCCGTCAATGAGCATGAACCCGCCGTCGGGCCGTTGGAAACTCATCAGGTATTTCACGCCGGCGCGCGTTTCGTTCGTACGGCCGAGGTAGGTGACCGCTTCCAGCAGGAACGAACCGTCCACCACCCATAAACCGCGATAGCAGGTGGGCCCGACCTGAAAGGCCGGCAGGCCGTTTTTGATTTCGCGCGCCTGGTAGATGTTCCGGATGGCGGCGTCGAGTTGCGCCTGCACCGCGGCGTCCGGCACCTCGAGGCGGCCGTAGGGCAGATCGAGCCGACGCCAATAACGTTCGGCCGCGCCCCGGGCGCGTTCCGCCTGCGCCACGGTTTGCGGAAACGCCACCGGTCGCGCCCCGCGGCTGACCGTGAACGCCAGCACCCGCTCGCCGCCGGGCGGAAGCAGGGTTTCGTCAAATCGCAGCAATGTCCGTGGGCCAGCCTGCTCGACGTGCGGGCACGGTTGCGAGGCGACCATGAGCATGCCCGGGCCAAGGCGCAGCGTGCGGGCATCCACCGTGGCGACCGGCGTTTCGCTTTCGACGGTGAGCGTCGGCGTGATGCGCGCGGGCGTGGCGCCGGGGTTGCGCAGCCGGACGAGCAGGGTGTCGTTGCGCGTCGGCCGACCGCCAAAGTTCGGCACGCCGCATTCGACCCGGGCCAACGGCGGCTTGACCGTCACCCCGGAGAGCAGTTCACGTTCATCGGGCGCGTCGCCGGCGCGAAAAATCCAGAGCAGGTTGAGGATCGTGTTCTTGTCGGGTGAATTCGCCGCCGCGGCCACGGCCACGTCAATCCAGCCGTCGCCGTTTTCGTCGCTCGCGTCGAAGGCGAACACGGCGGGCACGTTGCGGCCCTTTTCGGCGACCAGGTCCACGGTGTGGCGGGTCCGGCCCTCGATCCGGAGGTCGAGTACGCGCTGCGCGGCGTTCGTGTGCCAGCCCTCGCACAGCCCGAAAACGACCGTGTAATGTGCCCCGCGCGCGGCGCGAAACCGGTAGGCAACCGGCTGGGCGTAGCCGACGGCGATGTGGCGAAACGCCGGATCGCTCGCGGTTTTCGGCGCCGCCCAGTCCGCCGAGGTCGTGACGGCGCCGACGCGTTCGACCGCCAGCGCTGCGCCGGCCGCCGACCGCAATCCCGGCAACGGCGGGGCGACCGCAAAGGCCTCCTCGACGATTTCGACCGCGCCGCTGTGCTTGACCGTGCGGATGATCGGCACGCGCGGCGCGACAAGTTCCTGCTTCACCCACGTGGCGGTTTCGCCGGTGCCGAACGTGAGCGCCGTGCCGAAGCCGGCGAACCTGCCGGGGTAATCGTAAAGCAGCGCCCCACTTTTGCCGACGAGCGTTTTTTGCCAGTCATCGGGCAGGCAGATCGCGGTCTGCCAGTCCGGCGGCGCGAAGCGGTGGTCCAGAGTCAACGGTTCTCCGCGCGTGGTGGTGGCCGGCGCCACCAGCCACAGGAACAAACTCATGAAGGCGGTCGCCCGGCCGGCATCCGAAAGAACACATCGCTTTGGCATGGTGCCCGCCAGCATCCGGCGGCATGGCGGCCGAACGCTTTGACGCAAGTCAACCGCAGCCATCGCCGATGAGCACGGCCCGATCCGCCGGAGAGACGGCCGGCTGCCATCAGCGCGCCGTCATCGCGGCCGAACTGTCCGCTGCCCCCCGGCCGCGGCCGCCCAGACCATTTTCTGCCACGACCGCGCGGACGCTGGTGCGGAAGGCCAGCAACTCTCCGTCAACCCGTATTCCGCGGAGGTTTCCGGGAGCGGTGCCTTCCACCAGCCCAAAGACCTCGGCGGTCCAGGCGCTCAGGAAAAAGCGTGACGCAACGATCGAACAATGCGGGCTGTTCCGATTCATCGTGCCAGGTGTTTCATCGTTGAGTTTGGTTCGACAGCGCTTCCCGCGACTGGCCGCTTGTGCGCCTTGTTGATCGGCGCAAAACCGGTTCAAAACTGGCCACGGCCCCGCCCGCGCGGGCCAGGTGCAACGTCAATACCTCCGCCGCCGTTACGACTCGCTGCTCGGTGACCAGGTGCTCGCCGACGGTGGCGCTGTCGGGGGCATCTTTCCAAAGCTTGAGCGTCCAGGCGCCTCGGCCGAGGAAATCCAGCTTCACGGCGATGTCGCGGGCGTTCCCGTCGGTGAGGGCGCCGAGAAACCACCGGCCACCATTGCGACGGACGATGACGACGTGCTCGCCGACGGCCCCGTCGAGGACGCGTGTGTCGTCCCAGACGGTGGGAACAGTCTTCAGGAAATCGAGTCCCGGTTGTTGCTGGTAGTGGCTGGGATGATCGGCGGCGTTGACGATCGGGCTTTCCAGGCAGACGAACAGCGCGAGTTCCGCGCAACGGGTGCCCTGCACCTGCGTGGGGCGGACATTGAACTGGAACTGGTCGGGCGGCCGGTTGAGAAAGCCGCCCGGGGTGAAGTCGGCCGGGCCAGCAAGTAATCGCGTGAACGGCAGCGTCACTTTGTGTTCCGGCGTCACCCGCGCGCTCCACCGATTGTATTCGTTGCCCAGGATGCCTTCGCGCGTGATCTGGTTGGGGTAGGTGCGGATCATGCCGGTGGGTTTGAAGGCGCCGTGGAAGTTGACCATTAAATGATGCTCGGCGGCACATTGGGCGATCTTCTCGTACCAGTTGACCATGTCCTGGTCGTCGCGGTTCATGAAATCAATCTTCACACCGGCGATCCCCCACTTCTCATACAGCGGAAACACCTCGCGGTACGCGTCGTTGCGATCCACGGTGGTCCAATGCAGCCACAGCCAGAGCCGCACGTTTCGCTCCTTCGCAAACGCCAGCAACTCCTCCATGTTCACGGACGGGCTGGCCTGCCGGATGCTATTGCGGCTGCTCCATCCCGCGTCGAGCAAGACATACCGCCAGCCCATGTCGGCGGAGAATTGGATGAACTCCTGGTACGCCGCCGTGCCGGGCCGGCTGACTTGGGACCACCAGTCCCACGAGGCGATGCCCGGCTTGACCCAGGACGTGTCGGCGATCACGGAAGGCGATGACAGGTTGAGCACCAGATCGCTCTCGACGAGCCGGCCCGGCTGACGGGCGATCAGGAGCGTACGCCACGGCGAATGGCGCGGGAACGTGGACTTGACCAGGCCCTGGCCATCGGGTCGGGGCGCAAGCCGGGCGGCGAGGGTGACGGCGGCCGTGTTGGTGGTCGCGGCCGCCCGATTCACCCACATGCCGGCCCAATCATAGAGGTCACTCTCGGTGATCGCCACCCACGCTGCGGGGGTCTTCACTAGCAGAGGTACCATCCGGACCTGGTCAGTCGGCAGATCCCCCAGTCGCATGAGCGTGTACTCCGATTCCTGCGAACCGACATAGCCAATCGGATTCTGGGCCGTGCCGGTGTTCTCGTTCTTGCCCGCGTAACACGCACAGTTCTCGGGGAATGCGAACTGGGTTTGTTCCTCTTCCAGCACGAAGTCTTGCGTGGCGGCCGACGTCGTCGTCGGCAATACGTACCGGAAGCCGATCCCATCATCGAAGGCGCGCACCGCGATCTCGAACGGTCGGCCCGACTGTTCCACGAAAAACACCCGCAGTTCGTGGTGACGATCGCGCACGATCCGGCGCTTCCCCAAGCGGTTCTCCCAAGTCGTGTCGGACTGGCTCCGTTCCACCCGGGCGAGCCGGACGTTGTCTCCCAGGGTCACACCGTTCTTGAACCTGAGCCCAAGCTGGGAATTGACCAGCACCGCCTGGCCGTCCACCGACACGGAATAGGTCAGCGGTCCGTTGCCCTGAATCGTCATTTCGATGGTGCCGTCCGGTGATTTGACGGAAATCCGGCCGCTGGAGACGTCGTTCTGTGTCACGGCCGAACCGCCGGGTCCGGTGGAGGCACAGCCGGCCAAAAACACCGCGCCGGCAATCGCCGAAAACGGGAAGCAGTCGTTCATAACAGTCCTCCTTCGATTCATCTGTTCTTTCGCTGAATCATTGCTCCGCCACCAATGCGGCCCGGCTGGGCGGCAGGCAAAGAGTCTTGCAGACCAGGGCATACCGACTACCCTGCTGGAGGTTCAACAACAAAGCAATGAAACGACTCTCAAACCAACCGGACTCGGTTCTCCCAAAGGAGATCCCGGAGCGCCTTCCGCCCGGGAACTTGGGATCCGGCGCTTTACTGCCCAATGGGCAATGAGGGGTTGCTCCTGCTGCTCAGGGCAAGCCATGCACTTGGTACCGTCCCGTCCCTGGGCAGAAGGAGAAAGGTGAAGGAATCCGACATGAAGAAATTACTGGCTAGGCAAGAGCCTTGCACCAAGGCATGCCCCCAGAACCGAATGCGGATGCAGGCAGTCGTTTTCTCCACGCCCCAGGCGTTGCGGCGTGGGCTTGTGCTGGTCACCTGCTGCGTGGCCATGCGCCTCACAGCTTCAGTCCACGCGGCGGACAGGTGGACCGATATCTCAGGCTCCGTGCTGATGCGTTTGACCAACAGCGGTGTCACGCTGGCCTGGCCCGGCGGCTGTTCGGGCGTCGTGGCAAACCGGCTGAACGGAGAGGTGACCATCAAGGTCGTCGGTGGCGGTCTTTGGCGCAGCGCCGACACGGGCAAGACCTGGCAACGGATTGATCACGACAGCATCTCCGGCCGGGACGAAACCGGTTGGGCCACCAGCGTGGACCAGAACGCGCCGACGAGAATGGCCAGCTTCTCCCTGGATGGATCGGCGGGCTGGACGGCGGACGGGCTCAACTGGAAAAGCTTCACGAGCCTTGGCCGCAACTGGGATTTCGGCTCCGTGGATTGGGCGGCGCCGGTACCCAAAACCATCATCGCCGCCAAACACGAAACCAGTCCGCCCGGGGAAGTCTATGTGACGACCGATGGGGGGATCACCTGGAAACAACTGACGATCCACCTCAGTGAAAGCCGCGACCGTATTTCCATGGTCGGCGCCTTGGATGCGACCACCTTCATTTACAGCAAGGGCGAGGGCATCTATCGCAGCACGGATACCGGGGGCACGTGGACCCAAGTCGCGTCCGCCAACCCGCAGACGCGAATCCCGGTCCTCTTCCACGGCACCCATTATCTGGGGAGCGCGACCGGCTTGCTCGTCAGCAAGGATAAAGGGGCAAGCTGGCAGTCGCAGGGAACGACGGTCAATATCTGGCAAGGTCCATTTTTTGGCCGCGGCGAGAAGGACATGGTGGTGATCGGCAACGACGGCGTATTCCTGACACAAAACGCCGGCGAAACCTGGACGCGGGCGACGGGCCTCAAGCCGAACGAGGGGAATTATGTCTTCAGTCCGAACTGGTTTGGCTGTTACGCCTGGGACCCCGTGAACCATATCTTGTACGCCTCGGCCATGGGAAATCCCGTTTATGGAATTGAGCTTGGAAAATCCGCAGAACCCCCACGCTGACGCTCGACCTCGGGGGCGTTTTGATGAGGTCCCTTCCAGGAATTCCTGTCTGGCAACACGCCGACGATGATTCCCACGGACCGATGACCAGGTGATTTTCGAGGGTTAGCCCAATCCTCGGGCATTCGACCTTTTCACCGCCCGACCGAAGGTGCGCCAGACGCTCCAGGATCGGTTACCCGGCAAAAGTGCGCGACTCCATCGCTCGATTCTTTGCGCCGTATTGGTAGTCGCGGCGCGGCGGTCGCTCTTCCGGTCACGTTGTCCTCCCGAAGACCATTTGTGAGCCACCCCGCTCTGGCCACGATGCCCCCGCTCCCGGCAGCCCCGGCGGACCGGAATAGGATCAAGCGTAAACCGCCCGCCCAATGGGGGGCCAGGTGCCTTTACCGGTTCTTAAGCCCCATTTTAATATCGTCGAGGCTGACGCCCAAGGTCGCGCGGGCCACCGCATTCAAGGCCGCCTCGGGTCCGCTCAGATGGACGGTGAAATGGCGGTGGGAAAGGCTCTTGCCCGGGGCAAGCGCCGCCGCCGGCGAGGACGATTCCATTTCGTAAAACGGTCCGAGCGGCTTCGCGCCGGGGGAGGGCGGGCCGTCATTGTAGCTGTTGGCGGCGTCACCGCCGAAGGGATTGTCCTGCAGCTTCCAGAGGGAGTTGACGTAGTCGGTCACGTTGGCGGGCTTGCTGAACTTGACGAGCGTGAGCACATGGTTGTCCGCGTCATAGCTGCCCAGCAGGGCTTTGCTGCGCTTGGGGTTGATGCCGACCTTGCTGCGGAATTTCCCATCGCCACTAAAAAACAGGACGTCATCCTTCACGACCAGCCGCTCGGCGGGAATCGTGCCGAAGTAATCCGAGGTCACCTTCACGCCGAGTTCCGATTCCGGGCCGGGCTTGATCGGGACCACGATGGTGGTCGAGGGGGACGGATTGAACATGCCCAGGATCCAAATCGAGAGCAATCCGGTGTCCTTCTTCCAGGGTTTCTTGCCGGCGTTGGTGATCCGGTTGTCCGTTTCGTAGGCCACCAGGCCGAGGCCTTCGGCGGGCGCCACCCCAAGCTGCTTCCAGGCGGTGGCCGGGGCGAGCAGGCGCACTTCGCGGCGGACCGCGACCTCGAAATGGGTGCCCGAATAGTTGGTCACGGCGAAGTCGGAGGTGAAGGTGGCCGTGGTGCGGGTCTGGCGGGCGAGCTTGAAGGGCAGGGTGTCGAAGGGGGCCGGGGTGAACCAATCGCTCAGTTCGAACTTGGCGCCCTTGGCGAAAAAGATCGAGAATTGCCCGCCTTCGGGGCCGAGCCAGAACCGGTCTTCGCCACCGAACGTGTTGATGTGCTGGAGCAGCTTGCCGGACTCGATCAGCTCGCGGTTGATCCAGCCGAAGCTGAGGCCGGCATCAGCCCCCGCCGTGCTGGTCATGACCCGGCCCTGCCAGGCGGGCGAAACCGCCACTTTGGCCATGCCTCGCACATCGCTCAGCACAATGATTTCGGTGTGTTGCTTCAGGAACGCAGCGTCTTCCCCAAAAGTGGCGGCGCTGACACCGTGGTTCAAGGATCCCAATGCAGTCATAAGGGCCAGGGCGGTGGTGAGGTTATTGTGTTTCATAATCATCGTTCGGAACGTCCATGGGTTGTGGACAGGTTTTGCGGTTGCAGGTGAATCATGCGACGCACGTGGTCACTTGGCCGGCCACTGGTAAACCCAGGCGTAGGTGGTGAACCGGGTGTCCGGCGGATCGTGGAGTTTCTTGCCATTTAACTCCTCGCCGCACCGACAGGTCAAACGCAATCCGGTCTGGAAGAAAAGCGGATCGTCGTCGTGAAAGCGGTAGGCGGAGAACGTGTTCTTCTTGGTCTCCAGATGGGTGAAGCCCGCCAGCGCGTCGGCGTAACGTCCCCGGTTGAAGTAGTAGGTGCCCAGGAAATAATCCTCCAGGCCGGAGGAAAGCAGCGTCGGCGATTTCGCGCCGTCGAGGTAGGCCCGCATGATGGCTTCGAGGTAGCTGAGGTCCTTCCAGTCGCCGGATTGGCGCAGGCCCTCCGCCTGCATCGTGACCTGGTAAGGCGCCCCCGCTCCCGCCACGTCGCAGAGCGCAAATTCCTCCAGCGGCTTGGCGACGTGGTTTTCCATTTGGTGGAGCTTGAGCCGTGCAGTCTCCGGGAGGCGCACGCCTGCCATGGTGACGGGCAGGTTCTCCGTGCCTCGCATGATCCACCAGAAGGGCGCGCCGTCGGGCGAGTCCTTGGCCCGCTGCGCGCTGATGCGAATCCCTCGGCCGAAGGGAATCTCGACGGTGTTATAGAGGCCGCTGGGGTGGCCAGTCTTCCCCATTTTCCCGCTGCCCCAGGGCGCGGCATCGTCGCCGAAGCCAACCCCGTGACCGAGGCCCAGCTCCATCGCGATGGAGGGCCGCGGCTCGCCATCCACATAGCCGCGGAGGACGGTCTTGTCGTAACCCGGCCAGTCGCCCCCGAACCACATGCGGGTGAGGCAACCCTTGCCCTCATGGCGGAGCAACTCGGCTTCCTGGTAGCCGTTCAAAACCGGGAGTTCCTTGCCGGTCGAGCAGAAGGTTTTCAGCTTGGCCCGGTCAACTTCCGAACCGGCACCCAGCACGCGCAGGCAAACCGACCACCACAGCAAGGAACCAATGCAAAGCTTCATGGCCGGACTCTACCAGAGCCAGCCGTTGGGGGAATGGACATTGTTGGCTGGACCCTGCCGATTCCGGCATTCCGCGGTTTTGCCGAATTGGCCGCCCGTATTTCCGTCCTTCGCTTCGGGCCCGCGATGAACCGCGACGGGCGCCGCCGACGGTTCCCGTGGAGCAAGTTACATTCGCCCCACTCCGGCGAACTGCCGACGGTTGCGGGCGGGGCATCCCGCATCGCCGTAATAGTTTTTGACATGAACTCCATAAAATGTTTTAATGAACCCGGAAGATGCCCGAAACGGACAGCGTCCGGCGGCGCTTGGATTCGCCGGGCTGAACGACTTTTGCCAACTCATGGATCCGCACCCAACGACACCATCGTCAGGTGACGCCGCCCAGCCTCTGCCGGACCGCCTCCCTGCAAGCACGGCCGGCCACCCCCCCGCCTCCCGCTATCCCCGATGGCTCCGGTTGCTGCTGGGCCGGCAGATCTTGCGGGCCTGCCCCGCGGCGCCCAAGATCGCTGCGTGTACCGGCTGCCGTCTCCGGGCTCTGTGCAAGTGTGCGCACGATGAGATTCTTGAGGCCGTCGCGGTCGAGAACCGTTGTTGGGCGATTCTGGCAGTCTGTGGAGCGGCAGTCCTGCTTTACGTGCTGGTGAGTTTCCTGCATTCCCGCTAAGCTCCCGCCGTCGCACCGCTCCGACGGCCGGGCCGCTGCGAAGGTCGGGGTTGCGGCCCGGGGGGAATGCGTGCTCTTTTCTCCTTGAGGAAGTCGGCGAGCCTGAATTTGGCGGTGGTGAGAACGTCGGTGTTCAGGCCCGGCGCATGATCACCGGCACGAAATTGACTTTGGCCAGTGAAATGGTTCAATGCGGGCATGACGGCGACGGTGGAACAAACCCAGTCCGACCTGCTGAGGCTGGTCAACTTGGTCCAGCAGGGTGAAAAAGTGGTCATCACCAGCCAGGGGCGCGCGGTGGCCAAACTCAGCGCCTTGCCCGAGAGCGCGCCTTCGCCCAACCGGCAGGCCTGGCTAGCGCGGCTGTCCGCCGCGAACGACTGTTCTGCGACCAACTAGTGTAGTGTATCGTAAATGACTAGACATATTATCGGCGGTTTTTCCGTTTTTTCCTTCTAGACCAACCTGATTTGATCCCTTCCAACCTTTGCCGTGCCCGCTCCACTTTCGCCATTATCTTCT
>JBEKGJ010000067.1:0-26722 GCA_050012855.1 Verrucomicrobiota bacterium | reverse complement strand
CGCCCATCATGCCACCCATGCCGCCGCCCATGCCACCCATGCCACCACCCATGCCGCCCATGCCGCCGCCCATGCCGCCGCCCATGCCGCCCATCATGCCGCCACCGGAGACATAGACACGGGGAATGATCGCCCCGCCGCTGCTGTTGCCGCTGCTGCCGCCCATGCCGCCGCTGCTGCCGCCGCCGTATCCGCCGCCGCCACCGCCGCCGCCGCCGTACCCGCCACCGCCGCTGGTACCGCCGGAGGTACCGTTGCCCCCCGCCACGTTGTTGACCGCTGCCTCAAAGTCAAAACCCGAGACGCCCTCCAAACCTTGCTGGAAGGTGTTGGGATTAACCTTGTACGTCCGCGTAAACAACTGCTGTTGCTCCGGCAGCTTGCGCGAGAAAATGATGGCATAATCCTCGATCGAGAATTTGATCGGTTTCTCGGAAACTTTCACGATCGCATCGAGCACCTGTTTCAACGTCACATTGCGCAGGGCCGGCTCAATGCGGATTTTCACATCGCGCAGTTCGAAGGGCGGCTCCGGCGGCGCGGTTGAAGGTTGTCCCGTGGTCGGGTCAATCGTCAAGGCACCCTGGGTCTGGGTTTGGATGTCAACCCAAGGAGCGATCATGAAATTGAGGCCCTGCCGTTGGGGATCCCGCAGCTTGGTTTCCTTGTCGAGATACTTGATGGCTTCGCTGAGCGGAACGCCGATATCGGGGAACTCGACATCTTGCAGGACGATGTGATTGAGTTTCTCGTTGATGTCGTGCCGCCCTTCGCCCGTATAGATCGAGTTCGTGCGGGCGATGGGATTGGCCATGTTGGTGAGATTGCCGTACTTCATCAGGGGCGGATTCCAGGCGTTTTCGACTTCGATCAACTTGGCCTTGGCCGCGTATTCCCGCTTGCGCGCCTCGCGCGAATAACGGGCCTCCTCGATGAGTTTCAAGTAATAGAAGGCGGCCGGGTTGTTGGGCTCCTGCTTGGCGGCCTGCCTGAGTTTGGCCTCGGCCTCGTCCAGCTTGCCCATCTCGTAGAGCAGTTTGCCGTCCTGAACCAGGGTGCCGGTGGCGACGTGCTGTTTCTCGACCTCGGGCAACTGGGCCAGCGTTTCCTTGCTGGGCATTCGTCCTTGCAACTCCTTCAGCGTCTTGTCCACCAGCGCCATTTCCTTCAGGCCCTCCGGGTTCTTGGGATCCACCTTCAAAACCCGGGTGAGCTGGTTCTTCGCCTCGGTGTATTGCTGCCGCGCATAGGACTTTTTCGCCAGCGTCAGATAGACCTGGGTGAAGCCCGCCACGGTTTCCTGGCGTTCCTTCTCGATGCCCGCGTCCCCGATGCTCTCCACCAGGCCCCAAGCCAGCTCATAGGTCTTGGCGGCGCTGCCGAGATCGCCGGCCTTCTGGTCGGATTGGGCGTCCTTGAGCGTGCGGCGAAGCACGATCGTCTGTTCCTGGCGGCGGACGTTCTCCTCTTCCGCCGTCTGGCCGGGGGTGACCTGCGCGCGGGCCACGGCCGGGACAACAGCCAGCAGCAACGCCACGCTGAAAGTGGTGAGGACGGAACGAATCATCGTCTTGGGTTCGGTGAAAACGGAGGACATAAAATCGCTACTTGGCTGGTTGCGGCCCGGCGGCCCAATGGATCGTTGTTCGCTTTCTCGTCTGGCTGTCTTCGAGTGTAACGTCGCTCTGGCCGATGGCAACGATATTATAGGTCACCCCGCCAAAGACAATCTTTTGGCCCTGTCGCTGGCGGGGAAACAGCTTGTTCTCCACCTCGTACCGCAGGTCGGCGGCGTAGCCGGACACCTCGTCGTGGGGCCGGTCCTTGGCCACGGAAACCACGGCCTTCGAATCGGCAAGTTCCAGAACGAGCTCGGTCGGATCATCCTTCGAACCCTTGACCTCCTTTAAAGTGAACGCGTCCTCCTTGTCGCCAACGCTGGCGAAGCGCTGGTAGGGGTGCCAGTAGGTGCTGTTCGTCGAGGCCTCGCGTTTTATCAGGAAATTGTAGCGCGGGTTGGCGCCGCCCTCCCGGACACCCTGGTACTCGATCGTCGTGTGCAGCGGCACAATGTTGGTGATCGTCAGCGATTTCACGCCGGTGTCCTCGCGCGGAATCAGGATCTTGTCCGCGCCGGGCTTCTGCACCCACTCGATGGGATTGAAGACATAATGGCCCGCGCTGGTGAGCGCCAGGGGGTGGCCGGTCACCAGGCGCTTGAGCAGCGCTTCGTTGGTCGAGAGGTCAAGCGGCTTCAAGGGCTTGACCGTCCGGCTCTCGTAGCGGCGCGTGGCCTGTTCGAGCGTTTCGCGAACCGCGGCCACCTTGATGGGCAGCAAGGCCGCCGCGACCGCCAGGCCCACCAGGACGACGCTCAGCAGGACCTTTTCGTAGTGCTTTTTGAGGAACTCCATGGGCTATTTGCTGGTGCCGCCGACGGTGGCGGCGGGATCCGGGACCGCCGCGGCCGCAGCGGCAGCGCGGGCCGGCCTGGCCGGTTTGGCCGGCTTCGCTCCGGCCTTGCCTTCACTGCCCTCGATCATTCGGACGGCATCAACGCGGAGAACCACACGGAATGGTTTCTCATTCAGCACCACGGTCATGCCGTTGCGCTTGATGGGCGCCGAGCCGCCGGGCGTCAAGGCTTCCGGCGGGGGCATGGCCATCTGGGGCATGCGGCCGTACCGCCCGCCATAACGCATCATCATCTGGTACTGCTGCATCGCCGCGCTGGGCACGACGGGGGCCTCGCCCGTGGCGGTGGCGTTGGTGTCGAGCACCGTGGACGTGCCCGTGTCCACCATCATGTTGCGGACAATGAAACAATAACGGTTGGTCGCCAGGCCGTGCATCACTGAAGCCAGTTCCGTGGTGAAACAATGGAAAGTGAATTCGTAAGGCGTGATGACCGCCAGGTCGTTGGTTTCCGGTTTTCGGTTCCAGTAGTCCGACTGACCCGGCGTGGGACTGGGCGTGTCTTGGGCGGTGATGGCAATCCGCCGGATGCCGTCCAGAGCCAGAACCCGGGCGCTGAAGAGGACCTGGCAAACCTCCTGAATGGTCAGCAACGACTGGGTCAGCGGCTGCACGCTGCCGGCTTCCACGGTCATCAGCGGCTTCTCGGCGGCGAACGTGAACACGTAGTCGTTCGGCAATTTGACGCCGGCGGAGCCCGCGGCCCGGCGCAGCCGATCCACGGTGGTTTCGAGGAGGATCTTGAACTGGCCGCTGTCGAGGTTGGCGGGCGACGGCACCGACAGGAACGTCTTCCGCGCCTTGTCCAGGAAGGTTTGCAGCTCCTGATCCTGACTTTTTGCCATCTCGATGTTGTTGACCTTCGCGTTGCCCGGCTGCGGTTCCTTCTTGGACACCGTCTCCATCTGCTCGGTCTGGTTCTTCAGGGACTCGGTAACCTGGTTCTCCTGATCGATTTTGGCATACAGGAAATAGCCGCCGAGGCCGAGCAGGCCCAACGCCACCACTCCGCCAATCACCAGATAAAGGTTTTTTTTCAGCCAGGACATATCGCGCTAGTTCTTGATGGGCTTGGCGAGCTTCAATTTGACATCGAACTTGAACGTGCCCGTGGGTTCGTCCTGCTCCATCTGGCCCGCCAGTTCGGTGCCGTTCGTGCCGTGCGCGAAGTAGTCGCTCGCATTCAACTGGTTGAGCAACTCGAAGGCCAGTTTGTCGTCGGCCGAGGCTTCCACTTTGTGCCAGCTCACGCCGCGGCAGGTCAGGTTGATCACCTGGATCGTGTTGGTGGAAACCGGTGATTTGGGTTTGGCGGCCTCCCCAGCGGCGGCGGCATCTCCGCCGCCCGCAGCCGCAGCCGTGGCATCGCCACCGCCGGCGTCTTGGGTAATTTTGAAACCCTTGGGAACCAGCCCATAGCGCATCATCATCCGAATATCCATCATCATGGACCGCGGCTTGTCCCCCTCCTCTTCCTTGGCCGCCTCCGACCCATCCGGATTCTCCGCCGCCAGGCGCTCGATCCAGAGGCCGGTTCGAATGCCCGGCTGCCGGGTGTTCGCCTCGGTCTGCTCCAACACGCGGCGAAGTTCAGCGACGAGGTCCATCCACTCGAACCGCGAGGCGATCCATTCGGTACATTGATCCACGACCTTCTGGGTGCCGTTCCGTTTCTTGATCGCGTCGTCCAATTCCTTGGCTTTCGCGTTGAGATTGTCCAGCGAGGGCTTGCGTTCGTCAATCGTCGCCTGCTTCTCGGCCCGCAGCTTGTCGAAGAACCAGCCCATCGCAAAGACGACCAGGATCAGGCTGACCACCGTGGCGATAAAATAGGGCTTTTTCTGGTTGAACTGCTGGCGTTTCAGGATGCTCTTCGGCATCAGGTTCAGTTCGACCGGGCATTGGGCGGGGGTGCGGAGTCCGACGCCGACCACCTCGCCGAAGGCGTGCGCCACCTTCGCCAGCTCCTCAAGGTTGATCGAGGCATCGATCTGGATGTTGCGGAAGGGGTTGAAGTACTCGACCGGGATGTTGAGTTTCTCGGCGAAGAACTGGGCCGTGTACGGCATGATGGAAGCTCCCCCGGCCAGGAACAGTCGCTGCGGCGCCGAACCACCCTGCTGACTGCGGAAGAACTGGATGGTCTGATTGACCTGGATGTGCAACCGGGTGAGCACCTGCCGCGCGATCTTGGATATCGCCGCCTGCTTGGGGTTGTCGGGTTCCTCATACGCCCCGCCCAGGCTGACGAAGCCGTCGCTCAACTTGAACTTCTCGGCCTCGACAAACGGCATCTTGGCCTCGGCGGCGAAATCTTGCGTGATGGAGTTGGCCCCGATGTTGATGCTCCGGGAGAAAACCTTGTCCTTGTCGAAGAACAGGACGTTGCTCGTCTTCGCCCCGATGTCCAGGAGCATGGAACAGCCTTCCTGGTCGCCGTAATTGTAGCGAAACGCGTTGCACAACGCGGCGGGCGAGGCATCTACCAGGTCGAGCCGCACCCCCACGCTCTCGGCGGCACGGAACAACCCCTCGACAATGTCCGCCTTGATCGCGACGAGCAGCACTTCGAGTTCGCCGGACGGCAGGGTGCCCAGGATTTGATAGTCCCAAACCACCTCCTCCAGCGGGAAGGGGACGTTCTGTTGCGCCTCGTACTGGATAATCTGGGTGATCTTCGACGAATCAACCGGGGGAAGCTTGATGAACTTGGAGAAAACGTGAAAACCGGGCGCACACACGTTGCAGGTCCTGGCTCCAAACGATTTGCCGGTCATCAACTCCTGCAAGCCCCGCAGCACCACGCCCTCGCGGGCGGAATCCTGCGCCCCCGCCAGGCCCAACGGCTTCAGGCCGTAACGCAGCAGTCGCAACGTGCCACCCTCATTGACGTCGAACTCGGCCAGCTTCAAGCTGCCCGCGCCAAAATCAATGCACAGATATGACTTTGAACCCAGCATGTGTTCTTTTCGGTTTCAGGCAATGTCCGCTTCCCTTCGATATAGCCAGAACCGGGCCAAAATCGAGAAAGTTCGTTCCTGTTACTGAAATTGCGGAACAGGGTCAAACAGAAAAGTCACTGGAATCGGATTTCTGCGCTCGCGGCGCGACCAGGACCGCCGGATATCGCGAAGCATCACGGCTGCCCGCGGCCTTCGCAGCCCCCGCCCGGGCCGCCTCCCCGCCCCGGCGCGCCGGTCAAACAATTTTTCGCGAGCGAAACCACCCGATCGTGTCCGCCAGTCCTTCCTCAAGGCCGACCTTGGCCTCCCAGCCAAGCTGCCGGCGGGCCCGCGTGATGTCCGGCCGCCGCTGCCTGGGATCGTCCTTCGGCAACGGACGAAACACGATCCGACTGCGGGAACCCGTCGCCCGAATGATCGCCCGCGCGAACTCGAGCACCGACAGCTCCGTCGGATTGCCGATGTTCACCGGCAGATGTTTCCCCCGCATCATGAGTCGAAACACCCCGTCCACCAGGTCCGAACAATGACAGAAGCTCCGGGTCTGGCTGCCGTCGCCATAGACCGTCAACGGCCGGTGGCGCAGGGCCGCACCGATGAAGGACGGCACCACGCGTCCGTCGTTCAGGCGCATCCGCGGACCGTACGTGTTGAAAATCCTGACGATCCGGGTTTCGATCCCGTGTTGGTGGTGGTAAGCCATGGTGAGTGCCTCGGCGAACCGCTTGGCCTCGTCATAGCACCCACGGGGGCCAATGGGATTGACATTGCCCCAGTAATCCTCGTGCTGCGGATGCACCAGCGGATCGCCATAGACTTCCGAGGTGGAGGCCAGCAGAAAACGCGCGCCCTTCTGCCGGGCCAGGCCGAGCGCCTTGTGCGTGCCCAGCGAACCGACCTTGAGGGTCTGAATGGGCAGTTGCAGATAGTCCACCGGGCTCGCGGGCGAAGCGAAATGCCAGACATAATCCACCCGGCCCTCGATGAAGATGAACTCGGTGATGTCCTGCTTCACGAACCGGAAGGCCTGATTTCCGGCATGATGGGCGAGGTTGTCCACCGAGCCGGTCACCAGGTTGTCGAGGGCGATGATCCGGTGGCCCTGCGCCAAGAGCAGATCAATGAGGTGCGAACCGAGGAAACCGGCGCCGCCGGTGACCAGGGAAACCGGCGCGGTGGCGCGGGTCCGCTTGCGTTGGCTTGGAGTCATGTTGGGAGACCGGGCTTAAGACGGACGCGCCCGCCCGAAATCCGCTCATCTGGCGCCCGCCCCGGAGAACACCGCCGGGATCGTGCGGCACAGAATCTGCAGGTCCAGCCAGAGCGACCAGTGATCGATGTACTCCAGGTCAAGCCGGACCCATTCCTTGAAATCGCAGACGTTGTTTCGACCGCTAATCTGCCAGAGGCAAGTCAGGCCGGGCTTGACGCTGAGACGACGCCGGTGGGCCAGGTCGTCGAACCGTTTGACTTCGTCCACCGGCAGCGGGCGTGGACCGACGAGGCTCATCTCGCCGCGCCAGACGTTCATCAACTGGGGCAGTTCATCAATGCTGTACCGGCGCAGAAACCGGCCGAACGGGGTGATTCGAGGGTCGTTGGTCACCTTGAAAACCGGACCGGTCATTTCGTTCAGCGCCGCCAATTCGTGTTTCAACTGCTCGGCATCGCTCACCATCGAGCGAAACTTGAGCATGGTGAATGGCCGGCCGTTCAGCCCACTGCGCTGCTGGCGGAAAAACACCGGGCCGGGCGAGGTCAGCCGGACCGCCAACGCCACCAGCAGCAACGGCACGGCCAGGAACGCCAGCAACAGCGAGGAGCCGACGAAATCGAGCACCTGTTTCAGCAGGATCGGCCAGGAATGCTCGGGACCGGTCGAGAAAACCAGCATCGGCCGGCCATAAAACTCATCCACCCGCGTCCGCGACAATTGCGTCTTGAAGAAATCCGCGATCAGCCACACCTCCACGCCCTCCCGCTCGCACACCTCGATCGCCTGCTCGATCTGGCCGAAGTAGATGTGCTGCGAGACGAGGATCACCCCGTTGGCGGAGTGCTCGTGCAGCAACTGCACCAGGCGCTGAACCGGTTCCTCATTCAAGGCCAACTGGGCCACGACCTTCAAATCGTCGCGCTGCGCATCCTTGAGCTCATTCCGCAGCCGCAGCGTGTCTTCCGGCGTCCCAACCAGGAGCAGCCGCTTTTCAAACTGGCGTTGGCCCCATACGCTCCGTCGCCACCGCAACAGCAACTCCTCCTTGAGGGCGACGAGCACGAAACTGATGAAGCCGAAATAAATGATCACCGACCTGGCGATGCTGACCCCCACCCGCATCACCCACAGGGTGAAGATCACGCCCAGCACCATCCAGACGCACGCGCGGGACAACTTCCACAAACTCCCGCGCCGCGAAGACGGCAGCGGCTGCTCATAAACGCCATTGAAATACAACAGCAACGGCGCGCCGGGCAGGATTATTAACAACAGCCACCGGTACTCGCCAAACGGAAGGATTTCCTGGTGGCTGGTGAAGAACCCGGATTCCCAGTGGCTGCGCACGGCATGCGCCAGATAGAAGCCCAACCCGCAGAGAAGGGCATCCACCACCATCTGGATGCGGGCATGAATCTCTTTTTGACGTCGCAACATCTTGTGTCTGGCAACGGCGTGCCAAACCCGTGGCGATGTAATCAGAACAGGGGCCGGGCTGCAATGCCGGAGTTGCCGGCCCGCCGCCTACGGCGACGCGACCGTGCCGGCCGGCAGCGCCGCGGTTTGGAACTCGGGCACCGCCGCGCTCAGAAACTGTTTCTCCCGCTCGAACGCCGCCGCTTCCTGTCCGGGCGGACATTGCACAAAACAACCCACATAAGCCCACCGTGGCAGCACCCCCGTCCGCAACAGGTCCCAGGTCATGTAACCTACCCGGGCCCAGTGGCTGGCGGTGATCCGGTCGGCGCACACAAACCAGAACGTGTAAACGCCGCTGACCTCCCGGACCCGCCCGCCCGCATCCCGCCAGTTCTGCCGCAGGACGAACTTCCGCAGCGGCAGTTCGTAGGGACGAGGTTCCCCCACGCGCATCTGGGTCGTTTCCATTTGTTGAATCTGCCAACCTTGCGAAGTGAGGCAGAGTTCCGGCTTGTGAATGCTGGTCCGGTCGGCCCCCATCAACACCACCATCAACAACAACTGCGCCCCGCCGGGACCCGAGTACAGCCGCCGGGCGAAAGTCGTGTCGGCCGGCAGGGTTTCCTTCTCCACCGTGGTCATGGGTACGTTGGTGGAAGAGTATTGTCGCACCCGTACGGGCAGCGGAATCTCACCCACGCCGCCCCCCTCCACCCGCACCAGCTTGACGCCCGGCTCGCCCAGGCGCTGGGCGGCCTTGGCCCGGATCAGGACGCCCCCCGCGGCAGCGATGATGGCAAGGCCGACGACAAGCACCACCAGTTCACGCCCCCTCATGGCCGCCTTCCTTGTCCAGGCGGACCAGCCGCCGAATCCGGCTCTCGCAGCCAGTGCCCGATCGCAAACAACAGCAACAGCGCCAGGACAAAAGTCACAAACCCCATGTATTCATGGACCAGTTCGCCGGCCCGATGCCCGAATGCTTCCGCTGCGAGAATGATCGCCACCAGACGAACCACGTTGCCCGCCAGCGCCAACGGCAACGCGAGCACCACCATCAGCGCCCGCTTCCATCCGGTCACAAAGGTCGTAAATCCGTAAATCGTGGTCAGCGCCAGCAGCGTCACCAGGCTGCGGATGCCGCTGCAAGCCGCCACCACCTCATAGCTGTAGGCCCCTTTCGGATCTACGATCTGCACCCCAGTCTGCAGCACATGGATCCCCAACCCGTACCGCACCACGGCCACCGCGATGTCGGTCGAAATCCGTCGCAGCGGGACCGTGATCGGGTCCGAGATCGTCCCCACCGGAATGCAGAAAATGAGCAGGCCAAAGGGAAACAGGCTCGCCACCGCGAACCGCCGGCCCCACGCCGTCGCCAGCAATGCCCACACGCCGCCCAAGAACGCCACAACCGACACTCGCGGTTGCTGGATCATATACCCAATGACGTGCAACGCGGTCGCCGCCGCCAACAAGCCCAACCCCGGCCCCCATACGTCGCCCACTACTTCCAGCAGCGCCTTGCGTTTCCACCAGAACAGGGCCAGCACGATGAGCGGCACCAGCAAGCCGTGCGAATCCTCCGAATTCGGAACGGTGTAGGTCCGGTAGAGCCACCACAGCAGGGACGGCGAGTGTTCGTAGCCCAGCGTGGAATTCCCCAGATACACGAACAGGACCACCCACGCCCCCAGCAGTCCAAGGAAGACCGCCCGGTTCGGCATCCGGCGCCAGATCAGGCTCAATTCCTCCGTGAAGGATTTCCAACCGCGCGGCGCGACCGGAGACGCTGGAACAGACGACTCGCTCATCTGCACCTCATGAAACACCAGCGCCGCAAGGAGGCTCAACCAAATTCTCAGGCTGCCGGTTCATCTGACACGTCCATCCGCTCGAACAAATCGCCCAGCATCAACAACCCGGCGTAACTTTCCGCCAGCAGGGCCGCCAGCGCCGCCAACGCGGCCAGAGGCAGGACCACCAGCAACGGCAACCACGAGCGCCCCGCGAAGTAAACCAGCGCGAACAATCCCGCCGGAATCAGCAAGGCCACCGCCAGCGCCAGGAGTTGCCCCACCATCATCACCATCTGCTGCCCGATCGCCTCAAACCCCTGCGACCGCCCCAGACCCGCCGTCTTCACCCAGGCGGGAAACAACAGCACCGCGCCGTTGATCAACAGCAGGGAAACGAGGTTCGCCCCCGGCGCCACCATCGCCGCCGCGAGCCCCACGGCCAGCCGCAGCGCCAACGGCACGCTGCTCACATTCGCGTTCTCCGGGTTGAACAACACCACCGCCAGGGCGATGAGGAGCCATTGTGCCACCGTCAGGATCGTCAGCGGCGCCAGCACCTCGCCCAGCACCACCTGCCGTCCAGGCAAGGGCAGGGTCTTCAACACGTCCACCACCGCCAGATCCTGGCGCAGGTCCATCACCATCATCTGAGGACCCATCACAAGCAACATCGGCGTCAGCCCCATCAGCATCCCGCCCATGATTTTGGGCGCGAGCGCACCCGGCATCATAGTCGTAAACACCACCGCCATCACCACGAGCGCCCCCCCCGCGCCCAGCCACAGCCGCGGCGTGAAGATCGCGCCGGCGGCGATCAGGTTCTTCCACAGCAGCGCCACCGCCCGCGGCCCGCGCGCCCCCAGCCGGAACGGGGCGCGAATCTGCTTTTGCCGGCCCCGCGCCAGGTGCCAGTTGCCGGATCGAATCGCGGCCAGCATCTTCACCTTCCGGTGGGCGAGTTCGATCGAAGCTTCCTCGAAGGAGGCGTCTGAGCGAACCACCCAGGCATACAGCGCCGCCACCAAGGCCAGCGCCGGCAGCAAGGCCAGCGTAAAGGCGACACCGTCCGCCGCGAGCATCGGCCGAACCAGCAGCCGGAAGGGCAGCAGCAGCCACACCGCCGGCCCGCTTGCCGCCACCTGCTGCAGATAATCCCGCACCGACGTGAAATGACCCAGCATGTCGAGCGTCGGCACCGGGACCGACAGCGATACCCAGCCCGCAAACAGACCGGCCAGCACCACCGCCGTACCCAGCACCGCCAGCCGTCGCCGCGTCGTCGTCAGCCCCGAATCCAACAGCCGCGTCGTCGTAAACGCCGCCCCCAACCGGTGCAATTCGAGGGCCGTCACCAGCAGCCACCAGCCCACCCAGTGCCACCACCAATGCCCGGTGCTGGCGAACCGGCCGGTAAACACCATCATCAAGAGTGAACTGAAGAAAATCGGAATCTGCGACCGCAGAATCCGATAATGAATCAGCGTCCGCCGTTCGAGCGGCGCCGGGAAAAGAAACGCAATCTCCGCCTCGCTGAAATCCAGCGCCACGCGGCGCGAGGGCACCAGCCAGACCAGCAGGACCACGCCGGCCAGCAGAACCGCCCCCAACATCTCCACCAGCGGCCGGAAATCCGCCACCAGCGGTGTCACCGGGATCCGGTTGCCCCGGATTCCCATCCCCAACATGGGTCCAAGGAAGAAGAAAAAGCAATAGGCGCCGCCCGCCAGCGTGCCGAGCAAGTACTTCGGCTTCCGCAGCCGGCGGAACCAGACCCGCTGCCGATTCCACAAAAGACACAACTGCAGATAGACCAGGGCCCCTTTCACGCCTTGACCTCCTCGGCCGCGGGTTTCGCCTCCGCGGTGGCGCGGAAAAAGACCTCCTCGAGGCTCGCGTCCGGGGCCGACTCGGCGAACTGGCGCCGCACTTCCTCCAGGGTCCCACCGGCCACCTTTCGCCCCTGCTTCAGGATCAGCAGGTGCGAACAAATCTCGTCCACCAGGTGCAACAGGTGTGAACTGATGATGATGGCGATCCCCTCCTTTGCCCGCCGCAGGATCGCATCTTTCATGCCGCGGATCCCGTACGGGTCGAGCCCGGTCAAGGGTTCATCGAAGAAAATCACCTTGGGCGAGTGCAGCAACCCACAGGCAATCGCCAGCTTTTGTTTCATCCCCCGCGACAGCTCGGTCGGCAGGCTGTCCGCCTTGTCGGTGAGATCGAGTTCCGCCAGCAACTGCTCCGCCAGCCGCTCGTCATCCCGCACGTGGTACAACCTCGCCGTGAAATTCAGATGCTGCCGGACCGTGAGGTAATCGAACAACCGCGGCTCATCCGGGAAGTACGCCAGTTCCTGCTTGGCGGCCACCGCGGCCACGCGCAGGTCGTGCCCGACCACGCGGATGGTGCCGCGCGCGGCGGGAATGACCCCCGCCAGGCACCGCAGCGTGGTCGTTTTGCCGGCGCCGTTGGGCCCCACCAACCCCAGCACCTCGCCCGCCCGCACCGTGAACGACAGGTCGTTCACCGCGACAAAATCACCATAGAGTTTGGTGAGTCCCTCAACCTCGATCATAGGCGGCTCCGGATGTTTTCTTGGACAAAGTCAGCCGCGAATCGTATCGGCCGGCCCGCTGCGAGTAAAGCCCCGCGACTGTGGTCACGCCGTTTCGCGTCCGCCGCGCCCCGGCTCCCGGAGCCGCTCCGGTCCGGCCACAAGACCCTGAAGACTGGAGCAATCCCGATGCTTGAATCATCGAGTTCGCCGCATGATCGGATCGGGTTTGATCCGCAAGGCTCCGGCTGGCCGATGGCAGGAACGCTGGCAGAGGTGGAAGCGGCCTGCTGCATCCATGAGCACGTGCCTGCGCGCAAACCAGGTTCTCAGGCGCACGCCTGCGGAGCGCAAGTCGCCAGCAAGGTTCCACTCCCATGCCACGTTCGACTGAGCGAACGATCCAAGCAGCGAACGATCCCGCAAAAAGGCTTTTCACCCACTTTTGCCGGGCTATTCTTGGACGAAAATGAACCGGCGGGGAAAGCAATTCCAGTTCCTCATTCTCGGGTCGGAAAAGCGATGGTCTTTTGATGTGGACGGAGTGCAGGTTCATCGGCGGCGAATTCCGGTCATTCCATGAGCAGGCTCAATGGCAGGCGGCTGGCAGTTGGAGTACCACCGGTGCCAGCAAGGGCGGGCGGCACGCCGCCGCCGGTTTCGCCACCGAGTTGCCACCGGTTGACCGGTGGCGACGAGCTGGCTGCCCCGCCACCGGCGGTGAAAACTCGCAATACCGGGCAGCTCCTCTTGAACCCGCAGAACTTCGCCCCATTGCTCGCGCTGTCCGTCATTCCGCTGATGCTGGCAGCCGCAACTTTAGGTGGTCAGGCTCAGAACGAAAACACCGTCCAGGCGCGCCGGGATCCGTTGACTCCGCTGGACTTGGCGAAGGTGAAGGTTGGGGGTGAAATCGGCCGGCGCCTTGATGTGACCGCGACGAACAATGTTCTTCGGCTTGATGTGGACGGGGTCTTCCTGGCGTCCTTCGAAAAGAAGAACGACCCGCACAACCATTATGTTGCCCTGGGCAAGTTGATCGATGCGGTGGTGAAGCTCAGTTGCTACACTCGCAACCCGAGCTTAATCTCCCTGAAAGAGCATCTGATTCGGCGGATTATCGAATGGCAGGAAGCGGACGGCTATATTGGAAACATGATTCCGGCGAGCCGAATGGGGCAGGTCTGGGATATTCACGAGTTGAACTACATCGTTTGGGGGCTCCTCACCGATTACAAACTCTTCGGCGAACAACGGTCGCTGGTCGCTGCCAGGAAAGCCGCGGACTATATCCTCAACCATTGGTCGAAAATCCCGGCGGATTGGGAAAAGACAACGCGGATTGCGGCGTTCGTCAGTGTGACCGGCCTGGATCGAACGATGCTCGCGCTTTATGGCGTCACGGGCGACCGGCGTTATTTGGGATTCGAGTTGAATCAGCGTGGCCTGGAGAATTGGGACCCCGGCATTGTGATCGGCCGACGCCCCCTGGTCGAGGGGCACACCTATGCCTACCTGGCCGCCTGCCTTGCCCAACTCGAGTTGTACCGCATCAAGCCGGAGGAGAAGCTGCTGGGTCCAACCATGAAAGCCCTGGAGTTCTTGACCGCGAAGGAGGGAATGACGATCACGGGTGGAGTGGGGCAGGCGGAAATCTGGACGGACGATCAGGACGGGGGCAGGGACCACGCCGAAACCTGCTCCACCGCTTACCAGATCCGCGTCTATGAGAGCCTCCTCCGACTCCAGGGCGATGCGCGTTACGGGGACCTCATGGAGCGGACCCTATTCAACACGTTGTTTGGCGCGCAGTCGCCGGATGGGCGACAGATCCGTTACTTTACGCCCTTCGAGGGAGAACGCGTGTACAATCGGGCCGATGACGTTTGCTGCCCAGGCAACTACCGGCGCATCATTGCGGAGCTTCCTACCATGGTTTACTACCGGGCCGGAAAGGGAGTGGCCATCAACTTGTATTCCGCCTCCAACGCCACCCTTGCCATGGAGGGGGGGCTTTCGATTGCCGTGCAGCAGGAAACCGATTACCCCAATTCGGGTCACGTGCTCATCCGGGTTGATCCTTCACAACCCGCCTCATTCCCCTTGAAGCTGAGGATTCCGTCCTGGAGCAAGCGCGCGACGATTTCAGTCAATGGGAAGCCGTCGGAAACGGCCTGTGTCGCTGGAACCTTCGCGGTCATTGAGCGACGCTGGAACACCGGCGATCAAGTCGTACTTGACATGCCGATGGAGTGGCGGCTGGTGCAGGGCCGGCAGAGGCAGGCGGGCCGCGCGGCGGTCATGCGCGGGCCCTTGGTGTTCTGCCTCGATCCCGGGCAGGATAAATCATTGGCTCAGAAAGATGCTGCCGATCTCGGCCGGATCATGATTGACCTGGCCTCCATCGAACCGAATCCAGTACCCAGTAACGCGGTGCGACCCGATGGAATTGGATGCCGTCTGAAAGCGGGCACCTTTCCCGGAGCGATGGGTAACGAGGGGGATGTCAGGCTCACGCTCACCGAATTCGCGGATCCAAACGGCCGAGCCTGCTATTTCCGCGTTCCGGACTTGTCCAAGACGGAAGCCGACGAATTAACCGGGCTGTGGAAATAGGACAAATCCTGTTCGTCTTCCACCGTTAAATCTCGGATTGTATTATGAATCCAAACCTTCTGACCCGCCGCCGGATGCTCACGCTGTGCGCCACCGGCGCCGCGGCGAGCGTGGCACTCCCAGGCTACGGCACCACCGCCGCGCCGCGCATTCCACCGGAGCTTACCGACCAGTGTCGGGCCGCCTCCAAATTGCTGGCCGGTTATATGACCGAACTGGCCGCCGGGGCCAGGCGCCAGGTCGGCAAGGGCCCAACGCTGCTCATGCCGTGCGTCACCAGCGCTTACAGCGGCGTGTGGCCTGATGACAGCCTTTATCCGTTGATAGCGCTACCCAGTCTCGCCCGGACGGATGAACTGGCAGGCGTATTGTCGTTCCTGACCGAAAGCATGTTGGACCTGCAATATGTGCCTGACCGGGTCGAACCCGACGGCCTGCCCATTCTCTCTCCCGGCCACTCGAACATGCCGCCGATGACGGACTGTATGCCTCTGCACCTGCCGGCAGCCTGGGTCCGTTTATTGGATTATTACCAGCACTTTGGCGTCAAGATCCCGCGCAAGGACGAGTGGGCGCAGCTGATCGCCCGGAGCATTGACCGGGTGCCTTTTGCGAACGGGTTGGCCTACGCGGACCCACAGCACCCGCCGATCGGCTTCGGATTTCAGGACAGCATCAAAATATCCGGCTGGGAACTCATGAGCAGCCTGGCACTCTACCGTGGCCTGCAACGCGCGACGGTCTTGTTCGCCGGGGTAATTGAACCCTCCACCCTCCACCGCTGGGCGCGCCTGGCCAAGGGCATTCGCGCCAACCTTCACCGGCTCTTTGACCCGAAGATCGGAGGCTATTGCGGCGGGTCGAGGCAAGGTCATCAGTTCAGTGTTTGGGGCAACGGCCTCATTTACCCGCTCTGTGGGGATGCGGAGAAACAGTCAATCGTCCGGTTTTATCGGGACAACCGTGAAAAGATTTTCCTTCGCGGCTGCACCCGGCAGATTGCCGAGCCCGGGTGGCAGGGCAACGCCAACGCCGGCCAATACCAGAATGGCGGCTTCTGGGCCACCGGCACCGGGTATGTACTGCCGGCCCTGGTCGAACAGGATCCCGCACTTGCCATGGAACTCCTCGGGGATCTGACCGCTCATTTATCGAAGAGCGACTTTGCCGAGTGGCTTGACGGGGCCGGCCAACCGAATGGCGCAATGAAGTTCCTGGGCAGCGTCGCGTTACCCTTGATGGGGCTTAACAGCATCCTGCAAAACAAGCCGTTGATTGACTATTTCTGAGGGTGGTGAACGCCCCCTGGACCTGGCGATGCCAGGGTGGTTCGAGCTCAATTCCTCCTTGTCCAACGGCCGCGCTGTCTCGCCCCTGTCGAGTACGGTGGCGGCGTTATCCAGGCGCTTGACCGCTGCCGAACAAGTGATCCATGACCGCATCGGGTCTTGCCTCGCGTTTGAGGCAGACCGACGCTTTGCCCACGTAAGGACGATGCCGCCAGCGACGACGGGCTCGTGAGGCTGCCCCCTGCTCCGCCAATCGCCACACACCACACCCGCGCGCTCCAATCGTCCCCGGCCTCAATGGAAAGCTCGTCCGGGCATCACCCTGACCCTGGATGTCGGCTGGAGCGCCTGACGGAATGAATCCATTCCCGGCCAGTCCCCTCGCAGAAGCCCCGGGAGAGCAGGTCGCAAGCACGGTTGGGCTGCTGCCCCGCTCCACCCACGGCAGGCGATGATCAGGCTGTCATGGAACCGAAGGCGCTTGCCCCGCCACTGAACGCAACGGATTGGCTTCCCGGGTTGACAACAGTGGAGGGCTATTCGACCACGATGACGCTGTGGATTTCCAGCCGCGGCACGGTGAAGCGCGCCACGCCCTCCCGATACTCGAAGGCCAGCCGCTGCCCGGCGGGCTGCAGAGTGATTTTCGCGGGCTGCGCCGATGTGCGAATGGCGATCTCCAGCGGGCCGACCGGCACAATGGAATCGCTCAGCGGTTTCTTCGTATCCCAATGCGGTCCCGCGGTGTTGACCAGGTTGACCGCGAGTTTGCCCGGAAGGCGATTAACCGATACATCCACATCGGACGATCCCTTGACTTCCACCATCGGCGCGGGAAACAGCCGGTGCGTCAACTCATTGAGGAACGCCCTGGCCTGGGGAGAACGAGTGCCGAGGTAGCCGCGGCTGACGGAAAAATAGGTGGCCGCGATCCTCCCCTTGCCCAGTGCGGCGACGGATGCCGCCGGTTGCGAGGCGGAATTGCGGTCGTTGGCGGCGTGCAACTGGCCAAAGGCCTGCGCCCTGGCTTCGAGTTGGGGCGTTCGCGTTTCGTCCCAGGTCGGGATCAGGGCATCGCCCCAGGCCAGATAGCGCGGTTCAGACCTGGCTGCTTCCAGCGAGACACCCAGCTCGGCGACGAAGAGGGACGCTGCCTGGGGTCCGATGAGCAGGAGATTGCCGCCGTTTTCCACGTAACGGACAAGCTCCTGTTTGAAGGCCGGCTCCAAGTAGTCGCATTCGGCGACCACGATGAGCGGGTAGTCCGCCATCCGCCCTTCGAGGTGATGTTCGCTCACGACATCCACGACCTGCTGGCTTTCCACCAGGGCTTGCAGCGTGCCGCTGATGCGGGACAGGTCACGATTGAACAGGCCGTTGATTTCGCGGTAATGGGAAGCCGTCGAGTAGAGCAGCGCGATTTGTGGCACGGGCGTGGCTCCCTGGCAATAGGGTTGCCGGGCGCGGCAGAACTTCGCCACTTCGGCAATGACCGGCAGATGTTCCTCGGGCACCGAACCGTCGCGCCGCTGGTTGTAATAGGGTTGAAAGCCGCCGCCCTGGGCCAGCACCACCGCGGCCTCGCGCTCCAGTTGAACGGCCGATTTCTGCCGGGAACCGTTTCGCCGTTCCCCCGTGGTGGTGAAGCTCCAGGCCATAAGATCCCAAGGCTTCCCCTGATGCGCCAGGTAACGGCCGGAAAAGCGGGCGGAATTCACGCTGTCCTCCGGCGAGAAATCTCCTGAAATCCAGTCCACCGGGGCGCCGACCGCCTCGGGCATGTGGTCGGTGAAGGCCCAATTGCTGCAGAGTTGCATGGCGGGATCGGTTTTCTTCACCTCGGCGAGGTAATGGCGCAGATGATTCCGAAAGGCCTCCCGGTTGAACTGGAGGAACTCATGCCAGTGCGGTTCGCCCGGACGGCGCGGAATCTCCTGGATCCCCGTGGCTGCGCGAAAGGCCTTGAGCGCGGACCCGCTGTAATCCGGCACGGACGCCCAGCACTCGCCGTCCACCCACGCCCCGTCCACGCCATACTCACGGGCCAGTTCCCGGAGCTGTGGGATCAACAAGCGGTCCGCGTACGGGCCGAAGAAGGAGGTCGCATTACGGTTGGTCGTGCCGTCGGCGTTGACCGCGGCCCACTCCGGATGCTGGCGGATGGCCTCGGAATCCCAGACGCCGGAATAGTGCATGTAGAGGGCCACCCCGTGCCGGGCGGTGGCCTCGCGCCACACGCGCAACGGATCGCCGACGAATCCCGGCGCCGGATTGCCCGCTTTCGTCGGATAGCTCGACAGGCCGGGATGCCCCTTGCAGTCAATCTGGAGGTAGTCGGGATGCGCCGCCTCGATGATCCTTTCCACCATCGCCGGCGTCGTGTTCCGGCCAATCTCGTTGCAGTCCGGTCCGGCGTGAAAGTCGAAGTGGATGCCAAAAAAGCTTTCCGCCCGCTTGAGCCGTTTGGGCATGGCCGCGTTCGTCTCCTGACGGAGGGCCGCCTGGATCGCTTTGACCTGTTTCACCTGGGCGGATGCCAACTGTCCCACCGGCCCGGCGGCGGGATCGTAATTGGGCCCCATGTCGAGGGTGAACACGCCCCGCCGGGCGGCGACTTTCCGGCCCCATTCAACCCACTGTTCATCGCTGAACCGCGTGTTCCGCCGCCCCCAAGTGTCGCCCAGATAGGTCAAAGCATGCCATTGGGACCCCTGCAACCAGCGTTCCGCGGGGATGACTTGCCGCGGTTCATTAAGTTCGCCCGCCGTGTAGTCTTCCGCCTTCGTCCAGCGCATGACTTTGACGCCGGGATTGAAGGTGACGATGGCTTTGGGGTTGCCGTGTTTGACGGCCGCCGCGTAACGGTCGGCGATGGCATCGTTGAAGCGAATGTGCTCGTAGCCACCGTCGAACCACCAGCCGGACACCTTGTCGCCATACCGGTCCGCCCATTCCTGGATGACCGCGCTCCACTTTTCGGCAAAGACCAGATCAATGGGCTGATCCTGCGCGCCTTGGGTCAAACCGAAGGCTGCCTGGGCGCGCCGGTCCTGGTTGGGCGTCTGGCAGGGCAGATAGAGCATCAAACGGATGCCCTTTGGCTGCAGCGCCTGGGAGAGGTCGCGCGGCAAATCGCGCGTGGCGCAGCGCTCGCCGGGCGCGTAGCCGGTTCGCCCTTCGTAGGCGGCGTTGGGTGAGTTGAAGTAGCCGGAGTTTTGTCCCAGGGTGAGCACCAGATACCCGGCGCCCATCTCTTCCAACTGGCCGGCCAGCGCCTTCACATCGAACTGCCCAACCTGTTTCAGCCCCGCCTCGCCGGCCGGCAGGAAATGGATGAAGACCCCGTATTTCGCCTGGCTGAACCAGTCGGTGTTGGGATTGGCGACGTCCGCTTGCGTGCTCCCGGTCAGCGCGAGCAGGAAGGCGGCCAGTGATGATCGCAGGTTGGGTTTCATTGGGCAGATTTGCTCGAAGATTCAGGCAGCGCAATGCAGCCGGCACGAATCCGACCGACGGCGGGCGTCCACGACAGGCATGACGTTTCGTGTGAGCGTAGGTGAATGCCACGCCAAAGCAAACCCGTTCTGTCGCCGTTCAATCGCCGTTCTGTCGCCGGTGCGCGGTGGGCAGGCACGGCGGCCGGGTAACCCGAAGTTGGACAATCCTTTGAGTTTTCCTTTGAATTTGACTCGTTCATCAGGCCGGCTAACTTCCAGCCGGGATTGTTATGACACGACCACGCTTAGCCCGCCTTGCCGCAGGTTGGTGCTTCTGCCTCGTTGGATCGGTCGGCGCCGCGGCCGAACTCGAACTTCACCTCCCGCTCGCGCGCACCGCCTACCAATGTAATGAATTCATCAGCGTGTCGGTCGTTCGTTCGAGTCCCGACCCGCTGCCCCCGGGCGATCTGCAGTGCCGGTTGACGGGCAGCGACGGCAGCGAACTCGAGTTCGTTTTTCAAGTGCCCGCTGTGGTCGCGTCGAACGGTCCGGCCCGAGCCGTCGAGCATCTGCACCTCAACGGCTGGTTGTTGCGACCCGGCGCTTACACGGTCACCGTCGCCGCGGACGGGGCGACGGCGCGCACGAACCTTGATGTTTTCAGCCACGTGCGGCGGTCCAGCTTCCAGCTTGTCAATTGGGGCCGCGCCCAAGGCCGGGAGCAGTTGGCCGAGGGCGAGGACAACCTCGGTTACAATCTTTTCTACGGCGAAGCCAACGCCGACACGACGGCCAATTTCATCCGCGCCGGCGTGGACTTCATGGCTTGTTGTGTCATGAGCGGCGGCCACCAGATGGACCTGCGCACACAATGCGACTGGTCCGATCCCTACGTGATCCGGGGCGGCACGCGCCGCGTGGTGGAGCGCTCTTTTCGCGACCGCACCCGGCCGAACGTCTGGGGTGTGCATTTTTACGACGAGCCCGGCCTGACCTGGGCCAAGGACGCCGCCACCGGCCAGGCAACACCGCACGCCGTACCCTGGCAATGGCGTCAGTATGAAGCCGCGTTCGGCGAGCCGCGACTTGACTGGAAGAACCTTGATCCGGCGGACCCGGGGCAGACCGATCAGTGGGCGCGTTGGGCCCGCTGGAAGCTCGGGTTTCTGGACGCCGCCTGGCAGGATGCGGCCTTCGGCGTCGCGCGCGTGCGACCAGATTACGTCTCGCTGACCCAGAGCCAGTACGCCTACGGGGCCTTCACCGACGGCTACTATTTTCCCGTGGTGCGCAGCCTGTCAATCACCAGCGGCCACGGCGGCTACCACGATTTCGGTCCCGGTTATTTTAACCCCGTCATGTTCCTTGAATTCGCCCGGGCCCGCAACCTCGCCAAACCAAACTGGTATTTGCCGACCTGGTATGGCAGCACGACGGCCGACGAGTTTCGCCTCGAACACTACCTGGCCTTCCAGTGTGGCCTCCAAGGGCTCATTTCGCCGCCGGAACTCGACCCGGCCCATCCCGCCGACGGCAAGGCAGTCCCGGCCATCGTCGAGGTGAATCAGCTCGGCGCGCGGCTGGGGACCATTTTCACCACGATGCCGGCCACGCGCCCACCGGTGGCCCTGCTCTTCTCCCTCTCGCAACTGATTCACGCCCAAACGCAGGACCGGGAAGTGAGCTATGCCCACGAAACACCGCATGGCCGGAACGTGGCGTTCAGCTATCTCGCCGGCAAACTCCTGCAGCACCAGTTTCAGCCCGTGCTGGACGAGGAAGTCCGCGACGGCACGCTCGCCGCTCACTACCGGGCGATCATCCTCACCTCGATCAACTACCTCGATCCCTTGGTGATTGACGGCCTCGGAGAATTTGCCCGGCAAGGCGGGCTCGTCCTGCTCACCGCCGACTGCACCATCAAAGTGGCAGGCGGCGTGAAGCTACCCGTGGCGCCGACCTGGCCCGAGGCGGACCGCATCGCGGAACTGCAAAAGGCCGGCAAGGCCGGCGAGGCCGGGAAACTCATGCAGATGCGGCAGGAACTCGCCGCCGCCGCCCGGCTCGCCGCGGCCATCCGTCCCCACCTCGAACATGCTGGCATCCGTCCCCCGCTCGGCAGCACCGAACCGGGCATCGTCGTGACGCGCCACGCCGCGGGGGATGTCGAATACTTGTTCGCCGTCAACGCCAGCCACGATCCCCAAGGCGACCCGATGCTCGGCATGAAAAGAGTGGCGACGACGCTGACGCTACCCGACGATGGCCGTCCCGTGTATGACGCCGTGCAAAGCCAGCCGGTGACTGCCTTCCAACCTAAGAATGGCGAACTCCGCGGGCCGTTTCGTTTCGGTGCCGGGCAGATGCGGGTCTTCGCGCGCACGAGCCGCCCGATCGGCGGCGTGAGTGTGGGCACACCGGTCGTGCGCCGGGAATTGGAGCGGATGGAAGCGCCGCTTTCCCTGGATCTGACTGCGGTGGTCCTCGATCGCCAGGGCGGCGGGCTCAGCGGCTCGATACCCATGCGCATCCAGGTGACCGACTCCCTGGGGGCCACGCGGTACGACCTCTACCGCGCCACGACCCAGGGCATCCTGGCGCTCAGCCTCCCGCTGGCCCTGAACGATCCGCCGGGAGGGTGGAAAATTACCGCCACGGAACTGCTGGCCGGCACCCGCGGAGCGAACTCGTTCCAGTTGCGCTCCCTCTCCACCTGCTCCGCCGCGGCGGGCTTGACCTGGCGGGCCGTGCATTGGCCGCAGGACCGCACCAACATCTTCCGGTTCTTTCGCCAGACGCCCGCCGTGACAATCGTGACGGGCTCGTCCGCCTTTAACCGATCCGCCGCCGAGCGACTGACGCGAATCCTCGAACCTTGGAATGTTCACTGCACCACCCTGACGGCCGCCGAGGCCAACCGGCCACGCGTGCTTTCGCGCACCGAGGCGGAGACCTGGGTCGGGCTGGACTTCGCCAGTCAAGGCCAGCTCCAGCCAGGCGCCAGCAACGCGATCGCGCAAGCGGGCATCGCGGTTCAAGGACCCTTGATCCTGCTCGGCAATCCGGACGACAATCCCCTCATCAAGCTGCTGGCGGACCGGCAGTTTCTGCCCTATCAGCCCGACCCCAACCGCCTCCCTGGACCTGGCCGCGGCTACGTTGCCTGGCAGCGCGAGGCCTTGGGCGTGGGACAGGAATCGGTCACCCTCCTGGCCTATGACGCGCCCGGATTGGCCGAGGCGGTCGGCACGATGTACGAGTTTCTCGCCGGCCTGGAACCGCTCACTCCGCTGGCGCAACCCGCCCGCAGCCACATCGAGCCCGCCCGCACCACTCATCTCCTGCGCACGCCGACGACCGAATGGACCTCACTGCTTCCCAGCGGCGTGGACTCCCTCACGTTGAAGGCCGGCACGATCGAGGTGGTCACCCATGACGGGACGGTGGGCAGACTCACACTGCACGGGGCTCCGCTCAACCAGCGCGCTGGGGAAAGCGCCAAGCTGCCGCCCAAACTCCCGGCGGCACCTTTGACGTCCGCCCCTGCCAACCTCGCGGAAGTGCAAAAACGGCTGGCTCCAACGCGGTTGGCGAAGCTCAGCGCGGTTCACGGCAATCTGACCGCCGTCGCCTGCTGGGGTGGCACGCTGGACATCCTCGATCGTGAGCAAGTGATCGCCGAGTTCCATGCGTTGCAGGACATCACGGCCCTGGTTTGGGCCGGGGACCGCCTGGTTTTCGGCGATGCCGATGGCCGCGTGGTCGCGTTGCATCCTTGATTGCGGAGGACGAAAAACCGGCTCGTCTGGTGTGTGTCACCCCCAGTCATCGTGCCCCGCAAGAGCCGCGGCCGGCCTTCGCGTCTTCGCGTCTTCCCTGTTTGCGCCTCCCGCAGTCACCGAGCCCCGCAAGAGCCGCGGCTCCGGCTATCTCAGCCCCAACAACGCCGCCGCGTTTCCGCCCAACACCTGCGCCTCGACCTCGCGACCCAACCCGAACGTCCGCAGATCCTCGATCGTCCGCAGTTGATCCACCCACGGACTGTCCGAGCCGAACAGGAGCCGGTCGGCGGGATGGCGGCGCAAAATGCGTTCGGCCTGCGCGCGGTCCATGAACTCGAAGCTGCACGACGTGTCGAAGTAAACGGGCTGGTCCAAAAGATGCCGTTCCACCTCGTCCCAGTCGCACCATGCACCCAAATGCGCGGCGATGAGACGAAGTTTGGGAAACCGCTCGACCACCCGCCGGAGGCGGACGGGGTCGGCGACGCGGTCGCGCGGAAAGGAAATGTCGAAGCCGCAGTGCAGGAGCAGGACGAGCCCGCACTCTGCGAGCGCCGTGTAAACCGGATCGAGCCGCGGTTCGTCCACCGCGAACTGCTGGTAATAAGGGTGGAGCTTGACCCCGTGAAAACCCTCGGCGGCGATGCGGCGCACCTGTTCGGCGGCCCCGGGCGCCGCCGGATGCACCGACGGAAACGGAACAATGCGGGACGAACGGATCGCCGCTGACCAGTGGAGGATGGGCTCGAATTGCTCGGGCCGCGTGGCGATCGAGGCCACGACCGACGCGTCAATGCCGGCGCCATCCATCGAGCGCAGGAGCCCGCCAATCGTGCCGTCCAATGCCGCCGTGACCACGTCGGTCTGCGACTGGAGTTGCGCCATCGCCCGCGCTGCCAGGTGATCGGGAAACGCGTGCGTATGGATGTCAATGACCATCGCGCCAGGCCTCCGCCGGCCTGGAACCGCTCAGCGCAGTTCCTTGATCTTGAGGTTGCGGAACTCGATGCGGTACCCCTCGCCTTCCAGGCCGACGTGCCCCCGCGCCTGGCCGCAATCCTCGAACTGGCACGTCACCGCGCCGTTGACCCAGAGCGTCAGCGTCCGGCCGCGCGCGGTCACCTCGAACGTGTTCCATTCACCGGCCGGTTTCACGCGCATATCCGTCACCAGCTTCTGGAGGCTGAAAAACTTCCTTTTGCCATCGGCGGTCGGGCTTTCGCCGAAGAGATAACCGTCCTTCGCATCGCCGAACTGCGCCTGGTGCCAGATCGCGCCGTCGCGTGAATTGCGAACATAAGCGCCACTGTTATACCCCGTCTTGCCTTCGATCTTCGTGTAGCAAAACTCGAAGTGGAAGATGGCATCGCCATACTCCTGCTCGGTCAGGAGCATGTCGTGGCCGCCATCGCCGTCGCAGATGAGCACGTGGCGGGCGGCATCCAGATGCCATTGCGCCCGACCGAGCTGGCCGCCCGGCGGCACGGGCACGCGATACCAGCCCTTGAGGTCGGCGGGCGGCAGGATGTCGGTCCAGCCTTGCGGATCGCTGGTCAGCGCCGCGGGAGTAGCCTCGCCGGCGAGCCCGCCGGTCAGCGGCAGGCCCAGGCTGGCGAGGACGAACAGGTTGAGGAAGACACGGGCGAAACGAGAAAACTCCGGCCGGATCGCGGCACGAACGGGCAGTGATTTCGACATGAGCGGAGTTAAGCCGGGACACCGGCGGTTGGCAAGCCCGTCCGCCAGCAGGCAGTGTCGTGATTTGAAACGGAGCGCGGCTGTGTCGGAGACCAGCCGCAGCGGTTTCTGACTGCTGCGGCTGACGCTTCGCGCACAGCCGCGCTCCGAGAAGCGGCAAATCAGGACACTTCCGCCAGCAACCCGCCAAGTCCGTGGGATTTGTGATGGCGCGGTGCGGATTGATGTATAGGCTCGCGCCTTCCCTGACGTGCCTTCGCGGCAACTGGAAAGGCGAACAACAACATGGCCTTGCGCTCACTTATCCTGCTGACGGGCCTGGCGGCCTTGACCGTCACCGGCCCGGCCAAAACACTGACCATCCAGAACCGCGCCTTGGTGGTGCGCCTCGACGAGGTGACCATGCGTTTCACGCTGACCGCGCGGGAGGCGAAGCAAGCGTTTGCCACCGACGGCCGGCTGCGGGGCGATGATGGCCAGGCCCGGATTCTAGCGGTCACCGATGCGGTGCTGGGCCACGGCCAGGCCATCGAGATCAGCTACGGTGACGCTGGTGCGGACGCGATCCTGATCTTCCCCGATCTGCCGTTCGCCTTGTTCCGGTCCACCTTGCATAACGCCAGTGGCGGACCGGTGGTCACCAACCGCGTGCCGGCGCCTTCCTTTGGCATTGTGCTGGGCCGGCCGGTATCCGAACTCAAAACGCTCGGCACCGGCGGATTGCTGGCTCCGGCCAAGAACCCCGGCAGCTACGTCTGGCTGGCGGTAGTTGAGCCGCATAACCGGCATGGGGTGGTCAGCGGTTGGCTCACGCAGGCACGCGGCAGTGGTGTGGTGTTCAGCGCTGTTGACGCCGGCCAGGTGCGGCTGGAATCGCGGCTGGAATACGGTCGCCTGCGCCTGGAGCCGGGACAGACCGAGACGCTGGAAACCTCTGCCGTCGGTTATTTCGACGATGCGCGCTTCGGTCTCGAGGCATGGGCCGACACAATTGCGAAGATTGACCACATCAAACTGCATCCGCAGCCGGTGGGTTATTGCACCTGGTATTCGAATCCGCACGGCGGTTCCTCGGACGAGCAGCACCTGGCCGAGTTGGGGAGGTTTGCCGCGCGGGAACTCGCGCCGTTCGGTTTCTCGGTGGTGCAGATTGACGACGGCTGGCAGGCGGGCCTTTCGACCAACGGCCCGAAACGCAACTTCACCACGCACGCGCCCAATGGACCTTATCGCAGCGGCATGAAGGCGATCGCTGACCTGGTCAAAAGCGATGGCCTGGTGCCGGGCGTCTGGTTCATGCCGTTTGCGGGAACGTTCTACGATCCCTTCTTCGCCGACCGGCGGGATTGGTTTGTAAAACGCCCGGACGGCACGCCTTACGAAACCGACTGGGGCGGCACCTGCCTCGACCTGACCCAGCCGGCGGTGCGCGATTATCTGCGCGCCAACATCCGACGCATCGGGCGCAAAT
>JBEKGJ010000066.1:0-27385 GCA_050012855.1 Verrucomicrobiota bacterium | reverse complement strand
ACTCAACAGGGGCTTGGTGGATGGTTTCATGCCCACCAGCGTAAAAGAGTGCGCCGCGGGTGTCCAGCTCTTTCGCCAATCCACCTCCCCCTCCGTCACTTAGCTCCATCGGAAATCCGCCCTGGGCGGCAACCATCGCCGTTCGGCACTTTCGGCGTGCCGTCAAATCGAACCGGTGGCAGGCTGGACTGTGATGGAACCACGCGACGCCCTGTTTGCCGCCCTGGCCCCGGAAATCTATGACGTCCGCACGACCGCGCCCGGTCCGGCTGGCGCCCTGCCGCTGACCGAAGCCATGCTGCTGGAGCGGCCGAGTGGCGACCTCTTCGGTCTCACCCAGAACGCCGGCATGGGCTGGAATCCCGCGGAGCTCGATCGCCGGCAGTTCCTCATCCTCAGCACGCAAGGAGGCTTGCGGGCGCCCGATGGTCGGCCCATTGCGCTCGGCTATCACACCGGGCATTGGGAGATTGGCCTGCTGGTCGAGGCCGCCGCCCGTGAGTTCAAGGCATTGGGCGCCATCCCGTTTGCCGGTTTCGTCTCCGACCCGTGTGACGGTCGGACGCAGGGGACGCCGGGGATGTTCGACAGCCTGCCGTATCGGAACGACGCGGCCACGGTGTTCCGCCGGCTGATCCGGTCGCTGCCCACCCGCGCGGGCGTGCTGGGTGTGGCCACCTGTGACAAGGGACTTCCGGCAATGATGATGGCTCTGGCGGCGATGCGTGATCTTCCCTGTGTGTTGGTGCCCGGCGGGGTGACGCTGCCGCCGGAACATGGGGAAGACGCCGGCAAAATCCAAACAATCGGGGCACGTTTTGCGCACGGAGCGATTTCGCTGGCCGAAGCCGCAGAACTCGGGTGCCGTGCCTGTGCCACGCCCGGGGGCGGCTGCCAGTTTTTCGGCACAGCGGCGACCTCGCAGGTGGTGGCCGAGGCGTTGGGATTGGCCCTGCCGCACAGTGCGCTGGCGCCCTCCGGCCAGCCGGTGTGGACCGAGCTGGCCGTCCGCTCTGCGCGCGCGCTGACGGCTCTGGAATCCCGCGGGTTAAAGACGGGCGACATTCTCGGCCCGGCCAGCATCCGCAACGCGATGGCGGTCCATGCGGCATTCGGCGGTTCCACCAACCTCCTCCTGCACATCCCGGCCATCGCGCACGCGGCGGGATTGCCGCGGCCGACGGTCGAAGACTGGCTCCGTGTCAACCGCGCGGTGCCACGGCTGGTGGATGTGTTGCCGAACGGACCGACGCACCATCCGACTGTCCGTGTCTTTCTCGCCGGCGGCGTGCCGGAAGTCATGCTCCATCTCCGGCGCCTGGGAGTCTTGGACACGTCCGTCCTGACCGCCGCGGGCGTTGCTTTGGCGGAAGTCCTCGATGCGTGGGAGACAAGTGAGCGGCGCACCCGTTTCCGCCAACTGCTGCGGGAACTGGACGGAGTTGATCCGGACGATGTGATTTTGTCACCGGCGCGAGCGAAGGAACGCGGGTTGACCAGCACGGTGGCGTTCCTGCGCGGCAACCTCGCGCCCGAGGGTTCGATCGTCAAAAGCACGGCGATTGATTCATCCCTTGTGGGGGCGGACGGTATTTTCCGGCACGAGGGACCGGTGAAGGTGTTCACGGCGGAACCGGCGGCGATGGCGGCAGTCAAACAGGGCCGGATTCAAGCAGGCGATGTGGTAGCGCTGATCGGCTGCGGTCCGCTCGGCACGGGCATGGAGGAAACCTACCAACTGACGTCGGCGCTGAAACACCTGCCCTTCGGCAAGGAGGTGGCGCTGCTGACCGACGCACGGTTTTCCGGCGTTTCGACCGGGGCCTGCATCGGGCACATCGGCCCGGAGGCCCTGGCTGGCGGGCCCGTTGGCCGGCTGCGCGATGGCGATCGCGTGCGTATCGTTATTGACCGGATCAGGCTGGATGGCAGCGTGGACCTGGTCGGCGAAGGAGGACGTACGTTTATGCCGGAGGAACGGGCGGCGGCGCTGGCCGGTCGGAAACTACACCCGGGGCTGCGGCCCGATCCGAAGCTGCCGGCAGACACGCGGCTTTGGGCGGCCTTGCAACAAGTCGGTGGCGGGACGTGGGGCGGGTGCGTGTTTGACGTGGAGGCGATCCTGGCGCGGTTGGGTGGCCATTGACGGTGGACCGCGGGATGTCCGGCGGTGACCCGGCCGACAAAACGAAAGGGGCGGAACCCGTGTTCCGTCCCGCGGCGATTCAACTGAAAAGGCTCAGTCGAAGGCGTGACCGGCGCAGCACAGGACGTTCTTGACCTTGTGCCGGACGAGTTCCTTCACGCGGGCCCGGGCCGGGCCGAGATACTTGCGCGGATCAAACTCCTTCGGGGATTCGAAGAAGGCCTTGCGGATGCCGGCCGTCAGCGCCAGCCGGAGGTCGGTGTCAATGTTCACCTTGGTACAACCGGTGCGGCGGGCGATTTCGATGTCGGCTTCGGGCACGCCGGCGGTGTCTTCACCGAGTTTGCCGCCATATTTGTTGATCTCGAGGACGAGGTCCTTCGGCACGCTGGAGGCGCCGTGGAGGACGAGCGGGTAATCACCGAGGCCGGCGTTCAAGAGCGCCTGCTTGATCGCTTTGAGACGGTCGAGGTTCAGGTGCTGGGTGCCCTTGAACTTATAGGCGCCGTGGGAGTTGCCGATGGCGATGGCCAGCGAGTCCACGCCGGTCTGCTTCACAAACTCCACCGCCTCGTCGGGATGGGTGTAAAGACCGCCTTTCGAGAAGCCGCCGCCTTCCTCGCCGTCGTCGTGCTGGGCGCCGACGAGCTGGCCCAGTTCGCCTTCCACCACGCTGTTGTGTTTGTGGGCGTACTCGACAACTTTCTTGCACAATTCGACGTTTTTCTCGAACGGCAGGTGGCTGCCGTCAATCATCACGCTCGTAAAGCCCTCGTCAATGCACTGTTTGCACAACTCGAACGTGTCGCCGTGATCGAGGTGGACGGCGATGGGGATGGTGGTGACGCTGACGGCGGCCTCGACCAGCTTCTTGAGGTAAACCGGGTTGGCATACTGCCGGGCGCCCTTTGAAATCTGAAGAATCAAGGGGGATTTCTCCTCCTCGCAGGCCTCGACGATGCCTTGGACCAGCTCCATGTTGTTCACGTTGAACGCGCCAATCGCGTACTTGCCCTTGAGCGCCTTGGCGAACAGGTCTCGTGTGTGTGTCAGTGGCATAACAATTTCAGGTTCGTGTTTGCGTCACGATCAGGTGACTGAACGGCCAGTCTAGGGAGGGCGCCGGCGAAAGGAAATACAAAAAAAGGGGCGGTTCAGCCCGCTTCCGGGAGCGGGTGGTGGGCTTCGGGCCGTGGGAGTTCCTCCTCGCCTGGACCGGCTTGGGGGCTATCCTTGCGGCATGTACGTCACACATCCCTTCCGATTGCAGCGGTTGCTGGGCGGTTGCCTGGCCCTCCTGGTCCTGGTGTCCGCGGCTGCGGGTGAGCGCATCCAGGGCCGCTCGCTGGTCGTGTCCCGACGTGGCATCGTCGCGTCCGAGCATCCGCTGGCCTCCCAGGCCGGCGCCATGACGCTCGCCGGGGGCGGCAACGCCGTGGATGCCGCCATCGCCGCCAACGCGGTCATGGGGGTCGTGGCGCCCATGACCAGCGGCATGGGCGGTGACCTCTTCGCGATCGTCTATGAGGCGAAGACCGGCCGGCTTTACGGGCTGAACGCAAGTGGTTGGGCGCCGGCGGGCCTGTCCATCGAGCACCTCCGCGACCACGGCTTCACGAACATGCCGCAGCGCGGCATCCATTCCGTGACCATTCCCGGTGCCGTGGCGGGCTGGGACGCGCTCCAGATCAAGTTCGGCCGGCAGCCACTCGCCCGCCTGCTTGCGCCCGCCATCCGCCTCGCCGAGGAGGGGTTTCCGGTCACGGAGATTGTTGCCGGATATTGGCGTGCCAGCGAAAAACTCATGAGCGCCGATCCCGCCGCCGCGCGGACGTTCTTGCCGGGCGGACACGCGCCGCGATTCGCCGAGATCTTCCGCAACCCCGACCTGGCCTGGTCGTTGCGACAGGTTGCGACCGGCGGACGCAAGGCGTTCTATGACGGCGCCGTCGCCCGCAAACTGCTCGCCTGCTCCGCCAGCCACGGTGGCGTCTGGACCGCCGCCGATCTGCGCGAGTTCCGGCCCCAGTGGGTTGATCCGATCTCGACCACCTATCGCGGTTGGACGGTTTACGAGATTCCTCCACAAGGGCAGGGGATCGCCACACTCGAAATGCTGAACCTGCTCGAGACGTTTCCGCTCGGGGAATGGGGGGCCGGCTCGGCGCGCGCGCTGCACGCCGTGATCGAGGCGAAGAAACTGGCCTATGCCGATCTGCTGCGGTTCGTCGCCGACCCGCGGTTTGCCCGGGTGCCGGTTGCGGGCTTGTTGTCCAAAAGCTATGCCCGCGAACGGGTGCGGTTGATTGATCCCGATCACGCGGCGGACATCGTCCCGCCGGGAACGCCGCCGCATGGCGGCACCGACACGACCTATCTTTGTGCCGTGGACGCCGAGGGCAACATGGTGTCGCTCATCCAGAGCAATTACGGCGGCTTCGGCTCGGGCCTCGTCGCCACCGGCACCGGCTTCGGGCTGCAAAATCGCGGCGGGCTGTTCACGCTCGAAGCCGGTCATCCCAATGCGCTGGCCGGTCGCAAGCGGCCGTTGCACACGATCATCCCCGGATTCATGGCCAAGGGGAAGGTGCGGATCGCTTTTGGCATCATGGGCGGATGGAACCAGGCGCAGGCGCACGCACAATTTGTGGCGGACATCGCCGATTTCGACCTCAACCCGCAGGCCGCCCTCGAAGCGCCGCGATTCACCAAGCTGACGTTCGAGGGCAGCGATGTGGAAATCGAGTCGCGCGTGCCGGCGGACGTTTGCGCGGCGCTCACCGCCCGCGGACACAAGCTGCAGGTGATCGAACCGTTCGCGCAGGATGTTGGCGGCGGCCAGGCCGTGATGCGGGACTTCGCCACCGGCGTCAATTACGGCGCCTCGGACCCGCGGAAGGACGGCGCCGCCGTGCCCGAGCCGGTGAAGGCGAAATAGCGACCGCCCGCGAGCCGAAAGCACGTCTGACAGATCCCATGTTCGAGGTGCGCGCCTCTGCTCTGTTCGAAACGAGCCGGTTCCGATTGCGTGCGGGGAGGCCCGTCGAGGCATGGCATCCCTCGAGTCAAATCTCGGGACTGGCAGCGTGACGCTTTGGATCCCATTCATGCAGCCGTTTTCGAATTCGCTCTTTTTGCCAGAGGTAGGCTAGAAGCGTGAAGCAGGCTGCGAAAAAGAACATGACGCGGTGGTACAGAAACTGCGGAAACGGGTTCCCCAGCACGGTGGCAACAAGGAAGATACCAGAACAGCAGCGAAACAGGATCATCTCAGCCTGGTTCTTATAGATTTCCCGCCGTTTTAGCCTCTTCGTCTCCAGGTCGAGTTTAGCGATGCTCTCTTCTAACAAGTCTAATGGATCCTTCCCGTTGTCCTGAGGGAGCAAGGGCTCGAATATGGGGCACGCGCTGAGAAATCGCTGCACAGGCCGGGAATTCCAAAAAGGCAGGACAGGTGGGAAAGTCAGGAATTCAATGAAGATGCCGATGAGCCAAGCAGCCGCTACGAGAATGATGGCCAAGAACACAGAGAATTCCTTGAAATCATTGAATAGGCGCGCCACTTGCTGGTTTGCGTACAGCCCCAAGACCAGCAGGCCCGGAAGGATTCTCCGGATGCCGTCGTAGAAGAATTCTGAGATTACTTCGTTCACGATCCAAGCCGGCGTAGTTGCTCATAGCAGTATGGCTAGTGGCGGGCCGGTCGGCAACGAGAATCACGCGTCACCGGCGTTGCTCGAACCAGACCAGCAGATTCGACCGGCCGGCGATGGCCACCAGGTCGAGGAGGCCGTCGCCGTTGATGTCGGCGGCCACCAGGCACTCCACCGTGAGGTCGGTTGCCAGGGGGATTTTTGTCCAGCGCTCGCCCGTGTCATCCATCGCGCGATAAATCGCAATCCCTCCACCGCCGCCGCGCCACCCGGCGACAATCTCGCTCCGGCCGTCGCCGTCGAGGTCCGCCACGACCAGCGCGTGGCCTTCTTTGAGCGTGTCGTCCAAGACCCGCCGGTGCCACAAATCGCCGGGTGCGGCGGGCGTGTACACAACGACGAGTTCGCCGTGCCACGGCTCGATGGCCGCAATGAATGGTTTTCCTCCCAGCACGCCGGGCGCGACCTCGCTCGAACCCCGGGTGGCGCCGGGGACCGCCGATTTCGGCGTCGCTCCGCGGCCGATCTGGATTTTGCGCCAGCTCGCGGCGGCGCCCTGGCCTTTGAAATCAAAACGGTGAATCCCCTCGAAACTCGCCGTCAGGATTTCGTCGCGGCCGTCGTGGTCCAGGTCGGACACATGGATGCCGTGGAGCACCGTCAGTGATTCATCAATCTTCCAGACCGTCCAAGTCCCGGTGCGCAGGTCGTGCGGTGGCCGGAAGGCCCACAAATGGGATGGCTTCGGCGCGACGGTGTCCTGCGAGCCGGGGCCGAAGATTGGCGCGTGGACCAGTTCGGGCCGGCCGTCGCCATCGAGATCGCCCCAGCGCAAACGGTGCGCCACCGGATCGGTGGCAAGGGGATGGATTGGCCAGAGATTCGTAGAGTCCGACGGCTGTTCCAGCCATTGAATTGCGCCGCCGCGCGTGGACTCGGAGAAGTAAAAACCGCTGGCAACGGCAATGCCCGCCCTGCCCTTGCCTTCCAGATCGCGCGGGGCGAGATCAATGTTCTTCTCCGTGCGGGCAACGGGGTGCAGTTGCCAGCCCGGGTTCTCAAACCAGTCCACGCGGTTGGCTTCGGTGGACAGGGCGATCACGTCCAGCCGCCCGTCGCCGTTGATGTCTGCCACGGCCACCTGGTAACCGGCCGGGAACGCATTGATGACGTGCCGCGTGAACGTCGGGAACTCGGCGGCAGCCAGCGGCCACAGCCAGCCGCCGGCCAGCAGGCAACTCCACCCGCATGTGCGCAGCCACGGCAGGCGGGCGGGCGAGGATCGGCGGCTCATGACATGAAGATCAGACGGTTTGCGGTTCCAGGCAAGTCAAACTCGGGCGCCCCTTTCCGGGCGGTTGCAGTTCGCGCGGCACCCTGGCGACCATTGCGATTCCAACAGGCCGCCCCGTCCTGGCGATTCGAGGTGGTCCGCCGTTGTGTCTGGTGTCAGCAGTTTGGGGAGCGCGGGCGTCTCGCCTGCTGTTCGTCGCGTCTCGCGGCGAACTTCCGGATCGGCGGAAGATGTCGGGATTGTTTCGGTGTGGGGTGGTTGGCTGCTGAGGTCCGACGGCGAGACGCCGTCGGCGGCACCCGGGACGGGCGCGCTCCCTTTTTCAAACCGCGGCCAGCGGTTCGCGACCCACCATGAACCAAAGGCGACAGGGCGCCGGCTGCGTCAGCGCCCCATCTGGCCTGTAACCTTGGGCAGGATGGCGCCGTCTGAGTGGGCATACTCGAACCCCCGCCAGTAACGGTCGGGGGGCGAGATGAGAACATCAAATCCAAAGGAATGTTATGAAGTTGCGTAAAGCAAGTGTGATTGCCGCCTTGGCGCTGGCCGGTCTGGTGGCCGGCTCGGGCGTGGTCCTCGCGCAGACGACGGGTGACAGCAAGCCCGCGACCACCGCCCCGCAGCGCGGCCAGCGCGTTGACCAACTCAAGCAGATGACCGACGTGCTGAAGCTGACGGACAAGCAGCAGGCCGACCTGAAGCCGGTCCTCAAGGAACAAACGGACAAGATGCGGGAGATTCGCGCGAAGACCGACCTGTCGCAGGAAGACCGCCGTGCGGAAAACAAGAAGGTCCGCGACGCCGCCAATGAGAAGATCAAGAAGATCCTCACCACCGAGCAAAACGAGAAATGGGCGAAGTGGCAGAAGGACAATCCGCCCCGGCGGCGGCAGGCCACCCAGCCGCAATAGCTGCACCCGGGTCGCTTTTTTGGTCAGACGGGACGGCCCCAGCCGTCCCGTTTCTTTTCCGACCGACCCCGCGGGGCACCGGACGGACGGCACGCAGTGTCCTAAGTCCGCCGGGCCAGGTCGAGTTGGTGGCCGGCCGACCGCTGGGCGGCCGGGGGCTGTCGCGGCCTGTCTGCGCCTGTCTGCGGCCGCACAGGCAGATGCCGATCCGCACAGGCAGGCCCAGCGGTCGACGCCCCATCAGACTTGCCGCTTCCCGCCCGCGGTGGCGTTTGACATCCCGCCCGGTCGGGGCATCTTTAAGCTATGTTTATGAAAATGCTTATGAAAACTGTTGCCGCCGGCGTGCTGGGCGCCTGGGCGCTTTCCGCCGCGTCGCTCTACGACATCCCGCTCAAGGACATCAACGGCCAGGCCACCTCGCTCAAGGCCCACCAGGGGAAGGTCCTGCTCCTGGTCAACGTGGCCTCGAAGTGCGGTTACACCCGGCAATACAAGCCGCTCGAGGCGGTTTATCTTAAATACCGCGACCAGGGGCTCGAAGTGCTTGGCTTTCCAAGCAACGACTTCGGCGGCCAGGAACCCGGCACGCCCGAGGAAATCAAGCAGTTTTGCTCCACCCAGTTTGACGTGACCTTTCCGCTCTTCGAAAAGTTGAAGGTCAAGGGCGGGTCCGATCAGCACCCGCTCTACGCCGCGCTGACCGGCAAAGATTCGCCCTTCCCGGGCGAGGTGAAATGGAACTTCGGCAAGTTCCTGATCAGCCGCGACGGCAAGATCATCGCCCGGTTCCAGTCCGCCGACGAGCCCGACTCCGCGGCCGTGACCAAGGCAATCGAGGCCGCGCTGGCGGCGAAATGAACCGCGGTTCAGCGCGGCAGCACCATGAGGTTTTGCGGCCGCACCTGCACCGTCACCGGCGCGCCCGCGCGGCGGATGGCCAGCGGGTTTTGCTCAAATGCCTTGATCCGCATCGTGGCTGACAGTTCGAGCGTGTATTCCTCGATGTCGCCCAGGTAGGTGACGCTGGCGATGCGGGCTTTCAAGATGTTGTCTTCGGCCTCGCCGATGCGCACGGCCTCGGGCCGGAAGCCAAGCCAGATCGCCTGACCACTCGCCAGTCCCGCTTTGGATTCCGTCCGAAACCGGCCGAACTCGCAGCGGACGACCAGGTGGTCGCTGGCGGCGCTCTCGACTTCGGCGGGCAGCCAGTTGGATTCGCCGATGAAGTCGGCGACGAACCGGTTGGCGGGTGCGCAGTACACCGCGCGCGGTTCCCCGACCTGTTCGACGGCGCCGTCGCGCAACACGGCCAGCCGGTCCGCCAGCGAGAGCGCTTCCTTTTGATCGTGCGTGACGTAAATCGTCGTGATGCGCGTCTGCGCGTGGATGCGACGGATTTCGTCGCGCATCTCCAGCCGCAGTTTCGCGTCGAGGTTCGAGAGCGGCTCGTCGAGCAGCAGGACATCGGGTCGGATGACGAGCGCGCGCGCCAGCGCCACCCGCTGTTGCTGGCCGCCGGAGAGCTGGTTGGGCGAGCGGTCCGCGAACCGCTCCATCTGCACAATGGCCAGCGTCTCGGCGACGCGCTCGCGTTTTTTGGCGGCGCTCAGCCGGCGCACGTCGAGGCCATAGACGACGTTTTCGGCCACGGACAGGTGCGGCCAGAGCGCGTAGTTCTGGAACACCATGCCCGTGTTGCGGAGGTGCGGCGGCACGCCATTCATTGGCCGGTCGCCGAAAAAGATCGCGCCGGCCTCGGGCTGGTGGAAGCCGGCGATGAGCCGGAGCAGCGTGGTCTTCCCACAACCGGAGGGGCCCAGCAGGAAGAACAGTTCGCGGTCGCGGACTTCGAGGGAGACGGCCCGCAGCACCGGTGTGGTGCCGAAGCGGTGGCTGAGCTGGCGGAGGGAGACGTTCATGGCGGGTTGACGGCGGGCGCGGTGGCCAGCCGGCGGTACTTCTGTTGGGCCCACGATTGCCATTCGATCTTCTTGCGGTTGCGGAGCGCGGCGTCCTTCCAGGAGCCGTTGGCCAGGGCGAGCGCCTCGGCCTCAGTGAGCGGGGGGCGGCCCAGGGCTTTGCAGTCAGCGGCTGCGTGCCCGCGCTTGAGGATGGCGCGCCAGGCGGCCTTCAGCTCGGGATGCCGGTCCACGAGCAGCGCGCCGACGAGCGCGGCCACGACCTCGCGCCGGTCCCGGGCGAGCTGGGCATTGTAGCGGAAACGGCTCTTCAGCTCGAAGGGCGAGAATGCGATGTTGCTCACGTCGCGGTAGCGCCGGTAAAAGTCAGGCCGGACGGACATGCGTTCGATCGAGTACCGCTGCGGGCCTTCGGGATGACCGCGCGGCAGGAACCAGAGCCGCTGCCCCGGCTCGCCGATCGCGAATTCGAGGAACCGCCGTGCCGCCACGGGATGCGGCGCGCCCTTCAGCACGCAGAGACCGTCCGGACTGATGGCGGTGAAATCCTCCGGCAATACGAACGTCATGTTGGTTCGCCCCGCCACCGCCACCTGGATGAACCCGTAGAAGTCAATGGCGAATCCGTAGGCGCAATCGCCGAGCGTGACGTTCTTCGCCGTGCTCGAGGAAAAGCGGTCGAACTTGCCGGTGTTGGCCGCGATCTCCGTCACCAACTGCCAGCCGCGATCCCAGCCATACGCCTGGAGGAACGCCTCGAACATGTTGTTCATCGTTCCGCTGTTGCGCGGGTCCGCCGCGCCGACCCAGCCCACGAGTCGCGGGTCCGCCAAGTCCTCCCAGCGCCGGACGAGCGGCAGACCGACGAGCCGCTGTACGCGGGTGTTTTGGAGAATGCCGAAGCTGGAAAGCGCCGCCCCGTACCACCGGTATTGCGGATCGTAGATCTCCACGCCGTTGGCGGCCTGGGGAACGCCCGCCAGCACGGCATCCGGCAGGCGGCAGGGTTGGGTCAAGTTCCGATCCGCGAGCAACAGGTAGGGTTCCGGCCCGCCGCCGAAAAAGCAATCAATGCCAATGCCTCCCGGCTTGGCGGCGAACTCCGACTGGACAAAACGCAAGGCATCCGTTGTGCCGCCCACATCACGCCATTCGATGAGGCCGTCCTCGCCGAATTCACGGCGATGCCAGGCGTTGAAGGCGCGGCTGAATTCCTCGCGGATCGAAATGTTATGCGGGGTGAGGATGACCAACGGCTCGGCCGCCGGCAGGATGGCCGGCAACGCGCCGACGGCCAGTGTCGCGATCCAGCACCAGCGGGCGGCGGTTCTCCGGGCCTGACGCACGTCCGGAATGTAGGTGCGCCGGCGCCGGCGAACAACGGCGAAATGCCGCAATCTCCTGATTCGGTGGGGCTATGACGAGCCGGTCAGACCCCGCGGCGTGAACGGCTCGCGAGGACGCTCCACCGACAACTCAAATCACGCCCGCGTTTCGAGGGCCGCGATCCGCGACTCGAGCGGTGGGTGGGTGCTGAAGAGCAGGTGGAGCAGGCCGCCACGGCCTCCGTTGATCTTGAGGGTTTGGAAGGCGTTGTCGCCGCCGCCAGCCGCCGCCATCTCCGGTCCGGCTTCCGTGGCCCGTTGCAGGGCTCGCAGGGCGGCAATCATGTTTTCCCGGCCGGCAAACCGCGCGCCGCCGGCATCAGCGCGGAATTCGCGCCAGCGCGAGAACCAGCAGACCACGATCGCGCCGAACAGCGAGAACACCACCTCGAACACCATGACCAGCAGGTATTGGAGGAAATAGCTGGGACGCTCGTCATTGTCGCGTCGCAGCGCGTTCGACACGGCGAAGGCGGCCAGACGGGCGAAGAACATGACGAAGGCGTTGATGACGCCTTGGATGAGCGTCATGGTCACCATGTCACCGTTGGCAACGTGCGTGATTTCGTGGGCCAGCACGCCCTGAACCTCGTTGCGCCGCATGTTCTGCAACAGGCCGGTGGACACCGCCACCAGCGCGCGGGACCGACTCGGTCCGGTGGCGAAGGCGTTCAACTCCGGCGAATCGAAGACACCCACCTCGGGCATCACCGGCAGTCCGGCGCGTTGTGCCAGTTCATGCACGAGCGCCACGAGTTCGCGCGCCCGTGGGTCATTGGTGTCGGGCGGGATGACCTGGACACCCATCATCCACCTGGCCATGAGGCGCGACAGCGCGAGCGAGACGAACGCGCCGCCCATGCCCCAGACGAAGCAGAACGCCAGCAACGCCCCATAGCCCTGACCGCCGAGCCGGCCGTTCACTCCCAGCAGGGCCAGGACCAGCGAGATGGTCAACAACACGAGAAAGTTGACCGCGAGAAACAGGAAAACCCGTTTGGCAACGACACCGAATTTCATGGTTCAACCTCAGATTCCAAAGTGTTTCGTTTGACCGGCGGGAGCGGCTGCCGTTCAACCTGACCCCACCACAGCCGTCGGGAAGGCGGCTGACACGGAAAGAATGAGCACAAGTGGACCCCGGGCGCAAGTGGCAGCGCGGGTCGGCAGTGGCCCTTGTTTCCACCATCAAGTGGCGTTTGGAGTCCCGGCTTCAGCCGGATCGGGCCGCCTGAAGGCGGAAGTCCCAACGCGACCAAGTCCGCTCGCAGTACGCTCCAACCGGTTCAGGACCCTGACTTTCTTTCGGCCCGTTTGACAACGGCCGCCACCAGTCCTAGTGTAGTGTCTCTTAAATACATGGAGTTATGATCGGCATGATTCATGAGGAAAACAGCGGCAATGGGGTGATTTTGCCGGCAAGAATAACTCCAGTCGTTTGTGAGACACTACACTAGGTTGGTTTGTCTTAACAACCCCATGCTGGGCCAAACACCCGGTGAGGGGCTGTAGAATGGCCGCCCCGTGCGATGCGGAGCGGCTTTTTGTTGGAACTGGAGGCTCGACACCCGGCGGCGGAACGGGTAATGCCAGTTCGCAATGCCGGACCAACCCGCCACCATGAGCGCGCCTTCCCAGGCGGCGGTGTTCGGCCGCCGGCTGGCTAGTTCCCTCGTGCTCTGGACTGTGGTGGTGGCGGCCCTGTTCTCGCCCAATCCGCTCGTTTCGGGCTTCTTCTTCCTGGTGATCATGATGACGCTGGCGGGCACCGGCCTGGCGGAGTTCTACGGAATGGTGGAGAAGCGCGGATTGGTGTGCTTCCGCCATCTCGGCATCGTCGGCGGTTTGCTGCTGATGGGCGCCACCTTTACCTACCTTTACCGCCGCAAGGTTCTCGGGCTCGAATTCCTGCCGGCCAAGGCGAACGATTTCGAGACTGGCTTCCTCGTGCTCTTCGTGCTCGGGCTTTGCGTACGCCAGTTCCTTTCAAAGAGCAACCCGGCCGGCCTCACCGCCATCTCCACCACCCTGTTCGGCCTGATGTACGTGCCCTGGCTGCTCAACTTCATCCAAAAGATCAACTTTTTCCCGCATACGGACGGGCGGTTCTACCTGATCTACTTCCTGGTCGTGACGAAATTCAGCGACATGGGCGCGTACACCGTCGGTTCCCTGATCGGGCGTCACAAGATGATCCCGCGCGTCAGTCCGGGGAAGACCTGGGAGGGTTTCGCGGGCGCGCTGCTGTTCTCGACCGGCGCAAGCCTGGCCTTCGCCGCTCTGGCCCGCGCGCGGCTCACCGGCATGAACTGGTTGCACGCCGTCATCCTTGGCCTCCTCCTCGGCGCGGCCGCCGTCGTCGGCGACCTCATCGAATCGCTCTTCAAACGCGAGGCCGGGTTGAAGGACTCCGGCCACTTCTTTCCCGGCATCGGCGGCATCCTCGACCTGCTGGACAGCATCCTGTTCAACGCGCCGCTCATGTATCTTTACCTCCGGCACGTTTTGACGCGCTGAGCGGCGATTGCTAGCGTGGGGACGCGCACATGAAAAACGTGGTTCTTCTCGGCAGCACCGGCTCCATCGGCACCAGCACCGTCAAGGTGGCGGAGGATCTGCCGGACCGCATCCGGCTGGTCGGCCTGGCCGCCGGCCAAAACGCGGAACTGCTGCTCCAACAGACCCGCAAGTTCGAGCCGGAAATGATCTCGCTGAACGACCCGGCGAAGGCGGCCGAGTTGCGGGCCATGCTGGGAATCCGGACCCAGGTTTGCTGCGGCGCCGAGGGCCTGCTCAAACTCGCCACGCTCCCAGCCGCCGACATCGTGCTCATCGCCATTGTCGGCACCGCCGGATTGGCCCCGGCGCTCGCCGCCATTCGCGCGGGCAAAGACATCGCCATCGCGTCCAAGGAAATCCTGGTCATGGCCGGCGAGATTGTCATGCGCGCGGCGGCTGCCCGCGGCGTGCGCGTGCTCGCCGTGGACAGCGAGCATTCGGCCATTTTCCAGTGTCTCGACGGCAAACCCGCCGGCGCGGTGCGCCGCTTGTGGCTGACCGCCTCGGGCGGCCCGTTCCGTCAGACCCCCCGGGAAGCCTTCCCCGGCATCACCGTCGAACAGGCGCTCAAGCATCCTTCGTGGGTCATGGGCCGAAAGATCACCATTGACTCGGCGACCCTGTTCAACAAGGGCCTGGAAATGATCGAAGCCCGCTGGCTGTTCGGCGTGGGCATGGACCGGGTCGGTGTCCTCGTTCATCCGCAGAGCATCGTGCACTCGATGGTCGAGTTCGTGGACGGCGCGGTCCTGGCGCAGCTCTCGACACCGGACATGTGCCTGCCGATCCAGTATGCCCTGACCTATCCCGACCGCGCGCCCAGCGAGCGGGTGCAGACGGATTTTGCCAAAATCGGCAGCCTCACCTTCGAGGAGCCGGACCCGGAAAAATTCCCCGCCCTGCGGCTGGCCCGGCGCGCCGGCGACATCGGCGGCACATTGCCGGCCGTGTTCAATGCGGCGAACGAAGCCGCCGTCGAGGGCTTCTGTCAACGCCGGCTCACCTTTCCGCAAATCAGCGCCACCGTGGAGCGCGTCATGGCGGCCCACCAGCCGGTCGAAGCGCCTTCCCTCGACCAGATCTTCGCCGCGGACCGCTGGGCTCGGACCGAGGCCGCGAAGGTCTAACCTCGCCGGATTCCCGACGGCGCGGCGCAGAAAAGCATTGAAACCGCGCCGCAACTTTCCTCTATTGGGGACGCTCAAGCGAAATCGAGCCACATTGTGAAACCGACTGACCTGCGGGGCATCCTGCAATACATCCCGCGCTTCCGCGAAAAGACCTTCGTGATCAGCGTGGATGGCGCCATCGTCACCGACGAGAACTTTGCGAACATCCTCATGGACGTCGCCGTGCTGCGTTCCCTGAGCATCCGCGTGGTCCTGGTGCATGGTGCGGCGGCCCAAATCCGGGAACTGGCCCGCGCACGCGGCGTCACCCCGTCCAACCTCGACGGCGCGGGGGTCACCGACGCCGCCACGCTGGATCTCGCCCTGACGGCGGCGAACCGTCTCACCCACGAAATCCTCGAGGGCCTGGCCACCAACGACCTCCGCGCTGTCTGCCCCAACGCCATCACCGCCTCGCCCTCCGGCATTCTGCATGGCGTGGATCAGTTGTTCACCGGCAAGGTCGAGCGCGTGGACAGCGAGCTGCTGCAGACCCTGCTCTCCCAGGGCGTGATTCCGGTCGTTCCGCCGCTGGGCTTCGACGGCGAAGGCCACACCTACCGGATCAATTCGGACGCCGTGGCCGTCGCCCTGGCGGAGGCTCTCAAGGCCGTGAAGCTCATTTTCATCGGCACCGTGGAGGGGCTCACCCGCCAGGGCCAGTTGTTCCGGCAGGTGTTGGCCAGCGACCTGGACGTGTTGCTGGCGCTGCACAAGGACGAGTTGACGCCCGAGACGATCTCCAAGGCCACCTACGCTGCCGCCGCCTGCCGCCTGGGCGTCCAGCGCGTCCACATCATCAACGGCCGCCTAGACGAAGCCCTGCTGGCGGAAGTGTTTTCCAACGAGGGCGTCGGCACGCTGATTTACGCCAACGAATACCAGCAGGTCCGCCGGGCGATGAAAAAGGACATCCCCAGCATCCTCAAGCTGATCCAGCCGTCCGTCGAAGCGGAGGAAATTGTCAAGCGCACCCGCACCTCGATCGCGCAATCGCTGGGCGATTACTTCATCTTCGAGATTGATAAGAACACCGTCGCCTGTGTCGCCCTCCACACCTACCCCGACATCGGCAAGGGGGAACTGGCCTGCCTCTACGTCATGCCGTCCCACGAAAACCAGGGCATTGGCCGGAAGCTCATCCAATACGTCGAGAATCGCGCCCGCGAACTCGGCCTGCGCGAGCTGATCACCCTGTCCACCCAGGCCTTCGCCTACTTCCAGTCCAAAGGCGGCTTTGTCGAAGGCACGCCCGACGACCTTCCTCCCGCCCGCCGCGGCCCCTACGACCAGAGCGGACGGAAATCCAAGGTGCTCGTCAAAAAGCTCAAGTAATCGCCCGCATGTCCCGGCTGCTTGCGCCCGCCCTGCCGGGGGCGTTCTTCAACGCCTGCCGGCGCCAGGACGTCGCCCCCCGCCGGCAGATCCTCTGGGTGCGGGTCGAACGCCAGGAAATGTGGCTTTACCGCGAAGTCCGCTGCCGCGGGTGGCGCCGTTCGGAACGGCGGTTTCCGCGGTTCGCTCCGGTGCGGCGCTTCATCATCTCCACGTCGCGCGTTGGAACCGGACAAGCCGCGAATTCCTTGCGCACCCCACTGGGCTTGCACCGCATCGCCCGCAAGATCGGCGGCGGCTGGCCCATCGGCACCGTGTTCACCGGGCGCCAAGCGGTCGGTTTGACTTGGAAGGGCCGGCCCGACGCCGCCATCGCCCACCGGATTCTCTGGCTGGAAGGCCTGGAACCGGGCTGGAACCGCGGCGGCAACGTGGATTCCTTCGCCCGCTACATCTACCTGCACGGGGTCGGCAACGAGCCCACCCTCGGCAAACCGGCCTCCCGCGGTTGCATTCAACTCGCCGCCGCCGACCTCCTGCCGCTGTTTGACCGCCTGCCCACCGGCGCATTGGTGTGGATCACCAAGTCGGGAAACGGACGTGCCAACCCCGAAGCCGCTTCGTGAGCCGGGAATCCGCCCCCCCTTGGAATCGGGACGGTTCACCAGACTGTCGCCGGAATGTCACCGTCCAACCGCCGCATAGCAACTTCCATTAATCCGCCTGGGTTGGAGTCATTGATTTGTCTGCTGGTACACCATGATTTTGGCCAGGTTACCCGCGATTTGAGAAAAGCGCAAAAAATCCTTGCCACCACAACGAGTAGTATTACCATCGTCACACTTACCCAACTAAATGGGGTTCGGCAGCTACGAGTGAGTTGCGAACCGCGTCAGTTGGCGAGTTAAATTGCTCTTTCGAATTCCAGCCAGCCGGTCCAAAGACCGGCTGGCTTTTGCAGCCTAGAACCGGTTCCTTTTTAACCACCGTTTGTCATGATTGATGCCCCGGCCCAATTAGTCTCGTCGGCCTCCAACCAAGCCCGCCGTCGCCCCCTCAAAATGTCCACCAACCGTCGCACTCCGCCGCCCCGGCCCCGCCGCACCCTGCCCTTGAAACGCGTTTTCAGCGATTCGGCCGTTTCCCCGTTCGACCAGATCGAATGGGAACGCCGCACCGCCGAAATCACCGACGACGCCGGCCGCGTCATCTTCAAGCAGGAGGGCGTCGAGGTGCCGAAGTCCTGGTCCGTCCTCGCCACCAAGGTCGTCTGCTCGAAGTATTTTTACGGCGACCCCCAGAAGGCCGGCGAGCGGGAACAGTCGGTTCGGCAACTCATTCACCGGGTGACCCGGACGATCGCCGATTGGGGCGTGCGCGATGGCTACTTTTCCAAGGAAGACGGCGAGGTCTTTTACGCGGAATTGACCTGGCTCTGCGTAAACCAATACGGCGCGTTCAACTCGCCGGTGTGGTTCAACGTCGGCCTCTACCACCAGTACCACGTCGGCAAGACGTCGGCGCGCGGCAATTGGTTCTACAACCGCAAGACGCATGAAGCCGAACGGGCCGCCACCCAGTACGAATACCCGCAGGGCAGCGCGTGCTTCATCCAGAGCGTGGATGACAACATGGAGAGCATCATGCAACTCGCCTACAGCGAGGCGATGCTCTTCAAATACGGCTCGGGCACCGGCACCGACCTCACCCCCATTCGCTCCACCCGCGAACGGCTCAGCGGCGGCGGCCGGCCCAGCGGGCCCATGAGCTTCCTCAAGGTCTATGACCAGGTCGCCAACGTGGTCAAATCCGGCGGCAAGACCCGCCGCGCCGCCAAGATGAACACCCTCCGCGACTGGCACCCCGACATCGAAGAGTTCATTGACGCCAAGCAGCGCGAGGAAAAGAAGGCCTGGGCGCTCATCGAGCAGGGCTACGACGGTTCGTTCAACGGCGACGCCTACGGCTCGGTGATGTACCAAAACGAAAACCTCTCCGTCCGCGTCAGTGACGCCTTCATGCAGGCTGCCCTGGACGGCCAGGAATGGTGGACCCGCACGGTCACCACCGGCGAACCCGTCGAAAAGAAGGACGCCAGCACCCTGTTAAACAAAATCGCCGAGGGCACCTGGACCTGCGGCGACCCCGGTCTGCAATACGACGGCGCCATCCAGAAATGGCACACCTGCAAGGGCACCGAGCCGATCCATTCCACCAACCCGTGCAGCGAATACGTGTTCCTCAACAACACCGCCTGCAATCTTGCCTCGCTGAACCTGATGAAATTCAAACGCGCGGACGGCGTGTTCGACGTCGAACGCTTCAAGGCCGCCGTCCGGCTCTACATTACCGCGCAGGAAATCCTGGTGGACAACGCCAGCTACCCGACCAAGGAGATCGCCGAGAACTCCCATATCTTCCGCACGCTGGGCCTCGGCTACGCCAACCTCGGCTCGCTGATCATGAGCTACGGCCTGCCTTATGACTCCGATCAGGCCCGGTCCCTCGCCGGCGCCATCACCGCCCTCATGACGGGCCATGCCTACGAGCAGTCCGCGGCCCTGTCCGGCGTCGCCGGCCCCTTCGAAGGCTATCGGGACGCCCGTTGCGCCGGTGTCCGCCAGCCGCTCGCCAAGGACAACGTCGAATCCATGCTCGGTGTCATCCAGCTCCACCGCGACGCCGTGGAACAGATCACCCCGAGCCCCGAGTTCGCGTATCTGAAGGACGAGGCCCGGGCCAGTTGGGATCGCGCGCTCGCCCGCGGGCGGGAAACCGGCTGCCGCAACGCCCAGGTCACCGTGCTCGCGCCCACCGGCACGATCGCGTTCCTGATGGACTGCGACACCACCGGCATCGAACCCGACATCGCCCTGGTGAAATACAAGGTGCTCGCCGGCGGCGGCTCGTTGAAGATCGTCAACCGCACCGTCCCCGAGGCCCTCGAACGCCTCGGCTACGACGCAACCGCCATCCAGCAGATCGTTGACCACATCGGCCGCTTCGACACCATCGAGGACGCCGAGCATCAGGGGCAGACCGTCCGCAGCGGGCTCAAGCCTGAGCACCTGCCGGTGTTCGATTGCGCCTTCAAGGACCACAACGGCCAGCGCAGCATCAGCTACCTCGCCCACCTCAGGATGATGGGCGCCGCCCAGCCCTTCATCAGCGGGGCCATTTCCAAGACGGTCAACATGCCCAATAACAGCACCGTTGCCGACATCCGCGACGCCTACGTCCAGGCCTGGAAAATGGGGCTCAAGTGCGTGGCCATTTACCGCGACGGTTCCAAACGCAGCCAACCGCTGAACACCCGCCAGACCCGGGAGGGCGTCGCCGCGGCCGCGGCCGATTCGGAGGTGGGCAAACTCGAAACCCGCATCCAGGAACTCGCGGCCGACGTCGCCCGCTTCCAGCAGGAGGCCGCCAAACCGACCCGCCGTCGCCTGCCCGAAACCCGCATGGCCGTGAACCACAAGTTCAACATCGCCGGCCACGAAGGCTACCTGAACGTCGGCCTCTTCGACGACGGCCAGCCCGGCGAGCTGTTCATCACCATGGCCAAGGAAGGCTCCACCATCGGCGGCTTGATGGACACCATCGCCACGCTGACGAGCATGGCCTTGCAGTATGGCGTGCCGCTTGAGGCGCTGGTGCAGAAATTCTCCCACCAGCGCTTCGAGCCCAGCGGCTTCACCAAAAACCGCGACCTCCCCAGCGCCTCCTCGCTCACCGACTACATCTTTCGCTGGATGGGATTCCAGTTCATCCCGGCTTATCGCGAGGAGCACACGCCCGATCGCGGCCAGCCCGAGCTACCCATGCCCGGCCTGCTCGACGAAATCAAGAAGCGGGTCAACAAACCCGTCCCCGAGCTCCCCATCGCCGATGACACCACCATCGAGGGCGAGACGCGGACCGCGCCCCCGGCGACGGTGCCGGCCGCCCCGGCGCCTGCGAACGGCGCCAGCGCCGGGAAGCAGCTCACCAGCACGTTCGTCAACCAGGGCGACGCCCCGGCCTGCCCGAAGTGCGGCCACATCGCCGTCCGCAACGGCGCCTGCTTCAAGTGCCTGAATTGCGGTGAGAGCCTGGGCTGCTCCTGATCGTCTGAACCGGATAGCGCCCGGCGCCGCCCGGTAGCAAGTTGGGTGGCACGGGCGACCCGCCGGGCGGCCGGAAGTTGTCGTGGCCCAGCGGTCCGCGACCCACCGAATTCGGGCACTACCCAAAATCCGTGTTCATCCGTGGTTGAATCCCGCCCGACATCTATGGACTACGAAGCCGTGATCGGGCTGGAAACCCACGTCCAGCTCAAGACCAGATCGAAGAACAGCTCAAGCCGGCAGCGTTACCGCTTGCGAAACCGAGGCCCGCTGCGAATAGTTCAGCCATGAGCGCGCTCGAAGTCATTCAGCAGATCAAAGCCCTCCCGCCCGAAGAGCGGAAGCAGGTCGCCCGCTTCGTCGTGGAGCAGGACGATTCGTGGATTCCGGATGATTTCAAAGAGGCCATGGCCGACGCTCAGGCTGGACGGTTGGTGGAAATGGAAACGGCCTTGTTCGAAACGCCGCCTCCGCGCCTGCAATGAAGTACCGCTATCGGGCGGTCGAGCGGTTCTGAGCGTGCTTCTACCGGCTGCAGCCAGCGCAGAAGGAAGCCGCCCGACAGGCGTGGAAGGTTTTCAAGGAGAACCCGTTTGATCCCCGACTGGGAACACATCGGATTCACCGGCTTGCGGCTCACTATGGCCGGACCCTCTACTCGGTGGTGATCGAGGGAGACTTGCGTTCGACCTTCTACCTGGAAGGAGACACGGTGGTGTCATTGATTATCGGCACCCACGACGTTTACAGGGAATGAGGCTGGCGGTCCGCCGGTTGTTCGTCCGGGAAGACTCCGCGTCCATCGCGCCTCTGCGGTTGAATCCAGCGTGTTTCCTGCCCGCGAAAAATCCGTGTCCATCCGTGTTCATCCGTGGTTGAATCCCGCCCGACATCTATGGACTACGAAGCCGTGATCGGGCTGGAAACCCACGTCCAGCTCAAGACCAGATCGAAGATGTGGTGCGGTTGCGCCAACGCCTTCGGCGCGCCGCCCAACACCCACGTCTGCCCCGTCTGCCTCGGCCTGCCCGGCTCCCTGCCCGTCGCCAACGAGGAAGCCTTGCGCCTGACCGTCCTCGCCGGCCTGCTGCTCCACTGCGCGATCCCGCCCCGCGCCACGTTCGACCGGAAGAATTACTTCTATCCGGACATGCCCAAGAATTACCAGATCACCCAGTTTGCCCAGCCCTCGACCTTGAACGGTTGGCTCGAGTTCGAGTCCAGCGGCGGCCTGACGCGCGTCCGCATCACCCGCGCCCACCTCGAGGAGGATGTCGGCAAAAGCTTCCACTTCGACCGCCACAGCGGCGTGGACTTCAACCGCGCCGGCGTGCCGCTGCTCGAAATTGTCTCCGAGCCGGACCTCACCGGCGCCGACATGGCATACGCCTATCTGAACGCGCTGAAGGACGTCCTGGTTTACGGCGGCATCAGCGATTGCGACATGGAGAAGGGCATGGTCCGCTGCGACGTGAACGTCTCGGTGCGGCCGCGCGGCGACACCAAGCTCGGCGCGAAGATCGAGATCAAAAACATGAACAGCTTCTCCGGCGTGCGCCGCGCCCTGGAGTACGAAATCCCGCGCCAGATCGAGGTGGTCAGCCACGGCGGTCGTCTCACCCAGGAAACCCGCCGCTGGGACGAGCCCGCCGGCATCACCGAGCCGATGCGCACCAAGGAGGATGCCCACGATTACCGCTATTTCCCCGACCCGGATTTGATGCCCTTCGAGCCGACCGAGGAATGGCTGGCCGCCGTCCGCGCCCGCGTGGTCGAACTGCCCCTCGCACGCAAGCAAAGGTTCATGCGCGATTACCAGTTGCCGGCCGGCGACGCCGAGGTGTTCAAAAACGACGTGCCGCTAGGCGACTACTTCGAGCGCCTCGCCCCGGGATCAAAGCACCCCAAGGCCATCGCCAACTGGATCATCAACAACCTCCGCGCCAAGCTGGCCGAGGCAACCGAACGTGCGACAGGCGTCGCGCCGGTCTCTGAAATCTCTGAGCCAGCCGGACATGGAAAGGAAGTGACGATGGAAACAGGCGCGACGCCTGTCCTACCTGTCTCGCTGTCCTCCCTCAAATTCAAGCCCGAGGCCCTGCTCGAACTCGTCGCCCTCGTTGAAGCCAAAACCATCAGCACGTCTGCCGCGCAACAGGTGTTCACCGAGATGTTCGACACCGGCAAGGCGCCGGCGGCGATCGTCCAGGAAAAGGGCCTCGCCCAGGTCAGCGACACCGGGGCGATCGAGCAATTCTGCGACCAGGCGATCGTGGCCAATCCCGGACCCGCGGCCGATTACCGCGCCGGCAAGGTGGCGGCGCTGAACTTTCTCAAAGGCCAGGTCATGAAACTCAGCAAGGGCAAGGCGAACCCCAGACTGGCTGGCGAGATTTTGGAGCGCAAGCTCCGCGGGTAACCCGGGTGGGGAGCACAGGCCGCTGGCCTGTGCCGTCGGGCGGCCCGCCCGACGGAACGGCGCGCTATCGAAAAGGGATGGCGTCGCTGGTTTCCCGGCGTCTTCCCCCATTCCGCCCGGCGTGTCGCCGGGTGGGACGGGCGCCTGCCTGCCGGCGGGCAGGAGTCGCCCGTGCCACCCCGTTTTGATGCGTTTGCCCTGCCCGTCCTCCGCTTTCGCGTTGAAGTGGACCACGGTGCGGGCCACACTGCCCGCATGAAGCCCTCGTCACTACTCGATCGCCGTTCGTTCCTGCGCGAGGTCGCCGCCACCGGTCTGGCCGTCGCCATGCTCCCCGCCGTCTCCCGCTTCGCGCGCGCCACCGACGCGCCCGCGCGAAAAATGACCCTCTGCCTTTCCCCCGGCAGCATCGGCGTCAAGGCGGGCCAGCGTGAAGCCATCGAACTCGCCGCGAAACACGGCTTCGAATCCATCGAACCGTTCGGTGATTTTCTCGCGGGGCTTTCCGCCGCCGAAGCGTCCGAGCTCGTCGCCACGTTGAAAGCCCGCAAACTCGCCTGGGGCGCCGCCGGCCTGTCGGTCGAGTTCCGCGGCGACGAAAGCCGGTTCGCCGACGGCCTCAAGAACCTGCCCAAAGTGGCGGACGGTTTGCAGCGTGCGGGCGTGACCCGCGTCGGCACCTGGCTGATGCCCGGCGACAACGCGCTGACCTACCGGCAGAATTTCAAGCGCCATGCCGAACGGCTGCGCGCGATCGCGGTCGTGCTGAAAGACCACCAGCTCCGGCTCGGCCTCGAATACGTCGGCACCCACACCTCGCGCGGACAGAAATATGGGTTCATCCACACGCTGGCCGAACAGCGCGAGCTGATCGCCGAGATCGGCACCGGCAACGTCGGCGTCGTGCTCGACAGTTGGCACTGGTGGCAGGCGGGCGATACCGCGGCCGAAGTGCAGGCACTGCCCAACGAGGAGGTCGTCTCCGTGGACTTGAACGACGCGCCCGCCGGCGTGGCGTTCGACCGCCAGCAGGATGGCCAGCGCGAATTGCCGGCGGCCACCGGCGTCATTGATGTCGGCGCGTTCCTCAATGCGCTGAACCGGATCGGCTACGACGGTCCCGTGCGCGCCGAGCCGTTCAACAAGGCCGTCAACAACCTCGGCAAGGACGACGCGTGCGCCGTCACCATCGCCGCCTTGAAAAAAGCCTTCGCCCTTCTCACTCCGGCATAGTCATACACCCATGAATGCCCCACTCCAGCGGCAGTCGCGGCGTGGTTTTCTTCAGGCCACGTCCGTCGTCACCGCCGGGCTTGCCCTCGGTCCCGCGACTTTCGCCGGCACGGTTCGCCGCGATTCGAACCAGGTGGCGGTGGCGGACCTGCCCCAGGGCGCCGCGCCGCCGCCGGTGGCTTTCCCGCATTTTCCCGACCCGCTCCACGCGTTCGTCTGGCGCAACTGGTCGCTGGTGCCCCTCGCCCGCCTGGCGCGCGTCGTCGGCGCCAAATCCACGGACCTCCTGCGCCTGGGCCACGCGATGGGTCTGGACGGCCCGCCACGCATCACGCCCGAACAGCAGCGCCGCTCCTACATCACCGTCATCCGGCGCAACTGGCACCTGCTGCCCTACGAGCAATTGCTCGATCTGCTGGACTGGACGCCGGAGCAACTGGCTTACACCCTGCGCGAGGACGATTTTCTGTTCAGCAAACTCGGTGAGTTGAAGCCGAAGTGCGCGCCGATCCGCTACCAGCCGCCGGACGCGGCGACCCGCCACCGCGAAGACGAGATCGCGCAGGTCGTCCGCGAACATTTTCCGGCCGGCGTCTCGGTTGCGCCCGACCCGCTGTTCGCCTTTGTCAACCGGCTTTCACGATCTCCCGCTCAATCCGCCACCGTCAACCCTCAACCCGCCGCCGGCCTCCGCTTTTGCTACTCCTATTTTGCGCTCTACGGCGATCCGCTGCTGGACACGGAAACCGATCCGTATCCCGACGGCTTTCTGGCCCGGCTGGCCCAGGCCGGCGTGAACGGCGTGTGGCTGCAGGCCGTGTTGTACAAGCTCGCGCCGTTTCCGTGGGAACCCGAGCGCAGCGCCCATTACGAGGCACGGCTCAAAAATCTGCGCGCGCTGGTGGCCCGGGCGCGCCGGCACGGCATCCGCGTCTTTCTCTACCTGAACGAGCCGCGCGCCATGCCGCTGGGGTTTTTCACGAGCCATCCGGAGTTGAAGGGCGTCGCGGAAGGCGATCACGCGGCGCTGTGCACCAGCGCGCCGGCGGTGCAACGGTTCCTGCGCGAATCCGTTGCCAGCATCTGCCGGGCGGTGCCGGACCTCGGCGGCTTTTTCACCATCACCGGTTCCGAGAACCTGAGCAATTGTTGGTCGCACGGCGGCGGCGCCGGTTGTCCGCGCTGCGGCGCACGGCCCCCGGCGGACGTGATCGCCGAAGTGAACCGCTTGTTCGCCGACGGCATCCGGCAGGCGGGCACCCGCGCCCAACTCATCGCCTGGGATTGGGGCTGGAACGATGCGTGGGCGGAAAGCATCATCCGGCAGTTGCCCGCCGGGGTCGCGTTCATGAGCGTGAGCGAATGGAGCCTGCCCCTCGAGCGGGGCGGGATCAAAGGGACGGTGGGCGAGTACTCGATTTCCGCCATCGGCCCCGGTCCGCGCGCCGTGCGCCACTGGGCCTGGGCGCGTCAATGCGGCCTCCAGACCCTCGCCAAAATCCAGGCCGGCAACACCTGGGAACTCGCCGCCGTGCCGTGGATTCCCGCCATGGAAAACGTCGCCCGCCACGCCGCGAATCTGCGCGCCGCGAACGTGGACGGTTTGATGCTGGGCTGGACGCTGGGCGGCTGCCCCTCGCCGAACCTCGAAGTCGTGGCCGAAGTTCTCGCCGGCCGTTCGGCCGACGAAGCGATGCAGCGCGTCGCGGTGCGGCGCTTCGGCCCGGGCCTGGCCCCGGTGGTCGTCACCGCCTGGCGCGGTTTCAGCACCGCTTTCCGCGAATTTCCGTTCGACGCCGGCGTGCTTTACAACGCGCCGCAGCAGGTCGGACCGGCCAACCCGCTATGGGCCGGGCCGACCGGCTACCACGCCTCGATGACGGGATTTCCCTACGACGATCTGGACGGTTGGCGCGCGAACTATCCGCCGGCGGTGTTCATCGGACAATTCGAGAAGGTCGCCGGGGGTTTTGAACAGGCGCTGGCGCAACTGCAAACGGCCGTGGCAACGGCGACCGGCGCTTTGACCCAGGGGCAACGCCAGGCGCTCGCCGAGGAATTGAATGTGGCCGAGGCGGCCGCCATCCACTTCCGCAGCGTGGCCAACCAGGCGCGATTTGTGGTGGCGCGCCGCGAGCTGTTGGCTGCAAAGGACCGGCCGGCGGGCGCGGCACCGGCCGCCGAACTACAGCGAATCCTCCAGCAAGAACTCACACTGGCGAAACGGCTGCACGCGATCCAGTCGCGGGACTCCCGGATCGGTTTCGAGGCGTCGAACCACTACTTTTACGTGCCCGGCGATCTCGCGGAGAAAGTCTTGAACTGCCGCGAGTTGCTGGCCACCGCGCACCATCGGAAATAGCCCAGTGCTTGAGCGCTGGGTAAATCGGTCGAACAAATTCAATCAAGTCCCGCAGGGATGGCCGAACCATGCACTCGTTCAATTCGTGCCTGATGCATTGTGTGTTTTCCGCCCATGAACGCCGCCCGTTGCTCACCGGGTCCATCCGCGAACGCCTCTGGCCTTATCTGGGCGGCATTGCGCGCGAGCATGACATGAAGGCGCTGGCCATCGGCGGCACGGACGATCACGTCCATTTGCTCTTGAGCCTTCCTCCGACGCTTTCCGTTTCCAAGGCCATGCAGTTGTTGAAGGGCAATTCCTCGAAATGGCTGCGCGAAACCTTCCCCGAACTCCGCCGGGAGGAGTTCGCGTGGCAGGAGGGATTCGGGTCGTTCAGCATCGGCGTTTCAGGGGTGGAGGACACGATCCGGTACATCGCGACACAGGAGGAGCGTCATCGTCAGCGGGGTTTTCGGGAGGAACTGGCGACGTTCCTGAAGAAGCATGGCTGTGAGTACCGGGCGGAGATGTTGGATTGAATCTCTTTCGTCCCTGCCGGGACTTTGGGGATTCGCCGGACGGTAACCCCAGCCATGAATGGCTGGGCTATTGTCGAGGAATTCCGACGCAGCCACCGGTGGCGTGGCCGTAGCCGCTCGTCCCACGCAGCCCTGAAAATAGCCCAGTGCTTGAGCGCTGGGTTACCGCGCCAAACAAACCCACCAAGTCCCGCCAGGGACGACCGAATCCATCTCCCAACCAAGAACCCCGTTGCCGCCGGTGGGTAAGCGGTAAAGCAGGGTCCTCCTGTTCCGGCGGGACGGGCGTGATAGGATGGAGGGTTGGCTGGACGCTGAAGCAGATTCAGGCCGCCTGCGGGAGCTGCGAGGGACGAGCCGCCTTCCAGTT
>JBEKGJ010000065.1:0-27992 GCA_050012855.1 Verrucomicrobiota bacterium | reverse complement strand
AGAAGATAATGGCGAAAGTGGAGCGGGCACGGCAAAGGTTGGAAGGGATCAAATCAGGTTGGTCTAGAAGGAAAAAACGGAAAAACCGCCGATAATATGTCTAGTCATTTACGATACACTACACTAGGTCCCGCTGTTGGCCTCAACTACGTTAGGCCAACAGCGGGACCGACGGCGGCCTGAGCCTACACCACCTGTCAATACCTTCCGTTGAATTCTCATAACGCCCGGCCGGGGTTCGCTAAACAGGTATTAGGCCAAACGGCGGTTTGGTCTAGCCGGCTCATGTTTGGCCTAGTTCTTGTCGCCATGAGGACAATTGAACTTGATTTGCGGATGGAAGTCAAGTATCTTATGGCCTAGTTCATGTCGATCACGCCTGTATCGTCCAGCCCGCCCCGGGAGCGCCTCGTGCCCAATCCCAAGCTCCGGTTCCTCGACCAGTTCCGGGAGGTCTGCCGGTTTCGGCACTTCTCCCCGCGCACGGAAGAGGCCTACGTCCATTGGATCCGGCACTTCATTCTCTGGCATGGCAAGCGGCATCCGCGCGACCTGGGCGCCGCCGAAGTACGGCGGTTCCTGGGCCACCTGGCCAGCGCCCGCGGGGTGGCCGCCTCGACCCAGAACCAGGCGCTCAATGCGTTGGTTTTCATGTACCGGGAGGTGCTCGGGCGGGAATTGGGCGAGTTGGGGGAAATCGAACGGGCGCGGCGGCCGGTCCGCATCCCGGTCGTATTGAGCGCCAGGAGATGATGGCGGTGTTGGGGCAACTGACCGGTCCGCAGCGGTTGATCGGGCGGTTTCTGTACGGCACCGGGGTCCGGTTGCTGGAGGGGTTGCGGGTGCGGGTGAAAGACCTGGATTTCGCGCGGGGCCAGGTGGTGGTACGCGGGGGCAAGGGTGACAAGGGCCGGGTGACGATGTTGCCGGAGAGTCTGCGCGAGCCGTTGCAGGCGCACTTGCACCGGGTGCGGGATTTGCACAGCCAGGACTTGGCGGCGGGTCTGGGAGAGGTCTGGCTGCCGGGGGCGTTGCGGATCAAATGGCCCACCGCCAGCCGGGAATGGGCCTGGCAGTGGGTGTTTCCGAGCGCCGCAATCAGCGTGGACCCGGAAAGCGGGGTGAAGCGCCGGCATCATGTGACGAACGCCGCGGTGCAGCGGGCCATCAAGACGGCGGCGGTGAAGGCGGGCGTGGTGAAACGGGTGACACCGCACGTGCTGCGACACTCGTTCGCGACCCACCTGTTGGAAGCGGGCACGGACATCCGGACCTTGCAGGAATTGCTGGGGCACAAGGACGTGACGACGACGCAGATTTACACACACGTCATGCGGCAGCCGGGATTGGGGGTGCGCAGTCCGCTGGACCACGAAGAATGACGAGTTACGAATGACGAGTTACGAATGACGAAGGGACAGGCTGCGGATTGCGGATTGGCGAGGGACGAGGTGTGAGGGGCGAAGCGGGCCGTGCTGCGCCGCGGCCCACACTTCTCGTCCGGCAAATGGGGCGCCGACGCAGCAGCGCCCTACCGCCCCGCCGGCCCAGGCGACGTGTGAAGGGCGAATAGCGAAAGGAGTTCGCCGCGAGGGCGCGACGAACGGCACGCGAGGACGCGCGCGGTCCCCGGGGAATCACGAAGGGCGAGGGACAAGGTGTGGCAACGGCTCGCGGGGACGCTCGCCCCACCGGCGTTCGCCGCGAGGCGCGTGCGGTACCCGGGGCAAAGGGCGCGCTCGCGGGTCAGGCGGTGGAGCCGTCGCCGACGGGCCGCTCCGCCGTGACGATGGCAGTCACCAAGCCCGCCACGTCGTTGGGCGTCGAAACGACCGCCGGCGACAGGCCGAGTTCGGTGAGCACCGGCCGGATGGTCTCGGTGGTGAGGGCGAGCTTGACCTCTGGGAATTGCGCCACCAACCGGGGAAGATCGAATCGTTCGTGCAGATGCTCAATGGCCAGGCCGCTGGCGAACACGATCCAGTCCGCGCCCTCGGCACGCAATCGCCCGGCGTCGCCGCCCGGTGCGTCGGTTTCGGCTTCCACGCCAAATGCCGCGACCACGGCGACCGCCGCGCCGCGCGCCGTGAGGGCTTCGGGGACGCGCTCCGTCGCGACCTCGCCGCGGACGACGAGAAAACGCTTTCCGCGCACGGCACCGCAGCGCGTGACGGCGTCCAGAATCAGCGGGGTCTTGTGGTCGGCCGACACGGCGTCGGGCCGCAGATGCCAGGCACGCAGGGTGTCGCCGGTGGCCGGACCATAAACGCCGAGACGCGCGCGCCCCAGCGCCCGCAGGTCGCCGCGGCTTTGCACGAGCCGCTGTAGAAAGTGATCCACGGCCAACGGGTGACTGAACAGAATCCAATCCTGGTTGGCGAGCCTGCCCAGGGCCTGCTCGAGGGCGGCCAGGTCGGCGGGCCAACGCCAGCGCGTGGCGGGAATTTCGAGAACCTCGGCGCCCTCATCACGCAGCCTGGCGACGATGGGACGGGCCAGGTCGGATCGCTGGGTGATCGCCACACGGCGGCCAAACAGCGGGCGCGATTCAAACCAGTCGAGCGCGCCCCGAGCCGTCACGACCTCGCCGATCACGATGATTGCCGGTGCGGGCAACGCAGCGCGGTCGGCGTGGTCGGCCAGCGTGGCGAGTGAGCCAGTGACCGTGCGTTGCCGGCCGGTGGTCCCCTGGCTGATGACCGCCGCCGGGGTCGCGGAGGACCGCCCATGTGCGATCAATGTCGCCGCGATGGCGCGAACATTGCGCAGGGCCATCAGCACCACCAAGGTGCCCGGTGCCTGGGCGAGGGCCGCCCAGTTGGGACCGTGCCCGGCCGCATCCGGTGTTTCGTGGCCGGTGACAACGGTGAGGCCGGCGCCGGCGGCAGGACCGGTCAACGGGATGCCGGCATAAGCGGGGACGGCGTGCAGCGAGGAGACACCGGGGACCGCCTCGAACGGCAGGCCGGCCGCGGCGAGCGCTTCGGCTTCCTCACCGCCGCGACCGAAGAGATAGGGGTCGCCGCCTTTGAGCCGAACGACGCGCCGGCCGCGGCGGGCGCGGTCCACGAGCAGCGCGTTGAGGATCTCCTGCGACACGCAGCGCGTCCGGTCGTGTTTGCCGCCCGCAATGATTTCCGCGTCGGGGCGTGTCCAGCGCAGGAGGACCGGGTTGACCAAACCGTCGTAGATCACCACGTCCGCCTGGCGCAACAGTTCCGCGCCGCGCCGGGTGAGCAGACCGGGATCGCCGGGCCCGGCCCCCACGAGATAAACGATGCCGGCGGCGCTCATGCGCAACCTCCGCGGTTTTTTGGCCGCGCGTTGGGGCCATGAACCGGATGGGCTGTCGGCGGTTGGGCGCGGAGTTCCGCCTTCAGGCAGCTCGAGCCGCGTAAACGCGGAACTCCAAACGGCAGGTTCATGGGCAGGCCGGAGGCGGGTCGTGCGTGTTGCGCGAGGAGGGCATGGGCTTAGATCATCACGCCGCGATCCGCATCGAGGAGATGCAGGTAATCGAGGATGCGGGTGGCGCACTCGGCGACGGTCATCTGATCGGTGCGGACTTCGACTTCCGGCGCGAGCGGCGGCTCGTAGGGCGCCGAGATGCCGGTGAACTCCTTGAGTTCGTTGGCGCGGGTTCGCGCGTAGAGGCCCTTCACGTCGCGCTGTTCGCAGAGGGCCAGCGGGGCGTTGACGAATATCTCGATGAAGCGGCCCGGCGGCAGCATCTGGCGGGCGAGGTCGCGGTCCTCCCGGTAGGGCGAGATGAAGGCCGTGACGCAGATGACGCCAGCATCGGCAAAGAGCTTCGCCATTTCGCCGACGCGACGAATGTTCTCCTTGCGGTCGCGCGGGGAGAAACCGAGGTCGGAGTTCAGTCCATGCCGGATATTGTCGCCGTCGAGCACGTAGGCCATTTTGCCGAGGTTGAACAGCTCGCGTTCGAGTTCGGAGGCGATGGTGCTTTTGCCGGCGCCGGAGAGGCCGGTGAGCCAGATGACGCAGCCCGGATGGCCGTTGCGATGGGCGCGAGCTTCGTGGGTCACCTTGCCGTGGCTCCAATAGAGGTTTTCGCTCTTCTGGTCGCCAGCCGCGGTGCGGCGCGGGTAATTGCCTGCCGGAATGATGCCGCCCCCGGCGACGTCGAAGCCGTCCACGATCACGAAGCGGCCGGTGGGTACGATTTCGGTGATGGCATCGAAGGCGACGGGCCGTTTCAGTTTGAGGGTGAGTTCGGCGACCTCGTGGCGGGCCACGTGGACCTCGCCGTGGGCGCGTTTGACCTCGGCGAGCGTGGAGGCGTCAATGACCTTCTCGATGCTCTCGATTTCACAGAGCGCCTCCTGGGTGGCGAGCTTGAGCTTGTAACGCTTGCCGGCCCGGAAGGGTTTTTTGCCCAGCCAGAAAACGCGGGCCTGGAACCGGCTCAGTTCGTAGGGTGGCTGCGTTTCGAGGGCCGCCACCGCGCCGCGTTCGACGAACACCTGCTCGGTGAGGGTGATGCCGATGCTCTCCCCGGCCACGGCCTCGTCGTGCGACGGCGCATTCCAGCGTTCGATGCTCTTCACCCGGCTGGTTTTGTTGCCCGGCAGGAAGATCAGCCGGTCGCCCACGCGGAGGCGGCCGCTTTCAACGCGACCGGCCAGCAGGCGGCGCTCGTCGAACCGGTAAACATCCTGGATCGGGAAGCGCAACGGCTGGTCCACCGGCAGGTCGGCGACCTTGAACTCGTCGAGCGTGGCCAGCACGGTCGGGCCATCCCACCACGGCATCTGCGCACTGCGCGACGCGATGTTGTCGCCGTCCTTGGCGACGATGGGGATGAAGACCTTGGGTTCGACGCCCAGCGAGACCAGCCAGGCGCGGTACTCGGCGGCGACGGCCTCGAAGCGCGCCTGCGAGTAGCCGACGAGGTCCATTTTGTTCACGAGGACGGCGATCTGCCGGATGCCGAGGAGGTTCAGCAGGTAGCCGTGGCGGCGGGAGTTTTCCTGCACGCCCTCGTGGGCATCAATCAGCAGCAGGGCGGCTTCGGCGTTGGCGGCGCCGGTGACCATGTTTTTCAGGAACTCCTTGTGCCCGGGCGCGTCAATGATGACGTACTGGCGCTTGCGGGTCTGGAACCAGATTTGGGCCGTGTCAATCGTGATGTTCTGGTCGCGCTCGGATTGCAGCGCGTCCATGAGATTGGCCCACTCGAACGGCACGCCGCGGCGGACGGCGATTTGCTGGAGCTGTTCGAGCTTGCCTTCCGGCAGCGAGCCGGTGTCGTGGAACAACCGGCCCACGAACGTGGATTTGCCGTGGTCAACGTGGCCGACGATGACGATTTTCAGTTGTTCGGTTGGAGTCATAGTTTCTACTCACCACAGAGACACAGAGGGCACGGAGTTTTTCAAAGGATTCGGCGAACGATGCCTTGTTTCAGCAGCGCCACGTTGAAATTGATGAGCAGGCCCACCCGCTTCCGGCTGAGGCGCAAGTAGGTCAGGAGTTGAGCCTCGTGGATTGGCTCGAGATGCTCGACTGCTTTGAGCTCAACGACCAGTTGGCCATTCACGACCAAATCGAGCCGATCGCCACAGTCCAGATGCACGCCCTTGTAACTGACCGGCAGGGGAACTTGCCGCTCGAAGGCGATCTGGCGAAGGGCCAGTTCATGGCCAAGGCAGGCTTCGTAAGCCGACGCAAGCAGGCCCGGCCCAAGCTCCCGATGAACCTCGATGGCTGCGCCGATGACCGCTGACGACAATTCTTCAAGTTCCAGTTCCATATCTGTGTCCTCCGTGTCTCTGTGGTGAATTCACATGTACCCATCGCGGCGCAGCTTCTCGAAGGCGTCCTCGCTTTCCTTGTCCTGGGCGCGGCCGGCGCGCTCGGGGGTCCGGGTCTGCTGGAGTTCGACGATGATTTCGCGCACCGTGCGGGCCTGCGACTTGATCGGGGACGTGCAGGGATGGCAGCCAATGCTGCGGTAGCGTTCGCCCTGTTCGTTCGCAAAGTACAGGGGGATGACCGGGATGTTCTCCCGTTCGATGTACTCCCAGATGTTCAGCTCGGTCCAGTGCAGGAGCGGATGGATGCGGACGTGGGCCCCCTTCTCGTAATCGGTCTTGAACTGGTCCCAGAGCTCCGGCGGCTGGTCCTCGACGTTCCACTCCATGTTTTTGTCCCGCGGACTAAAGTAGCGTTCCTTGGCCCGCGTGGGTTCCTCGTCGCGGCGGACGCCGACGATGACGCCGTTGAAGTGGTGCTGATCGAGCACGGCCCGGAGTGCGTCCTTCTTGAGGGTGCCGCAGCATTCGACGCGGGTCGCCTTGCCGTTCGGATACGTGCGTCCTTCGCGGAGCACCTCGGTGTTCTTTCCCACGATGAGCTGGAGGTTCCATTCGCGGCACAGGCGGTCACGGTACTCGATCATGCTCGGGATCTTGTAGGTCGTGTCCACATGAACGAGCGGAAAGGGGACGTGGCCGAAGAACGCCTTGCGCGCGAGCCAGAGCAGGACGGTCGAGTCCTTGCCGATGCTCCAGAGCATGGCGAGGTTCTCGAACTTGTTGAACGCCTCGCGGAAGATATAGACCGACTGGTTTTCGAGCTTTGACAGATAATCCATAGAAATGCGATCGCGGCGCCGGCGCTAGGGCCGGCAATCCGGCATGGCCGCTCGAACCCGGCACCGGGTCACTCAGAGTTTTTTCGCCATGAACGTGTGAATGCCGCACTCGGTTTTGTTAAAGCCGGTCCAGCGGCCGGCGCGTTCGGCGTCGCCCCCGGCTGCCGGGCGGGTGCACGGCTGGCAGCCGATGCTCCGATAGCCCCGGTCGTGGAGCGGGTTGTAAGGAATGCCATGGCGTTTGAGATGATCCCACACCGCCGCGCGGCTCCAACTCGCCATCGGGTTGAGCTTCACAAGCTCCCGCCCGCTGGCCTCGTCGAAAACGTAGAGTTCGACGATGCCGATGGTGGCGCGGGTGTCGCTCTGCTCGCGGCGCAGGCCGGTGAGCCAGGCGTCGAGGCGGCTCAGACGGTCCTGCAACGGCAGAACCTTGCGCATCGTGCAACAGAGATCGGGATCGCGCTGCCACAGCTCCGGGCCGTGGGCGGCGGCCTGCTCGGCGACGGTCAGGTCCGGCACGAGCGTTTCGATGGCGTGGCCAATGGATTCCTCCAGCCGCCGGTGCAACGCCACCGTCTCCGGGAACAGCAACCCGGTGTCAATCGTGAAGACCGGGAACGCCAGTCCTTCCTGGCGGGCCAGGTGCATCAGGACCAGGCCGGCGCCCTGAAAACTCGTGCCGATGGCCGCACGGGCGCCGAAGCGCTCCCATGCCCAGCGGAGGATTTCCTCCGTCGGCGCGGCGGCGAAGCGCGCGTTGAGCGACGCGATGTCGGCGGCGGTCAGCATGGCATCATGCGGGTGGCGGCGCCGTCACCGCGGTCTCGGTGATTTCGGGCCAGACGACGCGGGCGCACCAGTCGCCGAAGCGCTCGCCGGCCAGGCGCTGCTGCGCGTAACGCGCCAGCAGCGGACGCAGTTCGCCCACGAGGTCGGCATCCTTCACGCCATCCCGCCACAGCCGGTTCAACCGGGTGCTGGACTCGTTGCCGCCGAGATAAACCTGGTAGCGGGCCGGCGCCTTGCCGACCACGCCGATCTCCGCCATGTAAGGCCGCGCGCAGCCGTTTGGGCAACCGGTCATGCGGATCGTGATTTCCTCGCCCGCGAGGCCGGTTTCCGCCAGCACACCTTCCATCCGCGTGATGAGACCAGGCAGGACGCGTTCGGATTCGGCCAGCGCGAGGCCGCAGGTTGGCAGGGCCACACACGCCATCGAGGCGCGGCGCAGCAGGGAGCCCTGCGCATCGAGGTGAACGCCGTGGCGGGCGAACGTCGCCGTGATCGCCTCCCGGCTCGCGGGGTCGAAGTTGACGAGGAGCACGTTGTTGGCGGGCGTGAAATGAATCTCGGGCTGGTGCGCGGCAACGACCTCGCGCAGCGCCGTCTTGAGCCGCCAACCCTCCCGGTCGCCAATGCGCCCGGTTTCGACGAACAGGCCGAGGAACAGTCGTCCGTCCGTCTGCCGGTGCCAGCCGAAGGCGTCGCCCTGCCGCTCGAACTTGAAAGGCGCCGGCTCGGACAGCGGGAAGCCCAGCCGGCGTTCGATCTCCGCGCGGAACCACTGCGGGCCGCGATCCTCGAGCACGTATTTCAAACGCGCATGACGGCGGTTCGAGCGGTCGCCGAAATCCCGGTGGATGGTCAGCACCGCCCGGGCGACCTCCACCACCTTCTCCGGCGGCAGGAACCCGATGACATCGGCCACGCGCGGGAAGGTGGCGTCATTGTTGTGGCTGCGGCCCATGCCGCCGCCGGCGGCGAGGTTGAAGCCCCGCAGCGCCCCCGCCGCGTCGGCGATCGCGATGAAGCCGCAACAGTTCGTGAAGACGTCCACGTCGTTCAGCGGCGGGATCGCAAAACCGACCTTGAACTTCCGCGGCAGGTAAGTGGCGCCGTAAAGCGGATCAACGAAATCGCGGTTGGCTGGGTCTTCGAGGTTGAGTTCGACGCCTTCGATCCAGATCGCGTGGTAGGCGCGAGTGCGGGGAGAAAGCGCGGCGGCGACTTCGCGCGCGTGCGCGTGGACCGCCTCGCCCAGGCCGTTGGTGGCGGGCGCCGGGGGCGCCATGACGTTGCGGTTGACGTCACCGCAGGCGGCCAGCGTGGTCAACAGCGCGTCGTTGATCCCCTTGACCAGCGCCCGCAACCCGCCTTTCACCGCGCCGTGGAACTGGATGCCCTGGCGGGACGTGACGCGCAGGGTGTGGTTCGCGTACCGGTCCGCGAGCGCATCACAGGCCAGGTACTGCGCCGCGGTCATCACGCCGCCGGGCAGGCGCAACCGCACCATGAGGATGAACTTTTTGCCGGTCTTGCGCAGATCGCGATCGTCCTGCTGGTAGATGCCGTGGAACTTGAGGAACTGGTTGTCGTCCTCGGAGAAATGGTCGGTGCCGGCGTCGGCCAGCGTCGGCGCGATGGTGCCCGCCAAGGTGGGGTTGCCCGCTTTGAGCAACTCGTTCGCCGAGGGTTGGGGGGGAGGCTGTATTGGCGTCATGGTACAGAACAGATCAGCTAGATTTCGTAATCTTGTCTCGCCCGGACGCGGCCAAACCGGACCCGGTTCCACAGACGTTCGTGAAGGTAGTAGAGGCAAACCTTGGTGAACAGTTCAATGCCGCCGATGGAAACCGCCATCTTGATGCGTCCCGTGACCAGGAACGAGATCAGGATCGTGTCCACCGTGCCCGTGGCACGCCATGAAACCGCTTTGGCGATGCTGCGCGTGTGATTGTCCGCCAGCGCCGCGGGATCTTTGGGGTTCATGTCCGGAAACCGTCGGGGCGCTGTCGCCCGTTTCGCGTCGTGGGCCAAGTTCGACTCGAGAGGGACGTGAGCTTCATCCTGCCGCGTCCGCCGGGACACGCCGGCGCCGGGAAACCACCGGCGGCGGGCAGGACGGCGATTGGCTCGATTTCATTCATCGCGAAGGCTTGTAGATCTGGTCAAATATCCCACCGTCGCTGAAGTGGGTCTTTTGGGCCTTCTGCCAGCCGCCGAACACCTCGGCGATCGTGAATAGCTCCAGCCGCGCAAACACGCGGGCATACTTGTCGGCCGCCGCTGGCGAACGCGGGCGGTAGAAATTGCGGCCGGCAATGTCCTGGCCTTCGTCGCTGTAGAGGAAATCCAGGTAGCCCTTGGCCACCGCCTCGGTGCCGTGCTTCCGCGCGAACTTGTCCACCACCGCCACGGGCGGTTCGGCGAGGATGCTGACTGACGGGGCGACCATCTCGAGTTGGTCGGCGCCGAATTCCTTCACGGCGAGGAAGGCCTCGTTTTCCCATGCCAGCAGCACATCGCCGATGCCGCGCTGAACGAAGGTGGTGGTGGCGCCCCGTGCGCCGGAATCGAGCACCGGCACGTTCTTGTAAAGTCGCGTGACGAACTCGCGTGCCCGGGCCGCGTCGTTGCCGGATTTCCGGAGCGCGTAGCCCCAGGCGGCGAGATAATTCCAGCGCGCCCCACCCGAGGTCTTCGGGTTCGGCGTCACGACGGAGACGCCGGGCTTGACCAGATCGTCCCAGTCCTTGATGCCTTTCGGGTTGCCCTTGCGCACCAGGAAAATGATGGTGGAGGTGTACGGCGCACTGTTGTTCGGGAGGCGCGTTTGCCAGTCGGCCGGCAGGAGGCCCGCCTTCTCGGCGATGGCGTCCACGTCGTAGGCCAGCGCCAGCGTCACGACATCGGCCGGCAGACCGTCAATGACCGCCCGGGCCTGCTTGCCGGAACCGCCGTGCGACTGTTGGATGACGACCGTATCACCGGTCTTCTCCTTCCAACTCTTCGCGAACGCGGCGTTGATGTCCTGGTAGAGCTCGCGCGTCGGGTCGTAGGAGACGTTGAGGAGCTTGAACTCGCGGCCGTGCGCCGTGAGGGCCAGGGCCAGCAACGTCCAGCCGCCGAGCCTTTTGCCAAGTTTCAACAGGTTCATGAATGAAGTCCCTTAGAACGCCAGTTGGAGCCGGGTGAAGACGACGTTCTCCGGCTGGTGCGAGACCAGGCCGGGCGCCGAAGTGCCGGCCCCGCCGCCTTCAAACGTCGTGTGGGAGAAGCTCGTCAGCAGGCGCACGTTTTGGTTCAGCCACCAGTTCAAGCCGATGGACCACGCCTCAGCCCCGTGGGCGTTGGCCGTGGGGCTCGCGAACACCGGGAACGCGCCGCGATCCACGTCGAGTTCCCCGTAGCGGGCCACCAGTTGCCAGGCGCCCCAGCCGCCGCTGCGCGGATCAAAGGGATGCTTGGGCACCAGGCCCGAGAAACCGGCCGGCTCGCCCGTCAGCACCCATTGCGCGGACACCTCCCACGCCGTGTTCTCCAGGTCCCGCGCCGCCGCCCCCAGCGCCACCCGCTGATCGGAAATGGCGTATTCACCCAGCAGCCCGAAGGAACCGTAGGTGTAGGTCGCCTGTGGCGAGAGCCGCCAGTGAACGCCATCCGCCACCACGCCGTTCGTATAGACGAAGAACTGCTGCTGCCCGTCGGTGGTGAACCCGCTGTTGTTGGGCAGGCCGGTGGCGTTGTGAGTGACGCTGCCATAGCTGCCCGCCAGCCCCACGCCCAGGCCCTGCAGCAGGGGGGCGTTGGACTTCTTCAGCGGCTGGACAAACACCCGCCCGGCGAAAGTCTTGTTGTCGTCGAAGGGGCCGTTGGACGAGTTGCGGGCGTCGCCGACCCCGTTGAAAATCCCCGCGGCATAGCTCAGGACGCCGCCGGAGACATCGCCCCACAATTGCGCCCCGACATCGCGGTTCGGCACGAGGTCGGTGACCAGCGAACGTTCGTTGAACAACAGGTCGCGATCCGTCACCAACTGTTCGAGCCCGATCGGGGTTTTGAATTTGCCGATCCGCAACTGCAGTGCCGGCTGATACCGGTAGTTCACATAGGCATCATAGATCGTCGGCGAACCCGTGCCGCCAAAGTCAGGCACGAACGAGAAATCGAAGTCGCGAAACACCGTGCCGTCGAGAATGGGGCGCGCCCGGCGCAGCAGGAATCCGTCGTTGCCGGTCGAAGCCGGATTGTCATTGACGAACGTGCGGGAGTCCACCTGCAGGACGCCCTTGAGCTTCAGGACGAAATTGGTGTCGGCCGAACTCAGGGTGAAGCCGTTCCCGTTCAGCGAGACGCGCGGTTCGGTCTGCTTCCGCTCCGCGGCGGCCTCCTGGTCGAGCTCGGCTTTGCGCTCGAGCACGCGGACCTTCTGGTCGAGCTGTTCGACCCGCGGGTCGGCGCCCGCGGGGGCGGCATTCGTTACCGGCGGCGCCTCGCCTTGGGCGTTCAGTTTTTGTTCGAGGACCAGCACTTTCTCCGACAGTTGTTCGATCTGGTGTTTGAGCGCGGCGATTTCGTCCGTGTTGGTGTCAGCCCGGAGGGGGGGACTGACCGTGGAAGCTCCCAGCAGGGCAGCCGCGAGCAAGGCTTGTCGGAATCTCATTAGGTGGGGTTCTCATGATCAGAACGGCTTCCGATGGTTCGGTCAGGTTCGTCGGTTTGGGTTCTCGCCCCCAGTGGTCTGGCAGGCAGGGAATTTTCGACCTGGATTGGCGGTGTCGCCGACCGCCCGCGTTTAGTTTGTTCACTCTGCGCCACGCGCCCATCGTGGGTGATCGTGTCCCGCGGAAGTGGGACCGCCCGCCCGCCGGGTGCCAGCGCGCGTTCCGATCCGCCGACGGACCTCGCGCACCTAGGTTTGCACCTGTTTGCGCGCCTCTTCAGCCAGCGCGGTGCTCAGGTAACGTTCGCCCGTGCTGCAGCCGATGGTGACAATCAGTTTGCCCGCGTTTTCGGGCCGCTGGGCCACCTGGATCGCCGCCCACACGTTGGCCCCCGTCGAGATGCCGGCGAGGATGCCTTCCTCGATCGCCAGGCGTCGCGCGGTGACGATCGCGTCCTCATTACTGACGGTCACAACGTCATCAACGACCTGGAGGTTCAGGTTCTTGGGCACGAAACCGGCGCCCGTGCCCTGAATCTTGTGCGGTCCGGGCTTCACCGGTTCGCCGCGGCGCGTCTGCGTGATGACGGGTGAATCCCTGGGTTCGACCGCGACGGCCTGGAAACCCTTCTTGCGGGATTTGATGACCTCGGCGATGCCGGTGAGCGTGCCGCCGGTGCCAACCGCCGAAACCAGGATATCCACTTTGCCGTTGGTATCGCTCCAGATCTCCTCCGCCGTCGTACGACGGTGAATCTCCGGGTTGGCGGGATTGTTGAACTGCTGCGGAATCCAGGAGTCGGCGATTTCTTGGTTCAGCTCCTCGGCGCGCCGGATTGCCCCTTTCATGCCCTCGGCCGCGGGCGTCAGCACGAGTTTCGCGCCCAGCAGTGCGAGCAGCGTCCGCCGCTCCAGGCTCATGCTCTCGGGCATCGTGAGGATCAGCTTGTAACCCTTCGCTGCGGCGACAAAGGCCAGCGCGATGCCCGTGTTGCCGCTGGTCGGCTCGATGATCGTCGTTTTCAATGTTAGCCGGCCCTCACGCTCGGCCGCCGCGATCATGGCCACGCCAATGCGGTCCTTGACGCTGCCGAGTGGATTGAAGAACTCGCCCTTCAAGGCGATCGTGGCGGGGAGGCCGGCGGTCAGGCGGTTGAGTTTGATCAGCGGGGTGCGCCCCACGGTGCTGAGGATGTCAGGATAAACGGGCATGGTCTTGGTCTTTGATCAGGAGTTAAACTGCCGGTGTAATCAGGGGGACACATCAAGCGACCCCACGATAAACGCCTCCCTTCATAATAGCTCCAGAGCCGCCGCCGGGCAACCGGCCACACTCGGTGGGCATCATGGCTGGGCACTGTCTTGCGTTGGACGCGTCTTGCATTCTTGACGTGTCAATCTACCAACATTCAATACTATGTCAAGCGGGATAATAATGTATTCACTTGCCGCAGCCGGTGGCCTGTCCTTCAGTCCGGCGGCGCTTCGAGCCGCCGGAAGTTGTGCGTTGTCGGTTCGATCCGACATAGGCTCTGGTACTCACAACGGTCGCACGCAGATTCCGTCGCTCCCTTGCGATACGGATCCACCTGCGCCGCGCCGGCGAGAATCTCGCGCCCCATGTGCTGGAGCTGACCCTCCACCTGATCCAACAGAGCGGCAAAGCGCTCCGCCGGCAGCGGGTCGCTGCAATTGGCGTAGGGCTGCCCGTCCCGTTTCAACCGGCAGGCGAACTGGCCGCTTGGATTGGTCGTCCGACAATTCTGATCGAGCAACGGCAAGGCGGCGACGCTGAAGCGGCCGCGGTGCTGGTAGCTCTGGCCGCGCGCGGCCACCTCCTCTCCCAACACGTCCCGCCGACTTGACGCCGGGGGCGGCTGGCTGCGCAGGTTGACATAGAAGACGCCGACTGGAACCAGCCGCGTCACCGCGCCGAAAGTGCCGGCCGGGACGATGCGGCGCAATGACGCCGCATAGGCCGGCAATTGGAGCTGCACCCCGTTGGCCAGCAAGACCGGGTCCACCTGGTGCTGGCTCGACTTGTAATCCACCACCACAGCGAAGGCCTCGCCGGGATTCCCGCCCGCCGCGATGTCCACGCGATCAATCAATCCCCGGAGCGCCAGCCGGTGCCCTTCCTCCAGGTCAATTTCCCACGCCGGCAGCGCCGCATCCCGCCCCCCGAACGCCAGCTCCGCCGCCACGGGATCGAACCGGTAGCCGCCGCGCATCCAGCCCACGACGGTTTCGATGAAATCCTGCAACGCCAGCGTCAGGCTGTGGGCCGTGAACAGGTTCCGGTCCTCCGCCTGGAACAAGCCCTCGCCGAAACCACAGGCCACGTCCGCGGCGATGCGGCCGATCCGCTCGCGCGCTTCGCCGGGCGTGAGATCGCGCCAGCGACGTCCCTCCGCCTGAACCGCTTCATGAAACTGCCGCAGCACGTCATGCTGGAAACTGCCGCGCTCCCGCGCATCCACCTCGAATCGCTTCCGTTCCTCGGCGCGCAGGCCGGAGTGGACGAAAAAGCGGAACGGACACGCCGCGAACAGCTCGAGGCGGCTGACCGAGGTGTGCAGGACCGGCCCATGGAGCCGGGCGGCGAGCGCTGGCGACAGCGAGGCGGAGGCATCCAACGCCGGCAACTGCCGGAGCGCCGCCACAACTGCCGCCAGTGAGGGCGGCAACTCCACCGCGGGCGCTGCGGCCCGCAGCAGCGGCGCAATCAGCTCGCTGCCGTGTTCAATCAGTTCGCCACCCGCGGATGACGGCCAGTTCTCCTCCTTCAACCTGGGAAACAGCCGCTGCCAGTGGGCAACAAACGGCGACGGATTCAGCACCCGGTCGTCCGCGTCACGTCGTGAAAACGTGGCGATCACCTGGTCGCGAGCCCGGGTGGCAGCAATGTAACCGTAGTAGCGTTCGCGGCCGATGTGGCGATGCGGATCGGGGTCCAGTTCCACCCCCGCCGCCGCCAGCGCTTCGCGGTCGGCCCGGGTCAGGATCAACGCCGGTCCCGGCAGGGCGGGGAAAACGCCATCGTTGATCCCGAGTAGCAGGACGCGTCGCAGGTCGGGGTTGCGCGAACGATCCACGGCGCCAATCAGGACCTGGTCGAGCGCGGGAGGAATCACGCCGACGGTAAGGTTCGCCAGACCCGCTTCGAGAATGGGCAGCCAGCCTGTCAACGGCATCCGTTCGCCCCGAAACGCCAGCACGAGATTATCGAGCAACGCGTTCACCTGTTCCCAAACGGTCAGGTGCACCCGGTTGGCGGCGTCCGCCGCCGTCTCGCTCGCTCGCGGGGTGCTCCAGGCGGTCAGCGTCGCCTCCACGCCGAGCGTTTTCCACAGCGCGCGCAAGGCCTCCACGAGTTCCTCCGCGGCGGGTTCACCACCCATTGATTTCAGCGCGGCGGCGAGGCCGGCGAAGGGCGCGACGACCCGCTGGCGCAGCGGCTCGAGTCGCCGCTCCAGCCCGGCCTCATCGTCCAGGCGGATGGGCGCGAGCCACTGGGCGCGCTTCCAACCCCGCGCCAGCGCCATGTTCTCGAGCAGGTCGAGCCCGGATTCATCCGTCGAAACCAGCCCGCTCTTCAGGGCGCCGAACCAGTCGTCCGGCTGCCAGTCGAATGCCACCGTCCGCAGCGCGTGTCGCGTCAACTCCGCCAGCGGGTGATGACCCACTGCTTCGCGCCGGTCGAGGAAGAAGGGAATCTCGTAGCGGGCGAACGCGCGGGGCAGGACCGCGTGGTAGGCGTCGAGCGACCGCACGAGCACGGCGATCTCGCGAAAACGGCCACCCTGCTCGCGAACAAACCGCAGGATCGTGCGCGCGGCGAACACCGCCTCCGCCTCCGGATTCGCGCACGCCACAACGCGCAGGGTCTCGCCCACAGTGTTGCCGTCGCCGGCAAAAGGCGTTGGCTGTGCCCAGCAGCTTTCGAGGTGGCGCAGCACCGGGTTTCCCGCAAACCGGCTGCGCCGCTTGTCGCGCGGCAACTCCTCCACCTCGATCTCGACACCGTCCAGGCGCTGCAAACGGACGCGCAGTTCGCCAAAAGTCCGCCCGGCCACCGACCACGGCGAAAGCCAGCGGTGGCTGGCTTGGTCCGCCGGGTCGAGGCAGAACGCCAGCGTCGCGACCGAGCAGCGCGGCAGGAGCGCGGCCACCAGGTCCAGCTCCTGCGGTGTCATTTCGGCGAACCCGTCGAGCCACAGCGCGCCCACCTCGAGGACCGGGCGTGGCGTTCCGGCGACGGGCTCGTGGCGCCAGCGCAAGGCTGCGGTCGCGAGGTCGAGCCGGCGTTCGGCGTCCTGCAATTGATGTTCCGCCAGCCAGGCCTCGTAGGCCCGGAGCAGGTGAGCCAGGTCGTGCAGCTTATCCTCCAGCCGGTGAATCCCTCCAGGCCGGCGAGCCAGATCTTCGAGCCGGCCCGGAGAAAGCTGATGATGTTGCAGCTCGCGCAGGAGCAGGCTCAATTGCTGGGCGAAGCCGGTCAGCCGCGCGGCCGCGCGGAAGAGGCGCAGGTGGCCAGCCTCCCGCGCCAGCAACGCGCGCAGGACCATCACGCGCCCGTCCTCGCTCAACAGTTCCGGCGAGGCCGCACCGAGGCGTTCGAGCACAAAACCGGCCAGGCGCTCGAAGGAGAGAATCTGCAACCGGACATAACCGGCGAGTTCCGGGTCCGCCAGCAACTGGCGTTCAAGCTGGAAGGTCGCCTGTTTGGGCGCGAGCAGGATCAACGTGCGACCGGCCGGCGACACGCGCAACGCCGTGCGGATTTCCGCCAGACAGCGCCACGTCTTGCCGCTGCCGGCGGGGCCGAGGAGGAATCGCGCCTGCACACCCTGCTTTTACCCCAGGAAGGCGCCGGTGCAAAGCCCCACAAAATCTTTTCGCCCCGCCGGGTTTCCTGCTTCAATCCGGCCATGCAACTTCTGGTCATCGGCGCCGGCGGTCGCGAACACGCCCTGGTGTGGAAGCTGGCCCAATCGCCGCACGCCCGGCAAATCTGGTGCGCGCCCGGCAACGCCGGCATCGCGCAGGAACGTTGCCTGCCGACCGGTACGCCCGTCACGTGCGTCCCGCTCGGTGCCGAGGACCTGCCCGGCCTCCTCCAGTTCGCGCTGGAACGAAAGCCCGACCTCACCGTCGTTGGCCCGGACAATCCGCTGGCCCTGGGCATCGTGGATTTGTTCCAGCAAAACGGCCTGCGCATTTGGGGACCGAACCGGCAGGCCGCCCAGTTCGAGTCGTCGAAGGTTTTCGCCCAGGCGTTCATGGAGAAGCATGGCATCCCCACGGCGCGGGCGGGAACGTTCACCGCCGCGGCGGACGCGTCGCGCTTCGCCGCCTCCCTGGGCGGGCGTTGCGCCGTCAAGGCGGACGGTCTGGCGCTGGGCAAGGGCGTGTTGATCTGTCGCGACATGGCCCAGGCCGACGCCGCGATCCAGGAAATCCTGGTCCGCCAGGCCTTCGGCGCGGCCGGGGCGCGGATCGTCATCCAGGAATTGCTCGAAGGCGTGGAGGTTTCCCTGCACGCCCTGTGCGATGGCCGGACCGCGAAACCGTTCCCGACCTCGCAGGATCACAAGCGGGCGCTGGACGGTGACCGCGGACCGAACACGGGCGGCATGGGAACGTATTCGCCCACGCCGTTCCTTGCGCCCGCGGCGCTGGCGACGGCCTACGAGCGCATCCTGACGTCGTGGTTGCGCGGCTGCGCGGCGGAGGGAATTGATTTCCGCGGCATCCTTTACCCCGGCGTCATGCTAACCAAGGATGGACCCAAGGTGCTCGAATTCAATGCGCGCTTTGGCGATCCCGAAACCCAGGTCTATCTGCCGCGCCTGGAAAACGATCTCGTCGAGTTGCTCGATGCGAGTGTGGCGGGCACGCTCGACGCCATCGAGGTTCGGTGGAAACTCGAGGCCGCCGTGTGCGTGGTGCTGGCATCGGGCGGTTATCCAGGGAGCTATGCGAAAGGCAAACCCATCCACGGCCTGGCGGACGCGGCGGCGCTGCCGAACACGAAGGTGTTTCATGCCGGCACCGTGCTCGCCGGCGACCAGGTTGTTACCAGCGGCGGCCGGGTGCTGGGCGTCACCGCTTGGGGACTGGACCTGCCGGCCGCCCGGAACGCGGCCTACGCGGCCGTGGAGCACATCCGGTTCGAGGGCGCGCAGTGGCGTCGCGACATTGCCGCCAAGGCGCTGGCTTAACGGGGTTACGGCATTGGAAACGGGATATGAATCCAAACAGACAGCCACGAAGACGCGCAAGCAGCACAGAAACGCCAATTTGATTGAGCCTTTTGGTTTTTTGTGGCCGATTCGTCCCGGCCGCTTGGTTGTTCAGGTTACGCGCTGATTAGTAGGACACCACCGACTTGCCCGCTGACTTATGACTCCCTTCTACACGCGCTTCCCGGAACTGGCCGCCCGCGAAACGCGCTGCGCCCATGTCATCACTCGCGGCGGTCCGTTGCCCGTCGGCGAATACGCCTTTGTTGAGTTTTACTGCGACGATCCAGGCTGCGAATGCCGCCGCGCTCTCCTGGAAGTCACCACCCCGCAGGCGCCCCAAACCGCCCTCGCCATTATCAACTACGGCTGGGAGAGCGCCGCCTTCTACACCCGCCGGCTGCACGGCGACGCCGAGGCCGGCCGCCAGATCACCGAGGCCTGCCTGGACCCGCTCCACCCGCAATCCAGGTACGCCGACCACCTGCTCGACGTGTTCCGGAACGAGTTTATGACGGATCCGGCCTATGTTGCCCGGCTGGCCCGCCATTACGAGATGTTCAAGGCCACGCAGCGCGGCCCGGCCAAATCCCCGCCCGCCTTTGTGCCGTCCGTGGTGGAGCGTCCTCCCGATCCGCCCAAGACCGTCCCGGCAATCCTCCGGCAACTCCAACGCGTTTCCGCCCGGGCCGACTTCGCCCCCTACAAAGCCGCCTTGAACGCCGCCAGCGAACAACGCGAAGCCATCACCCCCGAACTGATCGCCGCCGTTGACCGCGTCATCGCCGATCCGGTGCGCTACGTGAAGGACCAGGAAGACTGCCTGCACCTGTTTGCCATCTACCTGCTCGCCCAGTTCCGCGAACCGCGCGCGCTCGACTGCTTCCTCCGCTTCTTCCGCCTGCCAGACCAACTGGCGCTCGACCTGACCGGCGACCTGGTCACCGAGGGCGGCGCCGCCGTCCTGGCGTCGGTGTGCGGCGGCGATCCCGCCCCGTTGCTGGCCCTGATTCACAACGAAACCGTCAACGAGTTCGTCCGCGGCCAGGCCATTGACGCCCTCGTCGTCCAGGCGGCCTGGGGCGAGCGCCCGCGCGCCGCCGTGGTGGAAGACCTGCGCCGGCTCTTCCACACCCTGCCCAAGCCCGGCAACGCCTACGTCTGGGCCGCCCTGACCGGCGTGGTCTGCGATTTCAAGGCGACGGAACTGGCCCCCGAGGCGCGGCAGGCCTTCGCGGAACAACTCGTGGACGAAACCGTGCTCGACCTGGCCTGGCTGGAGCAGGAACTGTCCGCGCCGGGAGAGCAGGGCTTTGCCAGTTTCTGCGAGCGCAACGCCCCCATGGACGCCATCTCCGAGTGCTCCCTCTGGGTTTGTTTCCGGGATGAAACCGACGACGCCGGGCTGCCGGACGAAGACGACGAGGAAAGGGACGCCCCCTGCCCGCATCATCCCGACGAGCCTGAAGCCGGCGCCCCGCCAATACCGTTCGTTGCGCCGCCCAAGGTGGGCCGCAACGATCCGTGTCCCTGCGGCAGCGGCAAGAAGTTCAAGAAATGCTGCGGCAAAAACTGAAAGCCATGGCGCATTCCGCACTTGAACCGTTCTCAAACCTCAACCCTCAACCAGCGATGAACCGAGTCAATCACGGCCGGGTGCTGGGCATCACCGCCTAGGGACCGGACCTGCCAACCGCCCGGAAGGCGACCTATGCGGCAGTGCAGCGCACCCGGTTGTGCATGTTTGGTCATCAGTGGAGAACTGGCGTGGCGAGGTGGGAGTGTGGTGTGACATCACGCCCGACAACCTCCATGAACTTCACGCCATGAACCAGCGCCAAGACTCGCCACGACACCTTGCCGTTTCCGTGCTGTCCATCTCGCCCCTGGTGCACCAGCTTGCGGTGTTCAGGCCGTACCGATTTGGGCTGGACCTGTGCAGTTGGCAGATTTGGCGGCAAAAGACCGACAACGGCCTCAAGGTGCGGGTCTGCCACGAGAACCCAGCAGGCGTGCTGGGGCATGGCCTGCAATCGCCATTGCACGGCGTCAGCGCATTTGCTACCGTGACTACCGAATTGGGCGAAAACAGGAAATGCGTATGCACAAACTACTACGGTCAATCGGCTTTCTCGGTGCACTGGTTCTTCTTTCGAGTTGCACGAAAGGGCCGCCAGCAAAGGTCTCCTTCGGCTACCAACCCTTCGGCAGCAATCTACCGTTCTTTGTCGCTGCCGAGAAGGGGTTCTTTAAGCAGCACAACATCGAGGTTGAACCCGTTAAGATCATTTCAGCCAACGACGCGGCGAATGCAGTGGTACAGGGCAGCATCGTGGGCAACGCCACCGTCCCGCTGAACGTTCTGCTCAACATCGAGGAAAATCAACCTGGGCTGATGAAGATTTTCATGGTCAAGGCCACGTCCAAAGAACGCTGGTCTGATTATCTCCTCGTGAAAAAGGGTTCGCCAATACGATCCATTGCAGACCTCAAGGGGAAGAAAGTTGGCGGTTACCCTGGTTCGGCTCAACAGATCTTGATTCGATTGATTCTCCGCCAGTTCATGGATGACAAAGACATCCTCACCGTCGAGATGCCCCCCTCCACCCAATTGCAGGGCCTCGACGCTGGCCAGATCGATGCTCTGCTCACCTACGACGATCTGGCAATCACTGCTTTGGAAAATGGCATCGCACAAGTCCTTGAGGAGGACCCGATCTGCAAACACGTCGTCAACCCCATGTACGCGTTTCCTTACGTGCTTTCGTCCAAGTTCGTGAAGGACAATCCCACGGCTGCGAAAGAAATTCGAGATGCGATGTACCAGGCAGCCGACTTCATCAAGACGAATGAACCAGAAGCCAGACAAATCATGGCCAAGTGGGTCGGCACCAAAAAGGAGATCGCTGACAAGGTCAACCTCTGGGATCAGCCCAAAGCCGAGCAAATTGACCGCGCGGCGCTGCAAAAGCTGGCTGACATTTTTTTTGACGCGGGCGTAACCAAGAAGCGCATTGACACCAGTCACTTGTATCTGACGGATGGCGATTTGAAGTAGCTATGGCCAAGATCACAATCAAGGATGTGGTCAAGTCCTACGCCTCTGAGAATCACATCAGAGAACCGATTTTGGTCTTGGATCGGTTCAGCTTGAACGTGGCCGATGGGGAATTCGTCACATTCTTCGGCCCGAACGGCTGCGGCAAAACGACACTGTTAAAAGTAATTGCCGGCATTGAACCCTTCAACGGCGGCAACGTCATGATTGACTCCATGACACCCGTGGAAGCAAAGACCGGCCTGGTTTTCCAAAACTTCAACGACTCGTTGATGCCCTGGCTCAACGGCTGGGACAACGTGCTATTCGCCTACACGCTCCAGAAACGGAAGCATGAGATTGGTCAAGCCCGAGAACGCCTCACCAAGCTGCTCTCCGATCTTGGCATTACTCTGCCTTTGGAGAATTACCCTTACCAGATGAGCGGCGGTCAACAACAGCTTGTGGCGATCTTGCGCACCCTGATTTACCAGCCGGATGTCATGCTCATGGACGAACCGTTCAGCGCGCTCGACCACAAGACGCGAGGCTTCATGCAGTCCACGCTGCTCGACATTTGGCAGCACGAGAAACCCACGATTCTGTTCGTCTCCCACGACATCGAGGAAGCGATCTTCCTGGCTGACCGCTTGGTTCTGCTTTCTCCGCTACCTGCGACCGTCGCCGCGACCAGAGCCATTCCGTTCCCGCGTCCAAGAAAGCGCGATGTTCTCGAAACCGATGATTTCTTTCACCTCAAGCGAGAATGCCTTCACGCGGTCGCCATGTAACCGCCCATGAAAAAAGAAATGCTATATGGCCCGCTCGGTGTAGTGATCCTGTGGTATCTGATCTACTGGCTGCACATCGTCAATCCGCTTTTTCTCCCGCCGCCGCATACCGTTCTTCTCGAATTCTGCCAGATGATCGTGAGCCACGCCGTCTGGAAGGACATCGCCGCTTCGCTCTGGCGAATCCTCGCTGGATTCTTGCTCGCCGCCCTGTTGGGGATACCCGTCGGCCTGCTGATGGGCTACTACCACAAGGTCAACACCGCCATGGAACTTGTCATTGATTTCTTCCGTTCCCTGCCGGCTCTGGCTATCTTCCCGCTGCTTATGTTCTTCTTTGGCATCGGCGACGCCGCGAAAATCGCCACCACCGTTTTCGCGTGCAGCCTCATCATCGCTGTCAACGCCATCTACGGCGTCACCGGCAGCCGCAAGACACGGCAGATTGTTGCGTCTCTGATGGAGGCCAACCAGCGTGAGATTTTCCGTAAAGTCATCCTCATGGATGCGCTGCCGCAAATCTTCGTCGGAATGAGGACCAGTCTTTCTCTCGCGGTGGTCGTCATCGTCGTCACCGAAATGTTCATCGGCACGAACTGGGGCATCGGTCACCGAATCTTCGAAGCGCAACTCACATACCGGGTACCGGAAATGTACGCATCCATCATCATCGCAGGGCTACTTGGCTACGGCCTCAATCAGGGATTCGTTACGGTCGAGCGGAAAATCGTGCACTGGAGCGGCAAGTAACATGAGCACAAATACGAACACAGCCAACACAATCACCGGCCTATTTACCGGCGAAAAGTCAAACTTTGAATCAACCTTTATGGCTGTTGCATTGGTTGTGCTGACGATTGTCCTCATTGCGCGAGTGCGAGCTAAGAAGGGGCGCGCTTTCTGGCGCTTCAAACCATCGGCGATTGAAAATCGAGCCGAAGCCAAGACAATCGTTGACTACATAAAAATCATCGCAGTTGAGCACTGGGTTGAGTACCTTGTTATAGTCTTTATTCCAGTCATCCTAGCCCTTCTCATGCAGAATACAATAACACTGCTGGTGGGGCTCTGGGGACTACTCATCACAACCCTCAGCGCTTTTTACTCGCACAGAGCCGATTATTTCTCAAACAAAGCGCTCAGGGCTGCAAACCAAACATATAATGCAGTCATCAACTTTGCCGAGAACTTGGAGCAGTTCGTTGAAAGAGTGAAACACGATCTCGGCAGAATGCATGGTCCTGTGAAGATTAAATTCCTAACCATCATTCCAGCCTTTGGCGCTGTCGGGTTGCGGGATTACTACTCCGAGATGAAGGGCCTCCAGAATGATTATCAAGATTTCCATTCTTTCTTGGCAAGAAAACTCGCCGAGCACGAGGAGAGTAAGATCGAGATTCTCACTTACGATGGTGTGGATACTGAGAAATGGATATACGAAATCATCCGAACAACGCGGGGCAATATTACGCCAACTAACAAGAACACCATAGAAGCTGAGGTTAAGGAACTTTACGCAGTACAACGTGAATATGCGCTTCATATGATAGGGCTTTACGGCGGTGCGAAGCTCGATTGGCGAATATGGAACACAAATCAACTTCCCAAAATGACGGGGAAGCCAAAGCAGGCCATACCGTTCCAATTCCTGATCGTTCAACATTTAAATGAGACGCGTTTGTATTTTCTTTTCAGCGGCTCGTTCTTTTACGATTTTGTTTTTCAGGCTGTGGAAGTTCCGGTTGCCATGACCTCGCTGGTAATGCTTACGAAAGGGTATTATGTCCATGACGATGGGGAGTTGATCCCAATATTCCGCGCGATTTTCGACAGTTTGTTCACACCTATGAATCACATTGCTGACGGTAACAACGCTTACAACTAACTGTAAAATGGACATCATATTTACTATGACTCTTTGTAAAACATTTACCTTATTACTTCGACGATTCAGATGAGCACACGCCTAGTCATCGAAGTATTTGTTTTGTTGGTTGCGTGTTCGCTTTTGTCCTGCCAGAGTGTTCCTCAGGCACCTCGAACGTCACTGCAGGTTAAGCCGAAGAGACTGGATGGCCCGGAATTTATCAAGGCATCCATTAAGGAGAGCAATGTTCGATCACTGTCCGGAGAACGCGCGGGCATCGCTGCGAAGAGATGGCAGATTGGCATAGATGGGGCGCTAAACGCTGGCCGCCGGATTCCGATCTTAATGGCTATCGAGGCCAAGCGCACAGCGCTTCTTGTGGTAGATATGCAGCGTGGCTTTCTGGATGTAGGTGCTTCGATAGAAGTTCCTGAGGGCCGCGCCATTGTGCCAAACATCAACAAGCTCGCCGCAGCACTTCGACAGAAAGGAGGCCATGTAATCTTCTTCCAGGTCCGGGTGAGTGAGAAGGATGGCTTGTTAAAATATTTCGAGGGCAAATCCTATCTCGGTGGGAACCGTGAATCCCCCATGAAGGCATTTCAGCCCGGCAATCCGCAATTTGAATTGTACCCAGAACTCGACGTTAAAAAGAGCGACATCATCATGCAGAAAACCCGCTATTCTGCGGTTCTGGGCTCCGACATCGTGGAGGTGTTACAGAAAATGGGAATTGAGAACGTAATCGTTACGGGCGTAACAACCGACGTCTGCGCTGGCAATACTGCGGAAGGCCTGATGCAAAAGGATTTCCACGTCGTCATGGTCTGGGACGGTTGCGCCGCCTTGGATCGTCTTGAACACGAACTCTACCTCGCCCGAATTTTCGGCCTTTACGGTGACGTCATGCCGACAGAGGAAGTCATCGCGAGATTGAAGTAAACCTGAAACATTAGACAAGCATGTATCTATGGCTAGAAAACACAGCTTTGCACGGTGCTGGCCGTTGTTTTGAAGGGAGGGCTGAATCCGATGGGGATGTCCGCGATCTTCTCCAGTTCGCGATTGAATTGGTTTATTCCGAGACCTTGTACATGAACGGATTCGCCTGCGAGACGGTTGCGGTGAGGACCGAAGAGGTTTTGGGGATGCTAAAGAATCACGGATTCAGAACTGATTTCGTCGTCTTCACCCCTCCCGATGAAACCAGGTTCAAGGAGGCATGCAAAGCCGCAGCAGTCAAGGCTGCGTCCGACCTGGATTTCAATTTTCGATTGCGATCCAAGAGGATTCTAGGAATCGCTCCAGACATGAGAAAACGACAGGAGGATCGCTATACAAAGGGTGTTCACAATCTAATCACCAAGGAGTGGTCAATCGAGAACAGAAGCAAATGGGCTGGGACGGCACTTGATGACCGAGCTGGCAGGGCTATTGAATACATGCTGGCGATTTGTCCTGACTTGTGGATCAAGACTCGTTGCCTAGTGGAAAACCAGCGCGCTTGGGGAATGGCACAGTCCGCCCAACTCATCGGCCTTTTACGCTATTACCTGAACGTGTGCTTGGCAAAAAAGGATGTCGCTGGACGCGAGGCTGTCTATGCTCCGGGCGTTGGACGGTCGGGATTAGTTAGAGCGGTCAGCGCCGAATTTGAAAAGCGGAGGTTGCTTGATGAATTTCGCCAAGGGCTTGATGAGGTTGTCAAGAAACACAATCCGCTGGGTGATTTACGCCTCCCGTCGTTGCAGACTGCCTTGGTGGATCGCGCCAAGGGCGATCCCTATGGCGTGATTTCCGAGGCGATCCTTTTGCGTGAAAAAGCGAAAGGACTTCAGTCGTGGTTGAGACACATCATGGAGGATCACGATGGCTCGACATCCGCTGGGCGACAGAAAGGTAGCAAAGCGATTCGGGAAGTGCTCAAGACACTGGAATTCTCCCTTGGCATTCAAGATTCAAAGGGCAAAAAGGTGATCGAGGTGCTTCTCAAAGCGATTGAGGTGGTTTTCAATTTGGGACCACTGTCCGCCAAGTTAGAAAATGTGCGGCAGATTAGGGAATGGATCCAATACTGGAAGAGGCGAGGAGACATCGTGGCTTTGACCGAGATGTCGCTTCAAGCGGCTTATCCCGGTGATCCTCTTGGATGGGAGAGGTTACTCAAGAATTGTTCTTCGCGCCGTAAGATGTGAACCCGTTTGTTGCGATGTCGTTATCACTAATCCTCGAACGCGCGAAACAGTTCATTGTCGAGAATGGACTCGATAGCCTTCCGGTTTGGCTGCGCCGTGATCCGGAACAATTTGAGATCATCTACAATTACCCGCTCGCGAATGACATGCGTGTCCTGCCTTTAAACTCTGGATTGCCCAGTTTCAAGAGGGCGAATCCCACAGGCGTTTACGTTCATGTGCCTTTCTGTGCTGGCACATGCTCATATTGCCATTATACGCGCACGGAGTTGCGGAGCCTGCCGCAGATTGATTCTTTTTTGAATAGTCTGCTCATGGAGATGGCACTGTGGAGTCAGGTTTTACCAGAGGGGTTCGGAAAACAAATTCAAACGGTCTTCATTGGCGGCGGCACGCCAACAGCGATGTCTTCCCACCAAATCGAACGGTTAGCCAAAGGTCTCATTCAGATATTTGGTATTAGGGATGTCTCTTGTCTCCGCGAGTACACATGGGAGGCGTCACCGGAAACTCTGGTGGACAGCCGAGTCGAGAAGCTCCACGTCTTGCGCGGGCTGGGTGTAAACCGACTAAGTATGGGGGTTCAAAGTTTCGAGCCGCGTTTGATCGAACTGTGTGGCAGAAAACATACAGCGGAACAGGCGGAGGAGGCCTACCAACTTGCAGGGAATGCTGGCTTCTCCAATATCAACATGGACTTCATCTATGGGCTGCCCACCCAAACGCTCCAGGATTGGGCGAACACGCTTGAAACGATTGCCCGAGTGCGGCCACAATCCGTTTCCATTCATCAGTTGCGCGTAAAGTCAGGCACACGCATCTATGATATGAGCCGGCGGCATCTGCCAAGTGACGATGTTCGTATCACGATGCTTGCCATGGCTCACGTTGTTCTGAGGGATTCAGGTTATATCGCGATTGAGAATGATGCGTTCGTGCTTGCACCTGAGTATGACCATCAACACCAGAAAGACAAATGGGTTCGTTTCAACGACCTGCTCGGGGTCGGCCCAGCCGCATACGGATACCTGGATGATACGACTTACTTCAACCACTTAGACGAGCCGGGATATCGCCTTGCTATTGACGGGAAGCGGTTGCCGATTTGGCGAGCGAAGAGACTGACTCTCACGGAGCGGAAGGCAAGGGCACTGGTTATGGGGCTTGCTTTTTACGATGGGGTTTCGAAGCAGTTGTACGAATCGCTGTTTCAGGAAACTGTTGACGTAACCTTCGGGCCTTTAATCTCTCTCCTGCAGTCAGAGCGGTTGATTGAAACAGTTGGTGACAGTATTCGCCTCACAATGAAGGGTGGGTTTTTCTCTCCCGAGGTGCGTCGTCGTTTTTTCCTTTCAAAGAATAGTGGGGCGGACTGCCCTTCGGGTTCGTACTTTCGCGATTTCGCCTTTGTGAAGGGCTGAGTTTTTGGTATTGGCATGTTTCACCTCCAAGAACTCAGCCCTTCACAAGGGGTGCTGCCGGTTGAGTAAGCTGGAAATGCAAGCGTACGGCCGGCAGGTCAGCCATCCGGCTGGCGACCGCGGCCGGCTTAGCGGAAATCCTCCACCCGCAAACTGCTCCCCTCGATGGTAAGCGGTAAAGCGGGGTCCCCCTGTTCTGGCAGGACGGGCGTGATAGGATGGCGGGTTGGCTGGACGCTGAAGCGGATTCAGGCCGCCTGCGGGATCTGCGAGGGACGAGCCGCCTTCCAGTTGAGCGGAGTCAGTTGAGCGACTTGGTGGTTGGTCGTCGTGGGCAGGCGCTCCAGCACGTCTTTCAAGTAGGCATAGGG